>NZ_JAOWGU010000044.1:0-499176 GCF_030332975.1 Citrobacter sp. Cpo032
TGAATCGCCACGGGTTTAACAGACACCTCGGAGTCATTTAAGATGACTTAAAGAGAGGTGCCCATGAGCGGTAAACGTTATCCCGAAGAGTTTAAAATTGAAGCAGTCAAACAGGTTATTGATCGCGGTCATTCTGTTTCCAGCGTTGCAACACGTCTCGATATCACCACCCACAGCCTTTACGCCTGGATAAAGAAGTACGGTCCGGACTCATCCACTAATAAAGAACAGTCAGATGCTCAGGCCGAGATCCGCCGACTCCAGAAGGAGTTGAAGCGGGTTACTGACGAACGGGACATATTAAAAAAAGCCGCGGCGTACTTCGCAAAGCTGTCCGACTGAGGTACGCCTTTATTCGTGACAACTCCCGTTGCTGGCCTGTTCGTCTGCTCTGCAGGGTGCTGGATGTTCATCCCAGTGGCTTTTACGCCTGGTTTAAGCAACCGTATTCTCAGCGCCACCAGGTAGATCTGAGACTGACGGGACAGATCAAACAGTTCTGGCTGGAGTCCGGTTGCGTTTATGGTTATCGCAAGATCCATCTGGACTTGCGGGATAGCGGTCAACAGTGCGGAGTGAACAGAGTCTGGCGACTGATGAATCGTGCCGGGATAAAGGCTCAGGTCGGGTACCGGAGCCCGTGGGCACGCAAAGGCGAGGCCAGTATCGTATCGCCCAACAGGCTCCAGCGACAGTTCAATCCGGATGCTCCGGATAAGCGTTGGGTAACGGACATAACCTACATCAGGACCCACGAAGGCTGGCTGTATCTTGCTGTGGTTGTTGATCTGTTCTCACGCAAAATTATCGGCTGGTCAATGCAATCCCGGATGACAAAGGACATTGTCCTGAACGCACTGCTGATGGCTGTATGGCGGCGTAATCCCCAAAAACAGGTGCTGGTTCATTCGGACCAGGGCAGTCAGTACACAAGCCATGAGTGGCAGTCGTTCCTGAAATCACACGGCCTGGAGGGGAGCATGAGCCGTCGCGGTAACTGTCACGATAATGCGGTTGCAGAAAGCTTTTTCCAGTTGCTGAAACGCGAACGGATAAAGAAAAAGATCTACGGAACGCGGGAAGAAGCCCGCAGCGATATTTTTGATTACATCGAAATGTTTTATAACAGTAAGCGTCGGCATGGTTCGAGCAATCAGATGTCACCGACAGAATATGAAAACCAGTATTATCAACGGCTCGGAAGTGTCTAGATTATCCGTGGCGATTCACTGATGACCCTTGCGCGTTCCAGATAACCAAAGCGCTTATTAGCCAGTACAGCATGTACTCGCAGAGGGCAAGGCATAAAACCGGCCAGTATCAATCGCGACCTTACCTGCCTAAGTGGCATGTTTACGGCACTAATTGATGCGGAACTGTTTTTTGGTGAACACCCTTTCAGAGGGATGAAAAAGCTCAAGGAGCAGAAACCAGAAACAGGCTATCTGACGCAGGAAGAAATAACATTGTTGCTTGCCAATCTTGACGGGGACAACAAGAAAATCGCGATTCTCTGTTTAAGTACCGGCGCTCGATGGGGTGAGGCCGCGAAATTGAAAGCTGAGAACGTAATACAGAATCGGGTGACGTTCGTTAAAACAAAGACGAACAAACCGCGTACTGTCCCTATCTCTGAGGAAGTAGCTGTAATGATTGCGGGTAAGGGTTATCTGTTCCCTGATGCCTCATACCCGAAGTTCAGGCGAACAATGAAAGATGTAAAACCAGATCTACCGGACGGGCAAGCAACTCACGCATTGCGTCACAGTTTTGCTACCCACTTTATGATTAACGGCGGGAGTATCATCACCTTGCAGAGAATACTGGGACATTCACGGATAGAGCAGACAATGGTCTATGCGCACTTTGCCCCGGAGTATCTTCAGGATGCTGTTTCACTCAATCCGCTACGTGGTGGTGTTGACTCCCAGAGTGTCCACACTGTGTCCACAGTAGGGTAATTTATTATGGCTTTCAGTGGTCTTGCGTGCCGCGCAAACCCGCATTGCACCGCTGAAAGCCCATGTTACCTGCCCTGAAAAACGCCCTTACGCAGGCTTATTTTTTGCCTGCCGTTTAAACTCCCTGAATATCCCAATTCAAATCACTTTTATCAGGCGAAAAAAAACCGGGCATTACGCCCGGCTGATTAGGTGATTAAAGATTAATGTGCGGCTTCTGGCTTGTGCTTTTGCGCACTCTGGAAGCCATAGGTCAGCTCATTTTTCTCTTTATCCAGCGCAACGGTCACCTGGCCACCATCCACCAGCGAACCGAACAGCAGTTCGTTAGCCAATGGTTTTTTCAGGTTATCCTGGACCACACGCGTCATTGGACGTGCGCCCATTGCGCGGTCGTAGCCTTTCTCTGCCAGCCAGTCACGTGCTTCCTGGCTCACTTCCAGAGAGACACCTTTCTGATCCAGCTGTACCTGAAGCTCGACGATAAACTTATCAACAACCTGATGAATCACCTCGGTAGAGAGATGATCAAACCAGATAATGTTGTCGAGACGGTTACGGAATTCCGGCGTAAACACTTTTTTGATTTCGCCCATTGCATCAGTACTGTTGTCCTGATGAATCAACCCAATCGATTTACGCTCAGTTTCACGCACACCAGCGTTGGTGGTCATGACCAGCACCACGTTGCGGAAATCCGCTTTACGCCCGTTATTGTCGGTCAGCGTGCCGTTATCCATCACCTGCAGCAGCAGGTTAAAGACATCCGGGTGCGCTTTTTCGATTTCATCCAGCAGCAGTACCGCATGCGGATGCTTAATAACAGCATCGGTCAGCAAACCGCCCTGGTCGAAACCGACATACCCCGGAGGCGCACCAATCAGGCGGCTGACGGTGTGGCGTTCCATATATTCGGACATATCAAAACGCAGCAGTTCAATGCCGAGTGCTTTGGACAACTGCACCGTGACTTCGGTCTTACCGACGCCAGTTGGTCCGGCAAACAAGAACGAACCAACTGGTTTATGCTCGTGTCCCAGACCGGCACGGCTCATTTTGATCGCTTCAGTCAGCGCCTCAATGGCTTTATCCTGTCCGAATACCAGCATTTTCAGACGGTTGCCCAGGTTTTTCAGCGTGTCGCGATCGCTCTGCGAAACGCTCTTCTCCGGGATCCGCGCAATGCGGGCCACAACGGACTCGATATCCGCCACGTTGACGGTTTTCTTGCGCTTGCTGACCGGCATCAGACGCGCACGCGCGCCCGCCTCATCGATCACGTCAATCGCTTTATCCGGCAGATGACGATCGTTAATGTACTTCACCGCCAGTTCGACCGCTGCACGCACCGCTTTGGCGGTATAGCGGACATCATGGTGCGCTTCGTATTTTGGCTTCAGACCGTTGATTATCTGTACGGTCTCTTCTACCGATGGCTCAGTGACATCAATTTTCTGGAAACGGCGCGCTAACGCACGGTCCTTTTCAAAGATATTGCTGAATTCCTGATAGGTCGTGGACCCTATCACACGGATCTTACCGCTGGAGAGCAGCGGCTTGATCAGGTTAGCCGCATCCACCTGGCCGCCCGATGCCGCACCCGCACCGATAATGGTGTGGATCTCATCGATAAACAGAATACTGTTAGTATCCTGTTCCAGCTGTTTCAGCAGCGCCTTAAAGCGTTTCTCAAAATCACCGCGATATTTGGTGCCAGCCAACAGCGAGCCGATATCCAGGGAGTAAAGGGTGCAATCAGCCATGATTTCAGGCACATCACCCTGGACGATACGCCAGGCGAGCCCTTCAGCAATGGCGGTTTTACCGACACCAGACTCTCCCACCAGCAGCGGGTTGTTTTTTCTGCGACGGCACAGTACCTGAATGGCGCGCTCCAGCTCTTTGTCCCGGCCAATGAGCGGATCAATTCCGCCCACTCGGGCAAGCTGGTTAAGGTTAGTCGTGAAGTTCTCCATACGGTCCTCCCCGCCAGCTTGCTCTTCGTTATTTGGCTGATTCCCAGAGTCAGAAGACTGACTGGGTTCGTCTTTGCGCGTGCCATGAGAAATAAAATTCACCACATCAAGACGACTTACTTCATGCTTACGCAGCAGATAAGCCGCCTGAGATTCCTGCTCGCTGAAGATAGCGACCAGCACATTTGCGCCGGTAACTTCATTGCGCCCGGAGGACTGAACATGAAAGACCGCGCGTTGCAGTACACGCTGAAAACTCAACGTTGGCTGCGTGTCGCGTTCTTCCTCACTGGCAGGCAATACAGGTGTGGTCTGTTCAATGAAGGCTTCGAGTTCCTGACGGAGCGCCACCAGATCCACAGAACACGCTTCCAGCGCTTCGCGGGCCGATGGGTTACTGAGCAACGCCAGTAACAAGTGCTCGACGGTCATAAACTCATGTCGGTGCTCGCGCGCTCTGGCGAAAGCCATGTTTAAACTGAGTTCCAGTTCTTGATTGAGCATAGGCACCTCCCCCAATGTTTATGCCTGCATTCAGGCTTTTTCCAGCGTACACAGCAACGGATGCTCGTTCTCCCTCGCATATTTGTTCACCATCGCTACTTTGGTTTCAGCCACTTCGGCAGTAAACACGCCGCAGATAGCTTTGCCTTGATAGTGAACTGCAAGCATCAGTTGCGTTGCACGTTCTACATCATAAGAAAAGAATTTTTGTAACACGTCAATAACAAACTCCATCGGAGTGTAATCATCATTGACTAATATCACTTTATACATAGATGGCGGTTTTAGCGCGTCGCGCAATTTGTCTTCCGCCAGCAGATCGAAATCCAGCCAGTCGTTCGTCTTACCCATTGTCAGTCGTCATCTTCAGTTACGGTTTCCGGCAGAAAATCTTGCCGCTGACAAGCAGCCTATGCGCACAATCAATCTACCTCAAGTATTAGATAACTATCATCTATTAGTGCCATCCGCGACATCTGTCACATAACCGACAATAGCGTTAACTGCTTCAAATTTTGATGCATTTTTACCCTATTCCGTCTGCATGGCGCTTGACGCCCCGCCTGATTTCTCTAAATTGTAGTTTCGAGAGTTGGCGAGGTTTTGAACAGCCCCCACTCCGCCACCGGTTCATTCCATCTTACTTATATAAGATTTACGAAGGATGTCGAAGTATGGAAACGGGTACTGTTAAGTGGTTCAACAACGCCAAAGGGTTTGGTTTCATTTGCCCTGAAGGCGGCGGCGAAGATATTTTCGCCCATTACTCCACCATTCAAATGGATGGTTACAGAACGCTAAAAGCCGGACAGTCTGTCCAGTTTGATGTCCACCAGGGGCCAAAAGGCAATCATGCCAGTGTCATCGTGCCTGTCATTGAAACAGAAGCTGTCGCATAGCTCTTCTGTCTCATTGTGTACATCCCGCAGTCAAAATGCCAGCCCTTGCGGCTGGCATTTTTATCTCTGTGGCATTATTCCCGCGCCAGAGCATCTACCGGATCCAGACGTGCCGCATTCCGCGCCGGTAACCAGCCAAACAACACACCGGTTGCAGTCGAACACAGGAACGCCGTCAACAGCGCGACGGGTGAGAATCCAATTTCCCAGCCCGGCAGAAATAGCTGTAGCGTAAAAGCGATCAGCATCGACAGGCTAATGCCCAACGCGCCGCCAACCAGACACACTAACACCGCTTCAATTAAGAACTGTTGCAGCACGTCACTGGCGCGAGCGCCAACCGCCATACGAATACCAATCTCACGCGTTCGTTCGGTTACTGAAACCAGCATAATATTCATCACGCCAATCCCACCGACCACCAGCGAAATCACCGCCACCAGCGTCAGGAAGAGTTGTAATGTACGTGTGGTCTTTTCGGCGGTTTTCAAGATGCCGTCCATATTCCAGGTGAAGAAATCCTTCTTACCGTGGCGCAACGTCAACAGTCGGGTCAGTTGCTGTTCGGCCTGGGCACTGTCGAAACCATCCTTCACCCGCACGGTGATCGAGTTCAGCCACGACTGTCCCATAATGCGCCCGGACATAGTGCTGTAAGGCAGCCAGACCCGCAGGATCTTGCTACTGCCAAACATCGACTGTTTCTCTTCTGCAACACCAATCACCGTAGCAGGCATATTCCCCACCAGCACGACTTCGCCAACAACTTTCGCTTTATTGGGGAACAACTGACGACGGGTATTGCTGTCGAGCACCACCACCTGAGCGCGCCCCGCCAGTTGCTCGGCGTTAAAGGTGGTCCCTTCGCTAAATGTCATGCCATAGACGTTGAAATAGTCGCCGCTAACGCCATTAGCACTGGCAGCAACGTCGATATTGCCATAGCGTAACCGCAGGTTCTTCGACACCGCAGGCGTTACTGAACTGACCCAGGGCTGCTTCTGTAGCGCCGTCAAATCGTCATACTTCAACGCCTGTTGATATTGCGGATCGTCGTCGCCGAAGTCTTTGCCTGGATAGATATCAATGGTGTTAGTACCTATAGCGCGAATATCTGCCAGTACCAGTTGTTTAGCCGCATCGCCTACCACCACGATCGACACCACCGAAGCAATACCGATAATGATCCCAAGCATGGTCAGTAGCGTTCGCATTTTATTCGCGGCCATTGCCAGCCAGGCCATGGTAAGCGCTTCACGAAAACCGCTGACAAACTGGCTCCAGCCGGATGCCGTTTTCACCGTTGGCTCCGCGATATCGCGTCCGCCAGAGGGTTTCTGTGGCGGTGGATTGCGCACAATCTCGCCGTCACGAATTTCAATGACCCGTTCGGCCTGCGCGGCGACCTGGCTGTCGTGAGTAACGATAATTACCGTATGCCCGCGATCGCGCAGCTGATGCAAAATCGCCATCACCTCTTCGCCGGAATGGCTATCCAGTGCGCCGGTGGGTTCATCGGCAAGAATAACCTGCCCCCCGTTCATCAGCGCACGCGCGATACTGACCCGCTGCTGCTGACCACCGGAAAGCTGGGAAGGTTGATAGTCAACCCGGTCACCCAACCCCAGCCGCTGGAGTAATTCCTGCGCACGCGCCAGGCGCTGCTTACGTTCAGTGCCCGCGTAGACCGCCGGTACCTCAACGTTTTGTGCGGCGGTTAAATGCGACAGCAGGTGATAGCGCTGGAAGATAAAACCAAAATGCTCACGACGCAGTTGCGCTAGCGCATCGCTATCCAGCGTAGAGACATCACGTCCGGCAACGCGATACGTACCGCTGGTTGGCTTATCCAGACAGCCGAGAATGTTCATCAGCGTCGATTTACCCGAACCCGACGCCCCGACAATCGCCACCATTTCCCCGGCCTGAATGCTCAAGGATACGTCCTTCAATACCTCAACCTGGCCTTCACCTGACGGATAGCTGCGGCGGATATGGCTCAGCTCAAGCAATGCTGTCATTTTGCAGCTCCAGCGTTGCCCTCACCGGTAATGACTTCATCCCCCTCTTCCAGCCCTTTCACGATCTCCACATCGGTGTCATTACGCGCGCCGATAACCACTTCACGTTCGCGGGTTTCGCCGTTACGCAGTAGTCTGACGTTATAGCGGTTGTTGCCAATAGGATCGCCCAGCGCCGACAGCGGGATGGTCAGGACATTTTTGACATCAGTGAGCTGGATATGGACCTGCGCGGTCATATCCAGACGCAGGATCCCTTTCGGGTTGGGAACTTCGAAGCGGGCATAGTAGAAAATCGCATCATTCACTTTCTCTGGCGTCGGAAGAACATCTTTGAGCTTACCTTCATAGCGTGTTTGCGGATCGCCCAGCACGGTAAACCAGGCCTTTTGCCCAGGATGCAGGTGAATTACATCAGCCTCAGAAACCTGCGCTTTTACCAGCATGGTGCTCATATCCGCCAGCGTCAGAATATTAGGGGCCTGCTGGGCGGCAATAACGGTTTGCCCTTGCAGGGTAGTAATTTGCGTTACTTCGCCAGCCATTGGCGCAACGATGCGGGTGTAATCAAGGTTGGTTTTTGCCGTATCGAGAGAGGCCTGATTACGCTTAATTTGCGCGTCAATTGTGCCAATTTGCGCCTGTTTGACCGCCATTTCGGTGGCCGCCGTGTCGAGATCCTGCTGTGAAACGGCCTGAGTTTTCGCCAGCTGTTGTTGGCGGGAGAGAGTGACCCGCGCCAGCTTCCACTCAGCTTCGGCTTGTAAACGCTGGGCGCGCAATTCCATCAGCGTCGCTTCAACCTCTTTGATTTGGTTTTGCGCCTGTTCAGGATCGATAACACCGAGCAACTGATCTTTTTTCACTTTATCGCCAATCGCAACCGACAGCGTTTTTAACTGCCCGCTGACCTGTGCCCCGACGTCAACTTTACGCAGCGCATCCAGCTTACCGGTCGCCAGCACGCTTTGTTGCAGATCGCCAGGTCGAACAATTAATGTTTGATACTGAGGTAAAGGCGCATTAAGCGTTCGCCAAAGTGCAATTACCGCCACAATAAGGATGACGGCGAACAGAAAATAGCGTTTTTTGATTTTTCCCTTGAGCTTCATAAATGTCCCAATTCCCCCAATACGCCCACCAGAGTGGAGTGCTAAACATCAACGTTAAATAAATCGCCGTTGAAAAGCGCAAGAATAACAGAGTTATTGATGAATGGTTAAGATCCGCTGTGCTGAAATTAGTACAAGGGTATCAATCGGATTTATATTATGAGTCAACTAACTGAAAGCACTTTTCTTTCCACCAAACCAGTCACGCGTTTTGGCCTTTTTTTCAGCCTGAGCAGCGGTCATTTACGGCCCGCACATTGCTGGGATAAACGGAGCTTTCGTCGTAAATTTATCTGGCGTTCATTATTGATACCCCGTCTCACTCAGGAATGGATGACTGAACTGGCCCAATGGCCGGATCTTGGCCCCCTGCTCGCCCGTCAACCCCGACTGCCGGTTCGTTTGCACCGTCCTTATCTTGCGGCAAACTTCTCCCGCAAAATGCGTTTAGATGCGGTGCGTTTTCATTACCATTTTATCCGCCACGCATTCTTACCCGCTGAATTTAACGCCTTATTAAGCAATGACGGCTTACATCTGGCGCAAACCGAAGGTAAAGACGGCGATATATTTACCATCACCATGATGATGTTTCCGGTACTGGATAAAGAGGGTGAAGCCACCATTCAGGTGCGCAATGGTCACGGAGACGTGCTAACCAAAATGACGTTTACGTTCTGCGAATATAATGGGAAAAGTACATTATTTATTGGCGGTGTGCAGGGCAATGCGCAACTACCACACGAAGCAATCCAAAAAGCAACGAAGTCCTGCCATGGAATTTTCCCAAAACGTATTGTGATGGAAACCATTTGCCGTTTAGCCGAACAGTTGAATATTGAAAAAGTTATGGCTGTAAGTAATGAACAGCATATCTTTCGCAGTCAACGCTACCACGATAAAAACAAGGTGATCCATTCTGACTACAACGCTTTTTGGGAGTCGGTTGGCGGTGAGTGCGACAGCAACGGGTACTATCATATTCCACGCACGCTGGCGCGAAAAAGCGAGGCGGATATTGCCAGCAAAAAACGCGCAGAATACCGCCGCCGCTATCAGCTACTGGACAGCATCCATTCGCAGCTGTCGTCGATGTTTCGCCACTAATCCGCTCTGCCGCGTGCCAGCCACAGCACGCGGGAAAACATTTTTCGCAGCAGCGTTGGCACCGCATCAACGCCCCGCCGCCCGGCTTCCATCGCCACCTCAATGGCTAAATCCGGTTTTGACGAACGATGTATCGCCTTGGAGATAATTTTGCGCATATTCATAGGCACATTCTCAGGGATTTGCGCCACCCGGTGAAAGACGTCAGCAAACCCCTGGCGATACATAAAGTGTTCCATATCCAGCGCGGGGAGCATGGTCAAATGCTCACGCTCTTCCTCTCTGTCGTCATTCAATAAGCTACGTACCGTGGCCGCGTACTTTTTCCCGGCTTCATCGCCATCGACCAGCACATGCCACTCTATCCCCATCCGGCGGGCGAATTTAACCAGCGGCTTAAGACCGGACTGGGCAAATTCAATGACTTTAATCCCTTCTGCATCAAAGTGGTGTCCGCACTGGCGGGCCAGTTCGTTAATAACCCATGTTTCCGTTTCACCTTCCACCAGCAGCCAGCAGCGGGCAAACAACGATGACGCACGATTAAAACGAATATGAAATGCGATTCGCCGACCATCTTCTGCACTGATCCCACCCGGCCCCAGCCGCCAGGCAGCGACGCGGGATGATTCACGTACCAGACGAACAACATGCTCAACAGGCGTAAGGGACAGCAGCTCACCAGAGTTGGTGGTCGCCACTCGCTGCAGAGGCAGTAAATTCAACAAGTGCCAGGCCACCGACAGCATGATGGGATGTAAACGCGTTTCCGGATCTTCCACCAGCAGTAAAGGTCGGGCGTCTTTATCCAGCCTTAGCGTGCCTTTGGCCTGCAACAAGGTCGAAAACAGGCCCAACAGAATAACCCGGTGCGTACGTCCGCCGGGTTTATCAATCATGCGGTTAATAATGTCCAGATAGCGCCAGCTCCGTTGTTCGTTATTGGAGCGACGGCGCATCAGACGGTAGCGGGACTGGCCAGCCCCCTGCTCGGAAAAATAGTGCTCCAACAACTGAACCATGGCCGATAACCCCTGGCGGATCTGCCCGTCGGTCAGGTTTTGCGGCCGGGTAGCCAGCTCACGCGCCAGAAAATCCAGTTGGCGGGCGGTGACTTCGACATCCGCCGAGTCCGGCACGGTACCGTTGCGGATCCGTCGCATAAATCGCGCGTCGCGCAGACGCAGTACCGGCATCAGACGCACAAGGTGGCGCGCCTGATCGTTAATGTCATCGAGAGGTAATGGATGGCCGTCGCCATCAAGAAAACTGCGTAAGGTCAGAACGCTACCGTCATCCGCACACTCGCCTTCCAGGCGATAAAAAATGCGGTGATAGCCATCCTGGCAAGGCGTCCAACTGGCTTCCAGAGGACGATAGCGACGCACCCGGTGACGACCCGGCTGGGATTCACGAAACGTCAGGATAATGTGCAGGTGGTGTTCCCTGCCCTGTATATCACCCGGCGGGAACCAGAAATCCTCGCGGACAAAATGATACAAGTCTGACTCCGGCGACAGCAGCAGGGTCAAGGCATCCAGCAGACTGGATTTACCCCACGCGTTCTCCCCAATCAGCACGTTGCTCTGCTCCAGCATCAACGACAGACGGTTAATACCGCGAAATCCAACAATCTCAACGCGTTCGAGAATCATATAGCCTCCGGAAATGCTAACTTTTTCCTTCAAGTTATCAGGAGTATAACGGCAAGCGGTCGCTCAGGACACCCGATATCAATCTGGTGTGAATCGCAAAAGCAAAAAAAATAAGAATATTCTTCTTATGTTTTCTCCTGAATATAATTTCAGAACTTAATCATCGTCCTTTCGCTAATTGAACTATGCTTCATTCACCCAAGATTCAAAAAGGAATCGCAACATATTGCCTTAAATCAAATTTTTTCATCAATTTAACTGGCGAAGGGATGATATTTTTTTCTAAAATACCCGCTCTTTCATCATCGTCCCTTTTAGCGATGAATTACCGGGCAAGGAACACGAACCCGGAACTTTTAATTGAGGTGGTTATGTTCAGGAAATTAGCAGCTGAATTCTTCGGTACGTTTTGGCTCGTTTTTGGTGGGTGCGGTAGTGCAGTGCTGGCAGCCGCATTCCCGGAATTGGGAATTGGATTTGCCGGTGTCGCGCTGGCATTCGGCCTGACAGTATTAACCATGGCATTCGCTGTGGGTCATATTTCAGGTGGGCATTTTAACCCGGCGGTAACCTTCGGTTTATGGGCTGGCGGTCGTTTCCCGGCAAAAGATGTTATTGGTTACGTTATTGCTCAGGTTGTAGGCGGTATTGTTGCAGCTGCGGCACTGTATCTTATTGCCAGCGGTAAAGCAGGTTTTGATGCAACGGCCAGTGGTTTTGCTTCGAACGGCTTTGGTGAACATTCACCAGGCGGTTATTCCATGCTTTCTGCCGTCGTCATTGAAATTATTCTGACCGCAGGTTTCTTATTAGTGATCCACGGCGCGACCGATAAACATGCTCCGGCAGGTTTTGCACCTATCGCAATTGGTCTGGCGTTAACACTGATTCACTTGATCAGTATTCCGGTCACCAACACCTCCGTGAACCCGGCACGTAGTACCGCAGTAGCCATTTTCCAGGGCGGCTGGGCATTGCAACAATTGTGGTTCTTCTGGGTCATGCCGATTATCGGTGGGGTTCTCGGCGGTCTTATTTACCGCACCCTGCTGGAAAAACGCGATTAATCGCTAACAAAAAGGCCTGGCGAAAGTCAGGTCTTTTTTTTCCTCTCTATATTTCCTTTTATTTGCAACTTTACTCCCCTCTTTGCATTGAGTAGTGTGTATACCCGTTATACTTCAAGTTGCAGATGTGTTGACTGCGCTCGCTCCCCCCAGTCACGTACTTATGTACGCTCCCGGGGATTCACTCCCTTGCCGCCTTCCTGCAACTTGAATTATTTAGGTTATAGTGACGCATTTCGTCTTACTTCTCAGCAAGGATCTGATTTTCATGTTTTCAGGGCTGTTAATCATTCTGGTTCCCCTTATTGTGGGCTACCTTATTCCGCTCCGGCACAGGGCTGCATTACAACTTATCAATCGCCTGTTAAGCTGGATCGTCTACCTTATTCTCTTTTTTATGGGTATTAGCCTGGCGTTTCTGGATAATCTCGCCAGCAACCTGTTAGCCATTCTTCATTATTCTGCGGTCAGCGTGACGGTCATTATACTGTGTAATATTGCGGCGCTGTTCTGGCTGGAGCGTTCGCTGCCCTGGAGACACAACCACAAGCAAGAAAAGCTCCCCTCGCGAATTGCAATGGCGCTTGAGTCGCTTCAGCTTTGCGGCGTCGTCGTCATCGGCTTCCTGCTCGGCCTCACTGGGCTTCCCATTCTGCAGCATGCCACCGAAGCCAGCGAATATACGTTAATCTTTTTACTGTTCCTGGTGGGGATTCAACTGCGCAACAGCGGCATGACCTTAAAGCAAATTGTGTTGAACCGTCGGGGGATGATCGTGGCCGTCGTCGTCGTCGCCAGTTCGATGCTGGCGGGGGTTATCAATGCCTTGATCCTCGGTCTGCCGCTGAAAACCGCGCTGGCGATGGCATCAGGTTTTGGCTGGTATTCCCTGTCCGGTATTCTGTTAACCGAATCGTTCGGGCCCATAATTGGTAGTGCCGCCTTCTTTAACGACCTGGCCCGTGAGCTGATCGCCATTATGTTGATTCCAGGAATGGTGGGCCGCAGCCGCTCTACCGCGCTGGGATTATGCGGCGCGACATCAATGGATTTCACCCTGCCCGTTTTACAACGCAGCGGCGGTCTGGAAATGGTCCCGGCAGCCATCGTCCACGGCTTTATTCTGAGTCTGTTAGTGCCTCTGCTGATGGCGTTTTTCTCCGCCTGACGCCGGGACAAATACCTCTCTGGCGGTAGTCAGCTACCGCCAAAATTGCGCTAAATCAATCTCCCTGCAAGTAGTAGCAGAAATCCCTTTTATCCCTTCGCGCACAGGCATAACCTTAAACATGTATATTAAATATAACTTTAAAAGGTGTGACCATGTTTTGTGTGCAATGTGAACAAACCATCCGTACTCCGGCAGGAAACGGCTGCTCTTACGCGCAGGGTATGTGCGGTAAAACGGCTGAAACCTCCGATTTGCAGGATCTGCTGATTGCTTCCCTACAAGGTCTGTCTGCATGGGCTGTTAAAGCACGTGAATACGGCATTATCGACCATGAGGTTGATAACTTTGCGCCGCGTGCATTCTTCTCCACGCTGACTAACGTTAACTTCGATTCCCCGCGTATTGTTGGCTATGCCCGTGAAGCTATCGCCATGCGCGACGCCCTAAAAGCGCAATGCCTGAACATCGACGCGAACGCAGCGGTCACCAACCCGATGGCCGATCTGCAACTGGTCAGCGACGATCTGGGCGACCTGCAACGTCAGGCCGCTGAATTTACCCCGAACAAAGACAAAGCAGCCATCGGCGAGAACATTCTCGGCCTGCGTCTGCTGTGTCTGTACGGCCTGAAAGGTGCGGCAGCTTACATGGAGCACGCGCACGTTCTCGGTCAGTACGACAACGAAATCTACGCTCAGTACCACAAAATCATGGCGTGGCTGGGTACCTGGCCTGCCGATATGAACGCTCTGCTGGAGTGTTCAATGGAAATCGGCCAGATGAACTTCAAAGTGATGAGCATTCTGGACGCCGGTGAAACCACCAAATACGGCCACCCGACCCCGACTCAGGTCAACGTAAAAGCAACCGAAGGTAAGTGCATCCTGATCTCCGGTCACGACCTGAAAGATCTGTACAACCTGCTGGAGCAGACCGAAGGTACCGGTGTTAACGTTTATACCCACGGTGAAATGCTGCCGGCGCACGGCTACCCGGAACTGCGTAAGTTCAAGCACCTGATCGGCAACTACGGCAGCGGCTGGCAGAACCAGCAGGTAGAGTTTGCCCGCTTCCCAGGTCCGATCGTCATGACCTCTAACTGCATCATAGACCCGACCGTTGGCGCGTACGACGACCGTATCTGGACCCGTAGCATCGTCGGTTGGCCGGGTGTGAGCCACCTCGAAGGCGACAACTTCGGTCCGGTTATCGCTCAGGCACAGCAGATGGCTGGCTTCCCGTACAGCGAAATCCCGCACCTGATCACCGTAGGTTTCGGTCGTCAGACTCTGCTGGGCGCTGCTGATACCCTGATCGACCTGGTGAGCCGCGAAAAACTGCGTCACATCTTCCTGGTTGGCGGTTGTGACGGTGCACGTGGTGAACGTAACTACTTCACCGACTTCGCCACCAGCGTGCCGGATGACTGCCTGATCCTGACCCTTGCTTGCGGTAAATACCGCTTCAACAAACTGGAGTTCGGCGATATCGAAGGCCTGCCGCGTCTGGTGGATGCTGGTCAGTGTAACGATGCTTACTCTGCCATCATCCTGGCGGTAACCCTGGCTGAGAAACTGGGCTGTGGCGTGAACGATCTGCCGCTGTCTCTGGTGCTCTCCTGGTTCGAACAGAAAGCGATTGTTATTCTGCTGACCCTGCTGTCTCTGGGCGTGAAAAACATCGTCACTGGCCCGACTGCACCTGGTTTCTTCACACCGGATCTGCTGGCAGTTCTCAACGAGAAATTTGGTCTGCGTTCCGTGACCACCGTTGAAGAAGACATGAAGCAACTGCTGAGCGCGTAAGGAGTAAAGAATGACAATGCCAACTCATCAGTGCCCATGGCGGATGCAGGTTCACCACATCCATCAGGAAACGCCGGATGTATGGACAATTTCGTTGCTATGCCACGATTATTATCCTTACCGCGCCGGGCAATATGCACTGGTCAGCGTACGTAATTCAGCGGATACGCTGCGTGCTTACACCATTTCTTCAACGCCGGGCGTTAGCGAGTACATCACGTTGACCATCCGCCGGATTGACGATGGCGCAGGTTCACAGTGGCTAACCCGCGACGTGAAGCGCGGCGACTATATCTGGCTGTCCGATGCAATGGGTGAGTTCACCTGTGAAGATAAAGCGGAAGACAAGTTCCTGATGCTGGCCGCCGGCTGTGGTGTTACGCCAATCATGTCAATGCGTCGCTGGTTGGCAAAGTACCGCCCACAAGCGGATGTACAGGTAATCTTTAACGTTCGCTCGCCGCAAGATGTCATTTTTGCCGACGAGTGGCGCGAATATCCGGTGACATTAGTTGCTGAAAACAATGCCACAGAAGGTTTTGTTTCCGGCCGACTGACGACCGAACTGCTGAAAAGCGTACCGGATCTGACCTCGCGTACCGTGATGACCTGTGGCCCGGCACCGTATATGGATCTGGTCGAGAAAGAAGTCAAAGCGCTAGGTGTGACGCGCTTCTTTAAAGAGCAGTTCTTCACACCTGTTGCCGAAGCCGCCACCAGTGGCCTGAAGTTTACCAAGCTACAGCCGGCGAAAGAGTTCTACGCGCCAGTGGGCAGTACGCTGCTGGAAGCGCTGGAAAGCAACAAGGTTCCGGTTGTCGCCGCATGCCGTGCAGGTGTTTGCGGCTGCTGCAAAACCAAAGTGGTTGACGGTAACTACACGGTCAGCAGCACTATGACGCTGACCGACGCAGAAATCGCTGAAGGTTATGTGCTGGCTTGTTCCTGTCATCCGCAGGGTGATTTAGTGCTGGCGTAATTGGCCGGGATCTGATGTGCAAAAGGCCGCCTGGCTGTACCGGGTGGCCTTTTTTTATGCTGTCAGGCGTTGCAAAATTCTGATGTTTTCACTCTCCCCGCAAATTATCGACCACACTTACCCTGCGCAGATTAAACATAATACCCGACTAGCACGTCGAACTTTCTACAAGGATCCCCATGAAAAAAGTGGCCATTGTCGGCGTCGGTCCCACCGGGATTTATACGTTTCATGCCCTGGTTGAGCGCGGTGAACCGCTGGAAATAGAGCTTTACGAGCAAGCTGAAGAGGCGGGCGTTGGCATGCCTTACAATAGCGACAACAACGCAGACCACATGCTGGCAAATATAGCCAGCATTGAGATCCCACCGATCTATATCAGTTATCTGACGTGGCTTCAGAATCAAAGTGATGACTATCTGGCCCAGTTTCAGATTGAACGCGCGTCTTTGCATGAGCGGCAATTTTTGCCCCGCGTGATCCTCGGCGACTATTATCGCGATCGTTTTTTAGCCATTGTCGAGAAAGCGCAACAAGCCGGTTTCACGATTCGCGTACATGAATCAAGCGAAGTCACCGACCTGCGAGCAGACCCGAATGGGGTTTCTTTGTGGATCAACCACGCGTCACAGCCCGTTGAGGTGGATTTCGCCGCTATCGCCACTGGTCATCTGTGGCCTGAAACGGATGCTCAGGAACGCAAATTTTTCCCCAGTCCGTGGACCGGTCTGATGGACGCGCAGATTGGTGCTTGCCGGGTAGGGATTCTGGGCACCTCGTTAAGTGCTATCGACGCAGCGATGGCTGTGGCCAGTCAGCATGGCACCTTCACTACCAATACCGACCATTCACTGCAATTCACACCTAAATCCGACAGTCAAAACCTGAAACTGACCCTGATGTCGCGCAGCGGGGTACTGCCTGAAGCGGATTTTTACTGCCCCCTTCCGTATGAATCGCTGAATATCGCGACGCCAGAAGCAATTGAAGATGCCATTGCCCATGGACAAAACGGATTACTGGACCGCATCTTTCAGCTTATGGCGCAACAACTGCAAGACGCAGCGCCAGGCTGGTGCCAACAGGTGGCGCTTGCGACGCTTAACGCCGACACGTTCCCCGAAGTCTATTTCGCCGACAGGCTCAGGCATGACCCTTTTGACTGGGCGAGACGTAACCTGGTAGAAGTTGAGCGCAACAAGCAGAAACAACATACCGTCGCCTGGCGCTATACCTTGCTGCGCCTGCACGAGGTTATCGAGGAGATAGTCCCTCATCTTGATGCCCGCGACGAAAAACGTTTCAAGCGCGGACTGGCGCGGGTATTTATTGATAACTATGCGGCAATCCCGTCAGAGTCAGTTCGCCGACTGCTGGCGCTGCACGAAGCTGGGCTGATTGAGATCCTCGCGCTTGGCACAGATTATGAGCGCATGAATGAACAGGAAATGACGGTAATTTCCCACCACGGTCAGCGCAGCGAATTTGATGTGTTTATTGACGCCCGAGGACAACGGGCATTGCAGAGCAAAGATATCCCGTTCCCAACGCTACGCGATCAACTGCTGGCCTGTGGCGATGAGATCCCGGATATCGGCGAAGATTACACGCTGCAAGCGCCGGAAAACGCCCGCAATCGCATCGCTTTTGGCGGGCTGCCGTGGTTAATGCACGATCGTCCGTTTATTCAGGGACTGGTGGTCAGCGCTGAAATAGGCGCCGCGATGGCAAGGGCATTGACGCAGCGAGCGCTGAGACGTCGGCACAAACTATGGAACAGTGACGACATATAGATTAGCGACAAATTGAACGACGAGGCGGAGCAATGCTACGCTTTCCCGCCTCGGTATTGACTCTCAGATGGTAACTATCGCCAGGCAGAATTCCCGGCAACGGAGTAACGCCCCGCCCCCAAAAACGCCACGGCCAGCGCGCCGATAAAGAAATAAACCAGACTTTCAATCGCCCATGCACCGGTTTTATCCAGTGTCCAGGTTTCCCCCATCCCGACCATCAGCCATGCCACAACCATCGTAAACGCCAGCCCCAACGCCGCCGGACGCGTCAGGATGCCAAGAATAATCAGACACGGTGCCACGACCTCTCCCAACAGAACGCCATACGCAATAAAGCCAGGGAAACCTTTCGCTATCAACATACCGCTGATGCCATCAATACCCGCAAAGAGTTTATGCAGCCCATGAAACAGCATCAACCCACCTACGGCAAAGCGTAACAATAACTTGCCAAAATCTTCGTGAGTCAGTACTCGGTTAACTGAATTTAATAGTTTTATAACCATTTGAATTTATTCCTTGTTTCACCATGTCCAAAACAAACTACGCTTAATACAGGTTAAATGAAACCTGCCGGAAATAAGGGGGAAATGAGAAGCATAACTATTATCTTCATCTAAACTTGTAACCGGTATCACATTAGAGGAGAAGGAAAACCATGAAACAAACGGTTGCCGCTTTTATTGCTAAAACACTCGAACAGGCTGGCGTAAAACGCATTTGGGGTGTAACGGGTGACTCGCTAAATGGTCTGAGTGACAGTCTGAATCGTATGGGAACAATTGACTGGATGCCAACCCGTCATGAAGAGGTTGCAGCCTTCGCTGCGGGCGCTGAAGCGCAGTTGACGGGCGAACTGGCCGTCTGCGCAGGCTCGTGCGGGCCAGGCAACCTGCACCTGATCAACGGGCTGTTTGATTGTCACCGTAACCACGTCCCGGTACTGGCAATCGCCGCGCATATTCCCTCCAGTGAAATAGGCAGCGGTTATTTTCAGGAGACCCACCCGCAAGAGTTGTTCCGCGAATGTAGCCACTATTGCGAGCTGGTTTCCAGCCCAGAACAGATCCCGCAGGTACTCGCCATTGCCATGCGTAAAGCCGTATTAAATCGTGGCGTCTCGGTGGTGGTTTTACCCGGTGACGTGGCGCTAAAACCTGCACCTGAAAGCGCCACCACGCACTGGTATCATGCACCGCTCCCGGTGGTGACTCCACAAGAAGAAGAGCTGAGAAAACTGGCGCAACTGCTGCGCTACTCCAGCAATATCGCCCTGATGTGCGGCAGCGGCTGCGCCGGTGCGCATAAAGAGCTGGTTGAGTTTGCGGCTAAAATTAAAGCGCCGATTGTTCACGCCCTGCGTGGTAAAGAGCATGTTGAGTACGATAACCCCTATGATGTGGGTATGACCGGGCTGATTGGCTTTTCATCCGGCTTCCATACCATGATGAATGCCGACACGCTGATCCTACTTGGCACCCAGTTCCCCTATCGCCCGTTCTACCCCACCGACGCCAAAATTATTCAGATTGATATCAATCCGGCGAGCATTGGCGCGCACAGTAAAGTGGATATGGCGCTGGTAGGCGATATTAAATCCACTCTCCGTGCCCTACTGCCTCTGGTGGAAGAGAAAACCGAGCGGCAATTCCTGGACAAAGCGCTGGAGCACTATCGCGAGGCGCGTAAAGGGCTGGATGATTTAGCCAAACCCAGCGATAAAGCCATTCACCCGCAGTATCTGGCGCAGCAGATCAGCCACTTTGCCGCTGACGATGCCATCTTTACCTGCGACGTTGGTACGCCAACGGTGTGGGCAGCACGCTATCTGAAAATGAACGGCAAACGTCGCCTGCTCGGATCGTTTAACCACGGGTCGATGGCGAATGCCATGCCGCAGGCACTCGGCGCACAAGCGACCGAACCAGGACGCCAGGTTGTGGCAATGTGCGGTGACGGCGGCTTTAGCATGCTGATGGGAGACTTTCTGTCGGTTGTCCAAATGAAGCTGCCGGTGAAGATTATTGTCTTCAACAACAGCGTACTGGGATTTGTGGCGATGGAGATGAAGGCTGGCGGTTATCTGACCGACGGCACTGAACTGCACGACACCAACTTCGCGCGGATTGCCGAAGCCTGTGGCATTACAGGCATTCGCGTGGAAAAATCCTCAGAGGTTGATGAAGCGCTACAAAGGGCGATGTCGATTGACGGCCCGGTGCTGGTCGATGTGGTGGTGGCGAAAGAAGAGCTGGCGATCCCGCCGCAGATCAAACTCGAACAGGCCAAAGGTTTTAGCCTGTATATGCTGCGTGCAATCATCAGTGGACGCGGTGATGAAGTGATCGAACTGGCGAAAACGAACTGGCTCAGGTAAAACATCCTTATTAAATCACACACAAAATCATTCATGATGCCTCAAGGCGGCTAGCCCGAAAATCCCCAGGAGCATAGGTATACTATGTGACTGGGGTTTAAGGGTGCGGCCAACGCCGAGGCAGCTTGAAGGATGAAGTGTAATAAGGAGACACCATGATTGATTTACGCAGTGATACCGTCACCCGGCCGAGTCGCGCCATGCTGGAAGAGATGATGGCAGCCCCAGTCGGGGATGACGTATATGGAGACGACCCTACCGTTAACGCCCTCCAGCAATACGCCGCAAAACTTTCTGGTAAAGAAGCCGCTATTTTCTTACCTACCGGTACTCAGGCTAACCTGGTGGCGCTGCTCAGCCATTGTCAGCGTGGCGAAGAGTACATTGCCGGTCAGGGCGCGCATAACTATCTCTACGAAGCAGGTGGCGCAGCGGTGCTCGGTAGCATTCAACCGCAACCTATCGACGCCGCACCAGATGGCTCCCTGCCTCTGGACAAAGTAGCTGCGAAAATCAAAGCGGACGATATCCACTTTGCCCGCACCCGCTTGCTCAGTCTGGAAAATACCCACAACGGCAAAGTGCTGCCGCGCGAGTATCTGAAAGACGCCTGGGAATTCACCCGTGAGCGTAATCTTGCCCTGCACGTCGACGGCGCACGTATTTTTAACGCCATCGTCGCCTACGGCTGTGAACTTAAAGATGTCACGCAATACTGTGATTCGTTCACCATTTGCCTCTCCAAAGGCCTCGGTACCCCCGTTGGTTCACTGCTGGCCGGCAGCCACGAGTACATCAAACGCGCTATTCGCTGGCGCAAAATGACCGGCGGCGGAATGCGTCAGGCTGGGATTCTGGCTGCAGCCGGACTGTATGCGTTGAAAAATAACGTGGCGCGTTTGCAGGAAGATCATGACAACGCCGCCTGGATGGCGGAACAGCTGCGCGAAGCAGGCGCAGACGTCATGCGCCACGATACCAATATGCTGTTTGTTCGCGTTGGCGAAGAGCACGCTACCGCGCTGGGCGAGTATATGAAAGCGCAAGGTGTGCTGATTAACGCCTCCCCGATTGTGCGCCTGGTGATGCACCTGGACGTATCACGTGAACAACTTGCTGAAGTCGTCGCCCACTGGCGCGCTTTTTTAACCCAATAAGGAGATGGGCGTGCCGCAACGGATTTTGGTTCTTGGCGCCAGTGGCTACATTGGTCAGCATTTAGTACAGGCGCTCAGTCAGCAAGGGCATCAGGTGTTGGCTGCGGCACGTCGCATTGAACGGCTGGAAAAGCAGCAACTGGCCAATGTCAGTTGCCACAAGGTCGATTTGAATTGGCCAGATAACCTCACCCCGCTGCTGACGGGTGTTGATACGGTTTATTATCTGGTTCATGGTATGGGCGAAGGCGGTGATTTTATCGCCCACGAACGCCAGGTGGCGATGAACGTGCGCGATGCGCTGCGTAATACGCCAGTTAAACAGCTTATTTTCCTGAGCTCATTGCAGGCTCCCCGGCATGAACAATCCGATCATCTGCGTGCACGACAGATAACCGCGGACACCTTGCGCGAGTCAGGCGTGCCAATGACGGAATTGCGCGCGGGCATTATCGTGGGAGCGGGTTCCGCTGCCTTTGAAGTCATGCGCGATATGGTTTACAACCTGCCGGTTCTCACCCCTCCACGCTGGGTACGCTCGCGTACCACGCCTATCGCGCTGGAGAATTTAATGTACTATCTGGTGGCATTGTTGGAAAACCCCACACCACATCACCGCGTCCTCGAAGCCGCCGGGCCGCAGGTGTTGAGCTATCAGGAACAGTTCGAGCATTTTATGGCGGTCAGCGGTAAACATCGCCTGCTCATCCCCATCCCCTTTCCTACCCGCTGGATTTCGGTCTGGTTTTTAAACGTCATTACGTCAGTGCCGCCAACCACGGCCAAAGCGCTGATCCAGGGCTTAAAACACGACCTGCTGGCCGATGACACCGAATTACGTGCGCTGATCCCTCAAAAACTGATTGCCTTTGATGACGCGGTGCGCAGCACGTTGAAGGAAGAAGAGAAACTGGTCAACTCCAGCGACTGGGGTTACGACGCACAGGCGTTTGCCCGCTGGCGTCCAGAATATGGCTATTTCGCCAAACAAGCTGGCTTTAGCGTTGAAACCTCTGCCAGCACAAAAGCGCTGTGGCAGGTTGTGAATCGACTCGGCGGCAAAGAAGGCTATTTCTTTGGCAATATTCTATGGAAGACGCGCGCGGCGTTGGACCTGCTGGTCGGCCATAAGCTGGCAAAAGGTCGTCCCGAACACCCACTATTGCAAGTTGGCGACACCGTTGATAGCTGGAAAGTCATCATCGTTGAGCCGGAGAAACAGCTGACGCTGCTGTTTGGGATGAAAGCGCCGGGACTGGGTCGCCTGAGCTTCACACTGGAAGATAAAGGCGATCACCGACGCATTGATGTACGCGCGTGGTGGCATCCGCACGGTATGCCTGGCCTCTTCTACTGGCTGTTGATGATCCCCGCCCACCTGTTCATTTTCAGGGGGATGGCGAAGCGTATAGCCAAACTTGCAGAACAAATCACAGACTAATGATAAAAAGAGCCTGTATTCTTTCATGTTTCCCATTGCATACAGGCGTAATTCACGGAAGAATGCGCACGACGTTTTTTAAACACAGTGGATTGATATGAAGGTACTGGTTACCGGAGCCACCAGCGGCTTGGGCCGAAACGCGGTTGAGTTTTTATGCAGCAAAGGCGTCAGCGTCAGAGCCACCGGTCGCAACGAAGCGATGGGCAAGCTGCTGGAGAAAATGGGCGCAGAGTTTGTGCATGCGGATTTGACCGAGCTGGTTTCTTCGCAGGCAAAAGTGATGCTGGCCGGCATTGACACGCTGTGGCACTGCTCCAGTTTCACCTCTCCATGGGGAACTCAGGAAGCTTTTGATCTGGCCAACGTTCGTGCTACCCGCCGTCTGGGCGAGTGGGCCGTAGCCTGGGGCGTACGTAACTTTATTCATATCTCCTCTCCGTCGCTGTATTTTGATTATCACCATCATCGCGATATCAAAGAAGACTTCCGTCCCCATCGCTTCGCCAACGAATTCGCCCGCAGCAAAGCGGCTGGTGAAGAGGTGATTGCGCTGCTCGCCCAGGCCAACCCGCAGACTCGCTTTACTGTCTTGCGCCCACAAAGCTTGTTCGGACCTCACGATAAAGTCTTTATTCCCCGCCTCGCCCATATGATGTACCACTACGGCAGCATCCTGTTGCCGCACGGCGGGAGTGCGCTGGTGGATATGACCTATTACGAGAACGCGGTTCACGCGATGTGGCTGGCGAGTCAGGAAGCCTGCGATAAGCTGCCGTCGGGTCGCGCGTACAATATAACCAACGGTGAACATCGCACCCTGCGCAGTATTGTGCAGAAACTTATCGACGAGCTGAATATTGATTGCCGTATCCGCTCCGTGCCCTACCCGATGCTGGACATGATTGCCCGCAGCATGGAGCGTTTAGGCAATAAATCGGCGAAAGAGCCAAAGCTTACGCATTACGGCGTTTCGAAGCTGAATTTTGACTTTACGCTGGATACCAGCCGCGCCCAGGAAGAGTTAGGTTATCAGCCAGTTGTGACGCTGGATGAAGGGATTGAGCGTACCGCGGCCTGGCTGCGCGACCACGGTAAGCTGCCGCGTTAGGCTGATAGCCATTGCAGGGGGGCGGCACAAGCGTCACAAAATCCTGCAAAATTAACCGTAGGCCTGATAAGCGAAGCGCCATCAGGCATTGGTGTCTGCGTTAACCCTGCCCGTATTTCTCCAGTAACGCTTCGGCAATCGCCTGCGTTTCCGCGTCCGCCACGCCATTCCACAACGTCGGGCGGAAGTGCATCTGGAATGCCATAATCACCCGCTGCTGTTCACGCGGCGTCATCTCAGCTTTTACCTCATAACCATAGCGTGACAGCAGATCGAGCAATGACGCGGTTTCTACCGGCGTATGGGGCGCTCGTCCGGCGAGATAAAATGCCACACGCTGAGCATCCGGCCATGCGCCAATGCCCTGAGCGGCCAGTGCTTGCCACGGAAACAGCGGGCCGGGATCGTCCTTACGCTGCGGCGCAATGTCTGCATGAGCCACCACGTTTTGCGGTTTTATGTCGTAGCGGACGATGATATCTTTCGCCAATGGGATTAACGCCTGAATCTGCGCGGGCTCAAACGGCGCAAAATACTTGCTGCCCGCTGATTTTTGCCAGCCGCGGTTTTCCAGCTCAATGCCAATTGAGGTATCGTTAATACGCGTAGCACCGCGCCAGAAGCTAATCCCCGCATGCCAGGCCAGGTCTTTTTCCGGCACCAGTTGCCAGATACGCGGCTTACCATGGTAAAGCGGCGGCACTGCGGGGATCAAATAGTGTGAACTGACGTTTTTATCGGTCAGCGTAGCCAGGGAAGAGTCAAAATCATCGGCCGTGTAATGGATAACCAGTACTTTAATGCGCGGATAAGCAGCCTGGGCCTGACGGCGGGTATCTAACTGATACCCGTTTTTGTCGACAATCCCTTTTTCGCCAGCACATCCCACCAGCAACAGCGTAAATGCCAGCAGACACAACAGACGTTTCATCGGCGAGTTTTCACCGCGGTACCGCTGACGCTCACCATCAGCATGCTACCGTCTTTGCCTACGGTTTCGTAATCGATATCGATACCGACCACCGCATCAGCACCCAGCGCTTTCGCCTGTTCGCCCAGCTCCTGAAAAGCAATTTCACGCGCTTTACGCAGCTCTTTTTCATACGCGCCGGAGCGACCGCCAACAATATCGCGAATGCCGGCGAAGAAATCGCGGAAGATATTCGCGCCTAAAATGGCTTCGCCGGTAACAACACCGCAGTACTCCACGATGCTCTGTCCTTCCAGCGTAGGGGTTGTCGAAAACTGCATGGTTAATCTCCTTTTTGCACTAAGAGCACAATCTCAAAAGCATTATCAAACCAATACACTATGACACTCAAAGGAAAGCCCGCCAAATAAAACTGCTATCCTTGTTGATGTGTAGCGGTTTCAGGTGGTGCGTTTTTTATTTTTATTTGACTGTTATGCCGCCAGAAATAAAAAATCCCCCAGATGTTTGGGGGCCTGAAGTTATTATTTTCTGAAATCTAATGGCGCCTGGCCGGACTGAATGTACATTGCTACGTTATCAAATGTAATCATTTTTGATTTACAAAAAATACATTTTGCCCCGAATGGATTTCCTTCAGTAACATCAAAGGTTGATGTTCTGTATTGGGAGCCATGGCAACATGGACAGCGAAAGTGAATATGATTAGTAATAATAGTTACCTCAAAGCGCCACAACATTAATTGCGGATGGACCTTTAGGTCCCTGCTCCACACCGAATTCGACTTTCTGGTTTTCATTCAGTGACTTAAACTCATTACTTTGAATCGCTGAGAAATGGACAAAGACATCTTTGCTGCCATCTGCAGGCGTAATGAAGCCAAAACCTTTTTCAGGATTGAACCATTTAACTAAACCAGTCATTTTAGTAGACATATATTTATTCCTTAATTTGAGCCTTTCGGCAAGCTTGGTTTTTATGACAGAAACTTCGTAGTGCTTAATGAAGAGACTCAAAGAGGGGATAAACGGATTACACCTGAAAATGAGAACTGCTTGAGTAAACTACTTTGTATATCGTCTGTTATTCAAACCGACCGGATCATTAACGCACGGGCACCGAGATTAAGCAACTCTTATTTTAGCCATCCGGAGTCCCTTATAGCCAACAACACGGCATGAGTTTTGTTTAGCCAGGCGTAAAGCGCGGCAAATAGAACATGCAAATGCTCAGATGGTCTATACAGTATAAGAAGCATGAATGGCCGCCAACGCCCCGTTGCAGGTTGATATACTAAAGCTGAAGCTGGCAACGAGCGCCACCAACATGCTTCAGGTGGGGTGTCCGCGAATTTGCTTTAGCAAAAACAATGTGTTAATCGATCATACAATCTTTAGTGAGACCGAATTGTTCATCGTAGAACACAATTAGTAGGAAGCTTATAAGGAAATCATTATGCGCTATTCGAAACTCTCTCTGCTGGTTCCATGTGCACTACTTCTCAGCGCCTGTACGACCGTGACGCCGGTCTATAAAGATAACGGCACGCGTAGTGGTTCATGCATAGAAGGTGGGCCAGACAGCGTGGCTCAACAATTCTATGATTACCGTATTCAGCATCGAAACAATGACATTACCGCCCTTCGTCCGTACCTGAGCGACAATCTGGCTAAACTGCTGACCGACGCCAGCCGCGATAATGCACACCGCGACCTGTTTAACAGCGATCCGTTCTCCAGTCGCGCTACGTTACCAGACAGCGCCAGTGTCGCCAGCGCATCGACTATTCCGAATAGTGATGCACGCAACATTCCACTGCGCGTAGAGCTGAAACAAGGTGACCAAAGCTGGCGTGATGAAGTGCTGATGATCCGTGAAGGTCAGTGCTGGGTCGTTGATGATGTACGCTATCTGGGCGGCAGCGTACACGCGCCAGCCGGGACGTTGCGCCAGTCTGTCGAAAACCGCTAACCGCCCCATTCACCCGCTTAAATCATAACCCCCATAAATTGTCTGGCATTCTGCATAGAATGCCGACATTTATTCTTGCCCACTGGTGACCTCGCTATTTTGTGCTATGTTTAGAGAAGAATGCGGTTTGCATTTAACTTTTAACGCATAAATATTGCATAACTATTCTGTCAAAGGTAGTATCTGCGGCTTCAATAGCTATCAGACTGCCAGTATCGAGTGTCAATGAGTATTCAATTAAACGGCATTAACTGCTTCTATGGCGCACATCAGGCGCTGTTCGATATCACGCTGGATTGCCCTCAGGGTGAAACACTGGTGTTACTTGGCCCAAGTGGAGCCGGGAAAAGCTCGCTGCTGCGCGTACTCAACCTGCTTGAGATGCCGCGCTCAGGCACGCTCTCTATTGCGGGCAACCGTTTCGACTTCACGAAGACCCCGTCAGATAAAGCCATTCGGGATCTGCGTCAGAACGTGGGCATGGTCTTTCAGCAATATAATCTCTGGCCGCATCTCACGGTTGTGCAGAACCTGATTGAAGCGCCCTGCCGTGTACTCGGTCTGACAAAAGAGCAGGCAATGGCGCGCGCCGAGAAACTGCTGGAACGTCTGCGCCTCAAGCCTTACAGCGATCGTTACCCATTACATCTTTCCGGTGGACAGCAACAGCGTGTAGCCATTGCCCGCGCGTTGATGATGGAGCCGCAGGTGCTGCTGTTTGATGAACCGACCGCCGCGCTTGACCCGGAAATTACCGCCCAAATCGTCAGCATCATTCGCGAACTGGCGGAAACCAACATTACTCAGGTGATCGTCACCCACGAAGTGGAAGTTGCACGTAAAACGGCCAGTCGTGTGGTGTATATGGAAAACGGTCATATCGTCGAGTTTGGGGATGCGAGCTGCTTTGCCAACCCGCAAACCGAAGCGTTTAAAAACTATCTTTCTCACTAAGATTCGGGACAATACAATGAAAAAAGTTCTGATTGCCGCGCTAATCGCAGGTTTTAGTCTTTCCGCTACCGCAGCCCAAACCATTCGTTTCGCCACCGAAGCGTCTTATCCTCCGTTTGAATCTATCGATGCGAATAACAAGATCGTAGGTTTTGACGTTGATCTGGCAAACGCGCTGTGTAAAGAGATTGACGCTACTTGTACCTTCACCAATCAGGCCTTCGACAGCCTGATCCCAAGCCTGAAATTCCGTCGTTTTGACGCGGTAATGGCCGGTATGGACATCACCCCAGAGCGTGAAAAACAGGTGCTGTTCACCACCCCTTACTACGACAACTCTGCGCTGTTTGTGGGCCAGCAGGGTAAATACACCAGCATTGACCAGCTGAAAGGTAAAAAAGTCGGCGTTCAAAACGGTACTACGCACCAGAAATTCATCATGGATAAACATCCGGAAGTGACCACTGTGCCGTATGACAGCTACCAGAATGCCAAACTCGATCTGCAAAACGGTCGCATTGACGGTGTATTCGGTGACACCGCAGTGGTAACCGAATGGCTGAAAGACAATCCAAAACTGGCCGCGGTTGGCGACAAAGTGACGGATAAAGATTACTTCGGTACGGGTCTGGGCATCGCGGTGCGTCAGGGCAACACTGAGCTGCAGCAGAAGTTTAACGCTGCGCTGGAAAAAGTGAAGAAAGATGGGACTTACGAAACCATCTACAACAAATGGTTCCAGAAGTAATATTTGATGAATGAATTTTTTCCTTTAGCAAGCGCCGCCGGGATGACCGTCGGCCTTGCCGTTTGTGCGCTGATCATTGGCCTTGCACTCGCCATGTTTTTTGCCGTCTGGGAGTCAGTAAAATGGCGCCCGGTGGCATGGGCGGGCTCGGCCCTGGTCACCATCCTGCGCGGTCTGCCAGAAATTCTGGTGGTTCTGTTTATCTATTTCGGCTCCTCACAACTGCTGCTGACGCTGGCCGATGGCTTTACGATCAATCTCGGGTTTGTACAAATCCCGGTTCAGATGCAGATCGAAAACTTCGACGTCAGCCCGTTCCTGTGCGGTGTCATTGCACTGTCATTATTGTACGCCGCTTACGCGTCGCAAACGCTGCGTGGCGCGCTGAAGGCCGTGCCACTCGGACAATGGGAATCAGGTCAGGCGTTGGGTTTGTCTAAAGCCGCGATCTTCTTTCGTCTGGTGATGCCGCAGATGTGGCGTCATGCCTTACCGGGACTGGGTAACCAGTGGCTGGTATTGCTGAAAGATACCGCGCTGGTCAGCCTTATCAGCGTGAACGATCTGATGCTACAAACGAAGAGTATTGCCACCCGTACCCAGGAGCCGTTTACCTGGTACATTGTGGCGGCCGCTATTTACCTGGTGATTACGCTGGTGAGTCAGTACATTCTCAAACGCATTGACCTGCGCGCGACACGTTTTGAGCGGAGACCAGGCTAATGCTTGAGTATTTACCTGAATTGTTGAAAGGGCTGCATACCAGCCTGACGCTGACAGTCGCCTCCATCGTGGTTGCTCTGGTGCTGGCGCTGATCTTCACCGTCATCCTGACGCTGAAAACGCCGGTGCTGGTGTGGCTGGTTCGCGCGTATATCACGCTGTTTACCGGTACACCGCTGCTGGTGCAAATCTTCCTGATCTACTACGGACCTGGACAGTTTCCGGCATTGCAAGAATATCCGGTACTGTGGCATCTGCTCTCTGAACCCTGGTTATGCGCCTTAATTGCGCTGTCGTTAAACAGTGCGGCCTACACTACGCAACTGTTCTACGGCGCTATCCGTGCAATCCCGGAAGGCCAATGGCAGTCCTGCGGAGCGTTAGGGATGAGCAAAAAGGATACGCTGGCGATTCTGTTGCCGTACGCCTTTAAACGCGCCCTCTCCTCGTATTCCAACGAAGTGGTGCTGGTATTTAAAAGTACCTCACTGGCTTACACTATCACGCTGATGGAAGTCATGGGCTATAGCCAGCTGCTGTACGGTCGTACTTATGACGTTATGGTCTTCGGTGCGGCAGGTGTGATTTACCTGATCGTCAACGGCTTGCTGACGCTGATGATGCGCTTAATCGAACGTAAAGCGCTGGCGTTTGAACACCGGAATTAAGCATATGCCTGATGGCGCTACGCTTATCAGGCCTACGGTTCATGCACCTTTTGTAGGCCGGATAAGGTGCTAGCACCGCCATCCCACAAATATGCATAAAGCAAAATAATAAAGACGGACAACAACCTAAATTGTCCGTCTTTTTTTATACCAGTAAAAATATTTAATCGTTTTTATTGCATATAAATTCATTAAATGGCATTGTTACTCCACGCCGCAGACACGGTAATAATCATAAGATTGACAGACGGGAGTTCCACCATGAAAAAGTTAGTACTGGCCGCATTACTTGCTACTTTCGCCGCTGGCGCCTCAGCTGCTGATAAAATTAGTTTCGGTGTATCAGCCACGTATCCGCCATTTGAATCACTGGACGCGAGCAATAAAATTGTCGGTTTTGACATCGACCTGGCAACGGCGCTGTGCAAACAAATGCAGGCAGAATGTACTTTCACCAATCACGCTTTCGACAGCCTGATCCCCGCGCTGAAATTCAAGAAATATGATGCGGTAATTTCCGGAATGGATATCACACCTGAGCGTAGCAAGCAGGTTGCATTTACTCAGCCTTACTATGCCAACTCCGCGCTGGTGATTGCGAAAAAAGACACCTATAAAACCTTTGCCGACCTGAAAGGTAAGCGCATCGGTATGGAAAACGGCACCACGCACCAGAAATACCTGCAGGACAAACATCCTGAAGTGAAAACCGTGGCCTACGATAGCTATCAGAATGCGATTATCGACCTGAAAAATGGCCGTATTGATGGCGTATTTGGCGATACCGCTGTGGTTAACGAATGGCTGAAAACCAACCCGCAGTTAGGCGTTGCCACTGACAAAGTAACCGATCCGCAATACTTCGGTACTGGCCTTGGCATCGCGGTTCGCCCGGATAACAAAGCCCTGCTGGAAAAACTGAACAGCGCGCTGGCGGCAATCAAAGCTGACGGCACGTACCAGAAAATCAGCGATCAATGGTTCCCGCAGTAACGTCTGCCCAATCTGAAAAGCCGCGCTCTGCGGCTTTTTTTATCTCTTCGCCTGCGCTTTCAGTCAGTTCTTACGCCATAAACGCTTTCCTGGCATACACTTGTTAAAACGAAAAAAAGTGAGGCAAACGGATGATAGCGTTCCCTGCCAGTTTACTGATCCTCAATGGAAAAAGTGCTGATAATCTCCCCCTGCGTGATGCCATTGCGAAGCTTCGCGATGAAGGCGTGGAAATCCATGTTCGCGTGACCTGGGAAAAAGGCGATGCCCAACGCTACGTTGATGAAGCTCGTCAGCTAGGCGTTGCTACGGTGATAGCCGGCGGCGGTGACGGCACCATCAACGAAGTTTCGACAGCGCTGATTCAGTCGCAGGGTGGCAATATTCCGGCGCTGGGTATTTTACCGTTGGGAACGGCGAATGACTTTGCCACCAGCGTTGGTATACCCGACGACCTTGATAAGGCGTTAAAGCTGGCTATCGCTGCAAATGCGACTGCGATCGATATGGTGCAGGTCAACGATAAAACCTGTTTTATCAACATGGCGACCGGGGGATTTGGCACGCGCATCACCACCGAAACGCCGGAAAAACTCAAGGCCGCACTGGGCGGTGTATCGTATTTTATTCACGGATTAATGCGCATGGATACTCTCAAGCCCGACATCTGTGACATTCATGGGGAGGATTTTCACTGGCAGGGTAAGGCGCTGGTGATTGGTATCGGTAACGGTCGCCAGGCCGGTGGTGGGCAACAGCTTTGCCCGACGGCGCTGATCAACGACGGCCTGCTGCAACTGCGCATTTTTACCGGCGAAGAACTACTGCCAGGACTGCTTTCGGCGTTAACGCAATCCGAAGACAACCCTAACATTATTGACGGCGCATCGTCGTGGTTTGATATCCGCGCCCCACACGAAATTACCTTTAATCTCGATGGTGAACCACTCAGCGGACAAGAGTTTCATATTGAAATCCTGCCCGCTGCGCTACGTTGCAGACTGCCGCCAGGTTGTCCGCTATTGCGCTAACCCAACGACAATCCGAGGATCAGGCAATAGTAACTTTGCTGTCCAGATAAACGTCCTGTACGGCGTTAATCAACTTAACGCCGTCGGCCATGGTTTTCTTGAACGCTTTACGCCCCAGAATCAGCCCCATACCACCCGCACGTTTGTTAATAACCGCCGTACGTACTGCATCGCTCAGGTCGGTGTCGCCGCCGGCCGCCCCGCCAGAGTTAATTAACCCGGCACGCCCCATATAACAGTTCGCCAGTTGGTAACGCACCAGGTCAATTGGATTCTCGCTGGTCAACTTGGTATAGACGCGATCGTCGGTGTAGCCAAAATTAACCGCTTTATACCCGCCGTTATTTTCCGCCATTTTCTGCTTAACGATATCCGCTCCGATAGTGGCAGCCAGATGGTTAGCCTGCCCGGTAAGATCGGCGGAAACATGGTAATCCACGCCATCTTTTTTAAACGCGGAGTTACGCAGATACGCCCACAGCACGGTAACCATACCCAACTCATGGGCGCGCTCAAACGCTGCTGAAATCTCTTCAATCTGGCGGCGAGATTCCTCAGAACCGAAATAGATAGTTGCCCCTACCGCAACCGCACCCATATTGAACGCCTGCTCTACGCTGGCATACAGCGTCTGGTCAAAAGTATTCGGATAGCTGAGCGTTTCGTTGTGGTTAATTTTAACGAGGAACGGGATACGGTGCGCGTAGCGGCGGGAGACAGAAGCCAGCACACCGTAAGTTGATGCCACGCAGTTGCACCCTGCTTCGATAGCCAACTCCACAATATTCTTCGGATCAAAGTACAGCGGGTTAGCGGCAAACGAAGCCCCAGCAGAATGCTCTACCCCCTGATCCACCGGTAGGATCGACAGATACCCTGTCCCCGCAAGTCGCCCCGTGTTATACAGCGTCTGCATATTACGCAGCACGGCAGGCGGCCGGTTGTTATCCACCATCACGCGATCGACGTAATCATGTCCAGGCAGGTAAAGTTGGTCAGAAGGAATGGTCATACAACGATGCTGTAAAAGGCTGTCGGCATCTTTGCCAAGCAACTGCGCAATATCAGTCATAGCTATGCTCCCGTAAGTTCCGGTTTAAAACCGGAATATGGATTGTCCTGACCCGCCTTTTTGCGGGCAGCATTAAGCCTGGTACTGACTGCACTTTTTTTCCATCTTTAGCGCACTTTTCAGCAACTTCTGCTGGCTCGATTCAGGAAAGAATAATGTTAAGACGGTCAAAGTTTAACCCCAAAGGTATTTTAAAGGTATTATTGAATGGTACTATCAGCGCGTACCTTACCTGTCATGAAGGATTTAAAGATGAAAACTACAGTTAAGCTGTCGTTCATGATGTTTGTAGAGTGGTTTATCTGGGGTGCCTGGTTTGTACCACTGTGGCTGTGGCTGAGTAAAAGTGGCTTTAGTGCCGGAGAGATCGGCTGGTCCTACGCCTGCACAGCCATTGCAGCGATCCTGTCGCCCATTCTGGTCGGTTCAATCACTGATCGCTTTTTCTCCGCGCAAAAAGTGCTGGCGGTGTTGATGTTCGTCGGCGCTATTCTGATGTACTTCGCCGCCCAGCAAACCACCTTTAGCGGATTCTTCCCTCTGTTACTGGCCTATTCGTTGACCTATATGCCGACGATTGCGCTGACCAACAGTATTGCTTTTGCCAACGTACCGGATGTTGAACGTGATTTCCCGCGCATCCGCGTGATGGGGACCATTGGCTGGATTGCCTCCGGTTTGGCCTGCGGTTTCTTACCGCAAATGCTTGGCTATAACGACATCTCACCCACCAATATTCCCCTGCTTATCACTGCCGGAAGCTCCGCATTGTTAGGCGTTTTTGCCTTCTTTTTACCGGATACGCCGCCAAAAAGTACCGGCAAAATGGATTTCAAAGTTATGCTGGGTCTGGATGCGCTGATCCTGCTGCGCGATAAGAACTTCCTCGTCTTCTTCTTTTGCTCTTTCCTGTTTGCTATGCCACTGGCGTTCTATTACATCTTCGCCAACGGCTATCTGACAGAAGTCGGAATGAAAAACGCCACCGGCTGGATGACACTGGGCCAATTCTCTGAAATCTTCTTTATGCTGGCGCTACCGTTTTTCACCAAACGCTTTGGCATTAAAAAGGTATTGTTGCTTGGTCTTATTACTGCGGCGATCCGCTACGGATTTTTCGTTTACGGCGGTGCGGAAGAATATTTCACTTACGCCCTGCTGTTTCTCGGCATTCTGCTGCACGGCGTCAGTTACGACTTCTATTACGTCACGGCTTACATCTATGTCGATAAAAAAGCGCCGGTCCACATGCGCACCGCAGCGCAAGGGCTTATCACCCTCTGCTGTCAGGGGTTCGGCAGCCTGCTCGGTTACCGTCTGGGCGGCGTGATGATGGAAAAAATGTTTGCTTATCAGGAACCGGTTAATGGTCTCACCTTTAACTGGGCTGGCATGTGGGGATTTGGCGCGGTCATGATTGCCGTCATTGCCGTGATGTTTATGATTTTCTTTCGCGAATCAGACAAAGAAATCACCGCCATTAAGGTGGACGATCGCGATGTAGCGTTGAAACAAGGGGAAGTAAAATGAAAGCAGAACGTATTCTCGGTGCTCTTTATGGGCAGGCGTTAGGGGATGCGATGGGCATGCCGTCGGAACTGTGGCCAAGAACCCGGGTTAAAGCACACTTCGGTTGGATCGACCGTTTTTTGCCCGGCCCTGCGGAAAATAATGCCGCCTGCTATTTTAACCAGGCGGAGTTCACTGATGACACGTCCATGGCACTGTGTCTGGCAGATGCCCTGCTTGAGTGCGACGGCGAAATTGTGCCAGACGTTATTGGTCGCAATATTCTGGCCTGGGCCGAGCAGTTTGATGCTTTTAATAAAAACGTGCTCGGCCCGACCTCGAAAATTGCGTTGAACGCTATTCGTGACGGTAAACCAGTCGCCGAACTGGAAAACAACGGCGTGACCAATGGCGCGGCAATGCGCGTTTCCCCGCTGGGATGCCTGCTGCCCGCCTGCGATCTTGATGCCTTTATCGATGATGTGGCACTGGCCTCCAGCCCAACACATAAATCGGATCTGGCTATCGCGGGAGCCGTTGTCGTCGCGTGGGCGGTATCGCGCGCCATCGACGGAGGAAAATGGTCAGAGATTGCCGACGCGCTACCTGCCATTGCCCTGCGTGCGCAGCAAAAACGAATCACCACCTTTAGCGCATCGCTTTGTGCACGCCTTGAACTGGCGCTGAAAATCGTCCGTAACGCCGACGGCGTCGAGTCCGCCAGCGAGCAGTTGTATCAGGTTGTGGGGGCAGGAACCAGCACCATTGAGTCCGTTCCTTGCGCTATCGCCATGGTTGAGCTGGCACAGACCGATCCTAACCGCTGCGCCATTTTGTGCGCTAACCTCGGCGGCGATACCGACACCATCGGGGCGATGGCAACCGCCATTTGTGGTGCATTACACGGCGTGAGCGCGATCAACCCAGCATTGAAGCAGGAGTTGGATGCGGTGAATCAGCTGGACTTTACCCACTACGCCAACGGGTTAATGCGACTGCGCGAGCAGCGGGAGGCGCTATGAGCAACACGCATCTGCAACAACTTCTCTCGCAGTTACGTACACAGCGGCCAGTAACGGTGGTGGGTGCGGCGGTGATTGATGTCATTGCCGATGCGTATGCCCTCCCCTGGCGCGGCTGTGACATCGAGCTCAAGCAGCAAGGTGTTAACGTTGGCGGCTGCGCACTCAATATCGCCGTCACGCTTAAGCGTTTAGGTATCGATGCCTGCAATGCTCTACCACTGGGCCAGGGAGTGTGGGCCGACATTATCCGCAACCGGATGGCAAAAGAGGGACTGCACAGCCGGATCGACAATGCCGAAGGCGATAACGGCTGGTGTCTGGCGCTGGTGGAGCCGGATGGCGAGCGTACCTTTATGTCTTTTAGCGGCGTTGAGAATCAGTGGAATGCCGCCTGGCTGGCACAGCTGGATATCCCGCGTCATAGCCTGGTATATCTTTCGGGTTATCAGCTAGCGTCCCCGTGCGGTGAATTGCTGGTGCAGTGGCTGGAAGGTCTGGAAGAGGTGACACCATTTATCGATTTTGGCCCGCGCATCGGCGACATTCCCGAGCCCTTACTGGCAAGAATTATGGCCTGTCGTCCGCTGGTGTCACTTAATCGTCAGGAGGCGGAAATTGCTGCCGAGCGGTTTGCATTAAGTCAGGATGTGGAAGGTTTTGGCGCAGAATGGGTGCAGCGTTTCACCGCACCGGTGGTCGTGCGTCACGATAAAGACGGCGCATGGTATTTCAGCGCACAGACATCCGGCTGCGTACCGGCATTTGCAACGGCGGTCGTTGATACTATCGGCGCAGGTGACAGCCACGCTGGCGGCATGCTGGCTGGGCTGGCGTCTGGCTGGACGCTGGCCGACTCAGTGCTGTTAGGTAACGCGGTGGCGTCCTGGGTAGTTGGACATCGCGGCGGCGATTGCGCCCCGTCACGCGAGGAGCTACTCCTCGCACACAAAAACGTATAGATCGCTACGACAGTAACTGATGCTGTATTCAATAGGCCGTTGCTGCTGGTCAAGCGCTACCTGCTTGATCACCAGTACCGGCACTTTGCTATCCATTTGAATGTGCGCCTGAAACTCTGCGTCAGGCATTCTGGCGCTAACACGTGAGCGCGTACGCTGCGGGAAAATATGCTGGCTACGAAAATAGTCATACAGCGAAACACCGATGGCATCCACGTCATGAATTAGATGTGCGGGTACCCAGGACTCTTCAATAGAGACTGCGTCTTCGTCAACGTAACGAATGCGTTTGAGCAGGAAGACATCACTCCCTGCGACAACAGCCAACTGCTGTGCCACCTCTTCCGGGCAAGGCACAATTCTTTTGTTAACCCACAACGTATCCGGTTTTTTACCGCGCAACACCACCTGCTGAGAAAAACCGCGCGCTTCTTTAAGCGAATACTCGAAGATATTGTTAATTTGCGTTCCGTAACCGCGGGCACGGGTTACTACACCTTCTTCTTCCAGGGCCTGCATCGCCTTACGTACCGTAATCCGAGAAACGCCGGTCAACTGGCTGAGGTCGCGCTCGCCGGGCAGGATATTGCCGTGCTCCAGGATCCCACTGCGCACAGCATTCTTCACCGTCTGCGCAAATTTCATATACAGCGGCGTGTTATCCGCCGCTGAAATACGTTCATTCAGTTGTGCGATAAGCTGGGTATGCGCTTGTTCCATTTATCTTTTTCCTGGCCGCCGTTTCTGCAGCCAGTATACCCATTACCACCACGCGTGGAAATGATGCACCGGACCGATTCCTTCGCCAACTTCCAGCGTGTCGGCCTGTGCCAGCGCCGCTGAAAGCCACAGTTTGGCTTCCTGTACGGTATCGGCCCAGCTGTTATGGCGCGGACGCAGGGCTGCCAACGCCGCCGATAGCGTACAACCGGTGCCATGGGTGTTTTTGGTCATCACCCTTGGTGCGGTAAAACGCTGCTCACCATCGCGCGTAAAGAGCCAGTCGGGGCTTTGCGCATCATCCAGATGACCGCCCTTCATCAACACTGCCTCGCAGCCCAGCGCCCGTAGCGCCCTTCCCTGCTCTAACATCTCCTGCTCAGTTTGCGCATGCGATGCCCCGAGCAGTGCAGCAGCTTCGGGTAAATTAGGGGTGATAATCGAAACCTGCGGCAACAAACGGGTACGCAACGTTTCTACCGCCGAGGGCGACAGCAACGGATCGCCGCTTTTCGCCAACATCACCGTGTCCAGCACCACATTTTGTACCCGATGGCGACGTAAACGTTCGGCAACAGCTTCGACAATGTCCGTCTCAGCCAACATACCGATTTTAGTCGTATCAATACGCACATCATTGAACACAGAATCCAACTGCGCGGCGACAAAATCAGGTTCAATGCGATACACCGACTGCACCCCACGCGTATTTTGCGCCACCAGCGCCGTGATAACGGAACAGCCGTAAGCGCCCAGCGCCGAGAAGGTTTTTAAATCAGCCTGAATACCCGCGCCACCGCTTGGGTCGGTTCCGGCGATCGTTAATGCGTTAATCCGTTTCATGCTTGCTCCTGGGCTTTCAGGTTATAGAGGGCGTCGAGAAATGCCGGGACAAAGCTACCCGGTCCGTTTGATTGCCCGGTGGCGATTTGCCCGGCCTGTTTCATCCAGCTACAGGCGGAGGCGACGTTATCAAGTCGGTCACCACGTAAAGCGCAACTGGCCGCAACAACCGCTGAAAGAGCACATCCGGTGCCCACCACGCGAGTCATCAACGGGTCACCACCGTCCACGCAAACGGTACGCTGACCATCGGTGACGTAATCCACTTCGCCGGTCACCACGACAATGGTCCCAATCTGACGAGCCAGCGCCTGCGCTGCCGGAAGCGCAGCGACAGCCGTATCGGTTGTATCCACGCCGCGTCCCCCACCGTTCATGCCGGCCAGAGCAAGTATTTCCGAAGCGTTGCCACGAATAGCAGCAGGCTGTAGTGACAATAATTCCAGGCAGAAGCGGCGGCGAAACTCAAGCGCGCCTACGGCAACGGGATCGAGCGTCCACGGGGTTTTAGCATTCTGAGCATGCTCAACTGCGGCACGCATCGCCGCGGCCCGTTCCCGAGTTAAGGTGCCGACATTAACCAGCAACGCACTGGCAATGGCGGCGAATCGGCTGGCTTCTTCAGGCTCGATAACCATCGCAGGCGATGCGCCCAGCGCCAGTAATGTATTGGCAGTAAAGCTTTGCACGACCTCATTGGTCATACAGTGTGTGAGCGGGGATAAGATTCTAAATTGGTGCAAAGTGTGAGCCGCGAGCGCGCGGCTGTGCAGGTCAGGCTGCATGGTTCAGCTCCTGCCCGCGCGAAGAAGGGACACGAGCAGTGTCAGACTTCCCTACGCTGGCATTATCCAGATCAGGTGGTACGGGTATTTCTCAGCCTTCACCAGGAAGGGCACCCCGAGTCGTTGAATTGATCTCTTTTAATTTTACAGTAAGTTATGCCTGAAAAATTAATTTGATCCGGAGTCAATATACACCATAACACCCCGCAAAGGTGTATCTCTTTTTGTGTCATACGTCGTGCCCCGCTTTAGGCATTATCCCGTTAATTGCATTTCAATGATTTAAGCTCTAGTAAACCGGAATATTAATTTTACTAAAATCTATTTTATTTTCATGATGTTATAATAATCACTCATTCCTTATTCCCATTTTTCAGGAATATGATAACGAGGGATACCATACTAACTAAGAGGGATTTTGATATGGCAATACCTGTTTATCTATGGCTTACAGACGATGTAGGAAATCAGGTTAAAGGATCGGTTGATGTACATGGTAGAGAAGGTTCTATTGAAATTGTAGAACTGATGCATAACGTAGAGCTACCTACTGATCCACTGACAGGACAGATTACAGCTAAGAGGAAGCATGGAGATTATTTTTTACTGAAAGAGGTAGATTGTTCATCGCCTTATCTCTATCAGGGTGTATCCAGTGGACAGATATTCAAACAAGCGGTATTGAAATTCTACCATATCAACCACAACGGGCTGGAAGAAGAATATTTTCGAGTGACAATGGATAATGTAAGGGTCAATGAGATTGAACCTTTTATGTTTGATGTCAAGAATCCAGCATATGAAAAGCGAAATCACATTGAGGCATTCTACTTAGCCTACGAAAAGATCACATGGCTCTATCTGGACGGGAACATAACTCACTCCGATTCATGGAACGACAGCAAGGAGGCGGCGTAATGACTTGGGTATACAAAGTAAGTTCTCATAGCTTCTATCTGAATGGTACATACCAATTTGATGCATTGTATTCAGGTAGACCAGGTTTTAAGAATGATTCAGCTAACGAGTGCGTGAGTGAAAAGGGGCCACTTCCTAGAGGAACCTACACTATCGGTCTTGCTTTCTATCACCATAAGACAAAAGCGTACACAATACGCCTTACACCTTACCCTGAAAATCAGATGTGCGGGCGTGATGGTTTCATGATACACGGTAATAGTTCAACACATCCTCTTAGTGCCTCGGATGGATGCATCATATTAGGACTGGCTGGTCGCAAAGAGATCAATGATAGCTCTGATAAGATTCTGGTAGTTGAGGATTAAATGAAAAAATTATTAATCCTTATAACCTTCATACCTATTCTTTCATTTGCAAAAAATGAGGGTTGTGCATCAGTAGGCTCAGCAATGGAAGCCATATTATTCAATAAGTTAGCAGAGGACTTGAGTATAGATACATCTACTGTTGATGAAATGAAAGCAAAAGTAGATGTGCTTGATATTACACCTATTTCACGGATGTACGCTGAGAAATTAGCAAGAATCGACTTTGATAAAGATCCTGATAAGGATAAAACAGAAGATAAGTACAAAAACATTTATCTTTCAAGCTATTATGATAATGAAGTGAAGTCCATTACAGCTAAATATACCTACACCGATAAGCACGGTAAGAAAGATGTATTCATTGCCTCAAGCCTGATGAACAAAGACGAGTGTTCAGTTAGGTTCAACGGGTACATCACCCTATCAAGAGAATTTTAATATTAATAATAGGGGTTAGCAACGGTCCCTATTATCTAATAGATGAAAGAATGCATGGCTGTCAGCCATAGAACAGCCGTAAAGCTGACAGAATGAATCGTGCTGTACCTCCCCTATTGCGAAACTACTGGTCAAGGTTGCTGCAATTCTGTACTTTCATTTACACTTTTTACGAAATGACTGGAGTGATCACAAAATAGTGCTTGTCAGACATCCGGTATGCCAGGAATGATACATGACTGATTTTGATGACCCGAAGAGGTAGAGAGGATGGGTATGAAGAATAAAATGTTGCTGGGTGCACTTCTGCTTGCAAGCAGCGTCGTCTGGGCCGCACCAGCTGCAACAGCTGCCCCCACCGGTATCGATAAGTATGAACTGAGCAGCTTTATTGCTGACTTCACCCATTTCAAACCCGGTGACAAGGTTCCACCACTGTATCTCACCGAAGAATACACCATTAAACAGTGGAATCTGCGCAACCTGCCCGCACCGACGGCAGGCACCCACTGGACCTACATGGGCGGCGCATATGTGCTGGTCAACGATGCCGATGCTAAGATCATTAAAGCCTACGACGGCGAGATTTTTTATCATCGGTAAAAAAACGCACCCAGTATAGTTGGGTGCGTAAATTTCTTGCTTTACTTACTTTTTAATTATAGTCAATAACGACCTTTACCCGACTCATTGTTTCTCCCGCAGTGACTTTCCCTGCATACGTTCTGGTGCGGGCGTAAATATTGATTGGTACTATATTCGCTTTCACATCGCCAGATCGATACAGGTTACTTCTGCCATAACCAATACTCGTTGAACCGTCCATTGATAACTGAAATCCTACCGACCCTGCGCTATTCGCCGCAGTACCATAATCGTTGGTCAGGGTCATTGAATCCTCCGCCAATGGACTCATCGGTTCAAAATAAAATAACAGATTATCAGGCGTAAACTTCAGATTCCCAGCCCCACTGGCCTGACAGGTGAATATTACCGGGTGAAGCTCAAATTTTTTCTTATCAAGATCATTAATATTTATCCTTCCCAGATCAATTTCCTGATTACCAAAATAGCAGGTTGTGATATCGACCATAATCGTGACATTTAAATTATAATTTAATTTTTTTGAACTACAGTTATTCTCATTTCCCTGACAGTATTCAAGGCTCAACTCAGTAACGAGAGGGATCGTCGCACCAGGGGCGATGATCGTTGCGGCCCCGCGGTCTGGGGCCTCAACAATTGAATAGTTCAGAACTAAACCCGCCATATCAAAAAAATCTGACAATGTATACTTTGCTTTATTTGCAACAATATCCTTTGCTTGATAACTCACAGAAAAGGAAACAATGTAATATTTACTGCCTACCTTAAAAGCATATTCACTGCTATGCAAGATGGCCATTGCGGCCTTCAACCATGCCTTCTCCTGTGACTTACAGTCCAGTACAACAGTGCCATCCTGGCCAGAAGCAAAAACACCACCATCAAGTACACCGGACATCGCATCTGGGGTGAAAGAATATGCTCCCGTAATATTTGGTGGAGGAACAAAATCACATTTATCAGCCTGTGCCCAAAAAGAGCATAATGTTAATACCGTTAACAGTATCCATCTCATCATCATTATCCTTTTACTGGCATGAGTATGTCTTACTGGCATCAATTTCCTGATTGAAGGAGATTGTGCAGTAACGTCCTTGTTGTTTATCAATGGCAACTTTGATTTTTGCAGGCACGTCATTAGTACGAATAAACAACATACTGCCTTGCCCAACCAGACCAATGTTTTCGCCCTGTTCGCTTTCGACCTCATAACCAAAGGTTAATGGTGATCCATCCGAGCGCAATGCTTTAAAGTACCAGGGTTTACGCTGGTCGGTATCAAATTGCGCTTTGACCACTGCCCCACGATATGGAGCAACACTTTTACGGTTACCCTGTAATTCTGTTTCGCTATTGGTATTAGAGACATCCAGTGTCAGCATATTCTCACGGTACGCACTCATACCATCATATACCACCGTACCTTTACTGTTTGTCTCCCGATATTTCTGCCCATTGATATAAGCGCCTTCAAGTCCAGGGGCGTCTACGATGGCGAAAGTCTCAGAAAGGTGGTTTGCCAGGTTTATACCGCCAGCCCATGCCACAATCCCACCGGAGATACTGCCACTGCTTTGTTTATATTTTGTGGATTGACTATAACTACCGTTAACCGTTGCAACAGGAGCACGCCACGTCACATTTGCCCCTGCGCTGGTTTCGCTGTCTTGTCGTTGATGGCTCAGGTTTACACCATAGTTAAATTGATCGCGATCGCCTGCGATCCCACTAATACCGGTATTATTTGATGCAAAACCATCATCATCAAATGTGGTCGAGTTAGAGAGATATACCTGTCGCCGTGGCGTGGATATACCATCTCCCCAGTTAAAGGGTATGGAGATAAAGATGTTGAAACGTTTATCTTCATTATGATCTTCATCGTAGGTTTGGCTAGCAGAAAGCGTATAGCTAATCCGTTGCCAACTATTGGTGTAGCTCAGTTGATAATCTTTATTACTACCGCTACGCCCCCAGTAGTCACGCCACAATGTGCTTAGTGATACGGATCCCCAACCCTCAGGAAGCGATTGATTGATGTTGGCTGTAAAACTGTTTTTACGACCGAAATCATACTGATAATAATCAGCAATATCGTAGACATCATTTTCATCACGATGATAACTGTTTTTATTATTCGCCCATACGTGATCGTTAAATGTACGATAGTCACGAGAAGAATATCGGTATGCCGCTAAACCAAATCGCGTCCCTGTCTGCGTAAGATATTTATTCCACGCAACCTGGTAACTCTGGCCATCAAAAACGTCACCATTATCCTGTTTACTATGTGACTGCGTGGCGTCAAAAGAAACAGCGCCAATGCGCGTATTCCAGCCTGTTCCCAGCGTAAAGGCATTATAGTTATCCCCTAGCATTGTGCCGCCATACAGCGTTAATAGATTATTAAAGCCATACTGATAACTGGCCTGAACGAAATCACTTTGGTTGCTGGCACCTTCAATATGGCTGCGACCCGCGACAAAATCATACTTTGACACGCCAGGCTGCAACATATTGGGTACAGACGAATAAGGAACCAGATAGGTCGTAACGGTACCATCCGCTTCTTTCACGCTAACGTCGAGGTCCGACCCACCGCCTGCTAACTGCAAATCGGCAATTGAGAAGGGGCCCGGCGGTACCTCTTTTTGATAGACAACAAAACCATTTTGTTCAATAGTGACAAGGGCATTACTTTGTGCAATCCCTTGAACTAACGGCGTAAAATTCTGTTTTGAGTTCGGGAGCATCTGCATATCACGATATAAGCGTACCCCGCGAAACCGCACGGTATCAAAAATATCTGATGATGTGTACATATCGCCCGCGCGCAATGTGCCCAAAATTTCCGGGATCCCGCGCTCCAAATAGAGAGTATTACTCTTCCACTCACCATTACTATCATCAGTCTTATTGTAACTGGCATCAGAATGTAGTTGCCAACCTAATAAATTCAATCCGCTATTAAAACGAGCAAAAGTATTTTTACTGTTACCGGAGTCTTTATAATCGCTATAGTATTGGCTCACATAATAGGACGTATACAGCGCATTAATCCCCCGATCCCAGTTTTCAGGCTCGACGTAACCGTATTCAAGTTCATTGACGAAAGCCTGCGGGACATTGAGATCAAGGCGAAATCGGCTCACATCAAAAGTCGCCCCTCCCCCCTGAAGTGCAGTTTTTAAAGGTACACATTGTGCATCTTTATCGACTTTAATCCCTTCAGACTTAATCCCAAGACGATGAACGAGATCCCACGTCAAACACGTGTCATCAGGTTCATCTTTGACATTCAATTCATATTTCCCACGCCATTGGTTGTTAAGATAAATATCTAGATCATAGGTTCCGGAAATCGGTTTTTCACCATCAAATCTAAAGTCACTGACCTTTTCACCCTTTAATCCCCCCATCATAAAATGGGTATCAAATGTTTCTTCTTCAGCAAATAGTTGCCCCGAGAACAACAGAAAAAATATCGCGGAAGCAAGTGGAGTTATCCTTAACATGGCCACACCTCATATTATTTAACTCTGATCGTATCGCTAACATAATTACCGCGATCATCAATAATAGTCACAACATACTGATTGCTGCCATTGTTTCTCAGTTGGAGAAGTTGACTGGATAATGGTGGCAATAAAATAGTTTTACCATTTAACTGAACTTTGTTCGCTTCAATCTTGGGGATGGTAATCCAGTTCGCAGTAGCATTATTTAAATTTAACCCGCCATTGCCGCGAGAAAAACTTAACTTTTTAATGCTATTTTGTGTGACCGACTCAATACCCTTAGGTCGGTACAGCATTTTTAATCTGTTCTGCATGGCAAATTTTAGCGTATTCTTCCCATCTTGATTATTTGTATTTGGGGGTATATCCAGCACATTAAAATAAAAAAGACTTTCTTTATCATTTGGTAAGTTATTGGCGATTTTTTTGATTTTTATTTGCTGACCTGAATTACCTTTAACACGGATAACCGGCGGAGTCAGCAAAAATGGTACATCTATTTTTTCCGGAGGTAATGTAGTATCGCCATCATCAATCCAGGATTGTACCAGTGATGCCCTGGTACTCTCATTCATCAACTGAACGACAATTTCTTTTTGATCAGCCGGATAAATAACACGGGTGCCATAAATCACGATATCAGCGTGTGCCGGGAGCGTCAGTGCTATCAGGCCTGAAAGTAAAATCCGTTTCATAATACACTACCTTATTGATAGCGCTATATTGTCGAGTCATCCCGACAATATAGCCATTTAGAATTAATCAGTTTCAACAGTAAATTTTATCGTAGATTTTACATCGCCAGCTTTAACAACCTGAGCCAGTCGCGCCCATCGCGCATCAAATTTCAAGGTGTACTTGACACCTTCATTTCCAATGGACTCACCTTTCAACCCGCTAACATCCACAACCTGGTCGTTCTCGTTGATATTAACGAAACTCGTGGCGGTGTTATAAAAATCAACAGCGAACCCTACGCCGGTAGTATCGCCACCATCATCCTGTAATAATCCCGGATGTTCCGAGAATTTAGTTGGTGAAAAGGTAATATTTTTCAACTCTACCGTAGACGGACAAATAATTTCAATTGAATCTGCATCGGTATTCCACACTTTTGTACTGCTAACAGCACCGATACCAATTTTATACACATCAGAAGTTGAAATTGTACCCATATCAATAATTGCAGAGTCACCACCATTGGAATTAAAATGACAAGATGACCCTTCTACTGTCGCTTGAATGATTAACTGTCCCTCATCAGTAATTTCAGCAGCATGCGCCATACCGACAGATAAAAATGGTAACATCGCCAAAGAAATAATGGATCTTTTCATAGGTCATTCCTTATTAATTTTAATAAACACATCCTTTTAACAACTTCGAAATCAAAATGTCACGAGAATAATTTTGACGCAATGTGAAATGATGTTTTATTTGATTTAACGCAAATTTCACTAAGCATTATTTAAGCATAAGATAATACTTATTTAAGTAATTCACGATAATAATAAATAACGGAAAGCAAATGTAATAGAAGGGAAAATTAAAGAGGCGGCAGTATTACGCTGGGTAAAACTGCCGTTTGACAAGATTCATTCTGAGGTCATTAATCGTAGGTATTGAGCACTATTTGCCGTGTCGTATCACCCGGTAACATCACACGTTGCGTATTGACACCCCGGTAGTTTGGTTTGTCGCTTCCAACCGTCAATCGAACCGCATCTGCCTGGCAATCATTTTGAGGCTCGCCACCTGTCATATCGATATGGCAGGTGGACTCAACAACATGCCCGATGATTGTTAACTTTCCATCGATTGTATCAGAAGCCAAAGCCTGCAAACTCATTCCATAAGCCAGAGTAATAACTCCCAAGAATAAACTTTTCTTCATTGTGTTCATTATTCCTGTAATGGGTGGGAAACAGCGTACAAGCCGCCTGCACTGAGTATTATCAGTTAACTCCCCTATTTGAACCAATTGAAATTGTAGATTAATGGGATAGATTTGATCAATTGTAATGATGCATTGAGGTGATTTATTCGGAAAAAGGCATGAATTATAAACGCAGAATGAACAATATCGTGAGATTTTTAAATTTAATATATTCACCGCATCAATAATACATTGATGCGGTGAATATCTGTAACGCTATAAATTACACCGCGCGGAAGGCAATTTCGCCCGGAATAACCTCTCCCTGCCAGTAGAGCTGTGCAGCCACTCGTCCTGCCAGATCGCGGTAAATAGCAGTAAATTCGCTATCAGGACGGCTAATCACCGTCGGCGTACCACGATCGAGGTCCTCACGCAGAGAAATATGCAGCGGCATCTGTCCCAGCAGTTGAGTGTGATACTGCTCGGCCAACTTCTGTGCCCCACCGGTACCGAAGATCGGTTCATGGTGACCGCAGTTGCTGCAAATATGCATACTCATATTCTCAACAATACCCAGTACCGGCACTTCGACTTTTTCGAACATCACGATGCCCTTTTTCGCATCGATCAGCGCGATGTCCTGCGGCGTAGTGACAACAACCGCGCCCGTTACCGGAATGTTCTGCGCCAGCGTCAGCTGGATGTCACCGGTGCCCGGCGGCATATCCAGTACCAGATAATCAAGATCCGGCCATAAGGTTTCCTGCAACATCTGCAGCAGCGCTTTGCTGGCCATCGGGCCGCGCCATACCATCGCGTTATCGTCAGTGACCAGATAACCAATGGAGTTCGTTGCCAGACCATGAGACATGATCGCTGCCATGTGGGTACCATCTGGCGAGGTTGGACGCTGGTTTTCCGCGCCAAGCATTGTCGGGATAGACGGACCATAAATATCGGCGTCCAGAATCCCTACCTTCGCCCCTTCTGCAGCCAGCGCCAGCGCCAGGTTCACGGCGGTAGAGGATTTACCCACGCCACCTTTACCTGAACTGACGGCGATGATGTTTTTCACACCATTAATACCCGGCTGGTTTTTCACGCGTTTCAGCGTCGCGATGTTATGCGACAGTTTCCAGTCGATCGCTTTCGCACCGGTAATACGCAGCAGATCGGCGCTACATTGCTCTTTTAAGTCCTCAAACGCGCTATGCCAGACAAACGGCATGACCAGCTCAACGTGCAACGTGTCATCCATCCAGGCGACGTGGTGCAACGCTTTAAGCGTAGTCAGATTATGCTTCAGGGTTGAATGCTGAAAATTCGCCAGCGTCCCGGCAACCATGGCGCGCAGGGTCTCTGGTGATTTGGCCTGGGATTGTGCGTTCATCCCGACTCCTTTTTGTTGTTCTGAATATACAATAGTCACCAGGTAGTTTACTCCAACCGCAACAATTATTCATTTACGGATAAATGCCCTTATCGCTTGGCGCAGTAATTACCATTTTGGTACTATCAAAGCCCTTTTCACTACAAAAGAAGTAATTGCCCACTATGACTCAAGTCGCGAAGAAAATTCTGGTAACGTGCGCGCTGCCGTACGCCAACGGCTCAATCCACCTCGGCCATATGCTGGAGCACATCCAGGCTGATGTCTGGGTCCGTTACCAGCGAATGCGCGGCCACCAGGTTAACTTCATCTGCGCGGACGACGCACACGGTACGCCAATCATGCTGAAAGCACAGCAGCTTGGGATCACGCCAGAGCAGATGATCGGTGAAATGAGTCAGGAGCATCAGACTGATTTTGCAGGTTTTGACATCAGCTACGACAACTACCACTCGACGCACAGCGAAGAGAACCGTGAGTTGTCTGAGCTGATTTATACTCGCCTGAAGGAGAACGGTTTTATTAAGAACCGCACAATCTCCCAGCTTTACGATCCGGAAAAAGGCATGTTCCTGCCGGACCGTTTCGTTAAAGGCACCTGCCCGAAATGTAAGTCTCCGGATCAGTACGGCGATAACTGTGAAGTCTGCGGCGCAACCTACAGCCCGACCGAACTTATCGAGCCGAAATCCGTCGTGTCTGGCGCAACGCCGGTGATGCGTGACTCCGAACACTTCTTCTTTGATCTGCCGTCATTCAGCGAAATGCTGCAGGCGTGGACGCGCAGCGGCGCGTTACAGGAGCAGGTCTCCAACAAAATGCAGGAATGGTTCGAATCCGGCCTGCAACAGTGGGATATCTCTCGCGATTCTCCGTACTTCGGTTTTGAAATCCCGAATGCGCCTGGCAAGTACTTCTACGTTTGGCTGGACGCGCCAATTGGCTATATGGGTTCATTTAAAAACCTGTGCGATAAGCGCGGTGACACCACCAGTTTTGACGAGTACTGGAAGAAAGATTCCGACGCCGAGCTGTATCACTTCATCGGTAAAGATATCGTTTACTTCCACAGTCTGTTCTGGCCTGCCATGCTGGAAGGCAGCAACTTCCGTAAGCCGACCAACCTGTTCGTACACGGTTATGTGACGGTGAACGGCGCGAAGATGTCCAAATCTCGCGGCACCTTCATTAAGGCCAGCACCTGGCTGAAGCACTTCGATGCCGACAGCCTGCGCTATTACTACACCGCGAAGCTTTCTTCACGTATTGATGACATCGACCTGAACCTGGAAGACTTTGTCCAGCGCGTTAACGCCGATATCGTCAACAAAGTAGTCAACCTGGCATCCCGTAACGCCGGCTTTATTGCTAAGCGTTTTGACGGCGTTCTGGCGAATGAACTGGCCGACCCGGCGCTGTATAAAACCTTCACCGACGCCGCAGCGGTGATTGGCGAAGCATGGGAAAGCCGTGAATTTGGTAAAGCTATCCGTGAAATCATGGCACTGGCCGACGTGGCAAACCGCTACGTTGACGAACAGGCACCGTGGGTCGTGGCTAAACAGGAAGGCCGCGATGCCGACCTGCAGGCGATCTGCTCCATGGGTATCAACCTGTTCCGCGTGCTGATGACCTACCTGAAACCGGTTCTGCCAACGCTTGCTGAACGTGTTGAAGCTTTCCTGAACAGCGAACTGAGCTGGGATGCCATTGAGCAGCCACTGCTCGGCCACAAGGTCAACACCTTTAAAGCGCTGTACAATCGCATCGACATGAAACAAGTTGAAGCGCTGGTTGAGGCGTCGAAAGAAGAAGTGAAAGCAGCTGCAGCACCGGTTACCGGCCCGCTGGCGGATGACCCGATTCAGGAAACCATCACCTTTGACGATTTCGCCAAAGTTGACCTGCGTGTAGCGCTGATTGAAAACGCCGAGTTCGTGGAAGGTTCTGACAAACTGCTGCGTCTGACGCTGGATCTCGGTGGTGAGAAACGTAACGTCTTCTCTGGTATTCGTTCTGCGTATCCAGATCCGCAGGTCCTGATTGGCCGCCAGACCATTATGGTGGCCAACCTGGCACCACGTAAGATGCGCTTCGGCATTTCCGAAGGGATGGTGATGGCCGCAGGTCCTGGCGGGAAAGATATCTTCCTGTTAAGCCCAGACGAAGGTGCAAAACCAGGCCAACAGGTGAAGTAAATCAAACATCTCAAGCGCTGCAACCGCAGCGCTTTTTTTTGCTACGCAAGTGCTTCCTCTAATCTTAACCCCTGCTCCATTTTCGGACTGCTTCGTTGTTAATATTAGATTTATTCTATACTGCTCTGGTATCAAGGTAGTCCGGGCTCACCAGATTCGTGGACGTTATTATTTAACATCCGATATTCATGAAATGGAGTTTTACATGAAAGCGTTACAAAAATTATTTTCTCTCGCCGTGGCATCGATTGTGGTTTTTTCCCTGGCGGGATGTGGTGATAAAGAAGAGACAAAAACATTCAATGCCAACATTAATGGTTCTGATATCACCGTCTCCTACACCTATAAAGGTGATAAGGTCCTGAAGCAAATCTCCGAAAGTAAAATTAGCTATGCGTCAGTCGGTGCCAGCAATAAAGAGGAAGCAGCAAAAGTATTCGACGCATTAAGCGCCAAATATCAAAACATTACTGGCATAGAAGAAAAACTCACCTATTCAGATACCTACGCGCAAGAAAATGTCACTATCGATATGGAAAAAGTTGATATAAAAGCGTTGCAGGCCATTTCAGGGATGAAACTCTCTGAAAACGCCGATAAAAACATCAGCATGAAGCAAATGCAAACGGTAATGGAATCGGCGGGTTTTAAAGAAGTGAAGTAAACCATCGGCGACCCGATGTTAATCGGTGTCGCCCATTTTTTCTTTATGGTTTCGCGTTATGTACCCGTGATGTCAAACCACGCAGAAAATAACGCAGGAACTGATCGCCGCATTCGCGATAGTTCTTATGATCAGGGGCACGCATCATGGCGGTAATTTCCGGCATCGACACACGGAATTTCTGCTCGGTCATAATAGCCAGAATATCGTCGGTTTTCAGCGAAAAGGCGATACGCAGCTTTTTCAGCACCGTATTGTTATTAACACGACGCTCCAGCGCCAGTTCCGGTGCAGAATCATCTTTACCACGCAGATGATAAATCAGGCCGTTTAAAAAACCGGAGAGAATGATATCCGGGCAACGAACAAACCCAGTCTCATCTTCTTTTGTCATCCAGGTATCGAAACCTGCGGAGGTGGATTCCATGTCAGCAAGCGCAAGAATACGCACCATGTCGTTATTGTTCGCTTTCAGGGTGTAGCGCAGGCTACGAAGAATATCGTTACTTAGCATAGAGCCTTCAACTGTCGGTGATGCAATGGCGCGCAGTGTATCAGTTTTACAGTCCAATCGCCTCTTTTAGACTTTTAAGATAACGACGACTCACCGGAACGGTCAGTCCGTTACGCAAAATCAGTTCCGCCTGACCGTTGTCTTCCAGACGGATCTCCTGCAATTGCGCCATATTTACCAGATATTGCCGATGACAACGCAGCAGAGGAGTACGGCTCTCCAGCGTCCTGAGCGTCAACTCAGTGAAGCCTTCTTTACCATCGCTGCTGGTCACATACACACCACTCATGCGACTGCTGATAAACGCCACATCATCCATTTGCAGCAAATAAATCCGACTATGGCCGCTGCACGGAATAAACTTCAGTGCCTGCTGATTTTCTGGCAGCAGTGATACATCCTGCTTGGTGCGCTCCTGACGCAAACGGATCAGCGTTTTTTCCAGCCGTGCTTCTTCAATCGGCTTGAGCAGATAATCAAACGCATGTTCTTCGAAGGCTTTCACCGCATACTCATCAAAGGCGGTCAGAAAAACAATGTACGGACGATGCTCGGGATCAAGCATGCCAACCATTTCCAGGCCGCTGATACGCGGCATCTGAATATCAAGGAACAGAACATCCGGACGCAATTTATGCACCGCGCCAATGGCTTCCACCGCATTCGAACATTCACCGACAATCTCGATGTCGCTTTGCTCTTGCAACAGGATCCGCAGATTCTCCCGGGCTAACGGTTCGTCATCGACAATCAGCACTTTGATCATGCCAGTTCCTCCAGAGGAAGTCGTAAAGTGATTCGGGTAAAGCGGTCAGGTTCACACGCTACGCTGATGCCAAAATCATCACCAAACCGCTCGCGCAGTCGTTTATCGACCAGATTCATACCCAGTCCACTGGCTTCTGAGGTTGGCTGATACAGCCCGGCATTGTCTTCGATATCCAGCATCAGATATTGCCCTTCGCGACGGGCGGTAATCGATACTTCACCGGTATCCAGTAACTGAGAAGTACCGTGTTTGATGGCATTCTCCACGATGGGTTGCAGAGTAAAGGCGGGTAATTGCTGATGCGAAAGTTCTTCTGGCACCGTCAAGGTCACCTGAAGACGTGACTGGAATCGTGCCTTTTCAATTTGCAGATAAGCATTAACGTGTTCAATTTCATCGGCCAGCGTCACAATTTCCGACGGGCGTTTTAAATTTTTACGAAAGAACGTCGACAGATACTGCACCAGTTGGCTGGCCTGCTCGCTATCGCGTCGGATCACAGCTTTGATGGTGTTGAGTGCATTAAACAGAAAATGGGGATTGACCTGGGCGTGCAGGAGTTTTATTTCCGACTGCGTGAGCATCGCTTTTTGCCGCTCATACTGCCCGGCCAGAATTTGCGCCGAAAGCAGTTGGGCGATCCCTTCCCCCAGCGTACGGTTGATCGAACTAAAGAGGCGGTTTTTGGCTTCATAAAGTTTGATGGTCCCCATTACCCGCTGGTTTTCACCTCGCAGGGGGATCACCAGCGTCGAGCCTAATTTGCATTGCGGGTGCAAAGAGCAACGGTAAGGAACTTCATTCCCATCGGCATACACCACCTCTCCGGTTTCAATCGCGCGTTGGGTATATGACGATGAAATAGGTTTTCCGGGTAGATGGTGATCGTCACCAATACCGGTAAATGCCAGCAGTTTCTCACGATCGGTAATCGCCACCGCACCGATATCCAGCTCTTCATACAGCACCTGAGCAACCTTCATGCTGTTAACCTCGTTGAATCCCTGGCGCAAAATACCTTCCGTTGAGGCGGCAACTTTGAGTGCTGTGGCGGAAAAAGCGGAGGTATATTTTTCAAACATTGCCCGTTTATCGAGCAAAATACGCATAAATAAGGCGGCGCCCACGGTATTGGTCACCATCATCGGCGCGGCAATATTGCTGACCAACCGAAACGCATCATCGAACGGACGCGCAATTAATAAGATGATCAGCATCTGCACCAGTTCGGCAACAAAGGTAATCGCTCCCGCGGTCAGCGGACTAAAGACTTTATCGGTACGACCACGACGGGTAAGCACGCTGTGCACCAGCCCGCCGAGCAACCCTTCCACAATGGTCGAGATCATGCAGCTAAGCGCAGTCATCCCACCCATCGAATAACGATGCAAACCGCCGGTAAGACCAACTAAACCGCCAACCACCGGGCCGCCAAGCAGCCCGCCCATCACCGCGCCAATAGCGCGAGTGTTAGCAATAGAGTCATCGATATGCAGCCCGAAATAGGTGCCTAAAATGCAGAAAATGGAAAAAGTAACATAGCAAAGCAGTTTATGCGGGAGTCGGATAGTCACCTGCATCAGCGGGATAAACAAACGCGTTTTGCTCATGAGCCACGCGATAACGAGGAACACACACATCTGCTGAAGCAGCAGCAACACCAGATTAAACTCGTACATACCCGCCAACCACACATCACTTAAAAGCGCGTAACATACATGGGCTGCGTGTAACTTTCTTTGAAGTGTTGCAAAAAAAGACGAATTTGTGAGAACGATCACTCGAAAGCGCGAGCATGGTTACAAAATCACCCATTCATAGATCAAAAAACAGACAAAACTACCTGGTTCGCAAAAGAGCGTCTAAAGTAAAACTGGGACCTCGCGAGCAAGAGTGAGACGACGATGGCGCTTTACACAATAGGTGAAGTGGCTTTGCTTTGTGATATCAACCCTGTCACTTTACGCGCGTGGCAGAGGCGTTACGGATTACTTAAACCGCAGCGGACAGACGGCGGGCATCGCCTGTTTAACGATGCGGATATCGACCGGATCCGCGAGATAAAACGCTGGATAAACAACGGTGTTCAGGTCAGCAAGGTTAAAATGTTGCTCAGCAATGAGAGCATTGATGTGCATAACGGTTGGCGTGAACAACAAGAGACGCTGTTGAGCTATTTGCAAAGTAATAATTTGCATAGCCTCAGACTGTGGATCAAAGAGCGCGGCCAGGATTATCCCGCACAAACGCTCAACACCCATTTGTTCATTCCGTTACGCCGACGTCTGCAATGCCAACAGCCGATCCTGCAGGCGTTACTGGGGATCCTCGACGGCGTACTGATCAACTATATCGCGATTTGTCTGGCCTCAGCACGTAAGAAACAGGGGAAAGATGCTCTGGTGGTTGGCTGGAACATTCAGGATACGACCCGTTTATGGCTGGAGGGTTGGGTCGCCAGCCAGCAGGGATGGCGCATTGACGTCCTTGCCCATTCGCTGAACCAACTGCGACCGGAGCTGTTTGAAGGTCGCACCTTGCTTGTCTGGTGCGGCGAGAACCAAACGCCCGCTCAGCAGCAACAGCTGAATGAATGGCGCGCGTTAGGTCACGATATTTATCCACTCGGTATTTAATATTCTATTAACAAACGTGTACAATCCTTGAATTCACATAAGGAGTGCATAATGAGCGCAGCTAAAATCGGTGTCATTACCCTCTTCCTGCTGATGGCCATCGGCGGTATCGGCGGTGTCATGCTGGCAGGCTATACTTTTATTTTACGTGCCGGGTAAGATGTCTCGCTAATTTCTCAAACCCGCGATCAACAATTACCGCCGCCAGCGCGACCAGCAGCGCCCCCTGAATCACATAGGCGGTATTGAACCCACTTAGCCCGATAATAATCGGCGTACCCAGCGTGTTCGCCCCAACGGTTGAGGCGATGGTTGCGGTGCCGATATTAATAATCACCGACGTGCGAATCCCGGCCAGAATCACCGGGGCCGCCAGCGGCAACTCGACTTTACGCAGCCGCTGCCCCTGACTCATGCCCATTCCGCTGGCAATATCCATCACGCTGGGTGAAATTCCGCCGAGTCCCGCCAGTGTTGCCTGCAAGATCGGTAATACGCCATACAGGATCAACGCGATAATTGCCGGTTCAGGACCAAATCCCATCACCGGTACAGCTATCGCCAACACCGCAACTGGCGGAAAGGTCTGCCCCACGGCGGCAATGGTTTCCACCATCGGCCGGAATTCCGCGCCCCAGGGCCGGGTTACCGCTATACCGGCCCCGGTGCCAATGAGTACGGCAATCAGGCTTGAAATCCCCACCAGGCCAAAATGGCTCAGTGCCAGCGCCGCAAAACTTTCCTGCTGATACACGGGACGCGGTAGCGCCGGAAATAGCGCACTGAACAAGGCCTGACTATGAGGCAACCCAACTAACAGGACCAGAAACAGGACAATAAGCCATAACAACGGATCAGCAAGACGTTTCACGGGTCGGCATCTCCGAAAGCAAATCACGAAAATGAAGCGTCCCGCAGGACACCCCCTGCGGGGTCACGACCGGCAAGACGTCGCAACCGCGCGCTACGAACACCGACAACGCATCACGCAGCGTCATTTCATCTACCAACGGTTCACCGGCTGTGTGTTCACCGCGACGGATAAAATCCCCTACCGTGCGAAGCGACAACAGACGTACGCCCAGTTCACTACGGCCAAAGAATGTTTGCACGAATTCGTTCGCCGGTGCTGTCAGCATCGACAGCGGCGTGCCTTGCTGCACTACCTTTCCTGCATCCATCAGAACCAGATGCTCCGCCAGCCTTAGCGCCTCGTCGATATCATGCGTCACCAGCACAATGGTACGCCCGAGCAGACGATGAATACGCGTCATCTCCTGCTGCAGCGCACCGCGGGTGACCGGATCCAGCGCGCCAAAAGGCTCATCCATCAGCAGTACCTGCGGATCTGCCGCCAGTGCGCGAGCAACCCCGACCCGCTGCTGTTGCCCGCCAGAAAGCTGATGCGGATAACGATGGCGCAAACTGTCCTCAAGACCCAGCAGCGCCATCAGTTCGTCTGTTCGGTCATCAATACGAGAACGCGACCACTTTTGTAGCTGCGGCACCGTGGCGATGTTCTGCGCGACTGTCCAGTGGGGAAACAAGCCAATCGACTGAATCGCGTATCCCATACGCCGCCTTAACTCCAGCACCGGCAGGCTGCGGATCTCTTCCCCGGCAAAGCGAATCTGTCCGCTGTCATGTTCAACCAGCCGATTGATCATTTTCAGCGTGGTGGATTTCCCGGAACCTGACGTGCCAATTAACACCGAAAAGCTGCCCTCCCCCAACCGCAGGTTAAGGTCGTCAACGGCTGTTTGCTGACCATAGGTTTTACTGACATGGCGAAATTCAATCATTGTTTGTTACCTTCAACAGCGCGAGCCCTAAATCAAACAGCGCATCAATCAATACTGCCAGTACCACAACCGGGATCACGCCCAGCAACACTAAATCGACGGCGCTACTGAGCAATCCCTGAAAGACCAGCGCGCCAAATCCCCCTGCGCCAATCAGCGCAGCAATCACCGCCATTCCCACCGTTTGCACCATCACTACCCGTAAACTGCGCAAGAAGACCGGCAATGCCAGCGGGAACTGCACCGAGACAAACCGCTGGAAAGTGTTCATCCCCATCGCTCGGGCGCTTTCCAGTACATCCTGCGGCACCTGATTCAACCCAGCCACAACGCCACGTACCAGCGGTAACAGCGCATACAGCACTAACGCAATAAGCGCAGGCGTCAGGCCAGTTCCGGCGACGCCGAGCGAACCCAACAAAGGAAAGTGCTTCACCAACCCGGCAAGGGGCGCAATTAACAGGCCAAACAGCGCGACTGAGGGAATGGTTTGGATGATATTCAGTACCGCAAAAACCGGCCCCTGACGGGAGACAGAGAAAGCACACCAGATGCCCAACGGCACACCAATAAGCAGCGCGGGCACCACGGTAGCGAACAGAATTGTCAGATGCTGCGCCAGGGCGTCATTGAAGACATCCTGACGGTTGGCATATTCTTTAAGCAGGGAAAGATCGTTAAACGTGCCGGAGAACAAAAGCACCAGCGGAAAAATAAACATTTGCGCGTGCAACAGCCAACGCCATGATGCCAGCTCGGTTATGCGACGAATAGCGTCACTGGCGGCCAGCAACATTAGTCCTAGCCCCAACCAGAACCCGCTGCCCAGGCTGGTTCTGGCCAGTGGACTTCCCGTCTGGGCCAGATACGTTGCCGTTGTTCCTGCGGTTACCAGCGCTGCAATCACCAGCAACTGGCTAATAACAAGGGTCAATATATTGCCGGGCTTTCCCGGTACAAAGCACAGAAGAAACAGCAGCAAACAGGCTACTGCCAATCCCCACGCCATGTCGGGCCGGATATCCCAGAGTTGGCGCCCCTCACCGGAGACCAGGCGATTAGGCGCATAGCTAATGAAAGGCAGCGCTGCCGCCGCGAAGGTAAGAAGTACCAGTAACAACAGCACCCGATTAACTGAAATCTTTGACAAAACACCCACCTGCTGCAAACTCCGTTACTTCACCCATCCTTTTTGCTTCAGGTAGTCTGCTGCAACTTTTTTCGCATCCAGCCCCTCCACGGCAATACTGGCATTCAGCTGCTGCAACGTTTTTTCATCCAGACTGGCAAAAACTGGTTGTAGCCATTCTCCCATTTGCGGGTAGTCTTTCAGCACCGATTCACGTACGACGGGTGCTGGCGCATAAATGGGCTGGACACCTTTTGGATCGCTTAAAGTTTGCAGACCGAGCGCCGCAACCGGGCCATCTGTGCCATAAGCCATCGCCGCATTGACGCCAGAAGTCTGCTGCGCCGCTGCTTTAATCGTCACCGCGGTATCTCCCCCAGCTAGCGACAACAGCTGATTTTGATTTAGTTTGAAATCATAGGCTTTTTCAAACGCAGGCAACGCGTCAGCCCGTTCGATAAATTCAGCAGAGGCAGCAAGTTTGAACGTTCCCCCGTCTTTCAGGTAGCGGCCTAAATCAGCAAGGGACTCAAGCTTGTTCTTTTGCGCGACATCCTGGCGTACCGCAATGGTCCAGGTATTGTTGGCAGGAGCAGGCGTTAGCCAGACCAGCTTATTTTGCTCTGCATCCAGCTTTTTCACTTTATCGAAACCGGCCTGCGCATTTTTCCACGCGGGATCATTTTCATCTTTAAAAAAGAATGCGCCATTACCAGTATATTCCGGATAAATATCCAGCTCACCGGAGGTGATTGCCCCACGCACTACTGGGGTGGTACCCAGCTGTACTTTATTGACAGTTTTCACGCCATGGCTTTCGAGCACCTGCAAAATAATGTTGCCGAGCAGCGCCCCTTCGGTATCTATTTTTGAACCAACCGTGACGGGTGACGCGGCCTGTAAGGGTAGGCTTATCGCGGCTAACAGCGCCAGCGAACCCACCGATACTTTTGAGATTATCATGCTGTACTCCTTATCCTTTTGCGGCCCTTTTCAGAGACTTGAGGAAAAAGCATAGTCGAAAAATCAAGCCTTAACCTGGCAATTGGGTGGTAACGCTGAGAGTTATTAGCGGTAAGGCGATAATAAAATAAAAAAAATCCGGCAAACCCAATGTGAATTTGCCGGATGATACGACTTTGTCGGCCTGATAAGCATAGAGCCATCAGGCATGCTGCATGACTTTATTCATCTATTACAGCAGTTCAAATTCGCCCTGCTTCACTCTGGCGGAATCCACGCCGATGAAAACGTTAAATTTGCCAGGTTCTGCATCGTATTTCATCTGCTGGTTCCAGAATTTGAGCGCTTCAATATCAATCGGGAAGCTGACGGTCTGGGTTTCACCAGGCTTAAGATTCACTTTTTCAAAACCTTTCAGCTGTTTTACCGGACGACTCATGGAGGCGGTCACATCCTGTAAATACATCTGAATCACCGTTGCACCTTCGCGTTTGCCGGTGTTGGTCACCTGCACGCTGGCCGTCACGGTTCCGTCACGCTTCATCGTCGGAGAAGAGAGCTTCACATCAGAAACCGTAAACGTGGTGTAGCTCAGGCCATAACCAAAGGGATACAACGGACCATTGGCTTCATCAAAGTAGCGCGACGTATACTTGTTCGGCTTATCGGCGTTATACGGACGGCCGGTATTGAGATGGCTGTAATAGACCGGGATCTGTCCAACAGAGCGCGGGAAAGACATCGGCAGCTTGCCTGACGGATTGTAATCACCAAACAGCACATCGGCGATGGCGTTACCGCCTTCCGTCCCGGCAAACCAGGTTTCGAGGATCGCATCGGCTTGTTGATCTTCCTTCACCAGCGCCAGCGGACGACCGTTCATCAACACCAGAACCAGAGGTTTACCCGTGGCTTTCAGCGCAGCAATCAGGTCACGCTGACTTTGCGGAATGGTGATATCGGTGCGGCTGGAGGCTTCATGCGCCATGCCCTGCGCTTCACCGACTACCGCGACAACCACATCAGATTGCTTCGCGGCGTTAACGGCTTCATCGATCATCGCCTGCGGCGAACGCGGATCAACCTTTACCGCTTCTTCATACAGGTTGAGGAAATCGACAATGCCTTTGTCGTTGGTGATATTCGCCCCTTTGGCGTACAGCACTTTGCCCTGATCGCCGACGGCATTTTTAATCCCCGTCAGTACCGTTACCGACTGATCGGCAACACCGGCGGCGGACCAACTGCCCATTACATCACGCTTGCTGTCGGCCAGCGGTCCGACAACCGCCACGGTGGCGAATTTTTTCAGCGGCAACGTTTCCAGACGGTTTTTCAGCAACACCAGGCTTTCGCGCGCCACTTCACGCGCCTCTTTGCGATGCAAACGGCTTTCTGCGTTGGTGTCCTGTGGGTCAGATTCTTTGGCCCCCAGATGGCTGTACGGATCGTTAAACAACCCCATATCATATTTCACGTTCAGCACATGACGCGCGGCGTCGTCCAGCTCCGCCATCGTCACTTTGCCGGATTTAATCAAGCCCGGCAGATATTTGCTGTAATACTCATCGCTCATACTCATGTTGATGCCGGACTTGATCGCCACACGCACCGCATCTTCAGGATCGGAGGCGGTACCGTGCTTAATCAGTTCCTTAATCGCGCCGTGATCGGAAACGGTAATCCCCTTAAAGCCCCATTCATCTCGCAGCACGTCTTTTAGCAGCCATGCATCTGAGGTTGCTGGTGTACCGTTCAGCGAATTAAGACCCACCATCACCGCACCGCTACCGGCATCCAGCCCGGCTTTATACGGTGGCATATAGTCGTTGAACAGACGCTGTGGACTCATATCGACGGTGTTATATTCCTTGCCACCTTCAACCGCGCCATAGGCGGCGAAGTGCTTGACGCTGGTCATCACCGAATAGCGGTCAGCCGGGCTTTTCCCCTGCATCGCTTCCACCATGGTTTTACCCATCGTAGCCGTTAAAAACGTATCTTCTCCAAAACCTTCTGAAGCTCGGCCCCAGCGCGGATCGCGAGAGACATCGACCATTGGCGCCCAGGTCATATTCAGACCATCATCGGCAGCCTCATACGCGGAAATACGGCCAACGGTTCTGACCGCATCGAGATTAAAAGAGGACGCCAGGCCGAGACTTATCGGGAACACGGTACGCTGGCCGTGCAATACGTCGTAGGCAAAAAAGAGAGGAATTTTCAGGCGGCTGAGCTCCATCACCTGATCCTGCATTTTGCGGATATCCTGGCGCGTGACGGTGTTAAAAATTGCCCCAACCTGCCCGTCTTGGATCATCTCGCGGATGGCTTCTTTCGGGTTATCAGGCCCTACGCTTATCAAGCGTAGTTGCCCAATTTTCTCATCCACGGTCATCTGTTTAAGTAAATCGGTAACGAATGCATCCCGCGCTTCTGGCGTCAGAGGATGGTTACCAAACAGCGTGTCCGCCAGCGCTGGTTGCAACGCCAGACTCACCGCGACACCTACAGAACATAGCCATTTCATGTTGATTCTCTCTTTATTTTTTCCCGACGAGGCAGCGAAAATATAACAAAAACCGCAGTTTGCCGTAAGACTAAACGGGAGCGATAAAGAAAGCTAAGGTTATTCTCCTAATTTTCGAAACCAACGCGACTCAGTGGAGGACAACCCAGAGACAATGTGAATGAGAAAGCGTATTGTCATACAAAGCGCTATGCTTGTTCCTGATATTGAGTCCCACCACAAGGAGTGGAGAATGTCTTCCATTACAACAGATAATAAAGCTTTTCTGAATGAACTGACCCGTCTGGTAGGTCATTCACACCTGCTCACAGACCCTGCTAAAACCGCCCGCTATCGCAAGGGATTCCGTTCCGGTCAGGGCGATGCACTCGCCGTGGTGTTCCCTGGCTCGCTTTTAGAACTGTGGCGCGTCCTCAACGCTTGCGTCGCCGCAGATAAAATTATCCTGATGCAGGCCGCCAACACTGGCCTGACCGAAGGCTCTACGCCGAGCGGTAATGATTACGACCGCGAGATTGTCATTATCAGCACCCTGCGCCTTGATAAGCTGCACGTCATCGGCAAAGGCGAACAGGTGCTGGCCTATCCCGGCACCACGCTTTATTCACTGGAAAAAGCGCTCAAACCGTTTGGCCGTGAGCCGCATTCGGTGATCGGATCTTCCTGTATCGGCGCTTCAGTGATTGGCGGTATTTGTAACAACTCCGGCGGCTCGCTGGTTCAGCGCGGTCCGGCATACACTGAGATGTCGCTGTTTGCGCGTATTGACGAGCAGGGTAAATTACAGCTGGTTAACCATCTGGGTATCGAACTGGGCCAGACCCCGGAACAGATCCTTAGCAAACTTGATGACGAGCGTATCAAAGATGACGATGTGCGCCACGATGGACGTCATGCACACGATCACGACTACGTTACCCGCGTCAGAGATATTGAGGCGGACACGCCCGCTCGCTATAACGCCGACCCGGATCGGTTGTTTGAATCATCCGGTTGTGCAGGCAAGCTCGCGGTTTTTGCGGTGCGCCTGGACACCTTCGAAGCCGAAAAAAACCAGCAGGTCTTTTACATCGGTACCAACCAGCCAGAGGTACTGACGGAGATCCGCCGTCATATTCTGGCAAAATTTGAGCATCTGCCGGTCGCCGGTGAATATATGCACCGCGATATTTATGACATCGCTGAGCAATACGGTAAAGATACGTTTCTGATGATCGACAAGCTCGGCACCGACAAAATGCCCTTCTTCTTCACCCTGAAAGGTCGCACCGATGCGATACTGGAAAAAGTGAAAATTTTCCGTCCACATTTCACCGATCGGGCAATGCAGAAATTTGGCCATTTGTTCCCCAGCCACTTACCCGCGCGCATGAAAAGCTGGCGCGATAAGTACGAACATCACCTGCTGTTAAAAATGGCCGGTGGCGGCGTGGCTGAAGCGCAAAACTGGCTAAGCGAGTTTTTCAAAACCGCTGAAGGCGACTTCTTTGCCTGTACGCCGGAAGAAGGCAGCAAGGCGTTTTTGCATCGCTTTGCGGCGGCTGGCGCGGCGATTCGTTATCAGGCCGTACATGCCGATGAAGTGGAAGATATTCTGGCGCTGGATATCGCGCTGCGCCGTAACGACACCGAATGGTACGAGCATCTGCCTGCAGAGATCGACAGCCAACTGGTGCACAAACTCTATTACGGCCACTTTATGTGCTACGTCTTCCACCAGGATTACATCGTGAAAAAAGGCGTGGATGCGCATGCGCTGAAAGAGCAGATGCTGGAGCTTCTGCACGAGCGCGGAGCACAGTATCCAGCAGAGCATAACGTCGGACATCTGTATAAAGCACCGGAAACATTAACCCGTTTTTACCGCGAGAATGACCCCACCAACAGTATGAACCCGGGGATTGGTAAAACGAGTAAGCAAAAGTTCTGGAAAGAGTCGTAAACCAGAAAAAGATAAGCGCCACCGGGCATGTTGCCGGGGGCGCTTCGCTTGCCCGGCCTACCGCTACATTAGCTATGTGTATGCCGGATAAGTTGTCTTATTTAATCGTTCTGTGCAGTTTGCTCGCTCGTCACTGAACCCGCCGCTGCCATCTGCGCCGCTTTTTGCTTTTTATAGCTCAGCGCCGCTGCCGGAACCGGCATCACCTTGCCCGTTTCGATCCAGGTACGTAAACGGCTGGCATCAGCAAAGTGGGTATATTTACCGAACGCATCCATCACCACCAGCGCCACCGGTTTGTTATTGATCACGGTGCGCATCACCAGACAGTGGCCTGCCGCATTGGTAAACCCGGTTTTGGTTAACTGAATATTCCAGTTATCGCGGTATACCAGATGGTTAGTGTTACGGAATGGCAGCGTATAAGCCGGGTTGGCAAAAGTCGCCATATCTTCACGCGTGGTGCTTAACTGGCCAATCAGCGGATACTGTTTGCTGGCGATCAGCAGCTTGGTTAAATCACGGGCGGTCGAGACGTTATGAATCGATAAGCCGGTTGGTTCCACAAAGCGAGTCTGAGTCATGCCGAGCGCTTTCGCTTTGGCATTCATGGCCTTAATAAACGCGTTATAACCGCCAGGGTAATGATGCGCCAGGCTCGCCGCCGCACGGTTTTCTGATGACATCAGCGCCAGCAGCAGCATGTCTTTACGGCTAATTTCACTGTTCAGTCGCACACGAGAGTAGATGCCTTTCATTTCCGGCGTCTGACTGATATCAACTTTCAGCTTCTCATCCAACGGCAGTCGTGCATCAAGCACCACCATCGCGGTCATTAATTTGGTAATCGACGCTATCGGACGCACCAGATCCGGGTGGTTCGAATAGATAACCTTGTTGGTATTCAGATCAACAATCATTGCGCTACCGGACGCTATCTCAGGCTGAGAAGCTGCTGCGGTAGTTGCCGTTTTAGCCACGGCTTGGGGTGCAAAAGGAACGGCCAGCACCAGGGCAAGGCTTAATAATGAAACTCGGAATTTCAGCATGATGAGATTTCTGATAATGGTTCACGCACGTCACAACGCACACCGCCAGAGACTAAGTATTATCTCAAGCTAGCTCAGGCATCATAGCGATCCGGCAGGTTTGCCGCCACAGGAGAATCGTCTCGAAATGCTGCGTTGCTGACTTTTACGTCAACAACGCAGCGCAGACAGGTTTATCCGTCAGAATAACCGATAGCCGTAACCCCACAGGATTACCGTAATCGCCAGCAGAACTTCCAGCACCAGCACACCGATCGCCAGCGTCGAACTGGAAAAGCTCAGGCCTTCCTCTTTAGAGATATTCAGGAACGTCGGAATGCCGAGATAGAGTAAATAACCGGTGTAAAACAGCGCAATGGTCCCCACCAATGCGCACAGCCAGACCAGCGGATAAAGTGCGACCAGCCCGCTTAAAAACAGCGGCGTCGCGACATATCCGGCAAACACCATACAATGCGCCAGCGACGGACGTTGCGGATAATTACGCGCCATCCACCAGATAACCCGGCCCATGACGGCGACGCCTGCCAGCATCACCCCGTAGAACAGAATTGCCATCGCAAATCCGGTCAACAGAGATAACTTCAGGATATTGCCATCGCCAAAATTCCAGCCGATTTGCGTGGTACCGATAAACGCGCAAACAACCGGGATTGCCGCCATCAGCAGTACATGGTGGGTATAGTGATGCGAAACACTTTCGTTTTCGCTGTTGATCACGTGCATTTCACGATCGGGATGGGAAAATAGCCCCCAGACATGGTTCATACCGCCCCCTTCTTGTCAGCTCCGGACCTCAACACTTCAATTATAATTCAGCTTTTGATTATTTTATGTACACAGAGAAAATACCGAAGCGCCGGGTAAAAAGTGTGTAAGCCGTAGGCCTGATAAGCGAAGCGCCATCAGGCATTAGGGAACTGAACGACGTTATGCGCTACTACGCGGCTTTTCCGGCATCAAATAATCATAGGGTGTATGCTATGACCAGTGGAGGTCATACAACGTATGGATATAACGCATTATGTTGCGCAGTACGGCTATGCTGCGTTAATCATCGGCAGCCTGGCGGAAGGTGAAACCATAACCCTGTTAGGCGGCGTCGTGGCGCATCAGGGAGTCCTGAAATTCCCGCTGGTGGTACTCTCGGTCGCACTAGGTGGGATGATTGGCGATCAGTTGCTCTATTTACTCGGACGTCGTTTTGGCGGCAAAATTCTGCGTCGTTTCTCGCGCCATCAGGCGAAAATTCATTATGCGCAGAAAATGATCCAACGACGTCCTTACCTGTTTGTGGTCGGTACGCGCTTTATGTACGGCTTTCGCGTTATTGGTCCCTTACTGATTGGCGCCAGTCACCTGCCGCCGAAGATCTTTTTACCGCTGAATATTCTTGGCGCGTTTGTCTGGGCATTGCTATTTACCACCCTTGGCTACGTCGGTGGTGAAGTGATTGCACCGTGGCTGCACAGCCTCGACCAGCATATCAAGCATGGCATCTGGCTGGTGCTGGTTATTGGGATAGTCGCGGGCGTTCGCTGGTGGATGAAACGCCGAAGCACGCGTAAAGCGCAATGAAGATGGCCCGCCAGCGGAACACCGGCGGGCCGAACAATCAGGATGCGTGATAACCGCCGCCCAGCGCGCTGGTCAACTGGATTGAGGCATCCAGCCACTGGCCTTGTAAAATCAGACCGTTGCACTGTTCACGTAATGCCGGGATCTTTGCCTCACTGACCCTGGAGCCCGCAATAATACCCGCATTAAAGCGCGCCTGCGCCAGCCCCACTACGCGCTGAGCGTCATGTTCAATCTGCTGCTGATGCTGATTTTTCTGCGCCAGTGTTTCTACCTGCGATGCCGCACGTGCCACGTCATTCACCGCATCCACCACAGCTTTGTTGTAATTCGCCACTGTCAGATTACTTTGCGCTTTCGTAATATCGAGATTCGCATTCAGTCTGCCACTGTCAAAGATAGGCAGCGTCAACCCGGCGGTTACGCCCATTTGCTGCGCGGAATGGCGGAACAGGTCACTCAGATGTAACGCATCCTGTTGTAAAAATGCCATCAGATTCACATCGGGATAAAACGCCGCTTTCGCCGCATCAATACTGCTCAGCGATGACTCAATGTACCAGTGTGCTGCCTGCAAATCTGGTCGACGGGCCAGCAGCGAATAACCTAGCTGGGACGGAAGCTGACTTTCAACCACGGGCAGTTTGGTCGAATGGAGCTTCAGGGCAACGGACTGCGAGTTGCTCAGCGCGCTTAGGCGCGCCTCAATCACCTTCATTTTACCGCTGACATCGTTCAGCTGCTGCTCTGTCTTGCTGGAATCGATATCGGTTTCGACGCCTTCCACCGAAGAAGTGAGGCCGTTTTGATACAGTTGATGATCGACGGTAATCACATTTTGCTGCTCGCTTTCGATTTGCGTCAGCACGGTTTTCAGCGCCGCCTGCGTCTGCCATTCCCAGTAAAGACGGGAGACACCGCTCGCCAGCAGCTGCCGGGTTTGCTCGCGCTCAGCCTCACGCGCCTTAACGGCTCCTATACGCGCAGTCACTTCGGCCCGATTCTTACCCCACAGATCCAGATTCCAGCCGGCGGTTAAACCAAAAGTACCGTTGGTGTACCACGGCCCTGTCGTCCCGGCGGCCGGATCGGTAATGGCAAACGGCCCCATCAGCCCTTCGGCTGACATTCTCTGACGCTCAACGTCTGCGGAGAAGTCAATCTCCGGGCCATCTTGTGCTTCCACGGCCTTAGCCTGCGCCTCCGCCAGTTGAATGCGCTGTTCCGCGACCTGCATATCAGGAGAATTTCGCAACGTGCTTTCAATCAACGCATTAAGCTGGGGGTCGTGATATGCCTTCCACCACTGGCTGTCCGGCCAGCCATTTTTTAACGCGGCAGGCAATGCGGTATCGACATTTGCGGCAGGCGTCTGCTGTGACAGAGACTGGCGGTCATCATGCATCGGCGCGCAGCCAGACATCAGAACAAAAAGCGGCAACAATGCCGTCGTGACAAACACAGAATTACGATTCATGGAGATATACAGGTAAGAAAAGATGTGCAGAGATTACGACTTGTCGCTGTTGCTTTTTTAGTTACGCGTGGCAATACATCTTTGGCAATAAAAATATATAATCAGCAAAATATACACCTAGTAAATAATATAGATTAAATAATTTTAATAATTAATGGATGGAGATGTTATGTCACAGAATATCTATGACAATCCTGAGTTCTTTGCCGGATATGCCACGCTGGATCGTTCAGTAAAGGGACTCGACGGCGCGCCAGAATGGCCGACAATACAAGCGATGCTCCCCTCTCTTCAAGGCAAAAATATTCTTGATTTGGGCTGTGGATATGGTTGGTTTTGCCGCTACGCGCGCGATAATCAGGCAGCCAGTGTAATGGGACTGGATATTTCACAAAAGATGTTAACCCAGGCACACAGTATGACGCAGGGTAATGGCATCGTTTATCAGCGTGAAGATCTCGAAACGCTAACCCTGTCCCCAAATTCTTTTGACCTGGTTTATAGCTCGCTTGCCCTGCACTATTTGCACGATATAGAACGATTATTCGTAACCATTTACCAGTCATTAACACCAGGCGGTATGTTAGTTTTCTCTGCCGAGCATCCAATTTATACCGCACCGCTTAATCAGGGTTGGATAAAAGATAAAACTGGGCAGCTGTCCTGGCCGGTTAATCATTATCAGCAGGAAGGTGAGCGCATCAGTAACTGGTTTGCTGAAGGCGTCAAAAAACAGCACCGTAAGCTGGCGACCTGGATTAATGCGCTGATTGCCGCCGGATTCGAGATCGTTTGTGTCGATGAATGGGGACCGTCCGCGCAACAGATTGCTGAAAACCCGGCTTTAGATGAAGAAAAAGAGCGGCCGATGGTGTTTCTGCTCAGCGCACGTAAACCTGCATAACAACGCCTCCAGGCAGAATGATTGATACTTTCCTATACTCAATCTGAACTTACCAAAAAAAGGAAAGTTAATGAAAATTCTGCTGTGGGTAATTCTGATTATTTTTCTGATTGGGCTATTGGTGGTAACAGGCGTGTTTAAGATGATTTTCTGATGTCGTCATTTCGCCCAGGCCTGATAGCAGAAATCTCAGGCTATTCTTCTCTCTGATGCCGGATGGCGGCGTAAACGCCTTATCCGGCCTACTGGAACTGAGATCAGGCAGTAATCTCGATAGCCTGAATCGCACGTGCGATATCCGGCGAATTATTTAACGCACGAATTTCCTGAAACAGTTCTGTTGCCTCTGAATATTCTTTGCGCAAATACCCTAACCACTGCTTAATCCGCGCTACATGATACAGCCCGGTGTCCCCCTGCTTTTCAAGGCGGGTATATTTTTGCAACAGCGTCACGACTTCAGGCCACGGCATACGCGGCTCGTTGTATTTCACCACGCGGCTCAGGTTCGGAATATTTAATGCGCCACGTCCGATCATCACCGCATCGCATCCGCTGATGGCCATACAATCCTGGGCGCTCTGCCAGTCCCAGATTTCACCATTCGCAATAACCGGTATGGTCAGCCGCTGGCGGATCTCGCCAATCGCCTGCCAGTTGATATGTTCCGCCTTGTAGCCCTGCTCTTTGGTTCGGCCATGCACCGCCAGTTCACTGGCACCAGCTTGCTGGACGGCATCGGCAATTTCAAACTGCCGGTCGCTGTTGTCCCAGCCCAGACGAACTTTCACCGTCACCGGAAGATGAGCCGGGACCGCCTCGCGCATAGCTTTTGCGCCCCGGTAGATAAGCTCAGGATCTTTCAATAATGTTGCGCCACCGCCGCTACCGTTCACCAGCTTCGATGGACAGCCACAGTTTAGATCGACACCGTACGAGCCCAGTTCTACCGCTCGTGCGGCATTCTCCGCCAGCCACTGCGGATACTGTCCTAACAGCTGAATGCGAACCAACGTGCCGGATGGCGTCCGGCTGTTGTTATGCAGTTCCGGGCAGAGTCGATGAAATACTTTTGCCGGCAGGAGCTGATCCACCACGCGCACAAACTCGGTGATGCACAGATCGTAATCATTCACTTCAGTCAGCAGCTCGCGCACCAGTGAGTCGAGCACGCCTTCCATCGGCGCCAGTAAAACACGCATATCGTCACCCGCAAAAAAAGAGGCGCTATGGTAGCGCCTCCGTTCGGGAGATTAAAGAGGCTCAGCGCGGCAACAGACAGTTATCTTCTTTCCAACCGTACAGCCATTCCATACCGCGATAAAACTCTGCCTGCGATTTGTCTTTCCACAGCAGATTACGTACCTGACGCTCGACGCCTGCGGCGTGGTAGACACGGCCCATTTCACGCGTTGACCAGACGATGCGTGCGGTACGCGGAATACGCACCGACTCATACAGCGCAAAGGCATCAGCCGCATCGCCACCACACTGCTGTAGCGCTTTACCGAGCGTTACCGCATCTTCCAACGCCATACAGGCACCCTGTGCCATATATTGCGCAACCGGGTGCGCGGCGTCTCCCACCAGCGTGATGCGGTCGGTTCCCCATTTTTCTACCGGCTCGCGGTCGGCAGTGGACCAGCGCCGCCATGATGTCGGTTTATCCAGCATCTGGCGCGGGCGCGGATGGATACCCGCAAAATAGGAGAGCACTTCCTCTTTGCTGCCATCCTTCACGCCCCACTCTTCCTGCTGACGACTGTGGAAGGTCACCACCAGGTTATATTGCTTACCGCCGCGCAGCGGATAGTGCACCAGGTGACAGTGTGGTCCGGCCCACAGAACCGGTGCGTTAATGCGTAAATCTTCTGGCATATCATCGCAATCAATCACGGCGCGATAGACCACGTGTCCGGTAACCCGTGGCGCATCGCCAATCAGAGACTGGCGGACAACCGACTTCACACCGTCACAGCCCACCAAAATATCTGCCGTCCAGCTGTTGCCGTGCTCATCAAATACCGTCACGTCATTCTCTGTCTGGCGGATATCAACCACGTTAGTTGAAGTGCGATACTCAACGTTAGGATGCACCAGCGCCGCTTCCCAAACGCTGGCGTGAATATCAACCCGATGGATAACCGCATAAGGACCGCCAAAGTGATCGCGGAACGCCTGGCCGGTTTCAATGCGGACCACCTCTTTCGCATTTACCGCATCCATCATCGTGATGTGGTCGGTAAAAACGGCACGCTTACGGGCGACTTCTCCCACGCCAAGGCTGTCCAGAGCAGAGAATGCATTCGGCCCGAGCTGAATACCCGCGCCAATTTCACCAATCTCGTGCGCTTTCTCCAGCAACATCACTTTAATGCCCTGACGGGCCAGCGATAGCGCGGTCGCCGCGCCGCCAATCCCGCCACCCACGATAATTGCGCGTGTCACTTTAGCCATTGTCGTTCTCCTTATCAGGCTGGAATTTTATCTTGTTGATTCTCGGGCGCGGCTGCGATAAACGCCGGAAGCTGAGTACAGGCATCATATACCGCCTTACAGCGCGGATATCCGCTCAGATCGCAGCCCATACGTAACGCGTTCGCCCACTGTGGGATCAGACAGCAATCCGCCAGCGTTGGCGCATCACCCACGCAGAACGTCCCCGAATGGCTCTGGCGCAGCATCTGTTCCACCGCGCTTAACCCTTGCTGGATCCAGTGTGCATACCAGCGTTTTTTATCTTCTTCACTGACCTTTAACTCTTCGCTCAGGTAGCGCAGTACCCGCATGTTATTCACCGGGTGGATATCACAGGCGATGGCATAGACAATTTCCAGCACCTTACTGCGCACCGGGAAGTCGGCAGGCAGCAGTGGCGTTTGCGGAAAGTGGCCATCCAGCCAGTCAATTATTGCCAGCGACTGCCCAAGTGATTCTCCGTCATCGGTCACCAGAGTCGGCACCAGTCCCACCGGGTTCATCCGTCGGTAGGCCAGTTCGTTCTGCTGACCGATGCGAATGTTGACGCCCACCGTCTGGTAATCCAGCCCCTTCAGCGCCAGCGCAATGCGCACCCGATATGACGCCGAGCTATTAAAGAAACTGTACAGCTTCATCATCCACCTCAGACAATCTTCACGGCGATGGGGGTTAAACCGTCTACGTTTCCGGTGATCACATCCCCTTTAACTACCGCCCCCACGCCTTCTGGGGTACCGGTGTAGATCAGATCGCCCGGCTGCAGTTCAAAGAAACCAGACAGATAGCTGATGGTTTCATTCACAGACCAGATGAGGTGGCGAATATCGCTACGCTGATGATCGTCGCCGTTGACCTGCAACCAGATTGGCGCATTGTTAACATCCACACTTTCGCTGGCTTTATGCAGCGGCGCGATGGGTGCGGAGAGATCAAACGCTTTGCCAATTTCCCACGGACGCCCCATCTGGCGCATCTCCATCTGCCGATCACGGCGAGTCATATCCAGACCGGTGGCATAGCCCCAGATATATTCGTGCGCTTTTTCCAGCGGAATATCACTGCCTTTTTTGCCAATCGCCACCACCAGCTCTATCTCATAGTGATAGTTATCGGTTTGCGATGGGTACGGCAGTTCGAGGATCTGACCAGCCGCCACCGGGACTACCGCATTGGCAGGTTTACAGAAAAAGAACGGCGGTTCGCGATCCGGATCAAAGCCCATTTCACGGGCATGTGCGGCATAGTTACGGCCCACACAGTAAACACGGCGCACAGGAAATTGTTCATCACAGCCAACAACCGGAACGGTAACAGGCGCTTGTGGTTCAAATACGTATTGCGTCATTTTCTCTCTCCCAAATTAATAGCGTGCTTCGCGGAACAACCCCAGTGCTTCCTGAACCGGTCTGTCCGAAAAACTGAATAAGACGGTATCTTCGTGGGTCTGGAACGACACGCCGTGCCAGGTCGGCACCACAAAGATATCTTTTGGCGAAAAGTTGAAGGTTTCGTTGCCGATGGTGACCTGCCCACTTCCTTCCACCACGTGGTAGATAGTGCTGTCGGTGGTACGCGCCATCCGTGAGGAAAAGCCCTGCGGCAACAGTTGCAGGAAGGTTCCCATCGAAGGCATGGGATAACCGCCGGTTACCGGGTTGACGTAACGCATCTTGTAACCGTCCCACTCATCGGCGTCGCCCATGCGGGTCAGGTCATGCAGTGCTTCACGGCTGCGATCGTAGCGATAGTTAAAAATCGGCGATGAGTTACCTTTCTGATGACGCAGCGGCAGCATATTGGCCGCGTAGCGCGGTAAGTAATCCCCTTCCTTGCGCGTGACCGGCTGCTGATCTTCCGGGTAGTCTTCCGCAAAGCCACAGCCCAGCAGGTTCACCAACGGCAGGTCCAGACCGTCCAGCCACACCACCGGTTCACTGCCCGGGTTGCCGTGATCGTGCCAGCGCCACTGCGGCGTCAGAATAAAATCGCCTTCATGCATTTGGGTGCGCTCACCGTCCACGGCGGTAAATGCGCCTTTCCCTTCGACAATAAAGCGCAGTGCAGACTGATTATGACGATGACTCGGCGCAACCTCGCCCGGCATAATTAACTGCAATCCCGCGTACAGCGTTGGGGTGATTGAAGACTGTCCACGCAGCATTGGGTTTTCCAGCACCAGCACGCGGCGAATCGCCTCTTTCGCGCCAATCAGATCGCCACTTTCCAGCAGCAGCGGGCGGATCTCCTGATAGTTCCAGTACGCAGGCGCGCAATGTGCGTTCGGTGTTGGCGGCACCAGGCGGTGCAGCGACTCCCACAGCGGGGTCAGATTCTGCCCGGAAATATGCTGGTAAAACTGCTGACGGCTGTTCTTAACGTCCTGATTCAGTTCAGACATAGGGATTCTCCTTATTCATTCACAACACCTGCGCGTGGCAGAGTATTTGAGGCAGAGGCCGACTGGCGGATAACAACCGTCAGCAGCGTAAGCATTACCGCGCTGATGGCCGCCGGGACGGCAATAATGAAAAACAGGTTATCGAATGAGAAATTCATCGCCATCATCACCCCGCCGGAAAGCGAGCCGACAATCGCGCCGCAGCGCCCCACTGCATTAGACCAGCTGACGCCCGTCGCCCGGCTTTGTGTCGGATAAAGCGTAGCGGTTAACGCATTAAGACCAACCTGAGAACCGCTGATGCCGATGCCGGTGCCAAAAATAGCCAGTGCCATCAGCCACAGACCGTTTTCGCTCAGGCCAATCATGACGATGCACACTGCGCCCAGCGCATAACTCACGGCCAGCACGCGGAAAGGGTCATATTTGTCCATCAGCACACCCAGCGCCAGTGCCCCCAGCGTTCCTCCAATCTGGAAGGCGGCAGTTACCCAGGAGGCATGCTGCAGATCAATTCCACGATGGTTAAGCAGCGTTGGCATCCAGCTGGAGAGCAGATAAATAATCAGCAGGCTCATAAAGAACACTACCCATAGCATCAGAGTAATAGGCAGCTGTCGCCCAACGAACAGCTGGCGAATGCTGCCTTTAGCTATCGCGGCACCTTCGTTGAGATAAAAATGGGTATTGTCATAACGTTCCCGGGTGATGGCGCTAACGGTTCTGGCAATCACGTTTTGCGGCAACTGACGACGAACCTGCCAGCGCGGGGATTCCGGTAGCGCAAACAGCAGAGCAACAAACAGCATTAGCGGTAGAACGCCTCCCAGCACCAGAATGCCGTGCCAACCAATCACCGGCACCAGCTGTGCGCTGACGATACCGCCCATTGCCGATCCCAGAGTAAAGCCACAGAACATCATGGTGACCAGTGCACCACGCCGACGCGCGGGCAGGTATTCCGAGGTCATAGTAATGGTATTCGGCATCGCGCCGCCCAGCCCTAAGCCGGTAAGAAAGCGCAAAATAACCAGCGTTTGCAGATCGGGTGAAAAAGCCGAGAGCAGGCTCAGTGCACCGAACAGCGCCACGCAGAGTTCTATCACCCGTTTGCGGCCAAAACGGTCGGACAGTGGGCCACAGAGCAGCGCGCCAGCGGTCAGCCCCAGCAGACCTGCACCAAACAGCGGTGCCAGATCGCCAGCAGTCAGCTGCCAGTGAGTGCGAATATCGGGTGCGATAAAACCAATCGCCGCGGTATCAAATCCGTCGAGCATGACAACCAGAAAACAGCAGATGATAACGCGCCACTGGGTCTTACCGACGGGGGCGGAATCGATCAGTGCTTGTAGATCACGTTGTTGAGTCATAGTGAATGCCTCAGTGCAGGTAGAGTAGATTTCTGTTTTGTTTTAGGTATGTTGCGACTTTGTATGTTTGGAGATGAAATGTACAATGGCTTTTCATGCAGAGGCATAACCTGGAGGTTATAGCAAATGGCAAACTGGGCGCAGAAACTGAAGTTGCAACACCTGCAAACGCTTATCGCGCTGGGCGAACAGGGAAATCTGACGCACGTCGCCCGGATGATGAATATCACCCAGCCCGCATTGTCGAAATGGTTATCACAGCTCGAAGATGAGATTGGCATCACGCTCTTTGAACGTCACAGTAAAGGCTTGCGCCCTTCCGAAGGCGGCAAGTTGCTACTGCAACATGCCCAACGCCTGATCAATGATATGGAGCGTTCGCAGTATGAAATCGCCCGTTTTAAGCAAGGCGGACTTGTAGGGAGTCTGAAGATTGGCTGCTCGCCGGTAGCGACCGACTGTGTTTCACAGGCAATACTGGGTTTGCTCACAGAACTGCCAACCCTGCATCTAAATATTGAAGAGAAAGTGATGACCCCGCTGCTGCACGATCTGCTCGCGGGTTCGGTGGATGTCGTCGTCGGTCGGGTCGGCGGTCGGGCGCTTCAGTTGCCGCTCAATTATCAAGTGCTGTATACCGAGCCGGTCTGTTTCGTCGCCCGCCCCGATCATCCCTTGGCAAAATATCCCCTGCTCACCTGGCACGATCTGGCTAACTGGCGCTGGATTGTCTGGCCGACAGGAACCCCTATCCGGATAAGCATTGATAACGCGCTGGTTGATAACGGCGTAATGTTGCCGGAAAACATCATTGAATCGGCATCAATCAACGTCAGTACCAACCTGCTGCAAAGTAGCGACATGATCTCTATTCTTTCTCTACGGCTGGCACAACGGTATGCCGCCCAGGGACAACTGGCTATCCTGAATCTGCCGAAGATTGAACAAAAAGGCAGCGTCGGCGTATTCTGGCGCAACAACGAAACGCCTACTACCGCCCTGAATCGTTTTCTGTACTACCTGGCACAAGTTTAGCGCGGAGAGTTAGGGCCATCGCCCGATGTTCCAGATATCTATTTCCTCTATGCTTAGAATTCATGATGTGATCGGTAGCACGTTTTTAAGTTTAATTGTATGATGAATCAGTCTCGTCAAGGGTTTCAACTATGAGCAAAGCACTGAACGTTATCTGGCAATATTTGCGCGCATTCGTCCTGATTTATGCCTGCCTCTATGCAGGTATTTTTCTTGCATCGCTACTCCCCATCACCATTCCGGGCAGCATTATCGGCATGCTGATTCTGTTTGTCTTACTGGCTTTGCAGGTGTTACCGGCAAAATGGGTTAACACCGGCTGCTACGTGCTGATTCGCTATATGGCCCTGTTGTTTGTCCCGATTGGCGTGGGGATCATGCAGTACTTTGACCTGCTGCGCGCGCAATTTGGTCCGGTGGTGGTGTCTTGTACCATCAGTACGCTGGTCGTTTTCCTGGTGGTGAGTTGGAGCTCGCACATTGTGCACGGTGAGCGCAAAATCGTTGGGCAAAAAGAGGCTAAAGCAAAAAAATGATGTCGTATATCTGGTGGTCGTTACCTCTTACGCTGGCGGTATTTTTTGGCGCACGTAAGCTGGCAGCTCGCTTTAAAATGCCTTTGCTGAATCCGCTGCTTGTTGCCATGGTGGTGATCATTCCCATTCTGCTGCTGACCGGTATTCCCTACGATCACTATTTCAAAGGCAGCGAAGTGCTGAACGATTTGCTGCAACCCGCCGTGGTCGCGCTGGCCTATCCGTTATACGAACAGTTGCACCAGATTCGCGCCCGCTGGAAATCAATCATTGCTATCTGTTTTGCCGGGAGCGTTGTGGCGATGGTAACAGGTACAACAATCGCCTTGTTGATGGGCGCATCACCGCAAATTGCCGCGTCTATTATGCCAAAATCGGTCACTACACCTATCGCTATGGCGGTGGGTGGCAGTATTGGCGGCATTCCGGCGATCAGCGCCGTATGCGTCATCTTTGTCGGTATCCTGGGGGCAGTGTTTGGTCATACGTTGCTTAATGCGATGCGTATCCGCACTAAGGCCGCACGTGGGTTGGCAATGGGCACCGCGTCGCACGCCCTGGGCACCGCACGCTGTGCGGAACTGGACTATCAGGAAGGTGCGTTTAGCTCACTGGCGCTGGTCATCTGCGGCATTATTACCTCGCTGGTAGCCCCGTTCCTGTTCCCGATTATTCTGGCAGTGGTGGGTTAATCTTCATTTTTTAGCTATTTATTTGCGATGCGTTGCACATTTTTCATTTAAGTTTCATAAGTTGCACACACAATGAGATTTGGATCACATATAAAGCCATAACAGGCCCGTAAACTACGATTCCATTACATTGTTATGAGGCATCGCCATGCATCCACGTTTTCAAACTGCTTTTGCCCAACTCGCGGATAACTTGCAATCAGCCCTGGCCCCTGTTCTGGCGGATGCACATTTCCCCGCCATGCTGACTGCTGAGCAGGTCTCTTTGCTGAAACGCGAATCGGGACTGGACGAAGACGCGCTGGCATTCGCTCTGCTGCCGCTGGCTGCGGCCTGCGCACGTACTCCGCTGTCCAACTTCAACGTTGGGGCAATTTCTCGCGGCATCAGCGGCAACTGGTACTTCGGTGGGAACATGGAGTTCCTGGGCGCGACCATGCAGCAAACTGTTCATGCCGAGCAAAGCGCTATCAGCCACGCCTGGCTGCGCGGTGAAAAAGGGCTCGCCGCCATCACCGTCAACTACACGCCGTGCGGCCACTGTCGACAGTTTATGAACGAACTGAACAGCGGACTGGATTTACGGATTCATCTGCCGGGACGTGCGCCACACATGCTGCGTGATTACCTGCCAGATGCCTTCGGCCCGAAAGATCTGGAGATTAAAACGCTGCTGATGGACGAGCAGGATCACGGCTTCGCGCTGCAGGGCGATGCGTTGACCCAAGCGGCAATCACTGCTGCCAACAGATGTCATATGCCGTACAGCAAATCCCCAAGCGGCGTGGCGCTGGAGTGTAAAGATGGCCGTATTTTTAGCGGCAGCTATGCTGAAAATGCCGCCTTTAACCCGACCCTGCCACCGCTGCAGGGCGCGTTAAACCTGTTGAATCTGAACGGTTATGATTATCCAGATATCCAACGCGCCGTGCTGGCTGAAAAAGCCGACGCGCCGTTGATTCAGTGGGATGCGACCTTCGCCACGCTGAAAGCACTGGGCTGCAATAATATTGAGCGCGTTCTCCTGGGTTAATCGACTCAATAACGCCAGTTCGTAGGCCGGATAAGGTGTTTACACCGCCATCCGGCACTATGCAGAATGCCTAAAATCCCCTCAATCAGACTGCTGTTTCTTGCGCTACGTCTTCCGGTACAGTAGCCTGATTGAAATTCCATCCAAATAACGAGTTTTCTGCATGTTAAAGCGCGTGTTTTACAGCCTGTTAGTCCTGCTAGGCTTGCTGCTTTTGACTGTGCTTGGACTCGATCGCTGGATGAGCTGGAAGACGGCTCCCTACATTTACGACGAACTGCAGGATTTGCCCTACCGCCAGGTCGGTGTGGTTCTGGGCACGGCGAAGTATTACCGCACCGGCGTCATCAATCAGTATTACCGCTACCGTATTCAGGGCGCATTGAACGCCTATAACAGCGGGAAGGTAAACTATCTGCTGTTAAGCGGCGACAATGCCCAGCAAAGCTATAACGAACCCATGACGATGCGTAAGGATCTGATTGCCGCAGGCGTCGATCCCGCTGACATCGTGCTTGATTACGCCGGGTTTCGGACGCTTGACTCCATCGTGCGTACCCGCAAGGTGTTCGATACCAACGATTTCATCATTATTACTCAACGATTCCACTGTGAGCGCGCCTTGTTTATTGCGCTGCATATGGGTATCCAGGCCCAGTGCTACGCCGTACCTTCGCCAAAAGATATGCTCACCGTGCGGGTTCGTGAATTTGGCGCGCGTTTTGGCGCACTCGCCGATCTCTACATTTTCAAACGTGAGCCCCGTTTTTTAGGTCCACTGGTGCCCATCCCTACCATGCATCAGGTACCGGACGATGCGCAGGGGTATCCGGCGGTCACGCCTGAACAATTACTCGAATTACAAAAGAAACAAGGAAAATAAGCATGGAAGGAAAAACGATCTTTATCGTTATTGGCGTACTGATGATTGTTCTCTGGACGTGCAGAGAAGGCCTGAAGGGACTGCGTTCCGGTATCGTCGAGAAAACAGTGAAAGGTTCGCAGACGCCAATGATCATTTCTCGCGCTAAAGAACCCAGCACTTACTGGAGCTATATCATCGTTTATTTCGGTATGGCCATTGGTGCACTGTTCACTGGTATCTGGTTACTCTTTATCAAATAAAAAAACCGATGCAGAACGCCTCTGCACCGGTTTTATTTTTCTCTTCCCAGATTACTTCTTACGCGCGTACTTCAGTGAGTCCAGCGCGACCGCGAAGATAATAATGCCGCCCTTGATAATATACTGCCAGTATGGGTTCACGCCGATGTAGGTCAAACCGTAGTTGATGACGGTGAAGATAATCACACCGGTCACTACGCCAAACACGGTACCTACCCCGCCGCTGAACGACACGCCGCCAACCACGCACGCCGCAATCGCATCCAGCTCATACATAAAGCCGAGGTTGTTGGTCGCTGAGCCGATACGTCCGGCTTCCAGCAAACCACCGAAGGCATAGAATACGCCAGACAACGCATAGATAATCAGCAGGTTCAGCGCAACGTTTACACCGGACACTTTCGCAGCTTCCGGGTTTCCGCCGATGGCGAAAATGTTTTTACCGAAGCGAGTCTTGTTCCACAGCACCCACACAAAGGCCACCGCAATCAGCGCATAGAAAGTGATGTAGGAGAGTCGGAAACTGCCCAGTGCAATAAAGCCCTGCGCAAAGGTTGAGAATCCGCTGTCAAAGCCAGAAATTGGCGATGCGCCGACGAAGTCGTAGTACAGGGAGTTGATCCCGTAAACGATAATCATCGTACCCAGTGTGGTAATAAACGGCGTTACGTTCAGATAAGCAATGATAATACCGTTCACCAGACCGATAATGGCGCCAATCACGCAAACAATCAGCACCACTACAATGATCGGCATCGTCGCCATTTCCGGGAACACCTTGTTGGCATTCTCCATAGACTGCAACAGAGTTGCCGCCACCACTGCCGCCAGGCCAACCTGACGCCCCGCCGACAGGTCGGTCCCTTGGGTAACAATCAGTCCAGCCACACCCAATGCGATAATAATACGCACCGAGGATTGCGTGAGAATATTACTCAGGTTCAGTAAGCTTAAGAAAGTGGGATCCTGGAAAATAATAATCGCCAGCAAAACCAAAAGAACAACGTAAATTCCGCCTTCTTTCAGGTAAGTAAGAAAACTTTTCTTATTTAACGCACTCATGAGGAGCCCCTAATCTTAAAGGTGCAAAGACGCAAGACGGAGGATTTCGTTTTGCGTTGTTGTTTTAGTGTCAACAATTCCAGCAACGAGACCATTGCTCATCACCAGAATACGATCGGTAATACCCAGCAGCTCCGGCATTTCAGAGGAAATAATAATAATCCCCTTATCCTTTTTCGCGAGTTCGGCAATCAACTGATAAATTTCAAATTTCGCGCCAACATCGATTCCACGCGTCGGTTCATCCAGCATCAGAATTTCTGGCTGCGTTAATAACCAACGACCAATAACCACTTTTTGCTGATTACCACCAGAAAGTGAACCGATTTGCGTACGATGACCCGGTGTTTTTACCCTCATGGAGTCAATTACCCACTGGGTATCACTCTTCATGCGGGAATTATCCAACAGACCAACTTTGTTTTTATAGTTTTGGATATTGGAAATTAACGAGTTAAAACCAATGTCCAGATACGCATAAATACCGGTTGAACGGCGCTCTTCCGTGACCAGTGCAAAACCATGGTTGATGGCTTCATTTGCACTGTGGTTATTAATTTTTTTGCCGTGTAGCGTAATCGTACCTGATGATTTCTCACGAATACCAAAAAGCGTTTCAACGATATCCGTGCGTTTTGCGCCTACCAGACCTGCAATCCCAAGAATCTCCCCTTTGTGCAAATCAAACGAGATATCACGAATCGACGGCTGGCGCAGCGAGGTCAGGTTACGCACTTGCAGAATGACTTCACCAGGTTTGTTTTCTTTATCCGGAAAACGTTGGTTCAGTGAACGTCCGACCATCATGGCGATGATCTTATCCATATCCAGCCCTTCCAGCGGCTGGGTCGCAATCCACTGGCCATCGCGCAGAACGGTAATTTCATCGCACAGCTGGAAGATTTCTTCCATTTTGTGAGAGATATAAACAATACCGCATCCACGCTCTTTCAGCTTACGGATGATGGTGAACAGATGGTTAACTTCTTTTTCAGTTAACGATGAAGTTGGCTCATCCATGATGACGATTTTGGCGTCATAGGAGAATGCTTTCGCAATTTCAATCATCTGCATTTGTGAAACAGATAATGTGCCGACACGCGCACGCGGATCGATATCAATATCCAGTTCATCAAATATCGCTTTGGTATCACGGTACATTTTTTCCTGATCGACAAACATGCCCTTGGTGGGATAGCGTCCCAGCCACATGTTGTCCATTACAGAACGTTGTAATACCAGGTTTAATTCCTGGTGTACCATCGAAATACCATTTTCAAGCGCTTCTTTCGCAGAATGAAAATCGATTTCTTTACCCTGAAATAAAATACTGCCGGAATCTTTTTGATAGATGCCGAAAAGACATTTCAATAATGTTGATTTCCCCGCGCCATTCTCTCCCATTAGGGCGTGAATAGAATGCGGGCGGACTTTTAAATTGACATTATCAAGCGCCTTAACGCCGGGGAAGGACTTGTTGATGCCGGTCATTTCCAACAAGTATTCGCCTGACGACTGAGTATGTGTGCTGACCATAATTATACCTTGTTGGCCTTGCAGAGTGCGTTATTAAGGGCGCAATGAAATTGCGCCCACATACGGAGTATTTATTTGTTGGTGAACTCTGCCAGATTATCTTTATCGACACCTACGTACGGAACGCGAACAATCTTGTTCTCAATTTTCCAGTTAGTGCCATCTGCCGCACCTTTGCCGTCAGCCAGGTTTTTCGCCAGATCGAAGGTGGCTTTCGCCTGGTTGTTGGCATCGTTCAGGACGGTACCGGCCATTGCGCCAGATTTCACCAGAGCCAGCGCTTCTGGCAGCGCATCCACACCAAATACTGGTACGCTGGTTTTGTTGTGCGCTTTCAGCGCTTCAACTGCACCCATTGCCATCGCATCGTTGTTAGCGATAACCACTTCAATTTTGTTCGCGTTTGGACCAGACATCCACGCATCCATCTTATCTTTCGCCTGAGCGGTATCCCACATTGCAGTATCTAACTGCAGCTGCTCAGTTTTAATGCCTTTGTCGTTCAGCTCTTTAATCACGTAAGTGGTACGTGCTTCAGCATCCGGGTGTCCCGGTTCGCCTTTCAGCAGAACAAACTGAATTTTGCCGTCTTTGTTCAGATCCCAGTTCGGGTTAGCTGCCCAGTGTTTGGCAATCAAATCACCCTGAATAATGCCGGACTCTTTAGAGTCGGTACCGACGTAATACGCTTTGTCATAGCTGTCCAGCGCTTTACGAGAAGGTTCTTTGTTGAAGAATACGATCGGTACGTTCTGTCCGCGTGCTTTTTCAATGACCGTGCCAGCAGCTGCCGGGTCAACCAGGTTAATCGCCAGTGCTTTAACGCCTTTTGCCAGCAGCACGTCGATCTGATCGTTTTGTTTGGACTGGTCGTTCTGCGAGTCGTTCATCAGCAGCTGTACATCTGGTGCCGCTTTGGCATCTTTTTCAATAGCCTTACGTACTACAGACATAAAGTTATCGTCATACTTATAGATAGTCACACCAATGCGGGTATCAGCAGCGTGCGCAGCCGCGCCGAATAACATGCTTGCCATTACAGCAGACAGGGTCAACACCTTCTTATTCATGGTATCTCCGGTTTTATTATGCAGGGTAGTACTTGAGATAAATGCTCGGCAGGCAGAACGTTACTGAAGTGTTACTGAACGCCGAAGCTCACTTTTAAAAAATATTTCTTCCGTGTCTGGCAACGCTCCAAAAACAGGCTTTAATTTTTGTTTAAGGCACCTATACCTCGATGAAAGTGATTATTCACCGTTACATAGTAGTTACAGCGCAACAAACAGTGTCATCATAGCTATCGCATTGTTAATATACTGTGAATTTACTCACATATTGAAAGCGGTTACATCGCGCAACGTTATGAGTTAGTGATCGGTGCCGCATTCTGCCGCAGCGCTACTGAATGGCGACGCACCAGCGTTGGCATAAAACAATGCGACGCCTGCGGATCCAACGTGCCAGCCGCCCCCTGTAGCGCAAGCTCCGTCGCCATTTTTGCCATTGAAGCAATGGGATAGCGCACAGTGGTTAGCTGCGGATCGGTGTAACGCGCGATGGGAATATCATCGAAGCCAATGATAGAAAGGTGTAATGGAATAGCGATGCCGTTATCTTTTAGCGCGGTCAGCGCACCGGCTGCCATATTGTCGTTATAAGCGAAGACCGCCGTCAGTTGTAAGTTACGCCCCAGCAGTTCCACCATCGCGGACTCTCCGCCCTGCATATCGGGCGAACCGGTGCCGACCCAGCTTTCTGCCGCAACAATCCCCTGCTCTTTCAGAGCAGTTAACCACCCTTCTTTGCGCATGGCGTCATCTTCAATGCGGTGGCTTGATGCCAGATAACCGATGCGTTGATGACCATTATTTAGCAGCATTCGGGTAGCCATTTTGGCACCGCTGATGTTATCCAGGCAGACGCAACGGTGGGCGTAGCCAGGAACAAGGCGGTTGATCAGTACCATGCCGGGGATTTGATCCATAAACTCGGCCAGTTCCCGATCGCTCAGCGCTTTAGAGTGTACAATCAGCGCGTTACAGCGTTGGCGAATCAACACCTCAATGGCATGACGTTCTTTTTCCGCCTCATGGTAGCTGTTGCCAATCAGGACATACTTCTGATGCTGCTGGGCAACCATATCCACGGCTTTTACCAGCGCGCCAAAAAACGCATCTGATACATCCATGACGACAACACCAATCGTGTCGCTTACCTGCGTCGCCAGTGCTTGTGCGTTGGCATTAGGTCGATAGCCAAGCTGAGTGACTGCTTTCATTACCGCTTCACGCGTATCGGGACTCACCAGCGCACTGTTGTTCAGTACGCGGGAAACGGTCGCTACAGAAACGCCAGACTGCCGTGCCACATCACGAATGGTTACCATATTCACTGCCCTGTTTTAGATTGCGGCTGCCCGCAGACACCCCAGGCTGGGTATTTTGTCAGCACAATGAAACGGACTGCGTGAGTGATGTCACAGGAATGAAAGCGCTTACATCCATTTTGTTAATGAATGTGATCCAGATCGTTATCTGGATGTTCGCGGTAATGATGTCCCCGCAGCACGCAGGGTTAATTGACGCCACAGCCATTCCACCGGGCCCTGCCAGTAGAAACGCAGCCATATGACAGAGAAAAGTAAGTTAATCGCCCAGACAGGGATGACGAAAAACAGCAGCTCCAGCCGGTCAAATTTCATAAATAAACCGGCCTGATAAAACAACGTGGTGCAGATTAAGGTTTGTAACAGATAGTTGGTTAATGCCATGCGCCCCACACAGGCGATAGCTATGACCCATTTGAAGCGACTAAGCTGTGGCCAGAAACCAAACATCAGCGCAGCATAACCAATGGTTTGCAAAGGTGCCCCCAGCTCTCGCGGGGCTTGTAACAGGAAGGCACACCAGCGGTAGGCCCAGTCCAGATGCCACTGAGCGATGATAGCAGGCAGGTTAATCGCCATGCCGATAATAACCAGCAGAACGCCAGTGCGTCGATAATGCTGCAAACTGTACTGCCCTTTTAGCCAGCCGCTACGCATTAATGCCGCGCCGAGCAGCATCATCCCCGCCAGTTGCCAGCCATATTGCGCGCCTAACGCCAGCAAGCTATTGGACATCATATCCACGCGATTGCTGATTGCTTCCATTCCGCCGTTCACTTTCCAGTATTTTTCATACAGCAGCGCTGAAGCATCCGGCGTCCAGGCCCGGCTGGTTTCGCTCCCGGAGATCATACCCAACAGCAGCAATACACCAACGCCCGCCAAATAAAGCACCACGCCGGTGTTAAACAAGCTTTTCACCGACGGCGCATCCCGGATCAGCCGCCAGCAAATCAGGCCGATCAAGCCATATGCCAGCAGGATATCGCCATCCCAGAAGAGTAAACCGTGAATAAATCCCAACAGCACCAGCAACGTAAGCCGCGACTGTATCCAGCGTTTACCACGCGGGAGCAGCATTTGCAGACCAGCACCAAACAGCAGAGCAAACAGCGTGAGGAATTTTACCTGCGCGAAGAGATCGAGCAGCGCCCAGGTCCAGGCGTCAGATAAGGTAATGTCGCCATACCAGGCGGGGTTGAGATATGCCGCCTTCGGCAAGCCAAAGGCGCTAATATTGAGAAGCAGGATACCAAGAATGGCAACGCCACGAATAAAATCCAGCGTGACATTACGCTCCATGGTTCCTGTCCTAATCAGTTGTGATGACGTACTGCGCGCAGAAATTCCTGACGCGTGTTCTGGCTGGACTTAAACAATCCGCCAAGAGAAGTGGTGGTGGTCGCACTGGTCGCATCGCGAATGCCGCGCGCTTTCACACAGTAATGCACCGCATCAATCGATACCGCCACATTATTCGTCCCGAGCAGCGTTTGCAGCGCGGTGAGAATTTGCTGGGTCAGACGTTCCTGTACCTGCGGACGCTGCGCAAAGAACTGCACAATGCGGTTAATCTTCGACAGACCAATGACCGAATCTTTCGGAATATACGCCACCGTCGCTTTGCCATCGATAGTGACAAAGTGGTGTTCGCAGGTGCTGGTCAGCGTGATATCGCGAACCGTGACCATCTCGTCCACCTTCATTTTGTTTTCAATGACGGTGATTTTCGGGAAGTTGGCGTAATCGAGGCCGGAGAAAATCTCATCGACATACATTTTCGCAATGCGATGCGGAGTTTCCATCAGACTGTCATCGCTCAAATCGAGATTGAGCAATTGCATAATCTCGGTCATATGGCCAGAGATAAGACGTTTGCGTGTTTCGTTATCCATCTCTTGCACGGGCGGGCGCAGCGGGGTTTCGAGACCACGCGCAACCAGCGCTTCATGAACCAGTGCCGCTTCTTTACTGAGTGATGACATTTCTTCTTCTCCTGCAGGTGGGGCGCCTCTGCCCTGCATGGGGCAAAGTTTTTAGGCTGTGTCACAGCCAGAACATTGTGCGTGAGGCGGCGCACATAATCCAGTATTCACCGTGATAATTATTGAAATTGGCACAGCCTTTCAGCGTTGCTGATTTCACTTGTTGTTCAGCCCGGTGACGTCGAGTGTTAATGTAAAGTTATATAGATGATGAAGTATGTTTGCTCAATGCGGAAGTGAAAGTTACTCACAGTGCTATGAATAATCTGTATTATGATGAGTTCGCAAACACATTCAGGTTCAACACAACAAGGAGCCACGCATGGAAATGCTTGAAGAGCACCGCTGTTTTGAAGGCTGGCAGCAACGCTGGCGTCACGACTCCGCCACGTTAAATTGCGCCATGACCTTCAGTATTTTTCTTCCACCACCCCGTGATAACGCCGCACCTCCGGTGCTGTACTGGCTGTCGGGCCTGACCTGTAATGATGAAAACTTCACTACCAAAGCAGGCGCGCAGCGCATTGCAGCTGAGCTGGGTATTGTTCTCGTGATGCCGGACACCAGCCCGCGCGGCGAGCAGGTTGCCAACGATGATGGCTACGATTTAGGTCAAGGGGCCGGATTTTACCTCAATGCCACCCAGCAGCCGTGGGCAACGCATTTTCGTATGTATGACTATTTGCGTGATGAGCTTCCGGCACTGATTCAGTCGCAGTTTAACGTCAGCGATCGCTGCGCCATCAGCGGACACTCCATGGGCGGCCACGGCGCATTGATTATGGCGCTGAAAAATCCCGGGAGATACACCAGCGTTTCCGCCTTTGCGCCGATCGTAAACCCTTGTCGCGTTCCGTGGGGTGAGAAGGCTTTTAGCGCTTATCTGGGCGAAGATAAAACACAGTGGGCAGAGTGGGATAGCTGCGCGTTAATGCTGGCCAGCAAGCCCGCAGACGCGATTCCGACGTTAATCGATCAGGGAGACAGCGATCAGTTTCTTGCCGATCAGTTGCAGCCCGCGGTACTGGCCGAAACTGCCCGTCAGACCGCATGGCCAATGACGCTACGCATCCAGCCTGGTTACGACCACAGCTATTACTTTATTGCGTCGTTTATTGAGGATCACCTGCGCTTCCACGCCCAGTATTTGCTGAAGTAGTTCCTGAGTTGAGGGCGGAAGCCCTCTTCATTTCTCCATCATTCCTTCACTTTTTCTCCTTTTTTCTTCCCCCACTATCTTATTGATTAAAAAAGCATTTCACTCCAAAACATATCAAACACAAATGATTTCTATTATCATTTGTGTTTACAAATATTCATACTTTTGTACAATCCCCCCGCTTCTTTACTGAAAAGAGTCCTTAAAAGACAAATACATACAATTGTCATGGCCTTTCACATGACGCGCAGTTTGATTCATTTAAATGGAATGATACAAATGACTATACCTCACGTTAAGGCTGTAGCTGCCGCAGTATGCGTCGCCTGCCTCCCATCACTCGGCCATGCCGCTGAACAAGACACCGTGGTCGTTACCGCTACCGGTTTCGAGCAGAAAATTCAGGATGCCCCGGCTTCAATATCTGTTATTACCAAGCAGCAGATTGAGGACAAAGCCTATCGAGATGTCACCGATGCGCTAAAAGATGTCCCTGGCGTCGTCGTCACTGGCGGGGGAAGCAGCAGCGATATCAGTATTCGCGGTATGGCTTCGCAATACACTCTCTTCCTGGTCAACGGTAAACGCATCAGCACCCGCGGCACACGTCCTAACAGCGACAACTCAGGTATTGAGCAAGGTTGGCTGCCGCCGCTGGAATCCATCGAGCGTATCGAGGTAATCCGAGGCCCGATGTCGTCCCTTTACGGCTCCGATGCGATGGGCGGTGTCATTAACGTCATCACCAAAAAAGTGTCGAATACTAAAGCCTGGACCGGCTCTTTGCACGGCGATGCCACTTTCCAGGAAGACAGAGACTCCGGTGATATTTACCAGACCAACGCCTATGCGTCTGGACCACTGATTGACGGATTACTTGGCGCGAAGGTGACCGGATTATTCTCCCACCGCGCGGAAGATGAAATCGTAAATGGCTACAATGAACAGCGTATGCGTAGCGGGGGATTAACCCTGAACTTTACGCCAGATGATAAAAACGACATCGATTTCGATTACGCACGTGAATTGCAGGATCGCGACAGTACGCCAGGCAAATCCATGGCAGAGGAAAACTGCCGTAACGGAAGCTGTAAGCCCAACAGTAAAAGCGAAAACAAGTATGTGCACACCACGTACTCAATAACCCACAGCGGTTATTACGACGACTTCAACTCCACCAGTTATGTCCAGCAGGAAGAGACCGACAACCCTGGTCGCCAGATGAAGTCTTACAACACGATTTTCAATAACCAGAACCAGCTCTTCCTTGGGGCACACACCCTGACGCTAGGCGGGCAATACCGTTATGAAAAACTGCGCGATAACGGTAACCAGCTGCAAGCGGCTGATGGGCTTAACAAACTAACTCGCTGGAGCTGGGCGCTGTTTGCTGAAGATGAATGGGCCGTAACCGATACCTTCACGCTGACCGGCGGTCTGCGTATGGATAAGGATGAAAACTACGGTGACAACTGGACGCCACGCGGCTATGGCGTATGGCATCTGAGCGATCAGTGGACCTTAAAAGGTGGCGTTTCCGCGGGCTATCGCGCACCGGATCTGCGCCAGTCCTCTGCCAGCTGGGGACAGGTTACCGGCGGCGGCCGTCTGAACGGAATCATTGTCGGCAACCCGGATCTGAAGCCGGAGAAAAGCCTCAGCGAAGAGATCGGTTTACTGTGGGATAACGGCAACGACCTTAACGCAGGCGTTACGTTGTTCAATACCGACTTTAAAAACAAAATCACCGAAGTTCGCCGTTGTAACAGCAGTTCCGATCCGGCCTGCACCATCGGCAATACGACTTATGACTTCGTCAGCGATCGCGTTAACGTCGATAAAGCCAATATGCGCGGCGTAGAATCCACCTTCGGCTGGAAAATAACCTCCGACGTCAACTGGACCGCGAACTACACCTACACGGAATCTGAGCAGAAAAGCGGTCAGTTCTCTGGCCAGCCGTTGAACAAAATGCCGAAGCATATGTTTAACACGACGCTGGACTGGCAGGCTACGCAGGATCTCGGTTTCTGGAGCCGTCTGAATCTGCGCGGGAAAACGTCTGAATACCTGAGCCGTACCTCAATGGCACAGGGCACCCCGTCCTATACTCAGGTCGACGTTGGTTTACGTTACTATGCTACCAAGGATCTGTTGATGACCGCTGGCGTGTATAACGTGCTGGATAAACAAATCGATTACGATACCTACGACACCGTTCTTGATGGACGTCGTTACACGGTTGGCATGACTTACAGCTTCTAAGTCTGACGCAATAAAAAACCCCGGTACTCATCATGCCGGGGTTTTTGTTATGCTTTTTTATACTGTTACTTCTTCACGCGACCCGGGAATTTCATTTCGCTGTAGCGAACAAAACGGGTTCCTTTGGTCAGCTTATAGCCAAACCAGATAATCAGGAACAGCGGGATACCGATATAGGTAGCCATCACGCCGCCCCAGTCAATGCTGTCTTTCAGGAACGCTTCATAGTTCTGACCCAGGGTGATAATCAGGCACAGCACAAAGGCGAAGATCGGACCCAGCGGGAAGAAGCCAGAACGGTACGGCAGGTCCTTCACATCGTGACCCTGCAGCACATAACCGCGACGGAAGCGATAGTGGCTAATAGCAATCCCCAGCCAGGCGATAAAGCCCGTCATCCCGGAAGTATTCAGCAGCCACAGATACACGGTCTGGTTGCCAAACATTGAAGTCAGGAAGCACAGCCCCGCCACCACGGTGGTCGCATACAGCGCGTTACGCGGTACGCCGCCACGAGACAGTTTACCGAAAATACGCGGTGCTTTACCGTCACATGCTAGGGTATAAAGCATACGCGTGGAGGCGTACATCCCGGAGTTACCTGCCGACAGCACCGCCGTCAGGATAACTGCGTTCATCACCGCTGCCGCAGACAGCAGACCCGCATGCTGGAATACCAGCGTGAACGGGCTAACGCTGATGTCTTTTACATCGTTACGCAGCAGGCTTGGATCGGTGTACGGAATGATCAGGCTGATAATCAAAATCGCGAACACATAGAACAGCAGGATTCGCCAGAATACCTGACGTACCGCACGTGGAATGTTCTTTTCAGGATCTTCAGATTCGCCAGCTGCGATACCGATAAGCTCTGTCCCCTGGAAGGAGAAGCCGACTATCATCGCCACGCCAATCATCGCAGCAAAACCACCGGCAAACGGTGCATCACCGGTCGTCCAGTTGCTCCAGCCCACCGGCTGAGCGCCTTTGAAGATACCGAAAATCATCATCACACCGACCACGATGAAGATAATGACGGTGGTAACTTTGATCAGCGAGAACCAATATTCCGCTTCACCAAATCCGCGAACGGAAATGTAGTTCAGCAGGAAGATAACGCCGAGGAACAGCGCACTCCAGATCCAGCCCGGCGTGCCCGGGAACCACCAGCTCATCACCAGCTGTGCGGCCACCAGGTCAACGGCAATCGTTACCGCCCAGTTGTACCAGTAGTTCCAGCCCAGCGCGAAGCCAAAGCCCTCTTCTACGTAGTTCTGACCGTAGGTGGAAAACGAGCCGGAAACCGGCATATAGGCAGCCAGTTCACCGAGGCTGGTCATCAGGAAGTACACCATCAGACCGATCAGAATATAAGAGAACAACGCGCCGCCTGGACCCGCTGCAGAAATAGTTGCACCAGATGCAACGAAAAGACCTGTACCGATGGAGCCTCCAATGGCAATCATCGTCAGGTGACGCGCCTTCAGTTCACGACGTAGCGTGGGCGCTTCTGTGGTTTTAGTTTCGGAAACCATGTGAAAATGCTATCCATCCAAAAAATGAGGCGCGATTGTAGCAGACGAAATGGCATTCTTCCGGCACAAATACGCTGTTATAAGAGACCTTCATGACTGGCCGCGGATTATAAGTAAAGCAGAAAATATGCGGCGCACAGCGGTTAAGATATAACCGCCGTTCTACAGAGATGACCTTACGACAGTAAGCGCCCTATTCGCCCAGCTCGACCTGATCGCTGTAATGTAAAAAACGCGTAATGGCATTGGAGATGTGTTTTTGCCTGTGATGCACGCGCCAGAGAGTACGGACTAAACGCGGCAGCGGCACGGGAACTTCGCTCAGCGTTCCCGCCTGCAGCTGCTCCGCAATGACCCGACGCGACAAGCAGCTGATCCCGAGACCATGGCGTACCGCATGCTTAATGGCCTCTGAGTTACCCAACTCCATTGCCATCTGAAATCTCGGCAGATGAGACAACAGCAGGTAATCCACCAGTTCACGCGTACCGGATCCTCGCTCACGCAGGATCCACGGCGAAGCCGCCAGCTGTTCCAGCGTAACAGGCCCCTTTGTGAGCGGTGACGACGGTGCGGCAAACACCACCAGCTCGTCTTCCAGCCACGGTTCAGAGATAATTTCAGTACTGTGACACGGCCCTTCGATCAGCCCAATGTCTACCCGAAAATCAAGCACAGCATTGATCACATCCTGACTGTTACCCACGCTCAGCTCGAGCGGCAAATCAGGAAAATCCTGCCGATAGCGGGCGATCATAGCAGGCAAGATATAGTTACCAATGGTGCTACTGGCATAGACCCGAATGGCACCATTATCTTCGCGAAAAAGCTGCTCGATTTCGGTCGTTTGCTCAAGTAACGCCAACGCTCGTGGGTAGAGCAAACGCCCGTGCTCATTGACCACTAGCCGTTTGCCGACGCGGTCAAACAGTTGCACGCCGAGTTGCCCTTCCAGATCGGTAAGTGCCGCACTCACCGCCGATTGCGACAATGCCAGCATGACAGACGCCTGGGTCGTTGAACCGCTTTTTAGTACCTCAGCAAACACTTCAAGTTGTCGCAAGGTGATATGCATAGTCGTTTTCCACCGGATATCCGTTACTTATACCCTAAATAATTCGAGTTGCAGGAAGGCGGCAAGAGAGAGACAAATTCGTCAGGAACGAATTTGACCAGCCAAAGGCTGGCCTCTGGTGAGGGACATGGATGTCCCTCATTAATCCCCGGGAGCGTACTTAAGTACGTGACTGGGGTGAACGAGCGCAGCCAACGCACATGCAACTTGAAGTATGACGGGTATACCACTTATATAGATTAATTATAAATATATAATCAATTTTATTTTTAAACCACTTCGCCGTACTCTTTTACCCAGATAAAGGAGAAGGATATGACAGAACTCACCTTGCAGACTCATCGTCGTACAGCGTGGCATTTTATTCCGGGGCTTGCCCTGAGTGCAGTTATCACTGGGGTCGCCTTATGGGGTGGATCTATTCCCGCCGTCGCAGGTGCCGGGTTCAGCGCCCTCACCTTAGCAATCTTGTTGGGGATGGTCCTCGGCAACACCGTCTATCCGCACATCTGGAAAAGCTGTGACGGCGGCGTGCTGTTTGCTAAACAACATTTATTACGTTTGGGGATCATCCTCTACGGCTTCCGCCTCACCTTCGCGCAAATTGCTGACGTCGGCGTCAGCGGTATCGTGATTGATGTGTTAACGCTGAGCAGTACCTTTTTGATTGCCTGCTTCCTGGGGCAGAAAGTGTTTGGTCTGGACCGCCACACCAGTTGGCTGATTGGTGCGGGGAGCAGCATTTGTGGGGCCGCCGCCGTGCTGGCAACCGAGCCGGTAGTGAAAGCGGAAGCCAGTAAGGTAACCGTCGCTGTCGCCACCGTGGTGATCTTCGGTACCATCGCTATCTTCCTGTATCCGGCAATGTATCCGCTGCTGGCACACTGGTTTAGCCCAGAAACCTACGGCATTTACATTGGTTCCACCATGCATGAAGTAGCACAGGTAGTGGCTGCCGGGCACGCCATTAACCCGGATGCAGAAAACGCCGCGGTTATTGCCAAAATGCTGCGTGTCATGATGCTGGCACCGTTCCTCATCCTCCTGGCCGCACGCGTTAAACAGTTGTCTCCGGCTACGGGCGGTGAGAAAAGCAAAATCACTATTCCATGGTTTGCCATCCTGTTCATTGTGGTCGCGATTTTTAACTCGTTCCACCTGCTGCCGCAGTCGGTTGTGAACATGCTGGTAACGCTGGATACCATTTTGCTGGCAATGGCAATGGCTGCACTGGGGTTAACCACTCACGTTAGCGCACTGAAAAAAGCCGGTGCCAAACCGTTACTGATGGCCCTGCTGCTGTTTGTCTGGCTGATTGTCGGTGGTGGTGCGATTAACGTCGCTGTCCACGCCCTGATGGCATAAACGATCACGACTCACCTCCATTAACCCGCTATACTCTCCCTTTTTGTATTTGAGTATGGCGGGTTAAATTTATGAAATATATCGGAGCGCACGTAAGCGCCGCTGGCGGTCTGGCTAACGCCGCTATTCGAGCCGCAGAAATCGAAGCGACCGCATTCGCCCTGTTCACCAAGAATCAACGCCAGTGGCGTGCTGCGCCGCTAACCACCGAAATCATTGATGATTTCAAATCCGCCTGCGAGAAGTACCACTATACTTCCGCCCAGATCCTGCCTCACGATAGTTACCTGATTAACCTCGGTCACCCGGTCAGCGAAGCGCTGGAAAAATCGCGTGATGCGTTTCTTGATGAAATGCAACGCTGTGAACTGCTTGGCTTATCCCTGCTGAACTTTCACCCGGGCAGCCATTTGATGCAGATCCCGGAAGATGAATGTCTGGCGCGCATTGCCGAATCCATCAACATCGTCCTCGCTCAGACCCAGGGCGTTACGGCAGTTATCGAAAATACCGCCGGACAAGGTAGTAATCTGGGATTCAAGTTTGAGCACCTGGCCGCCATTATCGACGGCGTCGAAGATAAGTCCCGTGTTGGCGTTTGTATTGATACTTGCCACGCTTTCGCGGCGGGTTACGATTTGCGTTCCGCAGAAGAGTGCGAAAAGACGTTTGCGGAATTTGAACGCATTGTCGGTTTCAAGTATTTACGCGGTATGCACCTGAACGACGCCAAGAGCGCGTTTGGCAGTCGCGTTGACCGTCATCACAGCCTGGGTGAAGGTAATATTGGCCATGATGCCTTCCGTTGGATTATGCAGGATAATCGTTTTGACGGTATTCCGCTGGTACTGGAAACCATTAATCCGGATATATGGGCCGAAGAGATCGCCTGGCTGAAAGCCCAGCAAACAGAAAAAGCAGTGGCATAACGATCTCCGCGCGCCAGACAAGCTGGCGCGTATCAAGTGAGCGTAACCAGATCCTCTGGCATATGGTTGTACAAAATCCGCCAGAAATGCTCTGCCGTTTTATTCAAACGGGTATCCATTCGGTAAATATAGGCCTGAATTGGCACCATCAACTCCGGCGTGTCCAGACAAACCAGGCGCTTATCCCGTAGTTCGTTCACGATCGTCCACGCTGGCAGCCAGGCGATACCATGACCATCCAATGCCATATTCTTCAATAGCTCACTCATCGAAGACATAAACAGCGTACGCGCTGAAATACTGCCCACCTCCGCCAGGTGACGGTTAACCAATCTTCCCATGTAGGAAGTGCTGGTATAGTTCAGAATCGGCACCTGCGGCTGATAGATATCAAACAACGCCTTACCCTGTGCATCCGCAGCACAGACGGGATACAGCTCAGACTCAAAAACCTTCAAGCCGCAGAAAGGCGACTGCATTAAGTCTTCATCGCGAAAGGAGATAATAAAATCACTTTTCCCCTCGCGCAGCGTATTCACCGCCTGGACTACATCAATCGCTTCGACGTGGTAAACAAATTCTTCGCCCCATGCCGACATTGAATGTACTAATCTGGGCAACATCGTCAGCGACAGAGAATGTGCCGCCGCTATTTTGATATTGGGAACGCCAAGCAGGTTGTGACCACTTAGCTCATCTAAATTGCATTCCAGCTGTTGTAGCAGGCTACGGGTCTGCGAATGAAATAACTTACCCTCCTCCGTCAGCTGCAGTGGACTTGTCGTACGGTCAAACAGCAGCACCCCAACAGCGGATTCTAGCGCCTTGATCCGCCGACTAAATGCCGGTTGGGATAGGTTGCGCTCCTCTGCGGCCTGAGAAAAATGACGACACGCTTCCAGCGTCAGAAAATCATATAACCATTTTGTCTCGATATTTTTCATGCCTGTCACGCGGATGTTTAAATATGTCGATTAGTCTTAAGCATCATGCCTGAATATTCCCGGAGATGATATTCAACATCAGCATCTGGTGATTCGTTTTTTGCATAATACCTTCGTTTTTGACATTAACATGTTTCTTTACCCATCGACCACGACCGCTCATCCACCGCTGAATGACGGGCCTCTGGCTGATTACCGGCCTGCCGAGGTGGTAAAAGACATCACGCTCATGCGTTTTTTGCATTGAACCAAACATTATTGCATTTCTCCTCACGACACTCTGCTGTTAAACATAAGCACCAGATAGACACCAGCTCTGAATATTAAATATCGGTAAATTAGAGGTATATATCGTGAAAGGTTTAATTGGCGTACTTGGTGGTATGGGGCCTGCTGCAACCGTCGATCTTTTTAATAAATTCGTCACCTTTACCGCAGCGCAACGCGATCAGGAACATATCCCATTAATTATTTCATCCATCCCTGATATTCCAGACCGAACTGATGCGTTAATGCATCATGGTCATTCTCCACTTCCGGCAATGCGTGATTATATGCACAAACTGGAAGATGCTGGTGCGGAGTGTATTGTGATCCCCTGTAATACCGCCCACTTTTGGTTTAATGAATTAAAAGAGTGCTGTCATACAGAGTTACTCAGTATCGTTGAAACAACCATGAATGAGGTCAAAAACTGCGGAAAATCACGTATCGGTTTACTTGCTACTAACGCCACCCTTTACATGGGACTCTACCAAAAAGGCATAGAATCTCTTGGTTTAACCTGCATCAGTCCTGATTCATCCGGTCAGGAAAAGGTCATGGAAAGTATTTATTGCTTAAAAGCCGGCGACCTTAAGCGGGCACAAACGCTGATGAATGAACAGGCTGAAGTGCTCTTCTCACGCGGCGCACAAATCATTGTACTGGGATGTACTGAAGTCCCCGTCATTCTTGCCGACGCAGTCAGAAAGTCTCCAGATAAATATATTGACTCAACCGGATCATTAGTTCGCGCCGGTATTAAATGGTACGAAAAACGAGTTGGCAAACATCATCTTCTGGCGCAATAACAGCCGTCACCAGATTAATAAAGCATTAAACAACAACTTATTTTAATAACAAATTATTCTCTGGCGGAGGCCATTATGGTTTGGTTAGAAATTATCGTCGTGTTGGGTGCAATATTTTTTGGTATCCGCCTCGGCGGAATAGGTATCGGTTTATGCGGTGGTCTGGGGCTGGCTATTTTAACGTTGGGATTTGATCTGCAAATTGGCTCGCCACCCGTTGACGTTATCCTCATTATTATGACAGTTGTCGTGGCAGCATCGGCGCTACAGGCCGCAGGAGGTATGGATTATCTGGTTCGCGTTGCCGGTAATTTCATGCGGCGTAACCCTAAATATATCAATATTATTGCACCGATTATCACCTGGTCGATGACCATTATGGCCGGAACAGGGTTCATTGTATTTTCTACCCTGCCAGTGATTGCCGAAGTCGCCAAAGAGTCCGGTATCCGCCCTTCTCGTACGCTCGCCGGATCCGTAGTCGCTTCCCAGGTGGCGATATCCGGTTCGCCGATCAGTGCCGCAATGGCGGCTATGCTGACCATTATGGAAGGCAACGGTATCACTTTTATTCAGGTCATGGCTGTATGTCTGCCAGCTTCTTTTGTCGCCGCGATGGTTGCCGCTTTTATCGCCTCACGTCAGGGATGCGAGCTACAGGATGATGAAGTCTATCTGGAACGCCTGCAAAAAGGATTAGTGCGTAAATATGAAGGGCAAAACAGCACTACGCCAGGTGCCAAACTCTCAGTCGCCCTGTTTATGCTGGCAACGGTCGTCATCGTTATTCTTGCCGCCTGCCCGCAGCTACGCCCTGGATTCGATGCAGGCAACCCAATGAATACCCGGGATATCATCATTATCTGTATGCTGGCTGCCGCTTGCCTGATGGTGGTGTTATGCAAAACATCAACCGATGCTATTGTCCTGACATCCACGTTTCGATCGGGGATGAGTTCACTGGCGGTCATTCTCGGGATTGTTACACTGGGAACGACCTTTATTGATGCCCACTTAGCGGAGATTAAAGATATCGCAGGCGATATTCTACGGGCTTACCCCATGCTGTTGGCACTGGTGTTGTTTGGTACCTGCGCGCTTCTTTACTCGCAAGGCGCCACCACGCCGCTGATCATCCCTCTGGCCGTTGCGCTCGGCGTGCCTACATGGGCAATTCTGGCCTCCTATGTGGCGGTAACCGGGGTGTTTGTTCTACCAACATACCCGACTTCGCTGGCGGCAATGGAGTTCGACACCACAGGGACAACGCGCGTGGGCAAGTATGTCTTAAACCATCCGTTTATGCTGCCAGGTCTGGGTGGGATCATTGCTGGCGTTGCCTTTGGTTTTATCATCGCGCCAATGATTGCCTGACCCGTTTTATTAAGGCTGGATGGATTATTGTGGCGATGCTGCAACGGTGTAGGTAAATGCATAAAAAAGGGGCAGAGAATTCTCTGCCCCTGGTATTGACGTTAAATCAGGCCGCCTTTGCCACAACCTCAGCTTCCGGGCGCTTCAGCACCGCGTAGGAGAGACCGGCTACCAACGTACCAGCAATAATTGCCAGCAGGTATCCCAACACCGGCGTGATTGCGCCTGGGATTAACAGGACAAACAGCCCGCCGTGTGGCGCCATCAGCTTCGCACCCACCGCCATCGAGATAGCCCCGGTAATCGCACCACCAACGATACAGCAAGGCAGAACGCGCATTGGGTCACGGGCAGCGAACGGGATTGCCCCTTCGGTGATAAAGCACAGGCCCAGTACCAGGGCAGCTTTGCCGCCTTCCTGCTGCGCTTTGTCGAACTTACGACGCGCAACCAGCGTTGCCAGACCCAGGGCCAGCGGAGGTACCATACCCGCAGCCATGATGGCCGCCATCGGCGCATAAGTTTGCGTACTCAGCAGACCCACACCGAAAGCATACGCCGCCTTGTTAACCGGACCACCCATGTCGGTACACATCATGCCGCCAAGAATCGCGCCAAGCAGCACCGCATTGGCCGTACCCATGGTTTGCAGCCAGTGAGTCAAACCTTCCAGAATACCCGCCACCGGTTTGCCGATCAGGTAAATCATGGCCAGACCAACCACCAGGCTTGAGAACAGCGGAATGATCAGGATCGGTTTCAGCGCTTCCATACTCTGCGGGAGTTTCAGCTTCGTGCTGATAAGCTTCGCCACATAACCGGCAAGGAAACCAGCAATAATCCCGCCAATAAAGCCGGAACCGGTGCTTACCGCCAGCATACCGCCGATAAGACCCGGCGTCAGACCCGGACGGTCAGCGATGGAAAACGCGATATAACCTGCCAGTACCGGCACCATCAGCGCGAAGGCTGAACCACCGCCAATCTGCATCAGCGCCGCCGCCAGCGTCCCCTGCTCTTTAAACGCTTCGATACCAAAAGCGAACGAGAGTGCAATACACAGACCGCCAGCAACCACCATCGGCAGCATGTAAGAGACGCCCGTCAGCAGGTGACGATACGCCCCCGCGCTCTCTTTCTTACTTTCGGTTGCTGAAGTCTGCGCTTTACCGGTTGGCTGGTACGGTGTTGCTTCTTCCAGCGCTTTGTCCAGCTCCTGCTTGGTTTTCTTCAACGCAAGACCGGTAGAGGTGCGGTACATCGGTTTGCCGGCAAACTTCGCCAGATCAACTTCAATGTCAGCGGCCACAATCACCAGATCAGCCTGAGCCACTTCTTCCGGCGTAATGGCATTACCTGCGCCAACAGAACCTCGGGTTTCAACCTTCACCCACCAGCCACGTTTTTTCGCTTCAGTTTCAATCGCTTCAGCGGCCATAAACGTATGAGCAACACCGGTCGGACACGCCGTCACCGCCACCACGCGTTTTGGACCACTGCTGGCCACAGGTGCTGTTGCAACCGGGGCGCTGTAGGGTTTTGCATGGCCTTTAGCTTCGCTGAGGAAGAGTTCAGGATGCGCAACCGCACGACCAATGTCGCCCAGCCAGACTTTTTTGCCGTTCAGCGAACTGTCGGCAGGAAGCGTATCGCCCAGAACAATTGCCAGTTCGGCATCATTCGGATTATCAATAATTTCCAGATGTGCTTTCTGTGCCGCCGCTCCAAGCAGGGTTTTCGCCATGTAAGCGCGAGCCTGGCCGAGATTAGCGTCAATAATCAGCAGCGTTTTCATTATGCCTCTCCTGCTGTCAGTTAAACGGTTTTAAGTCGACACGCGCCATCATTGCGGCCAACTGAGGACGATCGGTAATGCCTACATTACTTTGGCTTACCGCCAGGGCGGCAACAGCCGTCGCCAGACGCAGGGTATGTTCGCTGGACTCACGCATCAGCAGACCGTAAATCAGACCGCCAACCATTGAATCACCCGCGCCGACGGTGCTGACCACCTCAACTGACGGCGGTTTAGCAATCCACTCACCTGAGGCGTTAACCCACAGCGCACCTTCTGCGCCGAGTGAAATCACCACATGAGCGATCCCCTGTTCACGCAGCGCATGCGCCGCTTCAATCACATCTTTCATTTCCGGCAGCTTACGACCGGCCCAGATTTCCAGTTCGCGACGGTTTGGCTTCACCAGCCATGGTGCCGCTTTCAGACCTGCTACCAACGCTTCACGACTACTATCAAAGATAATGCAAGGACACTGACTACGCAGGCGCGTCATCCAGTCGGTGAAGGCTTCCGGGCTCACGCCGGTTGGCAAACTGCCGCTGACGCACACCATGTCGAACTGGCCCAGCCAGCTCAGCGAATCATTCACAAAGCGTTCCCAGTCAGCCGGGGTGACTTCAAAGCCGGAGAAGTTGAAGTCAGATACTTCACCGTCTTTTTCGGTCAGCTTGACGTTAATACGGGTACGGCCCTGCACGACCTGAAAACGGTTGGCAATGCCCAACTCGCTGAACAACTGCTGAAAACCATCCTGGTTGTCTTTACCCAGGAAGCCGCCCACAGTGACATCAATACCTAAATCCTTCAAAACCTTAGCGACGTTGATCCCTTTCCCTGCCGCATGCAGACCGGTGGTTTTAACCAGGTTCACTTCACCGCGTTCAATTTCCGGGCAGAAGCCCACCAGGTCGTAGGCCGGGTTAAGGGTGATAGTAGCAACACGTCTGCTCATTACGCGCCCTCCCCAAGACCTGCCGCGATGGCTTCGCCAATCGCCTTCAGCGCCTGTTCAGCATCTTCGCCCTGTGCAGTAAAGCGCAAGTGATGTCCTTTCTTCACACCTAACGCCACAACTTTCATCAGACTGCGTCCATTCGCCGGCTTGCCGGTTCCATCAAGATTTGTCACGGTAATTTCACTGTTAAATTGTTTAATCGTATTCACCAGCATGGTGCCCGGGCGGGCATGTAAACCATGCTCATTGCGCACAATAAATTCGGCGCTCAGTACATCATCAGTTAAGGCATCATCGCTGGTCAGCAGCGCCAGCACCGTTGCCGCATCAGCTTTCAACAAACGGTCAGCTTTATTATTCAGCAGCAGATCGCCAAGGCGCTTCAGCACAGCAACCGGTTGATCGTCATTCATGGCGACGGTCACCAACAGGGCGGCAACTTCACCTTGTACATCGAACGCTGTTGCTGCACGGCTGACCGCAACGGCGCTACGCACGTTACCTTCAGCACAGTCATTCAGCCAGATCCCCTGACCAAGATTCATCGGCTGCTCATTGATTGCTCTGGCCACAAAGGTGGCGTCAACCGCACCGACTTCTTTCAGCCGTGCCGCGTTGAGTGCCTGCAGCGTCACCAGCGAGTTGGCCACGACATCCAGCGACAGCGTTTCGTTATCAAGCTTCAGCTGCTCACTTTGCTTTTCACCCATCAGCAGCGCACGCAGTTCTTCCGCCGTGGTCGCAGATTTCAGCTGTTCAGCAACGGAGTCATCGCTCAGCACGTGTGTCAGCTGACGCAGTAAACCGAGGTGTTCATCAGAGCTTGCGGCGATGCCGATTGCCACATAAGCAACCTGCCCTTCGCCCCAGGTCACGCCTTGCGGAAACTGAAATACCTGCACACCGGTTTTCAGTACCTGATCGCGCGTGTCCGTCGTACCGTGAGGAATCGCAATACCGTTGCCGAGGAACGTGGACGTCTGTTGTTCGCGCGCCAGCATGCCATTGACGTAGCCTTCCGCGACGTTACCCGCCTGCACTAAGGCAGCGGCAACCTGGCGAATAGCCTCTTCTTTATTCCCGGCCTGTTCGCCCGGGTGAATATCCTGAACAGATAACTGGAACATGATTCTCCTCTCCCGCTGAATTGAAACGATTCAGCCAACATGAGAAAAAAGGCGTCACCCGACTCCATCAGTTAAGGCAAGATGACGCTGAAACGTTTCAAGAAGTCTTGCTCTTTTTTCTTCAGCACACAAGTAAAGTTGACAAATTACTTGCTGAATTTAGAGATAACGCACATTTTCTCTGCGAAGGAGAAAAAAATGCTGACGCAAAAACGCCGTCAGCTTGTCAGATTCAGCAACGTCAGCAAACAGCAGTCTTTGACTGAAATGCTATTTTGATTTTTGATGCCGATTTTGATTTGGCTCCCTGTTTATTTTCTGACAAGCGGCGTAAACTCCGCGTCTCTTCACATCATTGATATCAAAACATGCATAACACCCCCGTAGCCGCCACACCCAAGGCGTTTGATTTAACGTCTTCGGCGTTCCTGCTTGTCGCATTTCTGACGGGTATCGCCGGTGCGTTGCAGACGCCAACGCTCAGCCTTTTTCTGACGGATGAAGTCCACGCCCGTCCCGGCATGGTCGGGTTCTTTTTTACCGGTAGCGCTGTGATCGGTATTCTGGTAAGTCAGTTTCTGGCCGGACGTTCAGATAGAAAAGGCGATCGCAAGAACCTGATTGTGTTTTGCTGCGTGCTGGGGATGCTGGCCTGCGTGCTGTTCGCCTGGAACCGTAATTATTTTATCTTGCTGTTTGTCGGGGTATTCCTCAGCAGCTTTGGATCGACCGCCAACCCGCAAATGTTTGCTCTCGCCCGTGAACACGCCGACCGCACAGGTCGGGAAGCCGTCATGTTCAGCTCAATATTACGTGCGCAGGTTTCGCTAGCCTGGGTAATTGGCCCGCCGCTGGCCTACGCGCTGGCCATGGGATTCAGCTTTACGGTGATGTATCTCAGCGCGGCGGTGGCGTTTGTTGTCTGCGGCGTAATGGTCTGGCTGTTTTTACCCTCAATGAGTAAAAACGTGCCTCTCGCGACAGGCGCAGTTGAGGCCCCGCGCCGCAATCGACGCGACACGTTGCTGCTGTTTGTTATCTGCACATTAATGTGGGGAACCAATAGTCTCTATATCATTAATATGCCGCTGTTTATCATCAACGAACTGCATCTGCCGGAAAAACTGGCGGGCATAATGATGGGCACCGCAGCCGGACTGGAAATCCCAACCATGCTGATTGCTGGCTATTTTGCAAAGCGTCTGGGTAAACGTCTGTTGATGAGAATTGCCGTCGTTGCCGGATTCTTCTTTTATGCCGGTATGCTGCTGGCTCACTCTCCGGCAATATTGCTTGGCTTACAGCTGCTGAACGCGATTTACATCGGTATTCTCGGCGGGATTGGTATGCTCTATTTCCAGGACCTGATGCCGGGACAGGCGGGTTCAGCCACCACCCTCTATACGAATACCATTCGCGTGGGCTGGATTATTGCTGGATCGCTGGCGGGGATTGCCGCTGAAATTTGGAACTATCACGCGGTGTTCTGGTTTGCACTGGTGATGATCGTCGCCACCGTCGCGTGCCTGGCACGCATCAAGGACGTTTAAGGCGCGGTTAGCGCTTCAAGCTCGATGAGATAAACCATGGCCTGGTGCGTCGTCCGCCCGCACATTTCCGCACTAGGCTGTAAACCGCCGCACACCTTTGGTCGTAGCGGCGACGCAAAAATTTTGCAACGCAGGGATTCATCCAACTGAACGCATGGCGTATTAGCGGGCTTGCCATCAGGCATACCGGGGATGGGACTGGAGATTGAAGGCGCAGTGCAGCATGCACCACAATCCGGACGGCATTCCATATAGTACTCTCTTTATCGTAAACCATCGGATTGTGCGGAAAGGGCACAGTACCACCTTTTTTGCACCAGCAAAAGCATGAATTCCGCTTGCCTGAATGCCCCGGCGCGAGTAGTTTTACGCGATATTTTAGACACTCCTCACTACAGGATTTTTTCGATGCCAAGAGCGAACGAAATTAAAAAAGGTATGGTACTGAACTACAACGGCAAACTGCTGATTGTAAAAGATATCGATATTCAATCACCGTCTGCACGTGGTGCTGCCACGCTGTACAAAATGCGTTTTTCTGATGTGCGTACCGGTCTGAAAGTTGAAGAGCGCTTCAAAGGCGACGATATCGTGGATACCGTCACTCTGAGCCGTCGTGGCGTTGATTTTTCCTACGTCGATGGCAACGAATACATCTTTATGGATAAAGAAGACTATACCCCGTATACCTTCACCAAAGACCAGATTGAAGAAGAGCTGCTGTTCATGCCGGAAGGCGGTATGCCGGATATGCAGGTACTGACCTGGGACGGCCAACTGCTGGCGCTTGAACTGCCGCAGACTGTAGACCTGGAAATCGTTGAAACCTCACCGGGTATTAAAGGTGCTTCAGCGAGTGCGCGCAACAAGCCAGCTACCCTGAGCACTGGTCTGGTGATCCAGGTTCCTGAGTATCTGAGTGCGAGTGAAAAAATCCGTATTCATATCGAAGAACGTCGCTATATGGGCCGTGCAGATTAAGCTCCTGTCGTTACAGGTGAACCAAAGATAATGACATGTTGTCTCTGGCAAAATGTTCCGTTCACTTTAGTGATATCACTTCTCTGAAACGATACTGCCTGTGAACGTGTTAAGGGTACTATCGCCGTACCCTTAACAATCCCGGCTCCCGGCGGGAAAATTGTTGCTACGCAATACCCTCCGCTTTTTCCTTCAGGCTATCGGGCCGGGCGCGAGGTAGCGTCCCTGCAAAGCGCGCCCTGAACCCGCATCCCTGCGGGTTCTCCCGGCCTTACGGAAACACGTCGGCAATTTTCAGCCGGACCAGCCACACCTGACCATCTACTTTTTTGTTTAAACAGCAAAACAGATTTAACTGGAAATCAGAGAGTTGAAGCGATGACCCCGGTCCGGCTGAAAATCGATGAGGCGTTGACGGCTGACCGGGTCTGCCCGCAGGGATGCGGGCAGAGGGGACGGCCTGCAGGGACGCAGGCTCGGCCCCGACCCGACAGGCAGACGGCATGAGCCGAATGAATCGCATCGCGACGATTTTCCCGCCGGGAGCCTGGGTTGCAAGGGAGGCGGCGGTGAGCCTCCCTTGCACGTTCACGGGTATCTGCGCTTCAGAGAAATGACTCCGCTGAGGTGAACGGAACCCTATGCCGCAATAAAATATTCTCCATAATGCTTAACTGACTGGCATTACAGCGCAGGCTGTCCCTTTTTTCATTTTCAGCGCTGGCTGCTGAAATAAAAATCATCCATCAGCAACGACTCCAGATACTGTTCATCCTCTTGCATAAAACGCACTATCAGATTCACCGTCTGAGGATAAAACCCCTCGTTATCCCGCACCAGACAAGCGTCGCGAAATAACGGTGCCCAGCACAGAATATGATGATGCAAAAAGTAATATTGCGCCGATAGCCTCTCCTCTTTAGCAACCATCCTCGCCATTAATGCCAACTGCACAGCAATATGATCGGAGGGTTCATTCTCTCGCGCTGCCAGACCTTGCTCAATCAGCAGCACATTCATTTGCCGACGTTCTTCTGCCGCTGTCGTGTGTGGATAGTGCCCTGCATAGGGAGAAACACTAGCTGGCGGGGCCAGCAGAAACAGCGAGGCAAAATCTGCTGCCAGCTCCAGTTGTCGGGAGTCGCGCCGCAAAACCCGGCCCAGGCTATGCTCAAAACGTTTAACCTCGGCAGACACTCCAGGAACCGCCGCCAGTGAGGCAATCCAAGCCTGGCTATCGCCGTTTTCCAGACTGGCAAGCTGTTTTTCATCCAGCTCACGAAATAACAGTTGCGAAAACCACTGGTACACAGCTGCCCGCTGCTGATGAATTTGCTTATGCTGCACTGGTCCCCTCCTCTTTCACAATCTGCGGACCACCGAATGCCGTCACCTGCGGGGCTTTCTGCTGATAACGCTCGACCTCCACCAGCACGGTATGCGCTGAAGGCCCCTGGGCCAATTGTGAAGTACCTATATCCGCGCTTAGCACATTCGGGTCGCCATAGGTGCATAATGTCCCGGCTTTCCCCCCTTCCTGCGGGGAGTACCACGCGCCTTCATGAATACGAATCACGCCAGGGGAAAAATCCGGACTGACAACTACGCCAGCCAGTACCTGACCACGAGCGTTGAAGACGCGGGCGATATCACCGGCTTTTAAGCCACGAGCGGTGGCATCCTGTTCACTGATATAAAGCGGCTCTCTTCCGGCAACCGCATAGGTGTTACGAAACGCCTCGCTAGAGCACAGTTGGGAATGCAGACGTTTATCCGGATGGCAGGATTGCAGATGCAGCGGGTATTTATCTTTTTTGCCGCTATGGGTACGCTCAAAGGGTTCCATCCACACCGGATGCCCCGGACAATCCTCATAGGCAAAGCCCGCGATGGTTTTGCTGTAGATTTCAATCAGACCTGACGGCGTTCCCAGCGGATTCAGGTCTGGCTGGTCGCGAAACTCACCGTGACGTACCCACGGCTGCCCCGGCGGATATTCAATATATCCATCCCCCTGCCAGAACGTTGTGAAATCCGGTAATGAGACGCCGAGCGATGCCCCCATCTTCACACCTTCGTCATAAAGCGCCTGTAACCACTGCATTTCATCACGGTTTTCACGGTACACCGCTTCCTTGTCAAAGCGCTTACACAGCCCGGCAAATACATCAAAATCATGCCGCGCTTCATATTGCGGTTTGACGATCTGATGCAACGCCATCAGCCCTTTATTCGAATGCGTACCGAACTGCTCAATATCGTTACGTTCAAAGCGGGTAGTAACGGGCAGGACGATATCGGCAAATCGGCACGACGCGGTCCATTGGTGATCCAACACCACCACGGTTTCCAGCTTCTTCCACGCGTCGATCATGCGATTCCTGTCCTGCTGCGCATGAAATGGATTCGCCGCGCTGTAGATCGCCATTTTGATGTCAGGCCAGGTTAACGTCTCGCCGTTAAAGGCAACCTTTTTGCCCGGCTCAAGCAGGCAGTCAACGATACGCGAAGTGGGGATATGCTCCGATGCGCCGCGAAAATCCGCGTTGTACTTTGCCTGCGGGGGATTCGTGATCCCTCCCAGTCCAGAAAGCACAGGCCCGGCGGATGTTACCGTACCACCGCCGTTGTAGTGCCAGCCAAATCCTACCCCGCCGCCGGGCAAACCAATTTGACCGACCATGCTGGCCAGCACCACCAGCATCCACGGATACTGCTCACCATGGTGCATGCGTTGTACGCACCAACCGCCCATAAACTGTGTCCGCCCTTTCACCAACAGGCGGGCGAAGTCTCGGATCTGCTCTGCCGTCAGGCCGCAGATTTCAGCCGCCCATTCGGCATTTTTCGGCTGTTTATCGGTTTCGCCCAGCAGATACGGCAAAAACTGCTCAAAGCCGACGGTGTAATCGGTAATAAACGCCGTGTCGTACAGTTTTTCTTCGTACAAGGTATGCGCCAGCGCCAGCATTAACGCGACATCGGTTTGTGGCCGCAACGCCAACTGCTCGCAGCCAAGATAGTTTTGCGACTTGCTCCGCACCGGATCAACACTGATAACGCGCATCTTACCCTGCGCTACCGCCTCTTTAATCTGCTGCCAGTAGCCAAACGCATCGTGATCGGGAACCAAAAACTCGATCTGCAGGTTCTTGATCGGATCGCAGCCCCACAGCACGATGGTATTGCTGTTTTGAATCACCAGCGGGAGCGACGTCTGCTGCTCATAAACTTCCAGCGAACCAATCACATGCGGTAAAATGACCTGTGCCGCTGCCGCAGAATAGTCGCCGACGGTTGTCACATAGCTACCATGCAGGCCAAGTCCCCGATCCATCGCCCCGCCCGCTTTATGGTATTTGCCCACCATTTGCCAGTCGGCAAGCCCGGTAAATACGCCTGATGAGCCATAGGTTTTTTGCACCCGCTCCAGCTCTTCGTAAAACAGATCCAGCGCCTGATCCCAACTGACCCGAACAAAACGGTTATCTCCGCGCTGACTGCGATCTGACTTCTCACGCTTACGCAGCCAGTCAAGACGCACCATCGGGTAGCGTACCCGCGACGGGTTGTAGACCACTTCACGCACCGCGTTCAGCATATCGCAGGGGTATTTGTCATGTTTGAACGGACGGGTTTCGGTCCACTCACCGTTGACCACTTTGGCTTCAAAAGCGCCATAGTGCGAACCAGATTGGATCCACTGCTCGGGATTTTCCCCCGCCGCCCACACTTTTGATATCAGCGGATTAGGCGCCAGTGCGCTGGCAGCCCCCACCGCCAGCATTCCGTTGAGAAAACGGCGGCGGGACGGATTAAAGTCATGAATATCCATACATTATCCTTACTTTTTGTTGGTTTCAGACACATCGCTGGCGTGGGTCTGGAGGTATTTCAACAACGTACGTTCCTCCACCGGATTAAGCCGGTAATAGGTCGACATGGCTTTCAGTCCGGCGATCCAGCCGTTAGCGGTATATCGGGTTGTAGGAGGAGTGCTATGACAGGCGCTACAGGTGGATTGCAGCATTTGATCTGAGTATTCCCAGATTGGCGCAAGCGTGTTGATAAAGTCCTGATCGGTGGTCCAGGCGGTGACGCTCACCTGCTGCCATTCCTGATGTGAGTCAGGATCGACCTGGGTGTGTAGCACTTTTACGTTCGCCATCAGGGGCTCATCGAGAACGGCGGAGAAAACGCGTTTCCCCATATACTGGGTGATCACCCGTCCACGCCCTTTGCTTTCTCGCCAGCCCGTGATTTCGAGCTGCACGTTACTGCCTTCTTTTTTCAGCACCTTGACCTCGGTAGCAGGAAATAACAGCGCCTTCCCGACCGGACTCCCTGCCGTTGCCGCCAGTGATTTTTCGCTTAATGAAAACAGTGTGGTCGCATCCGTTGGCGTATCTCCTTGACGCTGTAGCTGCTTATAGCGATCGCGAAAACCGCTGCTCATATCGGGTTTGTGATGAGCTATTCCTTTGTGACAATCGATACAGTTACTGTCTTTTGCTGCCGCTGCGGTCATTTGCGCAGCCGCGTTTGCCGATTGCTTGCCATGATCCATTGCCTCATAGCTATGGCAGGATTTACACGCCGCTGAATTATTCGCGCTCATGCGTGCCCACTCCCGCTGGGCCAGCTCCGGGCGTTTGGCAGCAAACTTTTCAGGAGTATCGATAGAAGGAGAAATAAAGGTGTGATAGAGGTCGTTTAAGGCTTCAGTTTTACGAACAAGCGTTGGAACAACGCCCGGGGGAATATGACAATCCTTACACTCAGCCCGCACGCCAGATGCGTTACGAAAATGCACGCTGGTTTTATATTCCTCTCCAGCCGTGCGCATCGAGTGACACGATAAACAAAATTCGGTGGTACTGGTGTAATGAACGCCTTGCCACGATCCCCAAATAGCCAGGGCCATTGCCACCGCCCCAGCCAATACGCACCACAATGCGTTCTTTCTTATCCACGACATGCTTGCCTCCATTTTTTAATAGCGACACGCTAAGGGATAATAAAAATCAAAAATAGAGACAGCGATAGCAAGCTATAGGAACAGCTGCTACTCCATGAGGTGTATCAAATAGTAAAAACGAGAAATTCGTAATATAGTGGCCATATATTAATAAGGAATTACTCATGCTTACATTAACGCTCAATAGAGAACTCCGCACTCCGCTGCAATTGCAAATTTTCCAATTTTATTTCCAGGCTATTCAGCGGGGAGATTTGCTTTGTGGCGATAAGCTTCCCTCTATTCGCGAGCAGGCTCAGGTATTGAACGTAGCCAAAATAACGGTAGTGATGGCCTATGATAAGCTTATGGCAGCAGGGTTAATCAAGAGCCGACACGGCATTGGCTATGAAGTGATATTCACCACGCCTGTACGTATAACACCAACGCATGTGCCCGTTACCCAAGGTTCTCCGCCGACAAAACCTAAAGCTGCCGGAGTCTCAACCGATGTTTACGCCGAGCCTGGACGAGAGTGCTACTGTCGGATGGGCGTCCCCGATCCCAACGCTTTTCCCTGGTCAAGCTGGCGGAAATGGAATAATGCTCCAAGCATACTTAAAGAACAATTATTTACCCGATACCATTCACCAAGTGGATTATTTTCACTGCGTGAGCAATTGGTCAGATACCTTAATTTATCCCGCGGAATTAATACCCGAGCAGAGAACATCATCATTACCAACGGGATTCAGGAAGGATTATCACTGCTCAGCCAAATATTTATTATTCATCATGCTGTCAGTCAGCAAAAAAAGTGCCATATTGTGACGGAATCCCCTTGTTATTCTGGCGCATGGCATCTTTTTAATTATTACGGTGCAGACATTACGTCAATTGCCGTAGATAACCACGGGCTGCAAACAGATAATTTACCCGAGTATGAAACCCAGCTTTGTTATGTTACTCCAGCGCATCAGTATCCGATGGGAAGCGTGCTTTCACTGGAGCGCCGTCAGTCATTATTAACGTGGGCGCAACGCGTCGGCGCTTACATCATTGAAGATGATTACGATGCCGTTTTTACCTATGGGGAAAATCCCCTTCCCGCGCTGAAAGCCATGGATTATCACAACCGGGTTATCTACATGGGGACATTTTCTAAAACGCTGGGGCCAGGCGCACGGCTTGGCTATCTTATTTGCCCTGATGAATTGCTTCCGGCGGTACAGAATATGAAAGCGCTCAATAACAACGGCAGTCAGTGGTTGTTGCAGCAATTTTTGGCCGAACTGATGCAAAACCAGGTGTTCTATACGCATATCAGCAAGCTGGCCTGCAGCTATGCGACGCGCCTCACCCTGTTACGCGATGGCCTTTCCACTCTGTTTCCCGAAGGGAAAATCGCTGGCGCAACGGCAGGTCTGCACCTCTCGTTACACATTGCCAGACACGCAGAATTCATCACCAGGTTACAACAATGCTGCCTGTTGGCCGGGATCCGTTTCGACACTCTGCCGGATATAGAAAATGGATCAGAAGCCCCATGGTGCAAAGAGAACAGCGATGCTGTTATGTTTTTTGGATTTGGTGGATTGCAGATACAGCAGATCAATAAAGTGCTGACAGTGCTGGAGCAGGCGCTCGCGCAGCCTTGATGAAAAACAGGGATCGCGCCTGTCGCGCAATCCCTGTTGTTAGACTTACAGCAGATCGCGGAACTGCGTTTGTTTCAGCGCCAGCTCAACGCCACGGACTTCTGCCAGGCCTTTCAGGCGACCAATCGCAGAGTAGCCCGGGTTGGTTTTCTTGTGCAGATCGTCAAGCATCTGGTGTCCATGATCCGGACGCATCGGGATAGGACGCAGGTCGCCCGCTTTTTTACGCCGCTGCTCTTCGCTCAAAATGGCAGCCACCACCGATACCATATCCACATCGCCCTGCAGGTGCGCACCTTCATGGAAGGTTTTCGGGTTATCTTCACGACAGGTTGAGCGCAGGTGCGTGAAGTGGATACGATCGCCAAAGGTTTCGATCATTTTCACCAGATCGTTATCAGCGCGCACGCCGTAAGAACCGGTACACATGGTGAAACCGTTATTAATGCTATCGACCGTTTCTTTCAGCCACTGCATATCTTCGATAGTCGAAACGATACGCGGCAGGCCAAGGATCGGGCGCGGCGGATCGTCAGGATGCACGGCCAGACGCACGCCGACTTCTTCTGCCACTGGCACAATCGCCCGCAGGAATACCGCCATATTATCGCGCAGATCATCCTTACTGATGCCGTCATATTCAGCGAGACGCGCACGGAACTGATCCAGCGTATAGCCCTCTTCTGCACCAGGCAGGCCAGCAATGATATTGCGGGTCAGCTTTTCAATTTCTGCATCGCTCATGGCATTGAAGTAGTCCAGCGCCTGGCGTTGTTCTTCGGCGGTATAATCCGCTTCAGCTCCCGGGCGTTGCAGAATGTGAAGTTCGAAGGCCGCAAAAGCAATCTGGTCAAAACGCAGCGCTTTGGAACCATCCGGCAGTTGATATTCGAGGTCGGTACGCGTCCAGTCGAGGATCGGCATGAAGTTATAGCACACCGTATCGATACCACAGGTCGCCAGATTACGGATACTCTGCTGATAGTTGGCAATCCACGTTTGATATTGACCTGAACGCGTTTTGATATCTTCGTGGACAGGGATACTTTCCACTACCGACCAGGTCAGCCCTTTTTCAGCCAGAATGGCCCGACGCTGCTGAATTTCTTCTACCGGCCACACTTCACCGTTAGGAATATGGTGCAAGGCGGTCACAACACCCGTTGCGCCAGCCTGACGCACATCATCAAGCGATACCGGATCGTTAGGTCCGTACCAACGCCAGGTTTGTTCCATTGTTTCACCTCACAAGTTGTTATACCAAATTAAATCATCTTAATGACGACTACCATACAGGCATCCGTCAACTGATCAACACATTGCCGATGATTGGTTGATCAAGCTCACATTCCCCGGATAAATGAGGCACACCAATTCAATTTGTTGTCATATAACTTTATACTGCCATTGTTAATTTATGGTTAATCAGGTGTATTAAATGAAAACTATTGCCTCAGCGCCACTGGCGGAAAATGTCATGATGCCGCAATACGACCGCCAGCAATTAAAAACGCGGATTGTGCATTTTGGTTTCGGTGCTTTTCACCGCGCCCATCAGGCGTTACTAACCGACAGGGTGCTGAATGCGCAGGGTGGAGACTGGGGTATTTGTGAGATCAGTCTGTTCAGCGGCGATCGACTGATGAGCCAACTGCGCGAACAGGATCATTTATTTACCGTGCTGGAAAAAGGGGCCACCGGTAACCAGCCAATTGTTATCGGCGCCGTCAACGAATGTCTCAACGCCAGGCTGGATTCGCTGGCGGCTATTATCGAAAAATTCTGCGAACCTCAGGTGGCTATTGTCTCGCTAACCATCACAGAAAAAGGCTACTGCATCGATCCGGCGACAGGTTCGTTAGACCTCAGTAATCCACGTATTGCTCACGATCTGCAAACACCGACTGAACCGCACTCTGCCCCCGGAATTATTGTTGAAGCCCTACACCGCCGACGTGAACGCGGGCTACAGCCGTTTACCGTCCTCTCTTGCGATAACATCCCGGACAATGGTCATGTGGTAAAAAACGCCGTCCTTGGAATGGCGGAGAAACGTTCACCAGAACTGGCAACCTGGATTCAGGAGCATGTCAGTTTCCCAGGCACCATGGTCGACCGCATTGTCCCTGCCGCCACTGAAGAGTCACTGGCCGAAATTGCCCGCGAGCTGGGGGTTGCCGATCCTTGCGCAATCAGCTGCGAACCGTTTATCCAGTGGGTGATTGAAGATAATTTTGTGTGTGGCCGCCCACAATGGGAAACGGCGGGCGTCCAGATGGTCGAAAATGTGTTGCCGTGGGAACAAATGAAACTTCGGATGCTGAACGGCAGTCATTCGTTTCTCGCTTATCTCGGCTATCTGGCCGGGTTCCAGCACATCAGCGACTGTATGCAGGACAGCGCATTTCGTGAAGCCGCTTACCGCCTGATGCTCAACGAACAGGCACCTACGCTGCAAATTACCGATGTGGATTTAGACCAGTATGCCCTAAGCCTGTTGGAGCGTTTTGCCAACCCAGCGTTGAAACATAAAACCTGGCAAATCGCGATGGACGGTAGCCAGAAATTACCCCAGCGCATGTTGGAAGGGATCCGCGTACATTTAGCCCGCCAAAGTGAGTGGCCACTGCTGGCGCTCGGCGTCGCAGGCTGGATGCGTTATGTGAGCGGCGTGGATGATTCAGGCACCGCTATTGATGTTCGTGACCCGTTGAGTGAAAAAATTGCCGCTCTGGTTAAACAGAGCACAGAGTCAGAACGCGTCAACGCCCTGCTTTCGCTGCGCGAGATTTTCGCCACCGATCTCGTACAGAATCCGCAGTTTGTCGCGGCCATTCAGCAGGCCTGGCAACGCATTGCCCAATACGGTGCGCATCAGGCTGTCATTGAGACGTTAAAAAGTTAACGATTTCTGCCATTAAGCAGGACGAAGCGCCTCTTCGTCCTCTCACCCCTTCTCTTTTTCCCCGTTTTTCGCCAGGATTGTTAAATGCCATTACGGTAATTTATGATTCTGGAGTAAATGTGACTAAAACCAATCTCATCACCGGTTTTCTCGGCAGTGGCAAAACCACCTCTATTCTTCATTTGTTGGCAAACAAAGACCCTGCTGAGAAGTGGGCCGTGCTGGTTAATGAGTTTGGCGAAGTTGGCATTGATGGCGCGTTGCTGGCCGACAGCGGTGCGCTGCTAAAAGAGATCCCTGGCGGCTGTATGTGCTGTGTTAACGGTCTGCCAATGCAGGTTGGCCTCAATACGCTGCTGCGTCAGGGGAAACCCGACCGCCTGCTGATTGAACCCACCGGCCTCGGGCATCCCAAACAGATTCTGGATTTACTCACCGCACCGGTTTATGAGCCGTGGATCGATCTGCGCGCAACCCTTTGTATCCTTGATCCTCGCCTGTTACTGGATGAGAAAAGCGTCGCCAATGACAATTTCCGCGATCAGCTGGCCGCCGCTGATATCATTGTTGCCAACAAAACCGACCGTGCCACGACGGAAAGCGAAAACGCCCTGCAAAGCTGGTGGCAACACTACGGCGGTAATCGACAGTTGGTTCATGCCGACCATGGGCAAATTGACGGACAGCTACTGGATTTACCCCGACTAAACCTGGCGGAGCTTCCTGCAAGCGCGGAGCACGACCATAGCCATGCCAACAAAAAGGGGCTGGCAGCGTTGAGCTTACCCGCACAGCAGCGCTGGCGTCGTAGCCTGAACAGCGGTCAGGGCCATCAGGCCTGCGGTTGGATTTTTGACGCCGATACGGTGTTCGATACCATCGGTCTGCTGGAATGGTCGCGTCTTGCCCCGGTTGGGCGCGTGAAGGGGGTAATGCGTATTAAAGAAGGACTGGTACGCATTAACCGCCAGGGAGACGACTGGCATATAGAGACGCAAAACGTCGCACCACCGGATAGCCGTATTGAACTCATCGCCGATACCGAGACTGACTGGAATGCGTTACAGAGCGCGTTGTTGAGACTTCGTTTAGACGCTAGCGCGTAAGGTTGCCTTCGTTTTTAGCAATGGTAAACGACGATGAAAACCCGATACCCTTTAATCCTCCTGCTTAATATTGCTGGTCTGGCACTGTTTCTGTCCTGGTATATTCCAGCCGGGCATGGGTTCTGGTCTTCACTCGATACGGGCGTTTTCCGCTTCTTTAATCATAAACTGGTGGAAAGTCCGCTGTTCTTATGGGTTGTTGCTATTACCAATAATCGGGCATTTGATGGCTGCTCATTGCTGGCTATGGGCGCATTGATGCTGCACTTTTGGCTCAAAGAGACGTCGGAAGGTCGCCGACGCATTGTGGCAATTGGTTTGGTTATGCTGCTCACTGCAGTGGTATTAAACCAGCTGGGCCAGGCGCTTATTCCCGTTAAACGCGCCAGTCCCACGCTTATGCTGGATAATATTTATCGCGTCAGCGAACTGCTGCATATTCCGACCAAAGATGCGTCGAAAGACAGTTTTCCTGGCGATCACGGCATGATGCTGCTTATTTTTTCCGCATTCATGCTGCGTTATTTCGGAAAAGTCGCAGGAATAATCGGCCTTATTATTGCTGTGGTTTTTGCCTTCCCGCGCGTAATGATTGGCGCCCACTGGCTCACCGATATCGTGGTTGGTTCCATGACGGTGGTCTTGATTGGCCTTCCCTGGTGGCTAATGACGCCATTAAGCGACCGATTAGTCACTCTGTTCGTGAATTATCTACCCGGCAAAAACAAACAATTTTTAAACAAATAACGCAGAGTAATTAACATCATCAGGGATACTTCTGATTCCCTGATGATGCCGGGCAATATTTCATCATTCTGATTGTCATTCTCCTGTCATCTTATTCATGTTTAAAATGAGTAGGTTGCGTATTTTTTGCCCTGACTGTTCTTAATTTAGACAATGCCGTTTATTCACTTTCTGTATCAATTTTTCTTATAAGAAATCACGTAAAATCACTCGCATTGACCGGAACGATCGGGTAATCTCGAACTCGTTTTGCCTCGCGGGATAATTATTCCCTTTCAGAATAAATTTGTGCGTTCTGCCACAGATTTGACCTTAAGGAATTGTCTCATCGTGCGATGGTAATTAGTCTCGTCACGTTTGGCATTTTTTATAACGATATTTATCGTTAAGGACTTCAAGGGAAAACAAACAAAATGGTCAAATCTCAACCGATTTTGAGATATATCTTGCGGGGCATACCCGCGATAGCAGTTGCGGTTCTGCTTTCTGCATGTAGCACAACGAACACCGCCAAGAATATGCATTCTGAGACGCATGCTGTGGGCAATGGAGATAACTCTTCACTGCAAGCCTCTCAGGATGAATTTGAAAATATGGTACGTAATATCGATGTTAAATCACGTATTATGGACCAATATGCTGACTGGAAAGGCGTGCGTTACCGCCTTGGCGGCAGCACCAAAAAAGGTATTGATTGCTCAAGCTTCGTGCAGCGTACATTCCGCGAGCAATTTGGTTTAGAGCTTCCGCGCTCAACCTATGAACAACAGGAAACGGGAAAATCCGTTTCGCGCACTAATCTGCGCACAGGCGATCTGGTTCTGTTCCGTGCTGGTTCTACTGGCCGTCACGTCGGTATTTATATCGGTAACAACCAGTTTGTACATGCCTCGACCAGCAGTGGCGTTATCATTTCCAGCATGAACGAGCCTTACTGGAAAAAACGCTACAACGAAGCTCGCCGGGTTCTGAGCCGCAGTTAGTTTCGTTTGGCAGCTATCCCTTGGCTATCCTGATGAGACATTCCAAAAGCACTGCTTCGGCGGTGCTTTTTTGTTTCCCCCTGCGACTAAGAAAAATCTCACAACATGAGTCATTTCAGGTTATATTCATACAGAGTAAGCGGTTAAATCAGGTAAAATAAGGATCTATGTTCAGACGCTCTTCTTCATCCGGTCGGAAAATCCTGCTTTCCTGTATGTTAACGGGGCTTATCGTCGCAATACTCGTGAGTACCCTGCAGTTTTTCGTCACCTGGCATAAACGAGAAGTTAAGTACGACACGCTCCTTGCCGATATCCAGAATTACGTCAGCAGCTACTTTACCGACCTCAAAACCACCACCGATGCCCTTCAGCCGCTGGTTGCCAACAGTTGCCAACAAGTTGGCGCTAAACTGACCTCCAGTGCAGCCTTTAGCCTGAACGTTCGCGCTTTCTTACTGGTAAAAGACGGTATCGCTTTCTGCTCTTCCGCAACAGGTTCCATGTTCACTCCGATTTTAGATTTGATCCCGAACCTCGATATCAGCAGAAATATTGATGTGGAATTACTTCCCGGTACGCCCATGATGCCGGACAAACCAGCGATCATGATTTGGCACCGAAACGCGTCGTTCAACGATAGCGGCGTATTTACCTCACTGAATATCAATCTGGCACCTTATCTGCTCTATACCGCCCGGCAGGATGATTTTGACGGTATTGCAATTATCGTCGGTAATACCGCAATTTCGACATTCTCATCGCGAATCATCGATGTCTCCGCTCTTCCTCATACCTCCTGGCGGCAGGCCACTCTTGAAGGGATCCCGCTTAAAATTCGCTTATACGCACAAGAGTGGAGCTATACCGACGTCTGGTATTCTATTTTGTTGGGATGTATGGCCGGGATTATTGCCGCCCTTCTCCTCTGGTACTACATCTACAGCATCCGTTTACGCCCAGGCAAAGATATCCTCAACGCCATCAAGCATAACCAGTTTTATGTGGTGTACCAGCCCGTCGTAGAGATGCAAACGCTGGAAGTGAAAGGCGTCGAGGTCCTGTTACGTTGGAATCACCCAACAACGGGCGAGATCCCACCGGATGCCTTTATTCATTACGCTGAATCACAGAAAATGATTGTCCCGCTGACTCAGCATCTCTTTAAGTTGATCGCCCAGGATGCCCCGGCGCTGCAAAAAGTGTTACCCGCTGGCGCAAAATTGGGGATCAATATCGCGCCATCGCATCTGCATGGCGAGACATTTAAAGACGACATCCGGCACCTGCACGCTTCACTTCCCGCAAACTATTTTCAGATAGTGCTGGAAATCACTGAACGAGATATGCTCAATCAGCACGAGGCCACAAAGCTATTTGAATGGCTGCATTCCGCAGGTTTTGAAATTGCGATTGATGATTTTGGCACCGGCCATAGCGCGCTTATTTATCTGGAACGCTTTACCGTTGACTACCTGAAAATCGATCGCGGATTTATTAACGCCATCGGGACGGAAACCCTGACCTCTCCGGTTCTGGACGCCGTGTTGACACTTTCTAAACGTCTTAATATGCTGACGGTTGCGGAAGGGGTAGAAACTCCTGAGCAAGCCCGTTGGCTGCGCGATCGTGGGGTGCATTTTTTCCAGGGATACTGGATTAGCCGACCATTAAAGCTTGCTGATTTTGTGCGTTGGATGGCACAGCCCAATAAGCCGACGTGGTGATCGCAGTATGCGATTCATATACTCTCACTCGCCGCTACATCCCTTATCTTTCAGGCATGATGCCCGTCGGGTTGTGGCAGGAAAAGGAAATCGCTTTTATATGATCCCTCGCGTACTGCTTCTGTTTATTACCCTCATCGGGTTTAGCGCCCAGGCGCAATCCATCAAAGAAAGCTATGCTTTTGCCGTACTGGGTGAACCGAAGTACGCATTTAACTTTAATCACTTCGATTATGTGAATCCCGCAGCCCCTAAAGGGGGTCAAATCACACTGTCCTCCATTGGCACATTTGACAACTTTAACCGCTACGCGATGCGCGGTAACCCCGGCGCACGTACCGAAACGCTTTACGATACGTTGTTTACGACCTCTGACGATGAACCTGGTAGCTATTACCCGCTCATTGCCGACAGCGCGCGCTACGCTGACGACTATTCCTGGGTAGAAATTGCCATTAATCCACGAGCGCGTTTTCACGATGGCTCACCCATTACCGCCCGCGACGTCGCATTCACCTTCCACAAATTTATGACTGAAGGCGTGCCGCAGTTTCGTCTGGTCTACAAGGGAACAACGGTAAAAGCCATCGCGCCATTAACCGTACGCATTGAATTAGCCAAACCGGGTAAAGAGGACATGCTCAGCCTGTTTTCGTTACCCGTGATGCCAGAGAAGTACTGGAAAGATCATAAGCTCAGCGATCCCTTATCATCGCCACCGCTCGCCAGCGGCCCTTATCGCATTACGAAATGGAAGATGGGTCAGTATATTGTCTATTCGCGCGTCAAAGATTATTGGGCCGCTAATCTGCCCGTCAATCGTGGACGCTGGAACTTTGATACCATCCGCTACGACTACTATCTGGATGATAACGTCGCCTTTGAAGCGTTTAAGGCCGGTGCGTTTGATCTGCGTCTTGAAAATGATGCCAAAAACTGGGCGACGCGCTATACCGGGAAAAATTTCGCGAATCACTACATCATCAAAGATGAACAAAAGAACGAATCCGCGCAGGATACCCGCTGGTTGGCATTTAATATTCAGCGTCCGGTATTCAGCGACCGACGGGTACGGGAAGCCATCACGCTGGCCTTTGATTTTGAATGGATGAATAAAGCGCTGTTCTATAATGCCTGGAGCCGGACCAACAGCTATTTTCAGAATACCGAATATGCCGCGACAAAATACCCCGACGCAGATGAGCTGGTGATACTCGCGCCCTTGAAAAAAGATCTCCCCTCTGAGGTCTTTAGCCAAATCTATCAGCCGCCAAAATCAAAAGGCGATGGCTACGATCGCGACAACCTGTTGAAAGCCGATACCTTACTGGAGCAGGCCGGGTGGGTACTAAAGGGTCAGCAGCGGGTAAATAGCGCCAGCGGTAAACCTCTGAGCTTTGAACTGTTGCTCCCGGCGGGCAGCAACAGTCAATGGGTGCTGCCGTTCCAGCATAACCTGCAGCGCTTAGGTATTACCATGAATATCCGCCAGGTGGATAACTCACAAATCACGAACCGCCTGCGCAGTCGCGACTATGACATGATGCCGAGGTTGTATCGCGCGATGCCGTGGCCGAGTTCGGACCTGCAAATTCTGTGGGCCTCTCAATATATTGATTCCAGCTACAACGCCCCCGGCGTACAAAGCCCGGTGATTGATAAACTGATCGACCAAATCATCGCGGCACAAGGTGATAAAGCCAAATTGATCCCACTAGGCCGGGCACTGGACAGGGTATTAACCTGGAACTACTACATGTTGCCGATGTGGTTTATGGCAGAGGATCGCATCGCCTGGTGGGATAAATTTTCACATCCTGCTATTCGCCCAATTTACACCATTGGCCTCGACAACTGGTGGTATGACGTCAACAAAGCGGCGAAACTGCCCGCAGCCAGACGACAGGGAGAATAAATGGGCGCGTATCTGATTCGACGTCTACTGCTGGTGATCCCAACGCTTTGGGCCATCATCACCATCAACTTTTTTATCGTGCAAATAGCCCCAGGCGGACCGGTTGAACAGGCCGTCGCCGCCATTGAGTTCGGGCAAAGCGGGGCATTACCCGGCGCGGGTAGCGAAGGCGTTCGTGCCAGCCACGCGCAAACCGGCGTTGGTAACATCAGCGACAGTAATTATCGAGGCGGCCGGGGTCTGGACCCGGAAGTGATCGCCGAAATCACTCGCCGCTATGGGTTCGATAAGCCCATTCATGAGCGTTACTTCAAAATGCTCTGGGATTACATTCGTTTCGATTTCGGTGACAGCCTGTTTCGTAGCGCCTCGGTGCTGACGCTTATCAAAGACAGCCTGCCTGTTTCCATCACGCTGGGGCTGTGGAGTACGCTCATCATCTACCTGGTGTCGATACCGCTTGGGATCCGCAAAGCGGTGCATAACGGCAGCCGGTTTGATGTCTGGAGCAGCGCATTTATTATTGTCGGATATGCCATACCGGCCTTTCTGTTTGCTATTTTGCTGATCGTCTTTTTTGCCGGGGGAAGCTACTACGACCTGTTCCCGCTTCGCGGGCTGGTTTCGGCCAATTTTGACTCCCTGCCCTGGTATCAGAAAGTAACCGACTACCTTTGGCATATTACCCTGCCGGTGCTGGCGACGGTGGTTGGTGGGTTTGCCGCACTGACTATGCTGACCAAGAACTCATTTCTGGATGAGGTGCGCAAACAATATGTCGTCACCGCACGCGCTAAAGGGGTCAGCGAGAAAAATATTCTGTGGAAACATGTGTTTCGCAATGCCATGTTGCTGGTGATCGCCGGCTTCCCGGCAACGTTTATCAGCATGTTTTTTACCGGCTCACTGCTGATTGAAGTGATGTTCTCACTTAACGGCCTGGGATTGCTGGGTTATGAATCCACCGTATCACGCGACTACCCGGTAATGTTTGGCACGCTTTATATCTTCACCCTGATCGGTCTGCTGCTGAATATCCTCAGCGACATCAGCTATACGCTGGTCGATCCTCGTATTGATTTTGAGGGACGCTAATGTCGCGATTAAGCCCCGTCAATCAGGCCCGCTGGGCGCGCTTTCGCCACAATCGTCGCGGCTACTGGTCGCTGTGGATTTTTCTGGTGCTGTTCGGTCTTAGCCTGTGTTCAGAACTGATTGCCAATGATAAGCCGCTACTGGTGCGCTACGACAATAGCTGGTATTTCCCCCTGTTCAAAAACTACAGTGAAAGCGACTTCGGCGGACCGCTGGCGACTCAGGCTGATTATCAGGACCCGTGGCTACAACAGCGCCTGGAAAACCAGGGCTGGATCCTGTGGGCACCAATACGCTTTGGGGCCACCAGCATTAACTTTGCCACCGATAAGCCCTTCCCTTCCCCGCCTTCCGCACAAAACTGGCTGGGAACAGACGCCAACGGCGGTGATGTACTGGCGCGCATCCTCTACGGCACACGTATTTCTGTCTTGTTTGGTCTAATGCTCACCCTCTGTTCGAGCGTGATGGGCATTATGGCTGGCGCAATTCAGGGCTATTATGGCGGCAAGGTGGACCTGTGGGGGCAACGATTCATTGAAGTTTGGTCAGGAATGCCAACGCTGTTTCTCATCATCCTATTGTCGAGCGTGGTCCAGCCTAACTTCTGGTGGCTGCTGGGCATTACCGTACTGTTTGGCTGGATGAGTCTGGTTGGCGTGGTGCGCGCGGAATTTTTACGTACCCGAAACTTTGATTACATTCGAGCCGCTCAAGCGCTAGGCGTAAGCGATCGCAGTATTATTCTGCGTCATATGCTGCCCAACGCGATGGTCGCGGCCCTGACTTTTTTACCGTTTATTTTATGCGCCTCGATAACCACCCTGACCTCACTGGATTTTCTTGGGTTCGGTTTACCGCTTGGCTCGCCATCACTGGGAGAACTCCTGTTGCAGGGTAAAAACAACCTGCAGGCACCGTGGCTTGGCATCACCGCGTTCATCTCCGTTGCCCTGCTACTATCGCTACTGATCTTTATTGGTGAAGCGGTACGCGATGCGTTTGATCCCAACAAGGCGATTTAAAATGACACAACCTCTGTTAGCCATTGAAAATTTATCGGTAGGTTTTCGTCAACAAGAGACCGTGCGCACCGTAGTCAATGCCCTCTCACTACGGGTTGATGCCGGACAAACGCTAGCGCTGGTGGGCGAGTCTGGCTCGGGGAAAAGCGTGACCGCGCTTTCTATCCTACGGTTGTTACCGTCCCCTCCGGTAGTTTACCCTTCCGGGGACATCCGTTTTCATGGTGAATCATTACTTCACGCCAACGAGCAGACGCTTCGTGGTGTACGGGGGAATAAAATCGCCATGATTTTCCAGGAGCCGATGGTGTCACTGAACCCGCTCCACAATCTGGAAAAACAGCTTTATGAAGTGCTGTCGCTGCATAGGGGAATGCGTCGGGAGGCGGCGCGGGCAGAAATCCTGACCTGCCTGGATCGCGTAGGCATCCGTCAGGCAGCCAAACGTCTCGCAGATTACCCGCACCAACTGTCCGGCGGTGAACGCCAGCGCGTGATGATCGCCATGGCACTGCTGACACGACCTGAGCTGCTTATTGCCGATGAACCGACTACCGCGCTGGACGTTTCCGTCCAGGCACAGATCCTGCAACTGCTGAGGGAACTACAGCGCGAACTGAACATGGGATTACTGTTCATCACCCACAACCTGAGCATTGTGAAAAAACTGGCCGATACCGTGGCGGTCATGCAAAACGGCCAGTGCGTTGAGCAAAATAGAGCAGCACAGTTGCTCACTGCGCCAACGCATCCCTACACGAAGAAATTGTTAAACAGCGAACCTTCCGGCGACCCGGTACTTTTGCCTGTCGGGCAAGCTCCGTTGCTGGAAGTGGAAAAACTCCGCGTCGCCTTTCCTATCCGCAAAGGTATCCTGAAACGCGTGGTGGACCACAACGTCGTCGTTAACGACGTCAGTTTTTCCCTCCGGCCCGGTGAAACGCTGGGGCTGGTGGGAGAGTCAGGCTCAGGAAAAAGCACCACCGGGCTGGCGCTTCTGCGGTTAATCACCTCGCAGGGAAGCATTGTGTTCGATGGGCTGGCACTGCATACCTTAAATCGACGCCAGCTGTTGCCGGTCCGTCACCGTATTCAGGTGGTATTTCAGGATCCCAACTCCTCGCTAAACCCACGCCTGAGCGTGCTACAGATTATCGAGGAGGGGTTGCGCGTTCATCAGCCTACCCTGTCAGCCGAACAACGCGAGGCACAGGTGAAAGCGGTAATGGCGGAAGTGGGATTGGATAGCGAAACGCGACATCGTTATCCTGCGGAGTTTTCTGGCGGACAACGCCAACGCATTGCTATTGCCAGAGCATTGATTCTCAAACCTTCCCTGATCATTCTGGATGAACCAACATCGTCGCTCGACAGGACCGTACAGGCGCAAATCCTGACGTTGTTAAAATCCTTACAGGAAAAGCATCGGCTGGCTTATATTTTTATCAGCCATGATTTGCACGTAGTACGCGCATTATGCCATCAGGTTATTGTGCTACGTCAGGGAGAGGTCGTGGAGCAAGGGCAATGCGAGCACGTCTTTAACGCACCACAGCAGGCCTATACGCGTCAGCTGCTCGCGCTAAGCTGACGCTCAAAAAGGATTGTTGTTTGAAAACGGTTCTGCGATAGCCACGCCGAAGTTTTTCAGTCTGCAGGTCGCGGCAAATTCGTCCTGACGATTCACAAACAGGCACGGCTCTCCTTCACATTCCAGTACGGAACAAGGAACCTCGATATCACTGAGGGCCTGGCTGAGCTTATGCATGACTGACCACGCGCTGTCACCATCAGGACTGAGCAATTTGAGTGCCACCAGGCTGTTCTCATTACTCTGACCGTTTTGCGGAATCGGTTCAACTTTCGAACCTGCGAAACCCACCGACCAACGATAGCTCTGCGGCAGACGATGAACGATTGAGAGTTGTAATGTCATCACTTTCTTTCCCTGGAAGCACAATCACTTCACAATTATTTTACATCAATATTAACACATCATTGACAATACGTCTTTAGACAGTTGGTAAACGTTTACATCCAGTACTTATGCTGCTTACAGAACCCAGTAATTAAATTTATTCAACGGTTCTGGCATATTTCCGGGCTATATGTACTCGTTTCTGCGATCTAACTCAACCTTTTTAACTACAATGATGTGACTTTTTACATAAATTGATTTTACATAAAATAAACATAAGCGGGGGAAATGATAGATTTGCGGTTGATGTACATCAACTCTGGAGACCTTATGGCCCCCAGGTTGTGTAATAGATCACCGTTTTTGAGCGCGACTGGCGTAAAGATAGAAGAGAATTGAGCAGGTAGCGCAAAATGCGATCGACCATATCATTGGCCAGGCCGAGTTAAAGGTCGCCAGAGACAACAGGGCCCCGACAATGGCGCCAATGCCAAAGCGGAATGTCCCAGCCAGCGATGACGCCGTTCCCGCCATATGCGGAAATTCATCCAGAATAACCGCCATGGCGTTTGATGACACCATCGATACACAGCCAACAAACGCCGCAACGCCCACGACCAGAGCCCAGAACCCCAGCCCAAACAGTGCGCTAAAGACCATCCATCCCGCCATCACGAACTGGATCCACAGACCGGTACGGAACATATTCAATGCCCCAACCCGACGCACAAAGCGGCTGTTGATGATAGTCATCACGAACAGGAATACGATGTTCAATGCGAAGTAATAACCGAAATGCTGCGGTGAAACGTGGTTGATCTCAATGTAAACAAAGGGTCCGGCGCTCAGAAACGAGAACATCCCGGCAAAGCTGAACCCACTGGCCAGCATATAGCTCAGCACTCGTTTATGACGAAACAGCGAGGCAAAGTTGCCAATAGTGGTACGCAGGCGAAACGGCTGGCGACGCTCTACAGGCAGGGTCTCTTTGATCAGCGTAAAGATCATCACCGACGCCAGAACAGCCGCCATGGCGAGGATCCAAAAGATATAGTGCCAGCTCAGCCATACCAGCACCCAACCACCCACGATAGGTGCCAGTAATGGCGCTATCGTGGTGACCAACATGACGAATGACATCATGCGCGAGAACTCTTCCTTTGGATAGATATCGCGCATCAGGGCGTTGATTACCACGCTCGCCGCCGCAGCAGCCAGACCGTGGAAGAAACGCATCACGATCAGTTGATCGATAGTTTGCGCCAGGGCGCAGGCCACTGCCGCCGCCGCAAACACCAGCGTTCCGCCCAGAATAACCGGCTTGCGCCCAATGCTGTCAGCCATTGGGCCATAGAGCAACTGCCCCACTGCAAACCCCAGAATATAGGTACTGAGGGTCATCTGCGCGCTACCCGCAGGCACACCAAACTGTTCTGAGATAACAGGTAGCGCCGGAAGATACATATCAATCGACAACGGCATCAGCATGGCTAACAAGCCAAGGATAAAGACTATGGCAATTGACGAGTTCTGCCGGGTGGTCACATTTAGCTCCTGAAATTAACGCGGGGTTAAGTTAACGCTGGCGATTTCTTCTTCGGTCAATGGACGGTATTCACCCGGCTCCAGATCGTCATCAAGCCTGATGTCACCAATTCGTTCACGGTGCAGTTCCACAACGTGGTTACCCACCGCGGCAAACATACGTTTTACTTGATGATAACGCCCTTCGCTGATGGTCAATCGCACCTGAGTTGGCGTAATGACCTCCAGAACAGCCGGTTTGGTCAGGTCTTTCTCATTATGCAACTGTACGCCATGGGCAAACTGCTCGGCGGTATCGTCTGCCACTGGCGACTCCAGCGTCACCAGATAGGTTTTCTCGCAATGGTGACGAGGAGAGGTGATACGATGCGACCACTGTCCGTCATCGGTCATCAGTACCAGTCCGGTGGTGTCGATATCCAGACGCCCTGCCGCATGCAATTTGTAGGCAACCGGTTCATCAAGGAAATAGAGCACCGTCGGATGATCCGGGTCATCCGTTGAGCAAACATAACCCTGAGGCTTATTCAGCATAAAATAGCGCGGGCCATTTTGTTGAACCAGAGAATTACCGTCATATTCGACGTCGTGTTCTGGTAGCAGCTTAAAGGCACTGTTTTTAACGATTTCACCGTCGACGGTAACGCGGTTAGCACGGATCTCACGCCCGGCAATAGCGCGGCTGACGCCGAGTTGCTGAGCGATAAATTTATCAAGTCGCATGAGTGTGATTTTTGCCTGTAAAAATACGAGAAGCGGGTTTACGCCCGAAAAGTGGGACTATTATCCGCCCAGTATAGCGGTGTTACACCATCCCTCAAGGGAAATGATTCATGGCATACTATACATTGTTGCTGTTTATCTTAATGAGCTCATGATTTTTACTCTTCGCCCGTACCAAAAAGAAGCCGTGGACGCCACGCTCAACCATTTTCGCCACCACCGCACCCCGGCGGTTATCGTCCTGCCAACCGGCGCGGGCAAAAGTCTGGTGATTGCTGAACTGGCCCGCGTGGCACGTGGTCGCGTACTGGTACTGGCGCACGTCAAAGAACTGGTCGCACAAAACCATGCCAAATATTGTGCGCTGGGGCTTGAAGCCGATATTTTTGCCGCAGGCCTGAAGCGTAAAGAGAGCCACGGGAAAGTAGTCTTTGGCAGCGTACAGTCGGTAGCGCGTAATCTGGAGGCCTTTCAGGGTGAATTCTCACTGCTGATCGTCGATGAATGCCACCGTATTGGCGATGATGAAGAGAGTCAGTATCAGCAAATCCTCACTCACCTGACTAAAGTAAATCCCCACTTACGTCTGCTCGGGCTTACCGCCACACCTTTTCGTTTGGGTAAGGGCTGGATTTATCATTTTCATTATCATGGTATGGTGCGCGGCGATGAAAAAGCGCTGTTTCGCGACTGCATTTATGAATTACCGCTGCGCTACATGATTAAACACGGCTACCTGACGCCGCCAGAACGCCTCGACATGCCGGTCGTGCAGTATGACTTTAGTCGCCTGCAGGCGCAGAGTAACGGCCTGTTTAGCGAAGCAGATCTGAATCAGGAGCTGAAAAAGCAGCAGCGAATAACGCCACATATCATCAGCCAGATTATCGAGTTTGCCCAAACCCGCAAAGGGGTGATGATTTTCGCCGCCACCGTTGAGCACGCCAAAGAAATTCAGGGCCTGCTGCCCGCTGACGATGCCGCGCTAATCACTGGAGATACGCCAGGCGCTGAGCGCGACGTGCTGATTGAAGAGTTCAAAGCCCAGCGTTTTCGCTATCTGGTGAATGTATCGGTCCTGACCACCGGCTTCGATGCACCGCACGTCGACCTTATCGCCATTCTGCGCCCAACAGAGTCAGTTAGCCTTTACCAACAAATTGTTGGTCGTGGGTTGCGCCTTGCACCGGGTAAAACCGACTGTCTGATCCTCGATTATGCCGGCAACCCGCACGATCTGTACGCACCGGAAGTGGGTGCTCCGAAAGGGAAAAGCGACAACGTTCCGGTACAGGTGTTCTGTCCTGCCTGCGGATTTGCAAACACCTTCTGGGGCAAAACCACGGCAGACGGCACGCTGATTGAACATTTGGGCCGTCGCTGCCAGGGATGGTTTGAAGATGATGACGGCCATCGCGAACAGTGCGATTTTCGTTTCCGTTTTAAAAACTGCCCACAGTGCAACGCGGAAAATGACATCGCCGCCCGCCGTTGTCGCGAGTGCGACACGGTGCTGGTTGACCCGGATGACATGCTGAAAGCCGCGCTCAGGCTCAAAGATGCGCTGGTCCTGCGCTGTAGCGGTATGGTGTTACAAAACGGGCAGGATGATAAAGGCGAATGGCTGAAAATCACCTATTACGATGAAGACGGCGCTGACGTCAGCGAACGCTTTCGCCTGCACACTCCCGCTCAGCGTACGGCCTTCGAACAACTGTTTATTCGCCCGCACACCCGAACACCCGGTATACCCTTACGCTGGATAACCGCCGCCGATATCCTCAATCAGCAGGCGTTGTTACGGCATCCTGATTTCGTGGTGGCGCGTATGAAAGGTCAGTACTGGCAGGTCCGTGAAAAGGTCTTCGATTATGAAGGTCGCTTTCGTCGGGCACATGAATTACGCGGTTAATCGTACTTTTGATTGATGTACCAGCCGTTTGAGTATAGAATCTCGCCCGCTTTTGCATACGCAAAGCAGATCACTTACCTGTTGCTGGGTCGCCTGTAGCAGGAATTATTAAAGAGAGATTTAAATGTTTACTATCAACGCTGAAGTACGTAAAGAGCAGGGTAAGGGTGCGAGCCGCCGCCTGCGTGCCGCTAACAAGTTCCCGGCAATCATCTACGGTGGCGCAGAAGCCCCGATTGCTATCGAACTGGATCACGATGCAGTTATGAACATGCAAGCTAAAGCTGAATTCTACAGCGAAGTTCTGACCATCGTTGTTGACGGTAAAGAAGTTAAAGTTAAAGCTCAGGCTGTACAGCGTCACCCGTTCAAGCCGAAGCTGTCCCACATCGACTTCGTTCGCGCGTAATCGCAAACAAGTTGAAGAAAAGCCCCGCCAAGGCGGGGTTTTTTTATGGGATTTTGTCATCGATACTGATGGTTCTCGTCGACCGGATAAGGCGTTAACGCTCTCACCCGGCACACGGTTTTATTTCCCGCCAGACGTGCGGCGCTGCAGCTGGTCGCGCAGGTTCGGCGGCGTACCTTTGATGGTCAAGGTGTCCGTCGCCGGATCCCAGAAAATACGTTCACCCAGTAACATAGCGTCGAAGTTAATGGTTAACCCACCGCCGCTGCCGGCAAATTTGGTTAACTGACGCAGCGTACTGCGATCCGCAGGGAAGCTCTCTTCCAGCTCGTAGCCTTTATCAGCGGTAAATTCGCTGAAGCTGACTTCACTGACGCCGGAAAGCTCTTTAGACAGCGACTCCAGTTCGATCTCTTCACCAGCCTGCAGCTGCTCGTTACAGTAGCTGTACACCTGCTGACGCACGTTCTGGCGTTCGGCTTTATCGAGTTGAGCCTCATTGGTAAAGTCATCGAGCGCCTGCAGCAGGCCACGGTTTTGTGCTTTGGCGTTCAGACCTTCGCTGGCACCGAGGAAATCCATAAAGAAATCGGCGACTTTGCGCCCTACCCGCCCTTTCAGGAACGTCAGATAGCGTGTGGACTCCGGATTGGTTTCCCACTCGGTTAAATCAATACGCGCCACGATGTCCGCATGATTGATATCCAGATAGTGCGTCGGATTGATATCCAGATTTTCATTGACGCGCATGCTGCTTAAATTGTTCAGCACGGCGACCAGCAGATACTCTACCGCCAGATAGCGGTAATGGCAGAACAGGACAATACCGCCGTCGGCAAAAGGATATTTCGCCAGCTCGTCCCGCAAGCGTCCGGTCGCGGCACGACTAAATGCCAGAAAATCCTCTTCGCCCTGACGCTGTAAACGCAGCGTTTGCGCCAGTTCACTCTCTTCGCTAAACAGGCCATAGGCTTTATTCTTGGCGCTATACACCCGATGCAACTCAGCCATCATATCGACAACCGTCGCTGTCGGTTCCAGTAATGAATCGCGCAAGACCAGCTCAAGGTTCTGCTCGTCACGTTTGATAAGCTGGTGCAGGGCAATCTGGTTGATATCCAGACTCATGATAAACTCTCCTTTTAGACCGGGCGGTATTCAACCACCTGCCGGGCAGTGACGCAATAGAAGATAAAAAAGCAGAAAAAAAACTGTCCGTACGGTAATATGTTGCCCTTTCATGAACAGACTGATTTCGATTTATGCCACAAATTTCCCGCTATAGTGACGAACACGTTGAACAACTGCTGAATGAGATGCTCAACGTACTGGAAAAACATAAGGCGCCGACCGACCTTTCCCTGATGGTTCTGGGAAACATGGTGACTAACCTTATCAATACAAGCATCGCACCGGCCCAGCGCCAGGCGATTGCCAACTCTTTTGCCCGCGCATTGCAGTCTTCGGTAAACGACGACCAAGCGCATTAAGAGCCTGCTCCGGGGAAACGAACAACAGTTTATGGTAACTCATCGTCAGCGCTACCGTGAGAAAGTCTCCCAGATGGTTAGCTGGGGGCACTGGTTTGCCTTGTTCAACATTCTGTTGGCCATGGTTCTCGGTAGCCGTTACCTGTTTGTCGCCGACTGGCCGACAACCCTTGCAGGTCGTGTATATTCCTACCTGAGCGTTGTCGGGCATTTTAGCTTTCTGGTGTTTGCCACCTATCTGCTAATCCTGTTTCCCCTGACGTTTATCGTCATGTCCCAGAGGCTGATGAGATTCTTATCAGCTATTCTGGCGACGGCTGGCATGACGCTGTTGTTAATCGACAGCGAAGTTTTCACCCGCTTCCACCTGCACCTCAACCCGATCGTCTGGGAACTGGTCATTAACCCTGACCAGAATGAAGCGGCGCGTGACTGGCAACTGTTGTTTATCAGCGTGCCGGTTATCCTGTTAATAGAAATGTTGTTTGCGACCTGGAGCTGGCAAAAGCTGCGCAGCCTGACGCGTCGTCGCCATTTCGCCAAACCGTTAGCGGCATTCTTCTTCGTTTCTTTTATCACCTCGCATGTGGTGTATATCTGGGCAGATGCCAATTTCTATCGCCCGATTACCATGCAGCGCGCAAACCTGCCACTCTCTTACCCGATGACGGCGCGTAAGTTTCTGGAAAAACATGGCCTGCTGGATGCGCAAGAGTATCAGCGTCGCCTGATCGAACAGGGCAATCCGGAAGCGGTTTCCGTGCAGTACCCGCTCAGCGAACTGCACTATCGCGATATGGGGACCGGCCAGAACGTTCTGCTGATCACCGTAGACGGCCTGAACTACTCACGCTTTGAAAAACAGATGCCTGCGCTGGCTGAGTTTGCCGGGCAGAATATCTCCTTTACGCGTCACATGAGCTCAGGCAACACCACGGATAACGGGATCTTTGGCCTGTTCTATGGTGTATCGCCAAGCTACATGGACGGTATTTTGTCGACCCGAACGCCTGCGGCGCTGATCTCTGCACTGAACCAGCAGGGTTATCAGTTAGGGCTATTCTCCTCGGATGGCTTTACCAGTCCGCTTTATCGTCAGGCGCTACTGTCAGATTTCTCCATGCCGAGCGTGCAAACGCAATCAGACGAACAAACCGCAAGCCAATGGATTAACTGGCTGGGACGCTACGCGCAGGAAGATAATCGCTGGTTCTCCTGGGTCTCCTTTAACGGGACAAACCTTGATGACAGTAACCAGAAGAACTTTGCCAAACGCTACGCCAGCGCCGCTCAGGATGTGGATGCCAATATTAACCGTGTTCTTAGCGCCCTGCGCGACTCGGGTAAACTGGACAACACGGTGGTGATTATTACCGCGGGTCGCGGTGTGCCGCTGACTCAGGAAGAGAACAACTTTGCCTGGTCGCGCGGTCATCTGCAGGTTCCTCTGGTGATTCACTGGCCGGGAACACCTGCCCAGCGTATCAATAGCCTGACCGATCATACAGACCTGATGACGACGCTGATGCAGCGCCTGCTGCATGTCAGCACGCCGGCTAACGAATACTCGCAGGGGCAGGATTTGTTCAATGCTACACGTCGCCATTACTGGGTGACCGCCGCCGACGGCAGCACGATGGCAGTGACTACGCCAGAGATGACGCTGGTGCTGAACAACAACGGAAATTATCAGACCTATGATTTACGTGGCGAGAAAATAAAAGATCAGAAACCGCAGCTCAGCCTGCTGCTACAGGTTCTGACGGATGAGAAACGATTTATTGCTAACTGATTAATTATAAATCAGTTAGTGAGGCATCCTCTTGCATTCGTAGCGGAAAGCAGTAGTATTAGCAGCCATAGCGTCGGCACGTAGCGCAGCCTGGTAGCGCACCGTCATGGGGTGTCGGGGGTCGGAGGTTCAAATCCTCTCGTGCCGACCAAAAATCCCCAAAAAAACCAACCCTTGCGGTTGGTTTTTTTATGTCTGCGATTCCGCATTCCTGAGTTTTACAGCAGCCTTCAGCACAGGTTTTACTACTTACCCATGCACAAATTGGGGTAAAATTCATCCTCTCATCAGCGCGATGAATCTGGACGATTGATGCGCTGAAAACAATAATGATACTAATAAAAGCTCAGGAGAATAGTATGCCTGAAGTAACGCCTTTTCGGGTGCTGATTGTCGACGACCACCCACTCATGCGGCGGGGAATTAGTCAATTATTGCAACTGGATCCCGCATTTGACGTAGTCGCTGAAGCAGGCGACGGCGCAAGTGCTATCGATCTGGCAAACCGTCTGGACCTTGATGTGATCCTGCTGGATCTCAATATGAAAGGTATGAGCGGGCTGGACACCCTGAATGCGCTGCGTCGGGACGGCGTCACCGCGCAAATTATTATTCTTACCGTATCGGATGCCGCCAGCGATGTGTACGCCTTAATTGATGCCGGCGCGGATGGTTATTTACTGAAAGATAGCGATCCCGAAGTCTTGCTGGAAGCCATTCGTAACGGCGCAAAAGGTGGTAAAGCGTTTAGCGCTCGTGTTAGCGAATATCTGCGCGAACGTGACCTGTTTGGTGCGCAGGAAGATCCATTCAGCATTCTCACCGAACGCGAGCTGGATGTGTTACACGAGCTGGCTCAGGGGCTGTCGAATAAACAGATTGCGTCGGTACTGAATATTTCCGAACAGACGGTGAAGGTGCATATTCGTAACCTGCTGCGCAAACTCAACGTGCGTTCTCGCGTTGCTGCCACCATCCTGTTTTTGCAAACACGCGGCATGCAGTAATCAATGAGATGCCGGATGGCGACGCAACAGCGTCTTATCCGGCCTACAAAGCTCGCACAGGCCCGAAAGCAGCATGCCTTCGGGCAATCTGGACTCTTACTTCTCCTGCGGCGTTAGCTGCTCCATCGCCTGCTTAATGCTGCGTTCTATCACCGCCCGACGGGTATCATTGGCCGGTAATAATTTCAGCATCATCTCCCATGCCGCAACCGCCTCACCAAAGCGCTGCTGTTCAAAAGCGTTAAACGCGTACATGCTGAGAACCCGCACGTTGGCATGCTCGCCGCGCACCAGCTGGCGTAACAGCTCCCCTCCCCTGCGATTATCGTCAGGATCGGATGAACGGGTCAGTGCTTCCGCATAACCCAGCGCCGCATCGCTGTTTTTAGGATCCAGTCGATAGGCATTGGCATAGGCTTCAGTGGCCGTACTGGCGTTACCGAGTACCATGCCAATACGCCCAAGCATGATCCAACCTTCAACGTTTGTAGGATCGGCTTGTAAACGCGTGCGCAGTCCCAGCGCCAGACGTGTCATATCTTCTTCATTGAGCGGGTCAGCTTTCGGATCCAACGCGCGTTCCAGCAGCGCCGGAGCCTGAGCGGTGGCCTGCTGCCAGACCTGAACCTGCTTATAGCTGCCGGTTTCATAATAGCTCACCGCGCCAACGATCAGCGCCACCACGATGCCGGGCACAAACAACCCAAATCCACCGCGCTTGCCATCCGGGATAACGTCGTCAGGAAACTCTTCAAGCTTCACCCGGACGCGTCGGCGAGAACGGGCAAAAATAATCCAGCCGCCCAGACCAATCGCTACCACCGGCATCACCCACAAAAGCACAGTAAGCGGCGTCAACGGCGGATCGTAAGTGACAAAGTTGCCGTAGCGCGCCACCATGTAGTCGACAATTTCTTTCTGGCTTTTCCCTTCCTGCATCAGTTCGTACACTTTCTGGCGCAGGTCGGTGGCAATCATCGAGTTAGAATCGGCGATACTGTTGTTCTGACATTTAGGACAGCGCAGCTGTTCGGTAAGCTGACGGAACTGCTGCTCCTGCGCTTCATCCTTAAACTGCATCACATCGATGGTCGCCAGCGCTGATCCCGAGATAACCAGCATCAGCAGGCCCAGTAAAAATCTCATTGCGCAGCCTCCTTACTGTACTTATCCCACAACGGTTTGATCTCGCTCTCCCACACCCTGGCATTCAAATCACCGGCATGGCGATAGCGAATAATACCTTTACCGTCGATCAGGAACGTTTCCGGCGCGCCGTACACGCCAAGATCCAGACCGAGCATACCGTCGCCGTCAAACAGGCTTAATGAGTAAGGATTGCCCAGCTCTTTCAGCCAGACAATGGCTTTCTGACGATCGTCTTTATAGTTCAGACCCACCACCCGCACGCCTTGTGCAGATAGCTGGTTCAGATACTGATGTTCAGCGCGACAGGTCGGGCACCAGGTCGCCCAGACGTTCAGCAGTACCGGTTTGCCCTGGGTCAGCACATCGGCCTGATAATGCTGACCCGGATTCTCCAGCGACTCCAGGCGGAATGTCGGAACGGGTTTGCCGATCAGCGCCGATTCCAGATTCGTGGGATCGTCTCCCTGAGCGTTACGCGCCAGCTGCCACAGCAGCGCCGCAGCAATGATCAGAAAAATAATAAACGGAATTAACAGTGCGTTGCGCTTCATACAGCCTCCGACGCATTTTTTTGCACCGCGGCGCGAGGACGCGCGCGCTGACGATAGCGTGGATCAAACAGGCAGAACAATCCGCCCAGCGCCATCAGCAATCCTCCGGCCCAAATCCAGCGAATAAACGGTTTGTAGTACAGACGCACAGCCCATGCGCCGTTATCCAGTTCTTCACCCAGCGCGGCGTACAGATCGCGCGTGAATCCGCCGTCAATTGCCGCTTCGGTCATCATCGAACTGGTGCTGTTATAGAAGCGTTTTTCCGCATGCAGCGTGGCTTCCGGTTTACCATCTCGGGTAACGCCAATAATGGCGACACCGCCCCGGTAGTTAGGTCCGGTAATATCTTTCACTTCGCGGAACGTGAACTGATAGCTATGGATACTGACGCTATCACCTGCTTTCATACGCACATCGCGTTCAACGCTGTAGTTCTGGCTAAAGGCAATACCGACAATAGTTATCGCCAGCCCAACGTGGCCCGACACCATGCCCCAATAGCTTGGTGTTAACTTCGTTCCGCGGGAAACACGCAGGAATGCTTCGGACATCGCCAGCACGAATATCCAGCATGCCATCGCCAGCCCAACCACCGTCATAGCGGCAATGCGATCCTCAAACAACCACGGCAGCAGCAGCGACAGAACAAGCGTGGTGACAAACGCGATAATCAGTAACGTTTTCAGTTTACGCGGTCGGTCACGGCCCCAGCGCACTAATGGCCCAATACCCAGCAACAGCGCGAACGGCGCCATCAGCCAGGTAAACATGGTGTTGAAGAACGGTTCGCCAATCGAAATACTGCCCAGACCCAGTTGTTTGTGCACCAGCGGCAGCAGCGTGCCCAAAAGCACCACCAGCATGGCGGCAATCAGCAGAACGTTGTTGCCCAACAGCAGAGATTCACGCGACCACAGCGCGTTGTTCACCCGTGAGCGGACCTTGTGACCGCGCACCGCAAACAGCAACAGGGAGCCGCCAATCACCAATACCATAAAGGCCAGAATAAACATCCCGCGCGACGGATCGGAGGCGAAGGCATGCACCGATACCAGCACGCCGGAGCGTACCAGGAAAGTACCCAATAGGCACAGCGAGAATGCGCAGATTGACAGCAGCAGCGTCCAGGCTTTAAAGCTGGCACGCTGTTCGGTTACCGACAGCGAGTGCATCAGCGCCGTTCCCACCAGCCATGGCATAAACGAGGCGTTCTCAACCGGATCCCAGAACCACCAACCGCCCCAGCCCAGCTCGTAATAGGCCCAGGCCGAACCGAGTACAATACCCAGCGTCAGGAACACCCATGCCGCCAGCGTCCACGGACGCGAAAAACGGGCGAAGGTACTGTCCAGTCGTCCGCTCATCAGCGCGGCAATCGCAAACGCGAAGGCCACGGAGAAGCCGACATACCCCATGTACAGCAACGGCGGATGGAAAATCAGTCCCGGATCCTGCAACAGCGGGTTCAGGTCGCGCCCTTCAATAGGGAAGTTGGGCAACGTACGGGCAAACGGGTTGGAGGTAAACAGAATAAACAGCAGAAAGCCAACGCTTACCATCCCCATCACCGCCAGCACGCGGGCAACGATGTCCAGCGGCATACGCTGGCTGAACGCCGCAACGGCGAACGTCCAGCCGCTCATCAGCAGCACCCATAGCAACAGCGAGCCTTCATGAGCCCCCCAGGTTGCCGCGACCCGATACCAGACCGGAAGTTGGGTATTGGAGTTGCTGGCAACGTAGGTGACAGTAAAGTCATTAACCACGAAGGCGTTGACCAGAATCAGGAACGCCCCCATCACGCAGATAAAAAGAACCCAGGCAAAAGGCCGCGCGGAGGCCATCATTCGCACGTCGCCGCGCGCTACGCCCCACAGCGGAAAGACTGACAGTAGTAACGCCACGCCGAGCGCAAGGCACAACAGCGCATTGCCAATTTCAGGCATCATGACGTTTTATCCTTATAAACACTTTCCGGGCGACGATGGTTTTCCTGCATCGCTTTTTCGACTTCCGGCGGGGTGTAATTCTCATCATGTTTGGCAAGAACCTCTTTGGCCTGCACATGATTTCCTTCGTTCAGTTCGCCCTGAACAACAACACCCTGCCCTTCGCGGAACAGATCCGGCAGAATGCCTTCGTAGGTGACATCCACCACACCTTCGGCGTCATAGATACTGAAATTCACCTTCAACGACTGCGGATCGCGCTTTACGCTACCGGGCATCACCATTCCGCCCACGCGCAGGCGCTGACCGACTTCGGGCATCTGCTGCGTTTCGCGCTTACCGTAGAGTATCTCTCCCGGCGTATAGAACAGGTCAATATTAGAACGCAGCGCATAAAGCACCAGCGTAATGGTCAACGCCAGACCCGCCAGTACCGCACAGGCTATCCATAACCGATTTTTACGTCGAATATTCACGCCGCCTCCCGTTGCACTTGCGCCGCACGCATACGCGCTTCTCTCGCCCGCTGCTGCGCTACACCGCGTAAAATTGCGCGATGTTGTAACGTGGAATGCAGTACCAGCACCACCAGCGGGATAACGCTCATCGCTACGGCAAGCCAGACATACAAGGCGTAGCCGCCCATCGCGAAAAAATCACTCCATGATGCAAATGCAGGGGTCATTGGCGGCCTCTTTTTAAGATCAGTTCGCTCACCCACGGGCGGCGTTTTTCCATCATCAAAATCAGGTTACGCATGCGCATCAGCGCCAGCGTGACAAACAGTAACAGATAGCCGACGATTGCCAGACGCAGCGGCGTACGCATCGCCGGATCGATGCTTTGCTGCATGCGGGTAGAACCCTGATGCAGCGTATTCCACCACTCAACCGAGTAGTGGATAATCGGTAAGTTGACCACGCCAATCAGCACCAGAATACCGGCGGCACGACCTGCCAGACGGCGGTCGTCAAAGGCATGCCACAGCGCAATGGCACCCACGTAGAGAAACAACAGTACCAGTTCAGAGGTGAGTCGAGCATCCCAGACCCACCAGGTTCCCCACATCGGTTTGCCCCATGCGGAGCCGGTCACCAGCGCAATAAAGGTAAACACTGCACCAATCGGCGCCATCGCAGCCAGCGCCAAATTGGCCATTTTCATCTGCCAGACCAGGCCGATAAACGCGGCAACAGCCATCGAGGCATAAATGCCCATCGACCAGATTGCCGCCGGAACGTGCAGATAAATAATGCGATAGCTCTGCCCCTGCTGATAATCCGCAGGCGCAAAACCAAAGCCCCAGACCCATCCCGTTATCAGTACCACCGCGCTGGCAATCGCCAGCCACGGGATAAACCAGCCACAGATCTGATAGAGCCGAGGGGGCATCGCCAATTGATGAAGTGTTTTCCACATAGTTCAGTCACCAGACTCCATAAATTAAAATCCGTTGTGCCAGAGCGCCTTGCCCGGCCTACACATCTAATTCTCGTTACTGCACGCTTATCCGTAACGCCGCGGCTGTGGCAAACGGGCTTAACGTGGCGCTGCCGACCAGCAACGCGCCCAGAATTGCCATGTACCCTTCAACCGGTAAGTGCATAGAAGCCGCATCCATCGCGGCGGTTGCAAAAATCAGTAAGGGTATGGTGAGCGGGAGCACCAGCACGCTTAACAACACGCCGCCGCGCTTTAAGCCCACCGTCAGCCCCACACCCGGCGCACCGAGGAAGCCCAGCGTCGGCGTTCCGAGTAACAACGTCAGCGCCATAATTTTCCAGCTGTACATATCCATGCCCAGCAGCAGCGCCACTAGCGGCGAGAGGATCAACAGCGGCAGGCCGGTCACGACCCAGTGCGCCATCACTTTCGCCAGCACCACGGCCGGTAGCGGTAACGGCAGCAGCATCAGTTGCTCAAGGCTGCCGTCCTGCAGATCATCACGAAACAGGCGTTCCAGCGCCAGCAATGACGCCAGCAGCGCCGCAACCCAAATGATGCCCGGCGCAATGCGCGCCAGAAGCTGCGGCTCCGGCCCAATGCTCAGGGGGAACAGCGTAATAACAATCAGGAAGAACCATAAAGGATTGGCGATTTCCGCACTATGACGAAACGCAACTCGCAGTTCTAAACGGAAGATTCGCCACATCATTGCGTTGCCCTCCCGCTGGTCAGCGCAATACGTCGCACTTTATCGGTTTCGACATTAAGCGGCTGGTGGGTGGTGAGAATAACAATACCGCCCTGCTCCGTATGCTGCGCCATACGCTGAGTCAGTCGCTCAACGCCGTTCACATCAATGGCGGTAAAGGGTTCATCGAGGATCCATAGCCGGGCGCGGGTCAGCCACAAACGGGCCAGCGCTACGCGCCGCTGTTGTCCGGCGGAGAGCTGGTTCACCGGAATATCTTCATATCCGGCAAGTCCCGCCTGCGCCAGCGCAGCCAGACACTGTGCAATGTCGCCGTCATGATGGAAGAAACGCAGGTTCTCCAACGCCGAAAGCCGGGTTTTTATCCCCGGCTGATGTCCGATCCACAGCAGTTGCTGATGGTAGCTGTCCCGCACGTGATGCAGCGGCTGCTCTTGCCAGCAAACCTCCCCTGCATCGGGACGCGCCAGCCCGGTAAGCAACCGCAGCAGAGTGGTTTTCCCTGCGCCGTTGCTGCCGGTAATTTGTACCCATTCCCCTGCGTTGACGCGAAATGACAGATTGCTGAACAGAATTCTGTCATCTCTCTCGCAAAGTAATTCTCTGGCTTCAAGCATACCTGGTTATCTACATCCTGTTAAAAGCCCGGTTTGACTTCGCGCATATCAGGCAGTTTGTGCGCTATCCCTTTATGACAGTCAATACAGGTTTGCCCGTCTTTCACGGCCTGGTCGTGCATTTTGGCCGCAACGCCTTTCTGGGCGGTTAAATCCATAAACTCGAAGTTGTGACAGTTTCGGCACTCTTGCGAATTATTATCTTTCATACGCCGCCACTCATTTTGCGCCATCGTTAGACGATGGTCTTCAAATTTCTGCGGTGTATCTATCAGCCCCAGTGCTTTCGCGTACAGCTCTTTACTGGCCTTGATCTTACGGATCATTTTCGGGCCCCACTCATGGGGGACGTGGCAATCAGGGCAAGTCGCTCGCACACCACTGCGGTTGTTGTAGTGTACGGTTTCCATGTATTCCTGGTATACCGTATTGCGCATTTCGTGACAGCTAATGCAGAACTCTTCTGTATTGGCCTTTTCCATACCGGTATTAAAGCCGCCCCAGAAAATAATGCCGCCCACAAAGCCGATTAACAACAGCGTGCCGAGCGCCAGACGGCTGGGGCGACGCCACCATTGCCAGACGCGCTTAATCCAGCCTGGTTTACGGTTAGAATTTTCCATAATGACCTCTTATTTCCCGTAACCTTTCGAGGGGGTGAAGGTATTTTCAACAATCGGCGCGGCGTCAGCCTGCGGAACGTGACATTGCAGGCAGAAATAACGACGCGGCGCAACTTCAGCCAATACCTTGCCGTCGCTGTCCATAAAGTGCGTCGGACTGATGCGCGGCGCACCGGTGGTGCGATAGCTTTCCACACCGTGGCATTGCAGGCAGCGGTTAGTGTTGGTCGTCACCTGATACCCTTCAACGCTATGCGGAATCATCGGCGGCTGATTCACATAGTTCAGCGGCATGCGCTCTTGCTCTTTCGGCATGCGAATCGCCCCTTCTTGTGTTCCTGAGACTTCCGGTGACTGGCTCAGATCCACTCCATTTGCAGCCCAAACGGCCCCACTGACGACCAGGGCAAGCAGGGCCGTCCATTGACACAGCGTCTTAATCAGGTCATGGCTTTTCATGATTTCGCTCCCGAACTCCATCGTGTTGTTATTGTAAAAACATCCTCAGAACAGACATCCACGCAGCGACCGCAGGCCATGCAATCGCGGCTGGTTACCTGCACCGGACTTTGCTCATCCAGCACCGGCGCACGTAGCACATGCGGTTCCGGGCAAACATGAAAACAATCCATACAGCGGTTACATCTGTTACGTTCTTTTGCCGAAACGGTTAATGCCCCTTTGCTTCCCACCACGCTATACAGCGCACCCAGTGGGCAAAGATGCCCGCACCAGCCATGCTCAACGACCAGTAAATCAAATAAAAACAGCGCGAGGATCAGCAACGCTCCGCTACCGAATCCCATTACCAGGCTCCGTCCAAGCAGAGAGACTGGATTTATCCACTCCCACAACAGCGTACCGGTCAAGGCGGAACCGACCAGGATAACCACCAGCAGGACGTACCGTATATGGCGCGGCAGAGTTGCGGACTGATTCAGGTCAAACCTTCTGCGCAACCAACTGGCTAAATCGGTAACCGGGTTCATGGGACAAACCCAGCTACAAAACAGCCGCTTACCGGCCAGGGCATACAGCACCGTGATGATAGCTGCTCCCGTTAACGCCACCGTCGCCGGCAGATGCCCGCTGGCCAGGCTTTGCAGAGTAATCAGCGGATCGGTGAACGGGATAGCGTCCAGCAACAGGCTGCTACTGTAGTTGCCATGCAGGATCCACACGCCAAGCCACGGGCCGCTGAGGAACATCGCCAGTATCAGAAACTGACTCAAACGACGCAGCAGCAGCCAGCGATGACTCTTCCACCATCCTTTTTTTGCCTGCGCTTCACGCCCGGCATCACGTTTACGATTTGCCATTGTTCCCCTCCAGCCAACCGAAGCGGTAATGGTGTCCTAACTCCCCTTTCGCCAGCGACAGCGGCAGCACTTTTATTGCTGGCTGTTCCAGTACGCAGACTTTTTCGCATTTCCCACAGCCGGTACAGGCATCGCTGTGCACGGTCGGAATAAACCGCGCATGCTTGCCGGTACGCATATTGCGGTCCAGCTCCAGGGTGATCGCCTCATCAATTTTCGGGCACTCGCGATAGCAAACGTCGCAGCGTAATCCCTGATAGTTGAGGCAGTTTTCGTGATCCAGCAGTACCGCCAGCCCCATACGCGAATCGTCAATGGATTCAATTTCCCTGTCCAACGCGCCGCTCGGGCAGACTTTGGCACACGGAATGTCCTCACACATTTCGCAGGGAATATCACGGGCGACAAAATATGGCGTACCGGCCGCCAGCCCGGAGGCCAGCGTTGCCAGCTTCAGCGTGTCATAGGGACATGCCTGAACGCACTGACCACAACGTACGCAGGCGCTGGCGAATGCCTCCTCGCTCAGTGCACCTGGCGGGCGCAACCGCACGCCGGTTGCGCGTGCGGTTTGTTGTTGCAACCCCAGCGCCACGCCAACGACGGCCAGCCCGCCCGCTGCGCGAACCATATCGCGCAGAAAGCGGCGGCGGCCATTTTGGGGTTTTGCTGACCGGGACATAACGCGTTACACCTTCGCCAGTTTCACGGCGCACTTCTTGAAATCCGTCTCTTTGGAGAGCGGATCCGTCGCATCCAGCGTCAGGTTGTTCACCAACTGTGCGGCATCGAAGAACGGCATGTACACCAGCCCCTGCGGCGGACGGTTACGACCGCGTGTTTCAACAATCGAAATCACTTCGCCACGACGGGAAATCACTTTGACCTTATCGCCACGGCGCAGATCGCGTGCTTTTGCATCCAGCGGGTGGATAAACAGCACGGCTTCCGGGAAAGCACGGTGCAGTTCAGGCACACGACGCGTCATACTGCCGGTATGCCAGTGTTCCAGCACACGTCCGGTAGACAGCCACAGGTCATATTCTTTATCCGGCGCTTCAGCAGCAGGCTCAAATGGCAGCGCGAAGATAACCGCTTTACCGTCCGGTTTACCGTAGAACTTGTAGCTTTCACCTGCTTTCACGTAAGGGTCGTTGCCTTCGCTGTAGCGCCACTGGGTCTCTTTACCCTCAACGACCGGCCAGCGTAAACCGCGCGCTTTGTGGTAATCGTCAAATGGCGCAAGATCGTGCCCGTGACCGCGGCCAAACCAGGCGTACTCTTCGAACAAGCCTTTTTGCAGATAGAAGCCCAGCTCGCGGGATTCATCGTTCAGTTGATCTTCAGCCAGTTCAGTCACTGGGAATTTCGTTACTGCTGGCGTAGCAAACAGCACGTCATACAGCGTTTTACCGCGCAGTTCCGGTTTTTGTGCCAGCAGCTCTTCCGGCCATACTTCTTCTGTTTTGAAGCGACGAGAGAATTGCACCAGTTGCCACAGATCCGATTTCGATTCGCCCGGCGCTTTAATTTGCTGACGCCAGAACTGTGTACGGCGTTCCGCGTTCCCGTAGGCGCCTTCTTTCTCTACCCACATCGCGGTCGGCAGGATCAGGTCAGCCGACAGGGCGCTGATCGTCGGGTACGGATCGGAGACGATGATGAAGTTACGCGGATCGCGCCAGCCCGGCATACGCTCTTCGTTGATGTTCGGACCGGCCTGCATGTTGTTAGTACACATCGCCCAGTAGACATTGAGCTTGCCATCTTTCAGCGCGCGGTCTTGCGCCACGGCGTGCAGACCAACTTTTGCCGGAATGGTCCCTGACGGAATATTCCAGTGCTTCTCACAGATATCGCGGTGTTTTTCGTTCGTTACCACCATGTCCGCAGGCAGACGGTGGGAGAACGTACCGACTTCACGCGCGGTGCCGCACGCTGAAGGCTGGCCGGTCAGAGAGAACGGGCCGCAGCCTGGCTGGGAGATTTTGCCAGTCAGCAAGTGCAGGTTATAGACCAGGTTGTTGGCCCACACGCCGCGGGTGTGCTGGTTAAAGCCCATCGTCCAGTAGGAGATGACTTTTTTCTTCGGATCGGCATACAGCTGCGCCAGCTGTTCCAGCTGATCTTTCGGCACACCGGTCATTTCGGCGGTTTTATCCAGCGTGTACTCAGCAACGAAGGCTTTGTAATCCTCAAAGCTCATCGGTTCAGAAGCATCGGATCCCGGGTTTTTCGCCGCTTTTTCCAGCGGATGGGTTGGACGCAGACCGTAGCCGATGTCCGTCACGCCTTTACGCAGGTTAACGTGCTTGCTAAAGAAATCCTGGTTAATCGCATTGTTTTGAATAATGTAGTTCGCGATGTAGTTGAGGATCACCAGATCGGTTTGCGGCGTGAAGACCATACCGTTATCCGCCAGCTCAAAGCTGCGGTGCTGGAAGGTGGAAAGAACCGCGACGTTAACATTAGGATCGGACAGACGACGGTTGGTGATGCGCGACCACAGGATCGGGTGCATCTCTGCCATATTCGCGCCCCACAGGACGAAGGCATCCGCATGTTCGATATCGTCATAGCAGCCCATCGGTTCATCCATACCGAAGGTACGCATAAAACCGACTACCGCTGAGGCCATGCAGTGACGTGCGTTCGGGTCGATGTTATTGGAACGGAAACCCGCTTTAAACAATTTGGCAGCGGCATAACCTTCCCAAATCGTCCACTGGCCAGAGCCGAACATACCGATAGACTCCGGGCCTTTCTCTTTCATCGACGTTTTGAATTTCTCTTCCATCACGTCAAATGCCTGGTCCCAGCTAATCGGGGTGAACTCGCCTTCTTTGTGATACTTGCCGTCTTTCATGCGCAGCATCGGCTGCGTTAAACGGTCTTTTCCGTACATGATTTTCGGCAGGAAGTAACCTTTGATGCAGTTAAGCCCACGGTTAACCGGCGCATCCGGATCGCCCTGGCATGCCACAACACGCCCTTGCTGCGTTCCGACCAATACGCCACAGCCTGTCCCGCAAAAACGGCACGGGGCTTTGTCCCATTTGATGGCTTCTTGCTGACCGACTACCGCGCGGGCAACGCCCGGCACGCTTAACCCGGCAGCCGCCGCAGCGGCCGCAACGGCGTTAGCTTTCATAAAGCTACGACGACTGAGTTTCATGGTGTTTCCTCACCTTGCTCATCCTGCTGGTGGTAAACCAGCGACACCGCCAGTACGCCCGCAACGTTGCGTACTGACTCAATTGTTTTCATTAGCGTTTCACTTTGCTCAGCTTCCACCACCACAATCAACTGACCACTTTCCACATCGCTGAGTGCAACTTCGCAACCGGGAAAAGAACGCAACTGCGTGGCGATATCGTTGATATGCTGGCTTTTGGCCTGAACGACCAGGCTGCAGACCTGCCAGTTATTGTCCATGGTTGTACTCCGCGTTAATGGCTGATACCGGGCAGATAGCGACACAGGCGCCACATCCGTTACAGTCCTGATTGTCGAGCTGCGGCTGATAAATGCCGGAAAGCGTGGGGCGAAAGGTTATTGCCATGGGCTCACAGCTATCCTGACAGCGGTGACATTCAACGGACTGATGTGCGAGACAGTTTTCCCCAATCGTAAAATTCAGATCCCATGCCCTGGTGTGGCGCGGAAGAAAAAGTGATTCGGGACAGGCTTCTGCGCAGGCATAGCAAAAGCTGCACTCGCCGTGTTTGAAATTTACGCTCGGGTAACCACCCTGGCCTCGCTGCAGGATGTCGGTTTCGCACGCCAGGATGCAGGCGTCACAACGGAGGCAATGGGCCAGAAAGTGAGAGTCTTCCTTGCTCCACGGCGGACGAATCCCTGCGCTGGCGTTTCGCCAACTGCCTGTCAACATGCCTCGACGGGATAAATCAACCATGACATTGTCCTTCCATAATGACGCCCTCCCTCGGCGGGTTGAACGACATAAAAAACTGCACTATTTATGAGTAGTTATTTTTAGCCGTAAGATATTTCAGGATGTGTTAGAGGTGCATACCCCAATTGGGGTAAATGCTGTTGCCGGATCAAAGGAGTGTTGAGTTGGCGGGAAAAAATGCGCTTTTGCTCACATTTCAATGAGTTATATAACAATGTATATAACGACTTACTCAAAAAGACAAAGATCTCAATATTAGGATAATTCCTAGGATATATCGCTATCATGGCAACGAAACCATACCTAATACACTTTAAATATAAGTAAATCCAGATTAATAGATTATCCAAATATGTTAACCTGCTACAGACTCGTTCATAAGACAGAAGAAAGGAAACACTGTGAACAATAAGATGAAGACAATTGTCCCTGCCGTACTTTTCGCCGCCTTTGCCAGCACCTCTGCATGGGCTGCCAGTAACGATACCGCCGCTCAGCCGCTGGAAAAAGTCGCCCCTTATCCCAAGGCGGAAAAGGGTATGAAGCGCCAGGTTATCCAGCTTACCCCTGAGAAAGATGAATCTACTCTGAAAGTAGAACTGCTGATCGGACAAACGCTGGAAGTTGACTGTAACCAACACCGCCTGGGCGGAGAACTGGACAGCAAAACGCTGGAGGGTTGGGGATATGACTACTATGTCTTTGACAAAGTTACGTCTCCGGTTTCAACCATGATGGCCTGCCCGGACGGTAAGAAAGAGAAGAAATTCATTACTGCGCATCTGGGTGATGACGGCATGCTGCGTTACAACAGCAAGTTGCCGATTGTGGTCTATACCCCGGAAAACGTGGACGTTAAATACCGTATCTGGAAAGCGGAAGACAAAATTCAGGACGCAGTCGCGCGCTAAGTGAGAATGTGCCGGATGGCAGCGTACCGCCTTATCCGGCCTACAGACGCATAAACAATGCCGGATAAGCGCAGCAGCGCCATCCGGCATTTTATTTTACAGCGCGATATCCGCGACGGCTTTCTGTTCAGGCTGCGGTTGTGCCTGAGGTTTCAGCTGTGGTTTCGGCGCTTCATCAGCAACCTGCGGCTTGTCATATTTCAGACCCAGAACCTCACTGGTGTACTGCAGCTCTTGTTCCGTAGCCTCAACGTTACCGTTCAGCTTAGTACCATAAGACGGAATAATGGTTTTCAGCTTCGCCTGCCACTCGGGGCTGGCTACTTTATCTTTAAACACTTTTTCCATCAGATGCAGCATGATCGGTGCCGCGGTTGATGCGCCCGGAGAAGCTCCCAGCAGCGCTGCAATCGTGCCTTCTTTATCGCTGACGACTTCAGTGCCCAGACGCAGCACGCCGCCCTTCTCCGCATCGCTTTTGATGATCTGCACACGCTGGCCAGCCTGCCATAAACGCCAGTCTTCTTTTTTCGCCTGCGGATAGTACTCTTGCAGCGCAGCAAAACGGTCGTCGTCGCTGAGCATCACCTGGCTCACCAGATATTTCACCAGATCGAAGTTATCCAGACCCACGTTGACCATCGGCATAAAGTTTGAGGTGGTGGTCGAGCTGAGCAGATCCCACAATGAACCATTCTTCAGGAACTTGGTGGAGAATGTCGCGAATGGCCCAAACAGCACAACGCGCTTGCCATCAAGGATACGGGTGTCGATATGCGGTACAGACATCGGCGGCGCGCCAACGGAGGCCTGACCGTACACTTTCGCCAGGTGGCGATTGACCACATCCGGGTTTTCCGCAACCAGGAACTGCCCGCCCACCGGGAATCCGGCATAGCCTTTCGCTTCCGGAATGTCGGTTTCCTGCAACAGCTTCAGCGCAGCGCCACCGGCACCGATAAAGACAAATTTCGCCTTGATATCGTGTTCCGCTTCGTTATTTTTCAGATCGGCGACTGTGACAGTCCAGCTATTATCGGCATTACGCTTAAAGCCACGCACTTCGGTGCTCAACTGCAGCGCAAAGTTGGGCTTTTTCTGCAATGAGGTAATCAGTTGGCGGGTGATTTCGCCGTAATTCACGTCAGTACCAATCTCGGTACGCGTTGCCGCGACTTTCTGCTGCGGATCGCGACCTTCCATGACCAGCGGCGCCCACTCTTTGATCTGCGCGTGGTCTTCTGAATAGCGCATACCACGGAACAGCGTGCTCTGCTGCAGTGCGGTGTAACGGGCACGCAGGAAGTTCACGTTCTCGTCACCCCAGACAAAACTCATGTGCGGAACGGTGGTGATAAAAGAGCGTGGTTCATGCATTACGCCATTATTGACCTGATAGGCCCAAAACTGGCGGGAAATCTGGAAGGCTTCGTTAATTTCGACTGCCTTTTCAATGCTGATGCTACCGTCGGCCTTTTTAGGCGTGTAGTTCAGCTCCATCAGTGCGGAGTGGCCGGTTCCGGCGTTATTCCAGCCGTTTGAGCTTTCCTGCGCTACACCATCCAGTCGCTCAACCATGGTCATTGACCATTGCGGCTCCAGCTCCTGTAAATAGGTTCCCAGCGTGGCGCTCATGATGCCGCCGCCAATCAACAGTACATCCGTTTCCTGCTCTTCCGCCGCTTTCGCTTTTGCCGCCATCGAGACAACATTCAGCCCAACGGCCATGGTGAAGAGCATGGCAGTCACTTTTTTCATAATGTTAATGCCTTACTTTTAGTATCGCTTTTTTGCTTTTAATGCAGGTGAAAATCGAGCGGCACCAACGGTAACACTTAAGTAAAAATAATTAAATAAAGTTTATAAATTATATTTAATTTTTAAAAATGTTATTAATACGTTGATAGCTTATGCGGTTATTGACAATCATTTCTGGAAACCGGTCCATCTGACGGGTACTATGCTGCGCTTTGCTATTCACCGCACGGATGCCTGTCGGTCTGCTGTATCAGGCCATTTTTGACCTGAGTGTAACTATGTCTGCAACTCAACATTCCTCTGCCACAGTCTCGGAACACACGACCCGCGCCGTGCTCCGCCAACCCCGTCTGCTGGTGCGCGAAACGCTGGCCGGTGTGGTAACCGCCTTGGCGCTGATCCCGGAAGTAATCTCGTTTTCCGTGATCGCAGGCGTTGATCCTAAAGTCAGTCTGATCGCCTCCGTCGTACTGTGCCTGGCGATGTCTTTTTTAGGCGGTCGTCCCGCAATGGTTACCGCCGCTGCAGGATCGGTCGCGCTGGTGATTGGTCCGATGGTGCATCAACACGGCGTGCAATATATCCTGCCTGCAGTGGTGCTGGCCGGGATGATTCAGATCCTGTTTGGTGTATTGGGAATGGCACGTCTGATGCGATTCATCCCTACGGCCGTGATGACCGGCTTTGTTAACGCGCTGGGGATATTGATTTTCTTTGCCCAGGTCCCGCATTTCTGGGGCAAAAGCCCGCTCATCTGGGGGCTGTTTGTCCTGACGCTGCTGATTGTGCTGTGGGTTCCGCGGTTTATTAAAGCAATCCCCGCACCGCTTATCGCCATCGTGCTGCTAACCGTGTTCACTGTCACCAGCGGGCAACTGTTACCGACCGTCGGTGATGAAGGTTCAATGAGCGGCGGACTGCCGGTTTTCACCCAGTTGTTGGTTCCGCTCAACCTGCAAACGCTGGCGATTATCTGGCCCTGCGCGCTGAGCATCGCTTTTGTTGGTTTGATGGAGTCGCTGTTAACCGCCCGTCTGGTGGATGACCTGACGGTGACGCCGTCGAATAAGAATCGCGAAAGCACCGGACTGGGGATTGCCAATATTTTGGCCGGATTTTATGGCGGTATTGCCGGGTGCGCAATGATTGGTCAAACCATCGTTAACGTCGAGATGGGTAAAGGACGCAGCCGCGTCTCGACGTTTGCCGCCGGACTGGTGCTGTTGCTGCTGGTCACCGCGTTAAGCGAAGTGATGGCGAAAATACCCATGTCGGTGCTGGCGGGGATTATGGTGATTGTGGCGGTGAAAACCTTCAGTTGGCACAGCATCCAGCCCGCCACGCTGACGAAACTGCCCGTCACTGAAACGCTGGTGATGCTGGTGACCGTCGCTGCCACGGTTTCTACCGGCAACCTGGCGATTGGCGTGGTTGCCGGGGTGATAACGATGCTCATTCTGCCGCGTATCGTCAGACGCAAACGGGCGACTACATCAGAAACAGCGTTGCCAGACCGAGAAAAATAAAGAAACCACCAGTATCAGTGATAGCGGTTATCATGACGCTCGAGCCGACCGCCGGGTCGCGCCCGAGCTTCACCATCGTCATCGGAATGATAACCCCCATCAACGCCGCCATCAGCAGATTGAGCATCATCGCCAGAGTCATCACACCACCGAGCGCCATATCATCGTACAGCCACCAGGTAATGCCGCCCATAATCCCACCCCACACGAGGCCATTGATTAGCGCCACGCCCATCTCGCGCAGGATGAGAAACGTCAGGTTCCCCGGCTGAATATTTTGCAGCGCCAGCGCGCGGACGATCATAGTGATAGTTTGATTCCCGGTATTGCCGCCGATACCCGCCACAATCGGCATCAACGAGGCCAGCGCCACCAGTTGCGAAATCGTATGTTCAAAACCGTCGATCACCCGCGAGGCGATAAAGGCGGTACAGAGGTTAACGGCCAACCACGCCCAGCGGGTTTTTACCGCTTTGGTAACAGGCGCAAACACGTCCTCTTCGGCGCTTAAGCCCCCCATTCGACGCAGATCGGTGTCGGTTTCTTCATAGACAACGTCGACGATCTCATCGATGGTTAAACGGCCCATCAGTTTACCGGAAGGGTCAACCACCGCGGCGCTGACCAGGTTGTCGCGTTCGAAGGTACGCGCAGCGTTTTCGGCGATATCTTCAGGAGAAAAGGTGAGCGGGTCATCTTCCATCACCTCGCTGACTTTTCGCTGCACATCATTGAGTAAAATGCAGGTTAGCGTCAGTTCGCCAACCAGCACTTTATTGCGATCGGTCACGAAAAGTTTATCGGTGTTCTCCGGCATTTTCCCCAACCGCCGCAGGTAGCGTTGCACCACTTCCAGCGTCACGTCCGGACGCACGGTGATGACTTCGAACTCCATGATCGCGCCGACGCTATTCTTCTCGTAGTGCAGCACCTGGCGGACGCGCGTCCGCTCCTCTGCCGGTAACGTCGCCAGCAGACGACCGGTAAGGTTACGAGGCAAATGCTGCACCAGGTAAATCTGTTCATCGATATCGAGATATTGCAGCGCATCCAGCAGCTCGCGGTCGCTCATCTCATCGATCAGGTCGTCCCAGACGTTTTCAGACGCCTCAAGCAAGACGTTACCGCGCTTTTCATTTTCGACCAGTCGCCACAGGGCGTGGCGCTCTTCAGAGGGCAAAGCTTCGAGGGTATCGGCGAGGTCAGGCGGTGGCAGGTGGGCCACCAGCGCCCCTACCTCAGCAATATCGTCGGCTAACGTACCGACGTCATATTGCTCAGCCAGGGTAAGCTTGCCCAACAGCGTTGATATAATGGCTTTATCAGTGGTCAGCAGCCAGATGAGGCGCGCACGCTCTTCATCACGCAGTCTGGCGCTGTTTTTGTTTATTACAGACATTAATCATAAATCCATGATATGAAATATCATTAATCATGATGCCGATTTATGTAAATAACAATAAACAGTGCCGCCGGGTGGCTAAAAAACCGGCGGCACGAAGGATCAGGCTGTGCGAGCCACCGCGTCGCGCGAGGCGGCGTCACGTTCATCGCCCAACAGTTCACTCAACTGTCCGTTACGCATTTCCAGTAGACGATCAGCGTGAATAAAATAGTGATCGTCGTGGCTGATGGCGAAAATGGTTTTCCCCATTTCCTGCATCAAAGGCAATAGCACCTGATAGAACTCCCGGCGGAAATGGGGATCCTGATCGGCAGCCCATTCATCCAGCAGAATGATGTCGCGCTCCTCCGCCAGGGCCAGCAGCAGCGCCACGCGTTTCTTCTGCCCTTTCGACAGCTTCAGATTGAGGATACGACCATCGCTCAGCTCCAGCTTATGACCCATCTTCAGATGTTCCAGCCACTTCGCGACCAGTTGCGGATTAGCCTCTTTACCTTCCGGCCCCAGCAGTTTGTCGAACAGCCAGACATCGGTAAACACGGCGGAGAATAGCTTGCGGTAGTCTTCTGGTTTTTCAACGGCAACGGCCTTACCATCAAGCAATATTTCGCCTGACTGCGGCTGGTATAGACCGGTCAGTAACATCGCCAGCGTAGATTTTCCGCTACCGTTACCGCCAATCAGAAAGATCAGTTCACCGCGATGAATCGTCAGATTCACCGGCCCTACGGAAAACGCATTATCCTGATAGTGGAAAACCACGTTGCGCAGCTCCAGCGTTTGCCAGTTGGGAAACGCGGTTGGGCGTGGGAATTCGGCCTTAAAAGGTGCCAGTGCGAATTTATTCAGCTTGTTGAACGCCACCTGCGCGGTAAGCAGCGTCGGCAGCGCGCCAACGGCAGAGAGCAACGGTGTTCGCAGGAATAACAGCGTCAGAGAATAGGTCGCTGCCACGGCGGTATCAGCCCATCCCAGACTGTTAGCCATCCAGAACACCAGGCCAATGGCACCCAGCATCATAATGTTCGACCAGTTAACCGCGCTCAGGTGGAAGGTATCGGCACGGATAATATGGTGGCGATACTCTTTGGCATCCGGGACGTACATCTGATTAAAGATATGCTCGGCGCGCTCGCGGTTAAGCGTCAGCTCTTTGCGCCCTTCCAGCACCGTCTGATAATCGTTGTACAACTTGTCTTCAGTTTCGCGCAAGGTGGCCATGTGTTTATACACCCGCGCCACCAGCACAAATCCGCCCCAGATGGTGATTGCCATCCAGATTGCCGTTACCAGTAGCATTTTGGTCGACAGCATCGCCAGATACACCGCCGATCCTATGGTCAGGATAATCCCCTGCACCAGCTCAGGCAGACGAACAAAGGCGATGGTGATGTTGCGGATATCACTGGTTAAACCGGCCAGCAACGAGGCGCTGCCAAGCTGTTCAATACGCTCGACGTGAGTATCCAGAATTCGTTTGATAAATTCGCTACGCAGGCGGTAGACAAAGTGGTGACCCAGCGTGGTCAACGCCAGCTGAGAACCGAGGGTGACAACCATCAACAACAGCAGCAGGCCAAGAAACTCCGGTAGCACCATCAGCGTGGTGTCGACCGTTTCGATCAAGCGCTGGTTGATAAACGCAATCAGCCCAATCCCCAACGCGGCGCTGGCGAGGCTGAGCGCCATCACGCTGATAAATGGCCAGCGATACTGCCGCCAGACAAGAAGTAAAAGTTCCATGCACACAACCCGGACAAGTAATAACAGCCCGCAGTTTAAACATCTCTTCGCTGACAGCAATAATAATTCTTATTTTTATTCTTTTTTACCTGCCTGGCGAAAAGTCAGATTGTAACGACAGTCTCCGGTCAACGGATGATAGCCCGTCTTAAGCGGCTGGATCCCATGATAAAACAGCCGCGAATTACCGCCCCACACCACGACATCGCCGTGTTCCAGCAGTAAACGCTTTAAAGGGTCATTACGGCGCAAGCCGCCAAATTGAAAGATGGCTGGTAGCCCCAGCGATACAGAGACAATTGGCGCCCGCAGGTCGGGCTCGTCTTTATCCTGATGTAAGGACAGTTTTGCCCCTGGCGTGTAGCGGTTAATCAGGCAGGCATCGGGTTGAAAATCAGCATAGCCCGCCGCCGTCGCCGCCTGTTGGCACAGATCAGCGAACGCATCCGGCAGCGGCGGCCAGTGCGTGCCGGTGAGTGGATCAAACGGAGAATAAAGATAGCCATGCTGATCCGTCGTCCAGCCCAGATGGCCGCAGTTGGTCATCGCCACCGACATCGTATAGCCGCCGGGCGTCACCATCTGGCGAAACGGCGACTGTCTGGCGACAGCCGCTATCGCCTGCAGTAAAGAGGGCGCAGAGTCAAAAGCGAAACGTCGCAGAATAACCGCACCTGACGCCAGCGGCTCCTGCCAGGGTTTCGCATCCGCAAAGAGATCGAGCATTATGTTTCCTCGCCAGTAGCTTCCCGTTGCAGTAGCTGCGCCTTGCGCGCAATACCCCATCGGTAGCCCGAAAGTGCGCCATCGCCACGGATCACCCGGTGACACGGGATAACAATCGCCAGTTTGTTGGCCCCACAGGCACTGGCCACCGCGCGCACCGCCTTCGGTTTGCCGATGGCGCTGGCCAGCTGTTGGTAGCTCACTGTTTCGCCGCACGGAATTGTGCGCAGCGCCTGCCACACTTGCTGCTGAAATGCGGTGCCCCGGATATCCAGGGGTAGCGATAGCGACGCGTCACGCGAATTAATCGCTACGATCACTTCGCGCACGCGCTGCTGAAAATTGGCATCTGCAGGAACATCCTGCGCGGCGGGAAACAGCGCATGAAGATCCGCAACCAACGTAGCGTCATCATCGCCAAGCAAGATCGCGCAGATACCCCGCTCGCTTTCCGCCACCAGACAGCGACCCAGAGCGCAATCTGCGAGGGTATAGCGTACAGAAACGTTGTCGCCACCTTTACGAAATTGCTTTGCCGTCATGCCTAATGCTTGATCGGCTTTGCGATAGTAGCTGCTGCTGTCGGGGAATCCGGCGTTGAGAATCGCCTGTGTAACCGGAACACCTTTCGCCAGGGCATCGCGCAGACGGCGAGCACGCCATGATTGTTGCCACACTTTCGGGGTCATGCCCGTCGTGGCTTTGAACAGACGATGCAAGTGATACGGGCTCATTGCCACCTGCTGTGCCAGCTCGTCCAGCGTAAGAGGTGACTCTTGCTCCAACAACTGACAGGCGCGGGCAATTTTGTCCAGCCGATGCTGTTGCGCGCTGTCTTTATCCGGCTGGCAGCGCTTACAGGGGCGAAACCCGGCATCCTGTGCCTGCTGGGCATCGGCGAAAAAACGGACATTTTTGCGCAGCGCATGTTTTGCCCGACAGGACGGACGGCAGAAAATACCGGTGGTCTGGACGGCAAAAACAAACTGACCGTCGGCGTTAACGTCGCGATCCACAACGGACTGCCAACGGTCATCGTCAGTGATGCGTAAACGATTTTTCATTTCGGACTCCTTTGTTAAGCATAGCGCTTAGCCTCAGTGTGTCCCCATCGTCGGGCATAAAAACCCGCAATCTTGCTTTTTAATTTTTTTCGCTGACCAGAAAGCTATTAAACTGCGGCGACATCCAGGTTTTAAACCCCTCGCCCTCTTTCACAATCATATAGACCGCCAACCCTTCACGACGCACGACTTCTTTGGCCTTTTCCGGGCCGAGCACCATCAATCCGGTATCCCAGCCATCGGCCTCCAGCGCCGTTGGCGCAATCACCGTTACGGACACCAAATTATGTTCGATCGGGCGACCGGTTTGCGGGTCGATAACATGGGAAAGGCGCTTACCGTCCAGCTCATAATAGTTCCGGTAGCTGCCGGAGGTGCTAATGCCGTGCCCGTTAATGTCGACAATCGCCTGCACCGCGTTTTCACGATCTGTGGGTTTCTGGATCGCCACTCGCCACGGATGCCCTTCAGCATTCATTCCTCTGCTGTTCAGTGCACCACCAACGGAAACCAGATAACGGGCGATCCCTTCTTGCTCCATCAATCGAGCCAGATGATCGGCGGCGTACCCTTCACCAACGGTAGAGAGATCCACATACAGATCCGGCAAGTCTTTTTGCAGGTAGTTCTGATGCGCTTCATTCACGACTTTCAGATGAGAAAGCCCGGTTTGCGCTTTTGCAGCGTCAATTTGCCCTTGGGTGGGAATATGCAACGGTTGCTGATCCGGGCCAAAGCCCCACAGGTTGACTAACGGCCCCACGGTGATATCCATGGCCCCATCGGTTTTTGCACCAATGCGTAGCGCCGAAGTCACGATATCCGCCATGGCGTCGTTAACCGGCCACGGCGACAGACTTTTCGACAGGTTAAAGCGCATTAACGCAGAATCGTTTTTATAGGTGGAGAGCAGTTGATCATCGGCATCAAGCTGAGTCTGGATCTTGGCCTGCAGTTCCCTGGCGCGTTTGGCATCTACGCCTACCGCACTGACCCGCCAGAAAGTGCCCATCGTTTTACCTTCCAGAACGATGGCAGGTGTTGTGGTCTGAGCAGGTTTCGGGGCCTCATCGCACCCGACAAAAAAGATCGTCACAGCCAGCAGTGCTGCGCGATAAAAATTCATTTCCATACGTAATTATCCTCATGCGAACGGGCGCAAGAGTACACCAAAAATCGTTGTTTGTACGGCGAAAAAACGGTATTAAAAAAGGCCCCGCAGGGCCTTTGATAGACATAATGTAGATTAGAACTGGTAAACCAGGCCCAGTGCTACGATGTCATCGGTGCTGATGCCAGCATCACGAGTGAACTGGTTGTCATCCAGCAGGTTGATTTTGTAATCAACATAGGTGGACATGTTTTTGTTGAAGTAGTAGGTCGCGCCAACATCAACATATTTCAGGATATCTTCGTCGCCATAGCCGCGGCCCAGGTCTTTACCTTTGGACTGCAGGTAAGCCACGGACGGACGCAGACCGAAGTCGAACTGGTACTGAGCAACGGCTTCGAAGTTCTGTGCTTTGTTAGCCCAGCCCAGGGAGCCTGCACGCGTTGCGTTGTAGGTCTGGGTGTACTGTGCTGCCAGGTACACGTTGTTCGCGTCGTATTTCAGACCACCAGTGTAGGTTTCAGCACGGTCGCCAGTACCGAAGTTCAAACGGTTCTGCTCGTCAGTACGTTTGGAGCTGGTGACAGCAGTACCCAGTGCGAAGCCTTCACCGATATCATAAGTGATAGATCCGCCAACGCCGTCGCCGTTTTGACGCAGCGCGTCACGACCGTTGTTGGTCACGCCAGTGAACGTTCTGCCGTTCTCGTCTTCGCCGCTTACGCTACCGTTTTTACCCTGATACTGAATGGCAAAGTTCAGGCCATCAACCAAACCGAAGAAGTCGGTGTTACGGTAGGTCGCGAAGCCGTTACCACGCTGCTGCATGAAGTTGTCAGCACCGTAAGTATCGCCGCCGAATTCCGGCAGAACGTCGGTCCAGGACGTTACGTCGTAAACTACGCCGTAGTTACGACCGTAGTCGAAAGAACCTACGTCAGCGAATTTCAGACCCGCAAACGCTACACGGGTCCAGGCGTTGTTTTCACTTTCAGCCGCATTACCCTGAATCTGGTATTCCCACTGGCCGTAACCGGTCAGTTGGTCGTTAACCTGAGTTTCGCCTTTGAAGCCGATACGCATGTAAGTCTTGTCACCATCATCACCTTTGTTGTCGGAGAAATAGTGCAGACCATCGACTTTACCGTACAGATCTAATTTGTTGCCGTCTTTGTTATAAATTTCAGCCGCATTCGCTGCGCCTGCTACCAGCAGTGCTGGTACCAGGAGGGACAGTACTTTAACTTTCATGTTATTAACCCTCTGTTATATGCCTTTATTGCTTTTTTATGCCACTGCATACTGATTAAGGTCATTAACCAGTCGGCAACTTCATTCTCCGCAAAAACACAGAATAATCCAACACGAATATGATACTAAAACTTTTAAGGTGTTTCATTTATCGGCATAGATGTTTCCAAATGTTAATGCGAGGGAACTTTTTTAAAATCAAAAAACAGTCGGAATAAGCACAAATAATCAAGAATCATTTCAATACTCTTTAAAATCAATGCATTACACAAAAAAAATCTTATAGCACTGAATGACAAAACAAAATCTTCACTCGCAACTAAAATAGACTCGCTATCATCATTAACTTTATTTATTACCGTCATTCATTTATGAATGTCTGTTTACCCCTATTTCAGCCGAATGCTCAGCGTTCGGTTTTTTTTTACCCTTCTTTACACAAAACTTACCTTTCTGTGCTACCGATGCAAAACTATAACGACTATTAACTATCTCGTAGCGTTGTGATCAGATATAAATTTGATAAATAATTTCTTGTTATTTAATGCTAAATGTATACTTTCCGTACAAATATTTGTACCCGCCTTTATCCACTGTACACCTTTGCACCGTCATGGCTGCAACAAAATGAGGCGTAAAAAATGCAAGCTATGCCGCGCGGTGTAAGTGTGGTAATTCATACATTACCCTTTATACTGCCCCTTCATCTTTCGCGTCGTTTAACAGGTCATAAACACGAATGAGTCAGTCTGACACAACGGTTTCCACCCGATTCTCCCTGTTACCAGGAAGTATTACCCGTTTCTTCTTATTACTGATCGTTGTGCTGTTGGTGATGATGGGTGTTATGGTCCAGAGCGCCGTCAACACCTGGCTAAAGGATAAGAGTTATCAGATTGTCGATATTACCCATGCCATTCATAAAAGGGTCGATACCTGGCGATACGTGACCTGGCAAATCTATGACAATATTGCCGCTACAACCAGTTCACCAGGCGCAGATGGGCTACAGGAAACGCGTCTGAAACAAGATATCTATTATCTTGAGAAACCCCGCAGAAAGACTGAAGCGCTGATTTTCGGCTCGCATGACAGTTCTACACTGGAAATGACCCAGCGTATTTCAACGTATCTGGACACGTTGTGGGGCGCGGAGAATGTCCCATGGTCAATGTATTACCTGAATGGTCAGGACAACAGCCTGATCCTAATCTCGACGTTACCGCTGAAAGATCTGACCTCTGGTTTTAAAGAATCGACGATTGGGAATATTGTGGATTCCCGGCGCGCTGAGATGCTGCAACAGGCTAATGCGCTGGATGAACGTGAAAGCTTCTCTTCACTGCGCCGTCTGGCCTGGCAAAACGGGCATTACTTCACGCTACGCACGACCTTTAATCAGCCAGGACATCTGGCAACGGTTGTCGCCTTTGACCTGCCGATTAATGACTTGATCCCTCCCGGGATGCCGTTGGACAGTTTCCATCTGGAACCTGATGCCACCTCAACGACCGAGCACCTGAATGAAAAAGAGTCGCCTGACAGCGTCAGCATTAATTTCAACAACAGTAAAATTGAGATCTCTTCGGCGCTAAACTCAACGGATATGCGGCTGGTGTGGCAGGTTCCGTTTGGCTCATTGCTGCTCGACACATTGCAAAGCATTCTGCTACCGCTTTTGCTGAACATTGCGTTACTGGCTCTGGCGCTGTTTGGCTATACCACCTTTCGCCACCTCCCTGCCCGTTCGACTGAAGTGGCGCCAAACCTTGCGGCAAATAACGAACTGCGTGTTCTGCGCGCAATCAATGAAGAGATTGTTTCCCTTCTGCCGCTGGGATTACTGGTACACGATCAGGAAGCAAACCGCACGGTTATCAGCAATAAAATTGCCGACCACCTGCTGCCGCATTTAAATCTGCAAAACATTACCAATATGGCAGAGCAGCATCAGGGAGTGATTCAGGCCACCATCAATAATGAACTGTATGAGATCAGACTGTTTCGCAGCCAGATCTCCCCGAGAACGCAGATCTTTATCATTCGTGACCAGGACCGCGAGGTGCTGGTCAATAAGAAACTGAAACAAGCACAGCGGCTGTATGAGAAAAACCAGCAGGCCCGCGCGGCCTTTATGCAGAATATTGGCAGCGCGCTGAAAGACCCCGCGAAAACGCTGGCTGCTAATGCCGCCGCGCTCAATACACCAGACAGCCAGAAACTGGCCAATCAGGCCGACGTTCTGGTGCGCATGGTGGACGAAATCCAGCTAGCCAACCTGCTGGAGAACGATGCCTGGAAAGGTGAATCCACACTGTTTTCCGTGCAGGCATTAATTGACGACGTGGTTCCGGAGGTTCTGCCGGCCATTAAGCGTAAAGGGCTGCAGCTGCTGATTAAAAATCACTTAAGCGCCCATGACGAACGCCGTGGCGATCGCGATGCCTTGCGCCGTATTTTGCTGCTGTTGATCCAATATGCGGTAACCACCACGCAGATTGGTAAAATCACGCTGGAAGTCGACCAGGATGAGTCAGAGGCCGAACGCCTGACCTTCCGCATTCTGGATACCGGGGAAGGCGTCACATTAAATGAAGTTGATAATCTCCATTTCCCATTCATTAATGACACGCAGGGCGATCGGTATGGCAAAGCCAACCCGCTGACGTTCTGGCTGTGCGATCAGTTAGCCCGCAAACTTGGCGGACACCTGAATATTAAAGCACGGGAAGAACTTGGAACACGTTACATCGTCCATGTTAAAATGCCGCTGCACGATCAACATGCTGATAGTGAAGAGCGCCTGTTGGATGACGTCTGCGTAATGGTTGATGTCACCTCAAATGACGTACGTAGCATTGTATTACGTCAGCTGGAAAACTGGGGGGCAACCTGCATCACGCCCGATGAACGGTTGAATAGTCAAGAATATGATCTCTTTTTAACGGATAATCCGTCTAATCTTACTGCCTCAGGCCTACTTTTAAGCGATGATGAGTCTGGCGTACGGAAAATTGGCCCAGGCCAACTGCGCGTCAACTTTAATATGAGCAATGCTATGCAGGAAGCTGTCCTTGAGCTGATTGAAGAGCAGCTGGCACAAGAAGAGTTCCAGGAACTCCCCCTCGGCGGAGATGAAAACGCCGAACTTCATGCCAGTGGTTACTACGCACTCTTTGTAGACACAGTACCGGATGATGTTAAGAGGTTGTATACTGAGGCGGCTATCAGCGATTTCGCTGCATTAGCCCAAACGGCCCATCGCCTGAAAGGCGTGTTTGCCATGCTTAATCTGGTACCCGGCAAGCAGTTATGTGAAGCGCTGGAACATCTTATTCAAGAGAAAGATGCTCCAGGTATAGAAAAATACATCAGCGACATTGACGTTTACGTCAAGAGCTTGCTGTAGCAAGGTAGCCCAATACATGAACACTATGAACGTAATTATTGCCGATGACCACCCGATTGTACTGTTCGGTATTCGTAAATCACTTGAGCAAATCGAGTGGGTAAATGTTGTCGGCGAATTTGAAGACTCCACTGCACTGATCAACAATTTGCCTAAGTTGGATGCGCATGTGTTGATTACCGACCTCTCCATGCCGGGAGATAAATACGGTGATGGGATCACGTTAATTAAATATATCAAGCGTCATTTCCCGAGCCTGTCGATTATCGTTCTGACCATGAACAACAATCCGGCTATCCTGAGCGCGGTACTGGATCTCGATATCGAAGGGATCGTACTGAAGCAAGGCGCGCCAACCGACCTGCCAAAAGCGCTGGCCGCGCTGCAGAAAGGTAAGAAATTTACCCCGGAAAGCGTGTCTCGTCTGCTGGAGAAAATCAGCGCCAGCGGCTATGGCGACAAACGTCTGTCACCGAAAGAGAGTGAAGTTCTGCGCTTGTTTGCCGAAGGTTTCCTGGTTACTGAGATCGCCAAAAAGCTCAACCGCAGCATTAAAACCATCAGCAGCCAGAAAAAATCGGCAATGATGAAGCTCGGTGTGGAAAACGATATCGCACTGTTGAATTACCTTTCCTCTGTGACGCTGAGTCCGTCAGACAAAGAGTAACTCTTTATCACGTCAAAATGCCTGATGGCGCTGCGTTTATCAGGCCTACGAATAAACAGCATCGTGCACGTTTCGTAGGCCGGATAAGACTAACGCCGCCATCCGGCTCTTTTATCCCCTATCCCCGCGTTTTTCTCACTCTTTCCGCATAGACCGCCAGCGTTTGCTTCAATACGTCTAAGGTCACCGGCTTGGACAGACAGCTATCCATACCTGATTCCAGACAACGCTGCTTCTCTTCGGCCAGCGCGTTTGCCGTTACCCCCACAACAGGCAGCGTTAACCCTAGCTGGCGGATACGCTGCGTCAGGCGATAACCATCCATATTTGGCATGTTGACGTCACTCAGCACGATATCGATATGGTTTTTGCTGAGTACATTGAGCGCATCCACACCGTCATTCGCCGTTTTACACTGATATCCCAACGATCCCAGCTGATCGGCCAGTAAGCGCCGGTTGATAGGGTGATCGTCAACAACCAGGATCATCATGTCATCGTTCGTCGCACCGGCTTTATCCGGGGCTGGCAGCGCCGTGGAGAGATCTTCACTCCCCAGCTCTACACTGTAGATATGCGCCAACAGCGCAGGCAGTTCGTGCGGTGACGCCACGCTGTGTACCCATTCTCCAGGCTCTCTTTCCAGCGGAATGCCAATATGGCGGCGGCAGAAAATTACCGCTGCTCGTCCCTGCCAGGCCTGTTCCAGCACATCGTCAGCCACCAGCAGGTCATCCGCATCGGGCTGTTGTCCCTCATATCGCAGCACCGTCATCCCGTTACGCGTCAGGCTGGATTCGAGAAATTGGTACAGTGACGCATTACGTACTGCCAGCCAGCAACGCGTGCCTGCCAATCCTTCAACACCCTTTTTCAGCGGATACTGTGCGCCATAAAGCGGAATACGCAGCGTAAACTGACTCCCCATTCCCGGCTCGGAATCGACGGAAATATCCCCATCCATCATGCTGATCAGTTTTTCACAAATCGCCAAACCGAGTCCCGTTCCCTGGAAATTACGCTGTACGCCAGTCCCCACCTGGAAGAAAGGATCGAACAACCGAACCACCTCTTTGGCAGGGATCCCTACACCGGTATCACGCACTCGAATGCTCAGGTAGTCGCCGCTGCACTGCACGTGCAGCACAATACAACCGGTATCGGTAAACTTGATTGCGTTACTCAGCAGATTAGAAATCACCTGTTGTAAACGCATCGGATCGCCATTCAACGCCACGGGCACATCCGGGTCGATAAAGCAGTACAACCCCAACTGCTTGCGGACCACCAGCGGCAAATAGTTAGCCGTAATATGGTTCATGACTTCACGCGGTGAAAACTCTCGCGGCTCAATCTTCAGCTGTTCAGATTCAATTTTTGAGAAGTCGAGAATATCGCTGATAATTTTCAGCAGCAGGCTGGAAGAGTTATTCATCGCCGTTACCAGACGATCCACCCCACTCGGTAACTCTTTGGTTTGCAACAAATCAAGGTTCCCGATAATGCCATACAACGGTGTACGTAGCTCATGGCTCACCGTCGCAAGGAACATCGATTTGGACTGGCTGGCCTGTTCCGCCGCCTGCGCCATCTCCTGCAACGACTCTTCCATTTTAACGCGCGCACTGACATCAACCAGGACACAAATTGCCACGTTTTCATTGCGATAGCGCGAGTGCACAAAGCTGATTTGCAGATTGGTATTGTTGCTGGTTAGCACATCAACAAAATTGACCTGTTGGCCGCAAATAATTTGCGTTAGCCGCTGACGGTCTTCATGCGTCAACATGTTCAGATAGGTGTGCGCCAGTTCATTACTCAGGATGTTAATGCCATCCATCGTGCGCAGAATACAAATACCCACCGGCGCAGAAGCCACGATTTTACGGTTAAACTGCTCATGTTCTTCCAGCCGCTGAGCATCACTTTCCGCCGGAATAAAAATGCGCCGTTCATACATGCGCGTGAGCATAAACAATGCCGCGCCAACCAGCACGTTCAACAAGATAGCGTTCAGGATCATCATGCGGATCCGTTCCAGCACCAGATCGACCGGAACGGAGTACACGATGCTCAGGGAGGACGGAGGCAGATTCTTCTTCAATACCAGCTCGCGGAAACCCGGCGTGTAGCCAAACCAGGAGCGCTCCTGCATCCAGTGGGGCTCAGCCTTAATATTCCCTTCAGGGCCAGTGAGAGAAATTAGCGCATGGCCATTTTCGTCGAGGATGGTCACACCCATCGGTAAACTGCCCGGAGTGAAGAAATTCTCCATGCGAATAGGCTGCTCTACGCCCAACAGCGCCTGGAGGCGATTGGCGAGGTAAACCGGCGTCAGCGCATAGAAATACCCTACTCCCGGACGTGGCCCCTGGCTGATCCAGAACAAGTTGTTACCGTTTTCGTCTTGCGTAGCATTGCGATACTTAATAATGCGCTCATGCAGCGCCTTCAGGGCCTCGTCACGTTCGACGGGCATATCACGCAAGCCGAAATTGGCCATACAGAGGTTGTCGCTGCCGATCAGGAACACTCGATTTAAATCATAGGCGGCGGAAAAGTTGTCGCGCCAGTAGCGCATAAACCATGCCAGTGATTCCAGAGAACCTCGCCAGGCGTTGCCCATGACAGAACAGTCTGAGTCGGCAAACAACGGCTCAAAATTAGGCACGACGGTTTTATCATCTCGCGCCCGCAGCGACATCACACCGTTTTCCGCCGTTAAGCGATTCTCGGCAATATATTTAAGCTCTTTAATGACATCAGATGTGCGCTGAATGTAGCGCTGGGCCTGATCGGAGCTGAGATTAAGCTCCTGATGGATCTCAGACTCTCGCTGGTGCAGCGCATTCACAATGTAGAACACGGAGGCGAACGCAATCAGACACCAGATGACGAGCGCCAACGCTCTGAACAGGTAGCGTGAAACTTTTAGGGTTGAATGAACGGAAGCAAGGTATTTCAAAGGGGCGAAGCTCCGCCTCAGGGCATTAATAGAGTGTGGTTAAGGTAGCGGTAAATGTCTTTTGTCGCAATGCCATTAAAAAAAGGGCCGGATTTCTCCGGCCCTTTTCATAACATCTCAATTACTCGTCAGCGTCATCCGCTGCATCATCATCAGTTTCTGCTTCAGGCGCGATATCATCGTCGCCCTCAGCGGCACTTCCGTCGATGGAGTCGAGTTCTTCATCATCAACCGGCTCAGCAACGCGTTGCAGACCCACGACGTTTTCATCTTCCGCAGTACGGATGAGGATCACGCCCTGGGTATTACGCCCTACTACGCTGATTTCCGACACGCGAGTACGCACCAGCGTACCTGCATCGGTGATCATCATGATCTGGTCGGTATCTTCAACCTGCACCGCGCCAACAACAGAGCCGTTGCGCTCGGTCACTTTGATGGAGATAACGCCCTGAGTCGCACGAGACTTGGTCGGATACTCTTCCGCCGCCGTACGTTTACCGTAACCGTTCTGAGTAACGGTCAGGATAGCGCCTTCACCGCGCGGAACGATCAGCGATACCACGCTATCTTTTTCCGCCAGCTTGATACCGCGTACACCGGTCGCGGTACGACCCATTGCACGGACAGCATCTTCTTTAAAGCGCACCACTTTACCAGCCGCAGAGAACAACATGACTTCGTCACTGCCGGACGTCAGATCTACACCAATCAGTTCGTCGCCTTCGTTCAGGTTAACCGCAATAATACCGGCAGAACGCGGACGGCTGAACTCGGTCAGCGCCGTTTTCTTCACGGTACCGCTGGCGGTTGCCATGAAGACGTTCACGCCCTCTTCGTACTCACGTACTGGTAGAATTGCGGTAATACGTTCGTTAGCTTCCAGCGGCAGCAGGTTGACGATTGGACGTCCACGTGCGCCACGGCTTGCTTCCGGCAACTGATAGACCTTCATCCAGTACAAACGACCACGGCTGGAGAAGCAGAGGATCGTGTCATGGGTGTTGGCCACCAGCAGGCGGTCAATAAAGTCTTCTTCTTTAATGCGTGCTGCTGATTTACCTTTACCGCCACGTCGCTGCGCTTCGTAATCGGTTAACGGCTGATATTTCACGTAGCCCTGATGAGACAAGGTTACGACAACATCTTCCTGGCTAATCAGATCTTCGATGTTGATGTCAGCGCTGTTCGCGGTGATTTCGGTACGACGAGCGTCACCGAACTGTTCACGAATCAGCTCCATCTCTTCACGGATAACTTCCATCAGACGATCGGCGCTGCCCAGAATGTGCAGCAGTTCAGCGATCTGTTCCAGCAGCTCTTTGTATTCGTCGAGCAGTTTTTCGTGCTCAAGGCCGGTCAGTTTCTGCAAACGCAGATCCAGAATAGCCTGGGCCTGCTGTTCAGTCAGATAGTACTGACCGTCACGCACGCCAAATTCCGGCTCCAGCCATTCAGGACGCGCGGCGTCATCACCGGCACGTTCCAGCATGGCGGAAACGTTGCCCAGTTCCCACGAACGCGCAACCAGCGCAGCTTTCGCTTCAGCCGGGGTCGGCGCGCGGCGGATCAGTTCGATGATCGGATCGATGTTCGCCAGCGCAATCGCCAGCGCTTCAAGGATGTGCGCACGGTCGCGGGCTTTACGCAGTTCAAAGATAGTACGACGGGTTACGACTTCACGGCGGTGACGTACGAACGCGGCAATAATATCTTTCAGGTTCATGATCTTCGGCTGGCCATGGTGCAATGCAACCATGTTGATACCGAAGGAAACCTGCAGTTGGGTCTGGGAATAGAGATTGTTCAGAACCACTTCCCCGACCGCATCGCGTTTCACTTCAATCACGATGCGCATACCGTCTTTGTCAGACTCGTCACGCAGCGCGCTGATGCCTTCAACGCGTTTGTCTTTTACCAGCTCGGCGATTTTCTCAATCAGGCGCGCTTTGTTTACCTGATACGGAATTTCGTGAACGATGATGGTTTCACGACCCGTTTTGGCATCCGCTTCGACTTCCGCGCGTGCGCGAATGTACACTTTGCCACGGCCGGTACGGTAGGCTTCTTCGATACCACGACGACCGTTGATGATCGCGGCAGTCGGGAAGTCCGGACCCGGAATATGTTCCATCAGCCCTTCAATGCTGATGTCTTCATCGTCAATATATGCCAGACAGCCGTTGATCACTTCGGTCAGGTTGTGCGGCGGAATGTTGGTCGCCATACCTACCGCGATACCGGACGAACCGTTCACCAGCAGGTTAGGAATTTTGGTCGGCATGACGTCAGGAATTTGTTCGGTGCCGTCATAGTTGTCGACGAAATCAACCGTTTCTTTTTCCAGGTCAGCCATCAGCTCATGGGCGATTTTCGACATACGGATTTCCGTATAACGCATCGCCGCTGCGGAGTCGCCATCGACAGAACCAAAGTTACCCTGACCATCTACCAGCATGTAGCGCAAGGAGAATGGCTGCGCCATACGAACAATGGTGTCGTAAACGGCGGTATCACCATGAGGGTGGTATTTACCGATTACGTCACCAACGACACGGGCAGATTTTTTATAGGCTTTATTCCAGTCGTTGCCCAATACGTTCATGGCGTAAAGTACGCGACGGTGAACCGGTTTCAGGCCATCTCGGACGTCCGGCAGCGCACGGCCAACAATGACCGACATCGCATAATCCAGATAGGAGCTCTTCAGCTCTTCCTCAATGTTGACCGGTGTAATTTCTCTCGCAAGGTCGCTCATCTAACCGCTATCCCTCTACTGTATCCCGGATTCAAAGGTCGCAAATTATAACACATCCGTGCAGATTCAGGTAAATGGATTCCCCCTGACAGAGGCTTTATTCATCCCGTCAGGCTGATATACTCATTTGCATCGCAAATTTAGGAGTAGAAGCCCCAATGAATGCCGAAAAACCTCCGGTAGCTCACAACGTTGACCATGAAGAAATTGCCAAGTTTGAAGCAGTCGCGTCACGCTGGTGGGATCTTGAGGGTGAATTTAAGCCGCTGCACCGCATTAACCCACTGCGTCTGGGCTATATTACTGAGCGCTCAGGCGGCCTGTTTGGTAAAAAGGTACTCGACGTCGGATGCGGCGGCGGTATTCTGGCGGAGAGTATGGCGCGCGAAGGTGCCACCGTCACCGGACTGGACATGGGTTTTGAACCGCTGCAGGTAGCAAAACTGCATGCACTGGAAAGCGGTATCCAGGTAGAGTACGTACAAGAAACCGTCGAAGAGCATGCGGAAAAGCATGCACATCAGTATGACGTTGTCACCTGCATGGAAATGCTGGAGCACGTGCCAGACCCACAGTCAGTGGTCAGAGCTTGCGCCAGGCTGGTCAAACCGGGTGGCGAAGTATTTTTCTCCACGCTTAACCGCAACGGCAAATCCTGGCTGATGGCGGTGGTCGGAGCGGAATATATTCTGCGCATGGTGCCGAAAGGCACGCACGATGTGAAAAAATTTATTAAGCCTGCTGAATTATTAGAGTGGGTTGACCAGACCGTACTGAAAGAGCGCCATATGACCGGCCTGCATTACAACCCCATCACCAACACCTTCAAACTTGGCCCGGGCGTTGATGTGAACTATATGGTACATACCACCGCCAAGGTTGATTAACCGCTCCTGTAGGCCGGATAAAGCGTGCAACGCCGCCATCCGGCATGCTTACTGGAACCATGCCTGATGACGTTTCACTTATCAGGCCTACAAATCCTGTGCCAGATCATAAGAACTTTCCTTGCCTTAGATGAAGAAATCAGCACTCGATCAAATTTTCTATTTTTTTTCTCAATTATTGACATCCCCGCCAGGCCTTATAAGACGCGCACTTAGCGATTATCACCCTTTTGCAACCTCAATTTAACCTCAAAATCAACTCTTGTGCTGAAAAGAATCCCTACTAGAATACTCACCATATAGCGTCTATTTTATCAAACAACCCCTACATATAGTATTTATCCACAGACTTAGTCACAACATGACTCTGTGGATAATATGGGGGATATTTTTTCTTTCACGGACAGGTAAAAAACCACATGAATCAGAGTCTGCTGGTGACAAAGCGTGATGGTAGTACAGAGCGCATCAATCTCGACAAAATCCACCGAGTTCTGGATTGGGCGGCAGAAGGACTGAATAACGTATCGATTTCTCAGGTCGAGCTGCGCTCCCACATTCAGTTTTATGACGGAATCAAGACCTCCGACATCCATGAAACAATCATCAAAGCAGCCGCCGACCTGATCTCCCGCGAAGCGCCGGATTATCAGTATCTGGCTGCCCGTCTGGCGATTTTCCACCTGCGTAAAAAAGCGTACGGTGAGTTTGAACCGCCAAAGCTGTTCGACCATGTCGTGAAAATGGTTGAAATGGGCAAATACGACAATCATCTGCTGGAAGACTACACGGAAGAAGAGTTCAAGCAGATGGACTCGTTCATCGTACACGACCGTGATATGACCTTCTCCTACGCTGCGGTGAAGCAGTTGGAAGGTAAATATCTGGTGCAAAACCGTGTTACCGGTGAGATCTATGAAAGCGCACAGTTCCTCTACATTCTGGTAGCGGCTTGCCTGTTCTCTAACTATCCGCGTGAAACACGTCTGCAATATGTAAAACGTTTCTACGACGCCGTTTCTACTTTCAAAATCTCGCTGCCGACGCCAATTATGTCCGGCGTGCGTACCCCAACGCGTCAGTTCAGCTCCTGCGTACTAATCGAGTGCGGCGACAGCCTGGACTCCATCAACGCAACCTCCAGCGCAATTGTGAAATACGTTTCTCAGCGTGCCGGTATCGGCATTAACGCTGGTCGCATCCGTGCGCTGGGTAGCCCGATTCGCGGCGGTGAAGCGTTCCACACCGGCTGTATTCCGTTCTACAAGCATTTCCAGACCGCAGTGAAATCCTGCTCTCAGGGTGGCGTACGCGGTGGTGCAGCCACGCTGTTCTACCCAATGTGGCACCTGGAAGTTGAAAGCCTGCTGGTCCTGAAAAACAACCGTGGCGTAGAAGGCAACCGCGTACGTCACATGGACTACGGCGTGCAGATCAACAAACTGATGTACACCCGTCTGCTGAAAGGCGGCGACATCACCCTGTTCAGCCCGTCCGACGTCCCGGGTCTGTATGACGCGTTCTTCGCCGATCAGGATGAGTTCGAGCGTCTGTACACCCAATATGAAAACGACGACAGCATCCGCAAACAGCGCGTGAAAGCAGTTGAGCTGTTCTCACTGATGATGCAGGAACGTGCCTCGACCGGTCGTATCTACATTCAGAACGTTGACCACTGCAACACCCACAGCCCGTTTGATCCGGTTGTCGCGCCGGTACGCCAGTCCAACCTGTGCCTGGAAATCGCCCTGCCGACCAAACCGCTGACCGACGTTAACGATGAAAACGGCGAAATTGCGCTGTGTACGCTGTCCGCATTTAACCTGGGCGCTATCGAAAGTCTGGACGAACTGGAAGAGCTGGCCGTACTGGCGGTACGTGCGTTGGATGCGCTGCTCGATTACCAGGATTATCCGATTCCGGCCGCCAAACGCGGTGCGATGGGTCGTCGTACGCTGGGCATTGGCGTGATCAACTACGCTTACTGGCTGGCGAAAAACGGTAAACGCTACTCTGACGGCAGCGCCAATAACCTGACTCACAAAACCTTTGAAGCGATTCAATATTACCTGCTGAAGGCTTCTAACGAGCTGGCAAAAGAGCAAGGCGCATGCCCGTGGTTTAACGAAACTACCTATGCGAAAGGCATTCTGCCGATTGATACCTATAAAAAAGACCTGGATGCTATCGTCAGCGAGTCCCTGCATTACGACTGGGAAAGCCTGCGCGAATCAATTAAAACTCACGGTCTGCGTAACTCCACGCTGTCAGCCCTGATGCCGTCCGAGACCTCTTCGCAGATCTCCAACGCCACCAACGGCATTGAACCGCCACGCGGTTACGTGAGCATCAAAGCATCGAAAGATGGAATTCTGCGTCAGGTCGTGCCGGACTACGAACACCTGCACGACGCATACGAACTGCTGTGGGAAATGCCAAACAACGACGGCTATCTGCAACTGGTAGGCATCATGCAGAAATTTATCGATCAATCGATTTCCGCCAACACCAACTACGATCCGTCGCGCTTCCCGTCCGGAAAAGTACCGATGCAGCAGTTGCTGAAAGACCTGCTCACCGCCTACAAATTTGGTGTCAAAACGCTGTATTATCAGAACACCCGTGACGGTGCGGAAGACTCTCAGGACGATCTGGTACCGTCCATTCAGGACGATGGCTGCGAAAGCGGCGCATGTAAGATTTAATCTTTTGCCGGGTGGCGTAGCGCTTACCCGGCCTACAAATTAATTCGCGGTATTGTAGGCCGGATAAGCAAAGCACATCCGGCAGTACATTCCAGACAGGATTCACATCAATGGCATACACCACTTTTTCACAGACGAAAAATGATCAGCTTCTGGAACCGATGTTCTTCGGCCAGCCGGTGAACGTCGCCCGCTACGATCAGCAAAAATATGACATCTTTGAAAAACTGATCGAAAAGCAGCTCTCTTTCTTCTGGCGTCCGGAAGAAGTCGATGTTTCTCGCGATCGTATCGACTTCCAGGCATTGCCGGAACATGAAAAACATATCTTCATCAGCAACCTGAAGTATCAGACGCTGCTGGACTCCATTCAGGGACGTAGTCCTAACGTCGCGCTGCTGCCGTTAATCTCGATCCCTGAACTGGAAACCTGGGTGGAAACGTGGGCGTTTTCTGAAACGATCCACTCCCGCTCTTATACCCACATCATCCGTAATATCGTTAACGATCCGGCGGTGGTGTTTGACGATATCGTCACCAACGAGCAAATCCAGAAACGCGCAGAAGGCATCTCCAGCTACTACGACGAATTGATCGAGATGACCAGCTACTGGCATTTGCTCGGTGAAGGTACGCATACCGTTAATGGTAAAACGGTTGTCGTAAACCTGCGTGAGCTGAAGAAGAAGCTGTATCTGTGCCTGATGAGCGTGAACGCGCTGGAAGCGATCCGCTTTTATGTCAGCTTCGCCTGCTCTTTCGCCTTCGCCGAACGTGAACTGATGGAAGGCAACGCGAAAATTATTCGTCTGATCGCCCGCGACGAAGCCCTGCACCTGACCGGTACTCAGCATATGCTGAACCTGCTGCGCAGCGGCGTGGACGATCCGGAGATGGCGGAAATTGCCGAGGAGTGCAAACAAGAATGCTACGACCTGTTCGTACAGGCCGCGCTGCAGGAAAAAGAGTGGGCAGATTATCTGTTCCGTGATGGCTCAATGATTGGCCTGAACAAAGACATTCTGTGCCAGTACGTTGAGTACATCACCAACATCCGTATGCAGGCTGTTGGGCTCGATCTGCCATTCCAGACACGTTCTAACCCGATCCCGTGGATCAACACCTGGCTGGTGTCCGATAACGTCCAGGTTGCGCCGCAGGAAGTGGAAGTCAGCTCTTATCTGGTCGGCCAGATCGATGCCGAAGTCGATACTGACGATCTGAGTAACTTCCAGCTCTGATGGGCCGCGTGACTCTGCGCATCTCTGGCACGCAGTTGCTGTGCCAGGATGAACACCCTTCCCTGCTTGCCGCGCTCGAGTCGCACGATGTTGAAGTCGAATATCAGTGTCGTGAAGGATACTGCGGCTCCTGCCGTACCCGCCTGGTGGCGGGACAGGTTGACTGGATTGCAGAACCGCTGGCCTTCATTCAGCCCGGTGAAATATTGCCGTGCTGTTGCCGGGCAAAAGGCGATATTGAAATAGAGTTATAGTGTTTAGTGAACTTCATGCGCGGAGACCAGTACCACGTCTCCGCGTTTTTTCATCTGCATGATATACAGCGCCCCGGCCAGTACCACCAGCAGCGCACCCACCAGATAAATCGCCCGATATCCCACACCCTCAACCATCATCCCCATGATAAACGCGCCGATTGCCATTCCTGCATCCATCGCATTGAAAAACAGCGAATTGGCGATACCAATTTTATGGGGTTCCACCGAACTAATAATTTGTGTCTGAAATACGGGTGTGACCGAACCATAACCGATGCCAATTAATCCACCGGAAATAATCATCATAATGCTGCCGTTAGTATAGCCAAGCGCCACCAGCCCGACGGTGAAGGCCAACAAACACGGATAGACCACGTATTTCGGCCCTTTTTTATCACAAATATTGCCGGTAAAGGTTCGACAGATCATCAGGCAAATGGCGTAGCACAGCAGGAAATTACTGGCGGCGGCCATTAGATCGAGCTCGCGCGCATACAGTGCGAGAAAAGCGGAAACGCCCGCGTACGAAAAGGTCATGAAAAACGTCACCATCGCGAAAGGCAGTGCGGCGCGATCAAACATTGCAGCAAATCCCAGCTTCGGTTTTGAGCCGTCAGCATGACGGATAACCGGCGGTACGGCGACAATCAATGACAGGATAATACCCAGTACGGCAACCGCGCTACACAGCCAGAATGCAGTGGTAAAAGCTTCCCAGCGTGCCATGTTCAGCCCTACCCACGGCCCCACAACCATTGCCAGTCCCATGGCTAACGAGAAAAAACTGATGCCCTCCCCACGTCGGGAGGCCGGTATCAACCGCGCGGAAATCGTTCCTTTTACCGTGGTAATAACGCCAAACGTTACACCATGAAGCACCCGAATCAACAGCAGTGATTCAATTGAGTGGCAAACAGGATACAGCGCAGTGACCACCAAAAAGGCCAGAGAAGAGAGCACCAGAATTGTTTTATTCGAATATTTTCCTACCCATTGTCCCGCAAACGGGCGCACAACAATTGCGGCCCCCAAAAAGAAGGTGACTAATAATCCGGCCTTATCTGGAGTGGCATGCAGGCGATCCGAAATATAGATCGGTAACAGCGTGAGCAGGACATAAAAAACAAAAAATATAATAAAGCTGATTATCGTTATTGCCCAAAAATCTTTCGTCCACAGTTTTTCTTTCATATTCGACAACCTGTCCAGACGGCGCACGCAGGCAACGCTCAGCTCAACTGAACTACGGACAGGTGCGTCGAAGTGTGATTTTACGGTAGACCGCAAGTATAAACAGGTCCATTATATTAGAGAAATTAATCGTTTTAATATTGTTGATTAGAGGGAACTAATGACATTAACCCAGATCCACGCCCTGCTTGCCGTACTTGAGTACGGTGGTTTTACCGAAGCCAGTAAGCGGCTGTACATGACCCAATCCGCCGTTAGCCAGGCAATTTCAGCGCTAGAGGAAGAGCTAGGGGTTGATATTCTTATCCGCGAACGCCGCAAAGACATTCAACTTAGTCCGGCCGGGAGTCGGATCGTTTCACACCTGCGGACGATCGTGTCTGAAACCAACGCGGTGAAAGAGATTGCCGAGCAAGAGCGACAAAACCCGGCCAGAACCCTGCGAATCGGCTGCTTTCCCAGCGCCTGTGCCTGTATTTTGCCCGGCATCATCCACCACTTCGAACAGCATCACCCGCACATCAAAATTATCCCTTATGAAGAAAACAGCACGGCAATCGTTGATTCCCTGCGCAGTGGGGACATCGATGCGGGATTTGTGCATTTCCCGGTAAATGGCATGTACTGCGTACCGGTGTATCGCGACAAATTTACCGTTGTAGTTCCTGAAAGCCATCCGCTGGCGGCCAATAGCACAATTTCAGTGGAACAACTGGTTGGAGAACCGCTCATTATCAGCAAAGGTCGCTATGAATTAAGCATCATGACGCTATTTAAAGAGAAGGGAATTGAACCGGTCATTAAATACGAGTTTAACCATCCGGATACCGCGATGAGCTTTATTCGTCAGGGGCTGGGTATAGCGTTATTACCGGAATTAACGCTGAAGGCGGTTGGTGGGAAAGTACGCTCAGTCGCGCTGGAACCGACGTTCTATCGACAGATATCCTTACTGGCAAAAGAGCCGCCGGTGGACGGCAGCCCTTTATTTCTCCTGCAGGCATGTATGGAAACGTTGACAGCAGACGGCCTTATCTAGCAGTTAAAACGTTTCATCCATTAAGGCCTGTGACCGGAGGTGCATCACAGGCCTTACGCCATCACTCTTTATTCAAGAATTTCACTGCTTTGTCGGGGAAGTCGGTGAACAGCCCGTCCACGCCCGCCTTGTTATAAAGAATGTCATACAGCTGGTTTACGTCAGTGGTGTAATCCGGCAGTTGATCGGCGCGAACGGTATAAGGATGCACCACCATCTTATTCTGATGTGCGTCCTGCACCATGCCAGTTAACGAGATATTGCCCTTCTTCGACTTCTCATCAATCAGCATGTGGTAGTCCGGCCCAATGCCGTCCGCATACTGCGCAACCTGCTTCATGGCACCCGGCTTAAACATCCAGTCGTAGTTGTAATTAACCCAACTACCGTCCGGCTTTTTCTCCTGAGTTTCATTCCAGTCGGTGTACGCAATCAACTGTACCAGATTGAGATCCATCCCCATCTTCGGTTCCAGTTCATTTTTAATGCGCTTCAACTCTGCAACATCAAAACACTGTAGATAGACCTTGTCGTTCTTGTCGGTATACCCGTACTTTTTCAGCACTTCCAGCGTCTTAGCCGCAATGTCCTTCCCTTCCTGGTGATGGAACCACGGCGCTTTCATTTCCGGGTAAATACCGATGTTTTTACCGGTGGAATGATTTAATCCCTGAACAAACTCAATCTCTTCTTCGAACGTGTGCACGCGGAAATCAGATTTACCCATCGGGAAGCGCCCTGGGTAGGTCTGGACCTTTTTGCCATTTTCGATATCGAAGCCTTCGGTAAATTTCAGCGATTTAATTTCATCCAGCGTAAAGTCGATAGCGTAGTAACGCCCGTCTTTACGCGCCCGATCCGGGAAACGCTCGGCAACATCGGTGACGCGGTCAAGATAATGATCATGCAGGACGACCAGATGGTCATCCTTGGTCATCACCAAATCCTGCTCCAGATAATCCGCACCCTGGGCATAGGCCATCGCTTTCGCTGGCAGCGTATGCTCCGGTAGATAACCGCTCGCACCACGGTGCGCAATCACGATTTTATCTGCGGCAACCGCCGCGCTGCTGACCACCATACCTGTGAGCATCAGCGCCACGCTGAGACTTTTCAATGTAGTTTTCATCTATTAGCCCCCGTTACGTTTCAGTTGCATCTCTTCGTGATGACGTTTTTCGCCAATCATGACGACCACCAGCAGGATAACCGCCAGCACGCTACCGCCAATCATCACCATAAAGCCGCCGTCCCAACCGAAGAAGTCAACGGTGTAGCCAACAATGGCGCTCGCAGCCACAGAACCACCGAGATAACCGAACAGACCGGTAAAGCCAGCTGCCGTTCCCGCCGCTTTTTTCGGTGCCAGTTCCAGCGCGTGCAGACCAATCAACATTACCGGGCCGTAGATCAAGAAGCCGATGATGATCATACAAGCCATATCCACGTTCGGGTTGCCTGCCGGGTTCATCCAGTAAACGATGGTCGCAATAGTTACCAGCGTCATAAAGAACACGCCGGTCGCACCACGGTTACCACGGAAGACTTTATCCGACATCCAGCCGCACAGCAGCGTGCCCGGAATACCCGCATACTCATACAGGAAGTAGGCCCAGGATGATTTATCGAGTGCGAAATGCTTCACTTCTTTCAGGTAGGTCGGTGACCAGTCCAGGATGCCGTAGCGCAGCAGATAAACAAACACGTTGGCGATAGCGATGTACCACAACAGTTTGTTTGGCAGTACATACTGCATGAAGATCTGCTTCGCAGTCAGCTCTTCTTCCGCTTTCTCGTTGTAATCGTCCGGATAGTCGTTCTTATACTCTTCGATAGGCGGCAGGCCGCAGGACTGCGGCGTATCACGCATCATCGCAAAGGCGAACAGCGCAACCACAATCGCACCGAAAGCAGGCATATACAGCGCCGCTTTCCAGTCATTGAACCAGGCCATACCGAGCAGGAACAGCAGAGGAGGCAGACCGCCGCCCACGTTGTGCGCACAGTTCCAGACGGAAACAATACCGCCACGTTCTTTCTGCGACCACCAGTGCACCATGGTACGACCACACGGCGGCCACCCCATCCCCTGGAACCATCCGCAGAGGAACAGCAGCACAAACATTATCGCAATGCTCGATGTCGCCCACGGCACAAAGCCCATAAACAACATCACTGCGGCAGCCAGAATCAAACCTGCTGGCAGGAAAACGCGCGGATTCGAGCGATCCGAAACGGACCCCATGATGAATTTCGAAAATCCGTAAGCGATGGAGATACCGGACAACGCAAAACCCAGATCGCCGCGAGAGAAACCCTGCTCAACCAGATATGGCATCGCCAGGGCGAAGTTCTTACGTACCAGATAGTACGCGGCATAACCAAAGAAAATCCCCAGGAAAATCTGCCAACGCAATCGACGATATGTCGGATCGATCTCCGTAGCAGGCAAACGCGCCTTATGTGGCGCTGGTTTAAAAATACTCAACATAGTGTAGCCTCCGTGGCCGTCTTTCATTCGAAGTAAACACTGCAGTTCGTCATTACTACCCTACCGCTTCCAGTGTGGCCGCGATGTTAAGGAAAGATACCTAACAAAAATGTGAAACGCAGCACATATTGTTACAGATTTATGACAAATGTTCATAAAGGCGCACGGAATCACGTTTCATTTTCGAATAATGAGCGATTATGCGCGAAATCAAACAATCCATTTTTTTTATGTGGCTAAATGATAAAAAACGAACTGTGAGGAAAAACAATGAAAACTCGCGACTCGCAAACAAGTGACGTGATTATCATTGGTGGAGGAGCAACAGGTGCAGGGATCGCACGTGACTGTGCGCTGCGCGGGTTGCGCGTCATCTTAGTGGAACGCCACGATATCGCCACAGGTGCGACCGGGCGCAACCACGGTCTGCTGCACAGCGGTGCACGCTACGCCGTCACCGACGCTGAATCTGCCCGTGAGTGCATCAGCGAAAACCAAATTCTGAAACGTATCGCCCGTCATTGCGTTGAGCCAACGGACGGTCTGTTTATTACTCTGCCGGAGGATGAGCTGTCCTTCCAGGCCACCTTTATTCGCGCATGTGAAGAGGCAGGGATTCGCGCAGAAGCGATTGACCCTCAGCAGGCACGTATTATCGAACCTTCTGTGAATCCACAGCTGATTGGTGCAGTAAAAGTACCAGACGGCACGGTCGATCCTTTCCGCTTAACAGCAGCTAACATGCTGGATGCGCGTGAGAATGGCGCGGTTATCTTAACGGCGCATGAAGTGACGGGACTGATCCGCAAAGGCGCAACGGTTTGCGGCGTTAACGTGCGCAATCATCTGACAGGCGAAATGCAGTCCCTGCATGCACCGGTTGTCGTCAACGCCGCTGGGATCTGGGGTCAACGCATTGCGGAATATGCCGATCTGAGCATCCGTATGTTCCCGGCCAAAGGTTCGTTGCTGATTATGGATCATCGCATTAACCAGCATGTCATTAACCGCTGCCGTAAGCCTTCTGACGCCGATATTCTGGTGCCTGGCGATACCATTTCACTGATCGGTACCACCTCACAGCACATTGATTACGACGATATCGACAGCAACCGCGTCACCGCAGAAGAGGTCGATATTCTGCTGCGTGAAGGCGAGAAGCTGGCGCCGATTATGGCGAAAACGCGCATTTTACGCGCCTACTCCGGCGTACGCCCGCTGGTGGCCAGCGACGACGACCCAAGCGGTCGTAACGTCAGCCGTGGGATTGTACTGTTCGATCACGCTGAACGTGACGGACTGGAAGGGTTTATCACCATTACCGGCGGCAAACTGATGACCTACCGCCTGATGGCGGAATGGGCCACCGATGCCGTTTGCCGTAAGCTGGGCAATACCCAGCCTTGCACAACGGCAGACACCGCGCTGCCTGGCTCACAGGAATCTACCGAGCATACGCTTAAACGCGTGATCTCATTGCCCGCGCCACTACGCGGCTCGGCGGTCTACCGTCACGGCGATCGCACCCCTGCGTGGCTTAGCGAAGGCCGTCAGCACCGCAGCCTGGTCTGCGAATGCGAAGCAGTCACCGCAGGCGAAGTGCAATACGCCGTCGAGAATTTAACCGTCAACAGCCTGCTCGATTTGCGTCGCCGTACCCGTGTTGGAATGGGGACCTGCCAGGGCGAATTGTGTGCCTGCCGCGCCGCAGGTTTGCTGCAACGTTTTAATGTCACTACCGCAGCGCAGTCCATTACCCAGCTTTCCGATTTCCTCAACGAACGCTGGAAAGGCGTGCAGCCTATCGCCTGGGGAGATGCGCTGCGCGAAAGCGAATTCACGCGCTGGGTTTATCAAGGGTTGTGTGGTCTGGAAAAGGAGCACCAGGATGAAATTTGATACCGTCATTATCGGCGGCGGCCTCGCCGGACTGCTATGTGGCCTGCAACTGCAAAAAAGCGGACTGCGCTGCACGATTGTTACCCGCGGCCAAAGCGCCCTGCATTTTTCCTCCGGCTCACTGGATTTGCTCAGCAGCTTACCCGATGGTCAACCGGTGACGGATATAGAAGCGGGTTTGAATGCGCTGCGCACTCAGGCACCCGCACATCCGTATAGCACCATCGGAACGCAGAACGTTCTGGAACTGGCCCAGCAGGCGCAAAATTTGCTGGAAGAATGCGGAACACATTTGCAGGGCAAAGTGCATCAGGCGCATCAACGTGTTACCCCGCTGGGCACCCTGCGCTCAACCTGGTTAAGTTCCCCGGAAGTGCCGGTCTGGCCTCTGTCCGCACAGCGTATCTGCGTTGTAGGGATTAGCGGGTTACTGGATTTTCAGGCGCATCTCGCCGCGGCGTCATTACGCCAACGCAATCTCAGCGTCGAGACAGCAGAAATCGAGCTACCGGAGCTGGATGTCCTGCGTGATAACCCAACCGAGTTTCGCGCCGTTAATATTGCGCGCCTGCTGGATAACGAAGATAAATGGTCGCTGCTCTATGACGCATTGCTGCCAATGGCAAAAACCTGCGACATGATAATCATGCCGGCATGCTTTGGTCTGGCAGATGAGCGGCTCTGGCAGTGGCTTAACGAGCGCCTCCCCTGCTCTCTGACACTGTTACCGACCCTACCACCTTCGGTACTGGGCATGCGTTTGCACAACAAATTACAGCGCCAGTTTGTGCGCCAGGGCGGTGTGTGGATGCCGGGTGATGAAGTGAAAAAAATCACCTGTCAGGATGGCGTGGTCAGCGAAATCTGGACCCGAAATCATGCCGATATCCCCTTGCGGCCACGTTTCGCCGTGCTCGCCAGCGGCAGTTTCTTCAGCAGCGGGCTGGTCGCCACGCGTGAGGCAATCTACGAACCAATCCTGGGACTGGATGTACAGCAAACAGCTACCCGCGCCGAGTGGTATCAGCGTGATGTTTTCGATCCACAACCGTGGCAACAGTTTGGCGTGACTACCGATTCCGCATTACGCCCATCACTGGCGGGAAAAACGATAGAAAACATGTATGCCATTGGTTCCGTCCTCGGCGGATTCGACCCTATCGCCCAGGGTTGCGGAGGCGGCGTGTGCGCAGTTAGCGCCTTACATGCCGCGCATCATATTGCGAAACGTGCAGGAGGACAGCAATGAGCGACACACGTTTTGAAAGTTGTATCAAATGTACGGTGTGCACCACCGCCTGCCCGGTAAGCCGCGTCAATCCGAGCTACCCGGGTCCTAAGCAGGCCGGCCCGGACGGTGAACGTCTGCGCCTGAAAGATGGCGCGCTATATGACGACGCGCTGAAATACTGCATCAACTGTAAACGCTGCGAAGTGGCCTGTCCGTCAGACGTGAAAATCGGCGATATTATCCAGCGCGCGCGCGCCAAATACGACACGACGCGCCCATCGTTGCGTAACTTTGTCTTAAGCCATACCGATTTAATGGGTAGCGTATCCACCCCCTTCGCCCCAATAGTGAATACCGCCACCTCTTTAAAACCGGTGCGTCAACTGCTGGATTACGCGCTAAAAATCGATCATCGCCGTACGCTGCCGAAGTACTCCTTTGGCACCTTCCGCCGCTGGTATCGCAGCGTTGCCGCACAGCAGGCGCAGTATCAGGATCAGGTCGCCTTTTTCCACGGCTGTTTTGTGAATTACAACCATCCCCAGCTCGGCAAAGACCTGATCAAGGTGTTGAATGCGATGGGTACTGGCGTGCAACTGCTGAGTAAAGAGAAATGCTGCGGCGTGCCGCTGATTGCCAACGGTTTTACCGATAAAGCGCGTAAGCAGGCAGTAAGCAACGTGGCCTCACTCAGAGAGGCGATTGATGGCAAAGGCATTCCGGTGATCGCCACCTCATCAACCTGTACCTTTGCGCTACGTGATGAATATCCGGAAGTGCTGGATGTCGACAACTCAGGCCTGCGTGAACACATTGAACTGGCAACCCGCTGGCTATGGCGCAAGCTGGATGAAGGTAAAACGCTGCCGCTGAAAACGCTGCCGCTGAAGGTGGTCTATCACACGCCATGTCACATGGAGAAAATGGGCTGGACGCTCTATACGCTGGAGCTACTGCGACAAATTCCAGGGCTGGAGCTGACGGTGCTGGATTCTCAGTGTTGCGGGATTGCCGGGACTTACGGCTTTAAAAAGGAAAACTATCCGACGTCACAGTCTATTGGCGCACCGTTATTCCGCCAAATTGAAGAAAGCGGCGCTGATATCGTCGTCACCGACTGCGAAACCTGTAAATGGCAGATTGAGATGTCTACAAGCAAAAGCTGCGAACATCCTATCACCCTGCTTGCCAAAGCGTTGGGTTAACTCTGTTGCCCGGTAGCATTTGCTACCGGGCATTTTTGCGTAGTCCGTTCCGCTTAATTGAATACGTTGCAGTCGGACGTATTTATCTCTGATTCACCCACGCAAAGAACACATTTCCCGCATGCAGCGCATATTAAAAGTGGATACCGTCACGCCATCTTCTCTTTCTGGTGACGGACTACCATGGCTAAATCCACTACATCTATACCGCATGATGCCGTTTTTAAAAAGATAATGTCTTACCCTGAGATGGCTCGGGATTTTCTGGATATACACCTTCCCATCGCATTACGTGAGATATGTGATTTACAAACGCTGAAGCTGGAGTCCACCAGTTTTATCGAGCAGGATCTCCGCGCATACTACTCCGACGTAGTGTGGTCACTAAAAACCCGCGAAGGTCAGGGCTATATTTATTGTGTTATTGAACATCAGAGTACCGCGGTACCGCATATGGCATTTCGCCTGATGCGTTATGCCACCGCGGCGATGCAGCATCATCTTGATGCCGGGAATAAAACGCTGCCGCTGGTGATCCCCATGTTGTTTTATCACGGTCAACAAAGTCCCTATCCCTGGTCGCTCAACTGGCTGGATGAATTTGAAAATCCGCAACTGGCACGACAACTGTATTCAGAGGCTTTTCCGCTGGTCGACATTACCGTAATACCTGACGATGAAATCGCGCAGCATCGCGGGGTTGCGCTGCTTGAGTTGATGCAAAAACATATCCGCGATCGTGATTTAATGGGGTTAGTGGACCGCCTGGTCTCGCTATTAATTACAAGCACTGCTAATGACAGCCAGCTACAAACGCTATTTAATTACCTGATACGGTACGGCGACGTTTCTCGCGTCAGTGAGTTTATCCGCGAAGTTGCCGAACGATCCCCCCATCACAAGGAGAAGCTGATGACAATTGCAGAGAGGCTCAGGCAGGAAGGCCACCAAAATGGACTGCAAGAAGGGATACAGCAAGGGTTAGAACAAGGGGTGCAAAAAGGTACGCAAGAAGAAGCCTTACGTATCGCTCACATAATGCTGGAACAAGGTATTGATCGTGATTTAGTTCAGTTAATTACCGGGCTATTGCCTGGCGATACCACCGCATGAGCCAGATTGGGAAGGCATTTAGCCTTCCCAATCTGTGATTAAATCGTCAACGACTCAACCACTTCGATCCAGCCGTGTTCGCTAGCGATTTCCAGATTGTTAAGCCAGCGGCGCAGCATATTTAGCGCCATCATCGCGCACACTTCCTGACGAATCGCCAGACTGTAGCGATTTGCATTCAGCCGTACGCGCAAGGCGTGTGTCCCATCAGCCGTGGCCAGCGCAAAGTTAATATGTTCGTTTTCGAAAGCCGATATAGCGAGTGCTAATCCAGCATAATGCTTGCTGCGTCGCTCGGTTATCCAATGCGCCGTTTGCGCCAGCGTTTCTTCCTGGGGCGGAACCACTTCACTCGCCAATAACGGAGCATTCGCACGAGAAAGCTGCAATGCCACCAGACCACCGGTGAATTGTTCGCTCAGCGTCAGGCTGAATTGCCGTTCTTGCAACGTGCGGGCGATTTGCGCGGGTAAGCCTTCCGTACCTTCAAAAATCATATTCTGCCCGGCAACCCGCTTAACTTCTGGCCACAGCGCCAGCATCGCTTCCCGTTGGGAATCCGGCCCGGTCAGCTTCAGCTCAATAATCGGCATTGAGGAGCGGTAGCCCATTGTCACTCCCGGTGGCAACGGGAGCGGATCCAGGCTCTGCGCCAGGTCGCTTTCAGAACGGCCAAAGGTGGTTAATCGCAGGCATAACGGGGGCTGAGCCAAAGAGAAACGCTCACGCAAACGAGGCAGGATCTCATGCTCCACCATGACTTTGAATTCTGACGGTACACCCGGTGTAAAGAACATCAGGCAGCGGTTAAGCTTCAGGGCGAACCCACACGCGGTACCCACCGGATTATTGATAAACTCAGCGCTGGCCGGAAGTTCAGCCTGTTTGCGGTTGCTCGGCGCCATCACGCGGCCACGATCGCGGAAATATCGCTCCATCTCGGCCAGCCATGCTTCATGCAGCACCAGCCCTTCGCCTTTTGCCGTTGCCGCTGCCAGCGCGCTCAAATCATCGCTGGTAGGTCCTAGACCGCCATTAACGATCAGTACATCGGCGTGCTCGCTACGCTCACGCAAAACGGCGACCAAATCGTTAAGATTGTCACCTACCGTGTTGCGGCGTGTTAGCGGTAAACCCTGATTAAAGAAAAAATCGGCCAGCCAGGCGGCATTGGTGTCGACGATTTGTCCGTGCAACACTTCATCCCCTGTGGATAGCATCTCCACGTTTAACATCGTGTTCTCCTGCTTTTATGATGAAAACACTATAACGCATGGAGGGGGGAAGGCGCGACTGAACGCCGCGCCAGAAATGTTAGAAGCTAGCGTTAACCCCAACGTACGGGCCATCAGCAATCGCGTTATCACGGTTGCCGTCTTTGCCTGCCAGGTTCAGGTAACGATAACCGGCTTCGATGCTCAGCGGACGCATAATGGTCAGACGCGCACCGGCATTCGCTTCTTCATAGCTGTCGATACCGCTGGAAAGTGAATCAGGAGAGTAATAATACTCACCAAACAGACGGAAGCTATCGCCAATTGGCCATTGTAAACCACCACCGACAGCAGCAGCATAGCCTTCATCGCCATCGTTTGGATTAGTATAAACACCTTTACCACCAACGGTCGCCATCAGCGGCCCCAGTGGGATATTCAAACCTAAACCCAGCCCGGCAACATCACCGTCGTCATCGTTATGCATCCAGTTACCGCTGACGGCCAGACCAGTACTCTCAGTGCCCATACCGAATCCCAGGTTGGTGTAGTCTTCGCCAGCCTGGCCGCTGATGCTAATCGCGCTCGCCGACGCGGAAACAAACAGCATTCCGGCAAAACCCAACATTAAACTTTTTTTCATTTTCTATCCTTTCCAGCAAGAATCAAAACATAGCCCCAAAACCGATGAATTGTACTGTCAGATGGCGAGGAATCAATGAGCTAAAAAAGCGATGCAATGACATATTGTAACTAAATACTACTCACAAGATTTATTTAAGGTTAAATTCTTGTGCCAATTACACCGTTGGACGTCCCAGAACGTCATTTTCAACAAACATCCTGTTTTCCCTGCCAAAGCGCTCTTGATCACCGATGAAACATTTTTTCTGCCGCCAGCAAAAGGTAAGATGCGTGCATGACGGAATTTTCTCTACCTCCCCAACAAGGACTCGACTGATGCGCCAAAGAACGATTGTTTGCCCATTAATTCAAAACGATGGCTGTTATTTACTCTGCAAAATGGCTGATGACCGCGGTGTGTTTCCCGGTCAGTGGGCGCTTTCTGGCGGCGGTGTTGAACCGGGTGAACGTATTGAAGAAGCTCTGCGCCGTGAAGTGAGGGAAGAGCTGGGCGAGCAACTGGTGTTATCAGAAATTACCCCCTGGACCTTCAGTGATGATATTCGCACTAAAACCTATGCTGATGGCAGTCAGGAAGAGATTTACATGATTTATCTTATCTTCGATTGTGTCGCGGCGAATCGTGAAGTGAAGATTAACGAAGAGTTCCAGGCATTCGCCTGGGTTAAACCGGAAGATCTCAGTGCCTACGATTTAAATATCGCCACGCGTAAAACGTTAACCTTAAAAGGGTTACTGTAGGTTATCATTTTAATAACGGCATATAATTAACATTCTGAATAGCGGCATTGCACTCTTCAACTTATAGCAAACAGCAATGTCGCAAAAACCTAAAAAAACACTTAATTTCATTAAGATAAACAAAAAAACACCTCTATTTAGCTATCGTTCCCAAACCTTAAACTCTTAAGGATAAATTAACCTTCAGTCATTAACCTTTGTAGCCTGATGAAATAATTAACGACGCCCCTGTTTATCACTAAAAATAAAACTTCGGTGGCGTTAAATGGCTTGAAGGAATAATGATGTCTGACTTTTTGCCTTTCTCTCGCCCGGCCATGGGCGCTGAAGAACTTGCCGCAGTGAAGGCGGTTCTGGACTCTGGATGGATAACCACCGGCCCGAAAAATCAACAGTTGGAAGAGGCTTTTTGCCAGCTCACGGGGAATAAGCATGCCGTCGCCGTTTGCTCCGCCACTGCAGGAATGCACATTACGCTGATGGCGCTGGGCATTGGTGCGGGCGACGAGGTCATTACGCCGTCGATGACGTGGGTTTCTACCCTCAACATGATTGTTTTGCTGGGGGCGACGCCAGTGATGATCGATGTCGACCGCGATACGCTTATGGTGACACCTGAGCAAATTGAAGCTGCTATTACCCCACGAACCAAAGCCATTGTTCCAGTACATTATGCTGGCGCCCCCGCCGACCTCGACGCAATTTATGCCATTGGCGAGCGTTATGGAATCCCGGTAATAGAAGACGCAGCCCATGCCGTAGGGACATTGTATAAGGGCCGTCATGTCGGTGCTCGCGGCACGGCAATCTTCTCGTTTCACGCTATTAAAAATATCACCTGTGCGGAAGGTGGACTGATCGTTACCGACGACAGCCAGCTTGCTCAGCGGCTTCGCAGTCTGAAGTTTCACGGTCTGGGCGTTGATGCTTTTGATCGACAAACCTATGGTCGGGCACCGCAGGCCGAAGTGCTTGCACCTGGATACAAATACAACCTGACGGATATCAATGCCGCTATTGCGCTGGTACAGCTCAATAAGCTGGAGCAACTGAACTCACGCCGGGCGCAAATTGCCCAGCACTATCAAAAAGCGCTGGCTGATACGTCATTTCAACCGCTGGGCCTACCGCAGTGGTCGCACGTTCATGCCTGGCATCTGTTCATCATTCGCGTTGACGAAGCGCGCTGTGGCCTGAGCAGTGATGCGCTGATGGAAGCGCTAAAGGCCAAAGATATCGGCACCGGCCTGCATTTTCGTGCAGCCCATACGCAAAAATATTATCGCGAACGCTTCACTACCCTTTCGCTCCCAAATACAGAATGGAATAGCGCACGCATCTGTTCGCTGCCGTTATTCCCCGACATGACCGACGATGACACTCAGCGGGTCATTACGGCGCTTCGCGAGATAGCAGGACAATGAGCATGTTTGAAGCCACACCGATTAAAAAAGTCTCGGTTGTTATTCCCGTTTTTAATGAACAGGAAAGCCTGCCAGAGTTAATCAGACGCACCAGCGACGCCTGCGAGAAATTGGGCAAAGACTATGAAATTCTGCTAATCGACGACGGCAGCAGCGACCGTTCCGCTCAGTTGATGATGGGCGCCTCTCAGGCACCGAACAGCCATATTGTCTCTATTTTACTGAATCGTAATTACGGACAGCACTCGGCGATTATGGCCGGTTTCAGCCATGTCACCGGAGACTTGATCATCACGCTGGATGCTGATTTGCAAAACCCGCCGGAGGAGATCCCACGGTTGGTCGCCACTGCAGATGAGGGTTTCGATGTGGTAGGCACGGTACGCCAGAACCGTCAGGATAGCGTATTTCGTAAGACCGCCTCACGAATGATCAACCATCTGATCCAACGAACCACCGGTAAAGCAATGGGCGACTACGGCTGCATGCTACGCGCCTATCGCCGTCACATCGTCGATGCCATGCTGCATTGCCAGGAGCGCAGCACCTTTATCCCTATTCTGGCCAACATTTTTGCCCGTCGCGCCACGGAGATCCCGGTACATCATGCAGAGCGTGAATTTGGTGACTCCAAATACAGCTTCATGCGTCTGATCAACCTGATGTATGACCTGGTGACTTGCCTTACCACAACACCGCTTCGCATGTTGAGCCTGCTGGGCAGCGTGATCGCTGCCACGGGCTTTACCTTATCAGTCCTGCTTGTTGTTCTGCGCCTGACGCTCGGCCCACAGTGGGCAGCAGAAGGGGTATTCATGCTGTTTGCCGTCCTGTTTACCTTTATCGGCGCACAGTTTATTGGCATGGGTTTACTCGGCGAATATATCGGCCGCATCTATAACGATGTCCGCGCCCGCCCCCGCTATTTTGTTCAACACGTTATCCGCCCACAAACTACGCAGTCAACCGAGGAAAACCGCGCATGAAAGCCGTCGTATTTGCCTATCACGATATGGGATGTCAGGGTGTCCAGGCCTTGATGGATGCAGGTTATGAAATCGCTGCCATTTTTACGCACACCGACAACCCGGGTGAAAAAGCGTTTTTTGGATCTGTTTCCCGCCTCGCGGCCAGCGCCGGTATTCCGGTTTACGCCCCAGACGAGGTTAATCATCCCCTGTGGATTGAGCGCATTAGCCAACTGGCACCCGATGTTATCTTCTCGTTCTACTATCGCCATTTACTGAGTGATGAGATCCTCAGTCTTGCCCCTAAGGGTGCATTTAATCTGCACGGCTCGCTGCTGCCGAAATACCGTGGTCGCGCACCGCTGAACTGGGTATTGGTCAATGGTGAAACCGAAACCGGCGTCACGCTTCACCGCATGGTTAAACGCGCGGATGCTGGTGCCATAGTTGCCCAGCAGCGTGTCGCTATTTCACCGGATGATGTGGCGTTAACGCTGCACCATAAGCTGTGCCAGGCTGCGCGTCACCTGCTGGAAGAGGCGCTGCCCGCGATTAAAACGGGAGATTATGCAGAACTCTCCCAACAGGAAGCAGAGGCGACCTGTTTTGGTCGCCGCACACCGGAAGATAGCTTCCTCGACTGGAACAAGCCTACTGCGGAATTACATAACCAGGTCCGTGCCGTCAGCGATCCATGGCCGGGTGCATTTAGCTATGTCGGCACGCAAAAGTTCACCGTCTGGTCATCGCGCGTTTGCGCAAACGACATTGCGGCCCAGCCGGGCACCGTCATCTCCGTGTCTCCTTTACTGATCGCCTGTGTCGATGGCGCACTGGAGATTATTACCGGACAAGCTGGCGATGGTATTGCAATGCAGGGTTCACAACTGGCGCAAGTTCTGGGTCTGGTGCCAGGTTCTCGCCTGAACAGCCAGTCAGTGACCACCAGCAAACGCCGTACTCGCGTACTGATCCTCGGCGTTAACGGCTTCATTGGTAACCATCTAACCGAGCGCCTGCTGCAAGAAGATAATTACGAAGTGTATGGACTCGATATTGGCAGCGACGCCATTGGGCGTTTCCTGCAACATCCGCGATTCCATTTCGTCGAAGGTGATATCAGCATTCACTCCGAATGGATTGAATATCATGTGAAAAAATGCGACGTTGTGCTGCCGCTGGTGGCGATCGCAACGCCTATCGAATATACCCGTAACCCGCTGCGCGTATTTGAGCTCGATTTTGAAGAGAACCTGAAAATCATTCGTTACTGCGTGAAATACCGCAAGCGCATCATTTTCCCGTCAACCTCCGAAGTCTACGGCATGTGTACCGACAAAGTCTTTGATGAAGACAGTTCGAATCTGATCGTCGGTCCGGTCAATAAACCACGCTGGATCTACTCCGTATCCAAGCAGTTGCTGGACCGTGTTATCTGGGCATACGGCGAAAAAGAGGGATTGCGCTTCACCCTGTTCCGCCCGTTTAACTGGATGGGACCGCGTCTGGACAGCCTTAACGCCGCGCGTATCGGCAGCTCACGCGCCATTACACAGCTGATCCTCAACCTCGTGGAAGGTTCACCGATTAAGCTGATTGAAGGCGGTAAGCAAAAACGCTGCTTTACCGACATTCGCGATGGTATCGAAGCTCTGTACCGCATCATTGAAAACGAAGGCGGCCGCTGTGACGGTGAGATTATCAACATCGGTAATCCACAGAACGAAGCAAGTATTCAGGAACTGGCAGAAATGCTGCTTTCCTGCTTTGAAAAACATCCGTTGCGTAACCACTTCCCGCCGTTTGCCGGTTTCCGTGACGTCGAAAGCAGCACCTACTACGGTAAAGGTTATCAAGACGTTGAGCATCGTAAGCCTAACATTCGCAATGCAAAACGCTGCCTGAACTGGGAACCGACCATTGAGATGCAGGAAACAGTAGAAGAGACGCTGGACTTCTTCTTACGCAGTGTGGATATCACGGAACACACATCATGACCAAAGTAGGCTTGCGCATTGATGTCGATACATTCAGGGGGACGCGCGAAGGCGTGCCCCGCCTGCTGGAGACATTAAACCGACATAACGTTCGGGCAAGTTTTTTCTTTAGCGTTGGGCCTGACAACATGGGACGCCATCTCTGGCGTCTGGTGAAGCCACAATTTCTGTGGAAGATGCTGCGTTCAAACGCAGCATCACTCTACGGATGGGATATTTTATTGGCGGGAACCGCATGGCCGGGAAAAGAGATTGGCCAGGCCAACGCGGCAATCATTGCACAAACCGCCCAGATTCATGAAACCGGTTTGCATGCCTGGGATCATCACGCCTGGCAAGCGCGAAGCGGAAACTGGAATGACAAACAGCTGATTGATGATATTTCACAAGGTATCACCACACTTGAAGCCATCATCGGTCAGCCAGTCACCTGCTCTGCCGTTGCCGGATGGCGTGCCGACAACCGTGTCGTCCACGCCAAAGAAGCATTCCATCTGCGCTATAACAGTGACTGTCGGGGAACGTCGTTATTTCGTCCGGTGCTGGAATCCGGGAAAACGGGGACGCCACAAATTCCCGTCACCCTACCAACATGGGATGAAGTGGTTGGTCAGGAGGTCCAGGCGGTGGACTTCAACTCCTATATTCTCTCCCACATCCAGATGAGCAGAGGAACACCGGTGTACACCATTCATGCGGAAGTTGAAGGCATCGCCTTTCATCAGAACTTTGACGAGCTGCTTACTCGCGCCGCGGACATGGGGATGACATTCTGCCCGCTTGGCGAGCTGTTACCTGACGACATCAGTACGCTGCCGTTAGGACAGATCGTACGTGGAAAAATACCCGGCAGAGAGGGATGGCTCGGCTGCCAACAACCGGTGAGTGTGACACCATGAAACCTGCTGCCCGCTACACTCTGGCATTTATCGCTTTAATCGCACTGTATTTTATTTTACCTATCAACAGCCGTATGCTCTGGCAGCCTGATGAAACGCGCTATGCTGAAATCAGCCGGGAAATGCTCAACTCTGGTGACTGGATCGTTCCACACTTTTTAGGGCTGCGTTATTTTGAAAAACCAATTGCCGGATACTGGTTGAACAGCATCGGACAATGGCTGTTTGGCGCAAACAATTTTGGTGTCAGAGCGGGGGCTATTTTTGCCACTTTGTTGACCGCATTACTGGTAGCCTGGCTTGCCATGCGACTGTGGCATGATAAGCGTACCGCCGTACTCTCCTCCGCTATCTTTTTAACGTTTTTTTCGGTTTACAGCATCGGCACCTACGCGGTACTTGATCCCATCATAGCGCTTTGGCTGATGGCGGGCATGTGCTGTTTTTGGGAAGGCATGCAGGCCACCACCAGAACACGCAAAATCATCGCTTTTTTGTTGCTTGGGCTGACCTGCGGTATAGGTGTAATGACCAAAGGTTTTCTGGCACTCGCCGTCCCTGTGCTTAGCGTATTACCATGGGTTTTTGCCCAAAAGCGTTGGAAAGACCTCATTCTCTACGGTCTGCTGGCGGTGATCGGCTGCATCGCGATCGTACTACCGTGGGGTATAGCGATTGCACAACGCGAGCCGGATTTCTGGCATTACTTCTTCTGGGTTGAACATATTCAGCGCTTTGCGCAGGATGATGCCCAGCATAAGGCTCCTATCTGGTACTACATCCCGATATTTGTGGCAGGCACATTACCGTGGCTCGGTCTGCTACCCGGCGCGCTGCGTACGGGCTGGCGTGAGCGGGATGTTCCGCGCAGTGCTCTGTACCTGTTAAGCTGGATTATTATGCCAATTCTGTTTTTCAGCATCGCGAAAGGAAAACTGCCGACCTATATTCTTTCCTGCTTCGCGCCACTGGCGATATTAACGGCGCGCTTCGGCCTGCAGGCTGCGGAAAAAGACTCAGCATCCCTGCGCATCAATGGCTGGATCAACGTGCTATTTGGTGTCGTAGGCATCGTCGCTACGTTTATTGTTTCCACGCTGGGACCATTGAAGACGCCGGTCTGGTCGCATATCGAAACGTATAAGGTTTTTTGTGCCTGGGGCATCTTTATCATCTGGACGATTTTTGGCTGGTATACGCTAAATAACCGCGAGAAGAACTGGAAATTCGCAGCACTATGCCCATTAGGGCTGGCGCTGTTATTTGGCTTCTCCATTCCTGACCGGGTGATGGAATCTAAACAGCCGCAGTTTTTTGTCGAGATGACCAAAGAATCGCTGGAGCCGAGCCGTTATATTCTCACCGACAGCGTTGGCGTCGCTGCGGGACTGGCCTGGAGCCTGAAGCGCGACGACATCATGATGTACGGACAAACGGGCGAGTTAAAATACGGCCTCAACTACCCGGATGCTCAAGGCCGCTTTGTCAGTCGGGAGAATTTTGCCGACTGGTTAGCGCAACATCGACAGCAAGGAAACATTACGCTCGTGCTCTCGATTGATAAGAATGAAGATATTAATCAGCTTGCCATCCCTCCCGCTGACTACATTGATAATCAGGGGCGTCTGGTCCTGATTCAGTATCGGCCCAAATGATCTGGATAGCCTTAGTCCTCGCCAGCCTGCTCAGCGTCTGCGGCCAGCTATGCCAGAAGCAGGCGACCCGACCGGTGTCTGTTCGTGCACGAAAACGCTACATTACGCAATGGATTGGGCTTGCTCTGGCAAGCCTCGGTCTGGCCATGCTGCTATGGCTGGCGGTTTTACAAAACATTCCTGTCGGTATTGCCTATCCCATGCTGAGCCTTAACTTTGTCTGGGTTACTCTCGCGGCATGGAAAATCTGGCGCGAACCCGTCACAACCCGCCACTGGCTGGGCGTTGGGCTAATCATTACCGGCATATTTATTCTTGGGAGCGCAGTGTAATGGGCATATTTTGGGGATTATGTAGCGTTATTATCACCTCTGCTGCCCAGTTGAGCCTTGGCTTTGCGATGGATAATCTGCCGCCAATGCTGCAGCCGCTGGCGTTCATCTCCGCCGTATTCTCTGTCAGTATTGGTGCGTTTGCTTTATATGCCGGGCTGGCAGGGTATTTGCTGTCGGTTATTTGCTGGCATAAAGCCCTACACCAACTCGCGCTGAGCAAAGCCTATGCCCTACTCAGCCTGAGCTATGTGCTGGTGTGGGTTGCCTCAATGATCCTGCCCGGCTGGCAGGGAACATTTTCAGTGAAAGCGCTGGCAGGGGTACTGTGCATCATGGCAGGGTTAATGACGATTTTTCTGCCTTCACGCAAACACCTGTCCTGAGATTATTTATCTTTAGACAGTTGTAACAGACGTTCCCATTCATCACAAATGTACTGTCTGGCATCAATGATCTTAATCACCCGAGATGTATCGCGGTTAATACAATACTGAGCATCCTTCAGCGGCGAAAGAAGATCGCCGGGCTTAATCCGCTCAGATGATTGCGCCTGGGCAAGCATCTTGAGCGAACCACCGCTATCGCAAAGTACGATATAGAGTCTCCCTGCTTTTTTGTGACAGCAGGTCTTCTTCACATGCCATTCCATAGCGCACCTATTGTTAATAAATTTCACAATAGGTTACACATTAGCTCATAAACAAAAGGACAATAGCTGCGGAATGACAGAAATGAGAAATGTAATTAATGTTTTCTTAATGCTAACGATGAAGCGCTTACCCAATCCGACAACGCACGACGCGAGATTTTAATCCCTCCGGCTTTGAGTTCGGGCGGCAATGTCAGCCAACATACCGGTTGTTGAAAGCGGGCCAGCTTATCGTTTACCCACTCAGCCAGATTAGTTTCTCCAGCATTAGCGTCATACTCAATGACCGCCACCGGGCGATGGCCAAACTCTTTGTCTTCAATTGGTATAATAAAGGCCTGCAGAACATGCGGATGCGCTGCAATCACGCGTTCCACTTCTTCCGGCTGTATACCTTCCCCGCCGCTAAAAAACAGATTATCCATACGACCGACAATCGTTAACTTGCCGTCCTTTAGCACGCCGCGATCGCGGGTTGCAAACCAGCCTTCCGCGTTCACTAAAGGAATAAGCTGTCCGTTACGCCAGTAACCTTGCGCCATGCTGGCAGCCCGTAACCAGACTTCATCATCAACGATTCTGACTTCTCTGCCTACCAGAGGGGAACCCACATCTGCCAGACCATCCGCCTCTTTCGCACAGACCGTAGAAGCGAATTCCGTCAGTCCATAACCGCACCAGCAGCGAATCCCCTGCTCGTGCGCCTGCTCCGTCAACTCAACAGGAATAGCCGCGCCGCCCAGCAGCACCGCTTTGAGCGTGACCGGCGTTTTATTGACCAACAAGCGCCACAACTGTGTAGGGACCAACGAGGCATGGGTGCAGCCGACCAGCATTTGCTCCAGCGGCTGCTTGTCGCGCACGGTCATTCGCGCCCCGGCAAACAACCAGCGCCACAAAATCCCCTGGCCGGAAACATGAAACAGCGGCAGCGAGAGCAGCCAGTCATCCTCAGCACCAAACGGCATTAATGACAGTACGCCCTGCGCGCTTGCCAGATGCGCCTGACAGGTATGAACAGCCGCTTTTGGCAATCCGGTAGAACCTGAAGTTAACGTCATCGTGCTCAAACGTTCAGGCAACCACGCGGCGGCGCGATCGCCTGGTAACGACCGCATCTGCAACGGGCTGAGTTCCGGAAGTGCGATAGCGGCCTCCAGATCCAGCGCAAAACGTAGCGTTAAGTCCGGGATCAGCGCATCAAGCAGCGGCTGAGGCAACTGTGGGTTCACAGGTAAAACCCGCGCCCCACATTGCAGCAGCGCGAGCCAGGCCAGCAAAGCGCGCGGATGATTCCAGGCGCGAAGCAGAACACCATCGCCCTCTTCCACGCCCTGAGCGGCAAAACCGCAGGCCAGATGATCTACACGTGTGCAGAGATCGCTCCAGCTTAGTACCTCATCGTTGAGGCGTAAGGCTGGCGCCTTCGCACGAACCTGTCGCCAGTGACGCCACGGCCAGTCACTGAACTGCACCAGGCCCGATAAGCTCACGCTATCGGGCATTTCCTGCTGGGTCATAGCAGACGTTCCAGCGCATCAACGTCGATACACGGCAACGTGCTACCCGGCCAGGTGCGAACCTGCTGGCACTGCATCAGACTCAGGGTATCCAGACCCGGAATGGTCTGCGGCGTTAACCAGGCGGCAATTCTCGCCAACTGGGTTAAGCCCAGACTCGACTCAATTGACGAACTAATAACGGCAGTAAGACCAAGCGCATGCGCCGCAGCCACCTGTTCACGGACTTTATCGAGACTGCCGGTCAGCGTAGGTTTGATAACCACAGCTTTGACGCCTTCTTCGGCTTCGAAGGTGAAATCCGCTTCACGCAGACTTTCATCCCAGGCGATGGCAATGCCGGTTTCCCGCGCGAAGGCACGGGAGTCATCGCGGGTTTTGCACGGTTCTTCGAGGAAGGCAATGCGTCCGCGATATTCCGGATTAACGTATTTCGCGAACTGCTGTGCTTTCAACGGCGTCCAGGCCCGGTTGGCGTCAAGTCGCAAATGCAGCTCCGGGATCGCCTCAAGCAGCAGATTGGCTACCATGCCGTCGCGGACCGCTTCATACAGACCGACCTTGATCTTCGCCACTTTTTCGCCCGGCATATCCGCCAGTTGTAGCACCAGATCGTCAGGATCGCCGGTACACAGCGGCGCAGCACGATAGTCCGCGTCCTGCGGCAATACGCCAGCCAGTTCGGCCAGCGCACAGCTTACGCCAAAGGCGACCGAAGGCAGTTGCGGTAAGGAGTCATCCCCTTGCAACCAGCCTTTCACCCAGGCCAGCAGCTCGGTTTGCGCCTCTTCCCAGCTTTCCTGACTAAAGCCCGGCAGCGGGGAGATCTCTCCCCACCCTTCGCGCTCGCCGTCACGAAGACAAACGTACAGCCCGTCACGCGTTTTTAACCGCCTGTCGCGCAGAATCACCCCCGCGTCCATGGGGATCTGCCAGCGGTATACCTGCGCGCTACGCATTACGGATTCCGTTTGAATTTGCTGAAATCAGGCTGACGTTTTTGGTTAAAGGCGTTACGGCCTTCCTGACCTTCTTCCGTCATGTAGAACAGCATAGTGGCGTTACCTGCCAGCTCCTGCAGACCAGCCTGACCATCACAGTCGGCGTTCAGTGCGGCTTTCAGGCAGCGCAGCGCCATTGGGCTGTTTTGCAGCATTTCACGGCACCAGCGTACGGTCTCTTTTTCCAGATCCGCCAGCGGAACCACGGTGTTGACCAGACCCATATCCAGCGCCTGTTTCGCATCGTACTGACGGCACAGGAACCAGATTTCACGCGCTTTTTTCTGACCGACGATGCGCGCCATGTAGGAAGCGCCCCAACCGCCGTCGAAAGAACCGACTTTCGGGCCGGTCTGACCAAAGATGGCGTTTTCAGCCGCAATGGTCAGGTCACACATCATGTGCAGCACATGGCCACCGCCAATGGAGAAACCTGCAACCATCGCTACTACCGGTTTCGGACAGGTACGAATCTGGCGCTGGAAGTCCAGTACGTTCAGGTGATGCACACCGGAGTCATCCTGGTATCCGCCGTAGTCACCACGCACTTTCTGATCGCCGCCTGCGCAGAACGCTTTGTCGCCAGCACCGGTCAGAATAATTACGCCGATGTTGTCATCATAGCGGGCATCCGCCAGCGCCTGGATCATCTCTTTCACGGTGACCGGACGGAAGGCATTGCGTACCTGTGGACGATTAATGGTGATTTTTGCGATACCGTCGGTGGATTTCTCGTAAAGAATGTCGGTATAGCCTTCAGAGCAATCGTGCCATTCTACCGGTGCGTAAAGCATTGTTTCATCAGGATAGATCATAAAATGTCCTATAGTCAGCGACGCAGAATCTGAGCCAGACAGTCCACTACACCCGCGGGGTTGTCCCGATGCGCGTTGTGTCCGGCATTACGAATCACATGGTTTGGTACTGATATTTCCGCCGCCAGAGCACGGAATTTTTCGTCACGTTCACCACATAAATAATAAAACGGAAATGTGCGCGTCGTGAGTTGCGCACGTAAATCAGGTTGTACGGCAAGCGAGGTGGCCTCCAGCATTGCCGCCAGCGTTTGCCCATTATTCTGGCTACGCAGTGCGACCAGCGCCTCTCTTTGTTTCGCGTTCAGCGAGGAAAAAACGGGCTGTTGATACCAGTCATTAAACACCTCACGTAGCGGATCTGCGCGAAATCGTGCAGCCCAGCAGCCATCCGAGAGACGGCGTTGCACGCGCGCCTCCTCGCTTTGCAAGCCGGGATGTCCACCTTCAACCACCAGACCACAAAGCCCTGGCATCTCCTGACTGGCCGCCATCATCGCGACTCTGCCGCCAAGAGAGTATCCCACCAACCAAAAGTTAAGTATGTTGTAACTAAGCAGGGTGTTACGCAGCAAAACGTTTACGTCATCGAACCCGCTCACGCTGATGTCAGCGGAGCCACCGTGTCCCGGCAGGTCGATGTATAGCCGCGAATAATCCTGAAACGCTTCGCCGATCGTCTGCCATTCCCGGCAATCGCCAGAGAAACCGTGCAGGAAAACCAGCCAGGGAAATCCCGTTTGGCCCTCTTTCGCCTGCGCATGCAGGATCATAGATGACTTACCTGCGCCAGCAGTTGCTGCAAGGTTTGCGCCCCGTCAGTTTCGTTCACCACCAGCTCAATCACCGTGGCCGCAGGTGTACGCCACGCGTTAGTCAACGCGCTCTCCAGCTGCTCCCAGTTTTCCGGGCGCTGGTATTTAAGGTTAAACATGGCGGCAGCATGCTCGAAATGTACATTCTGCGGCATCAGATAGAACCGTTCGCGTTCGCTGGCTGGCGTCGGCAGCAGGGAAAAAATCTGCCCGCCGTTATTATTGACCACTATCAGGACAAACGGTGCAGAAACCTGGCGCAATAACGCCAGCGCATTCAGGTCATACAATGCAGATAAATCGCCAACAATCGCCAGCGTCGATTTCGCGCTGGCACGCTGTACACCTGCTGCCGTTGACAGCAGGCCGTCAATACCGCTCGCGCCACGGTTGCTATAGACCGGGTAACCAGCCGGAAGCTGCGACAGCGCATCAATCAGGCGCACCACCAGACTGTTACCCACAAACAGCTGGCCCTGCTCCGGCAAATAGTCGCGGATACGGTGGGCTAGTTGCGCTTCACCAAACGCCTCACGACGGGCTTCTACCGCCTGCCAGGCCTGTTGCGCCAGACGAGGGATCTCAATACACCAGGGCTGACGTTTCTCCGCCGGATGCAGCTCCAGCCAGTCGCCAACTTTCGCCACCAACCTGCGGCCGCGATGATGGGCCGGATCGAGGCGGCCTTCGATATTATCGACAATCCAGTATTCCTGCGGATCGCAGCTGACCTGCCATTGCAGCAGACGTTTTCCGGTCAGGCTGCTACCAAGCTGCACCACAATCTGCGCCTGCTGCAATTCAGCTACCGCTTTCGCATTTCCCAGCCACAGGTCGGCGCACGGCAGCGGTTGTCCGGTTTGCGACAGAACATCACCAATCAGCGGCCAGCCTAACGTCTGCGCCCACTGCGCAACCTTCTTACCTTCTTCCGCGCTCATGCGGCCCGCAATGACTACGCCGCGTTTTTGTCGCCAGATAAACCAGTCGCGTTGTTTGTCGCTTTCCAGCCGACGCGCTTCTCGCAGCCAGGGTTTATCGTCCTGCCACCAGTCGCCGAGGCGCTGCTGCCAGGCAATCCCCGTTTCGTCCATATCGCCATACAGCGGTTCCGCAAACGGGCAATTGATATGAACCGCCCCGCCATGCAGGGCAGCTAACGCATTATCAATCGTGGACACCAGCCAGCTTGCCGGAATGTCCTGAGTCGGACGCGGTAAAGAGAGCGTTTGCGATGGATGCGAGGCAAACATTCCGGCCTGACGAATCGCCTGGTTCGCGCCACAGTCGATAAGCTCTGGCGGTCTGTCCGCGGTAAGTAAAATCAGTTTTTCACCGGTCAGGCCCGCTTCAATCAACGCGGGATATAAATTCGCCACCGCGGTACCGGACGTCACAATCACGGCGACAGGCTGCCGGCTGACTTTTGCCAGACCTAAAGCCAGATGCCCAAGACCGCGCTCGTCAAAATGGGTATGGTGGATGAATGCGGGGTTTTCCGCTGCCGCCAGCGTCAACGGTGTAGAACGAGAGCCAGGGGCAATGCAGACATGCCTGACGCCGTGGCGAGTGAGTGCTTCCAGAATGACCGCCGCCCAGCGTCGGTTAAATGCGCTTACTGACATGAGATTGTCCGGTATCAATATTGCGACACAGTATAGAGAATCGAATAAATGGATTTTTGATATGAATCGGAAATATACACGAAATCACTATCCTTCCATCTGTAATAAAGTACGTAACCCTGCCGCTTTATTGTCTATTTCTTGCCATTCCTGCTCAGGATCTGAGCCACGTACAATCCCTGCCCCGGCATACAGGCGTACCACGTTTGCGCTAATTTTCGCTGAACGCAATGACACACAAAACTCGCTTTGGCGCAAAGAAAGATAACCCGCTGAACCGGCATACCACTCGCGTTCAAAGGGTTCATTTTGTTGGATGAATTCACGCGCCAGCTCACGCGGAATACCGGCAACTGCCGCCGTGGGCTGAAGCTGCATCAGGCAAAGCATATCGTCGGCCTGATTCAGTTCCGTCCAGATGCAACGGCGCAGGTGCTGCACTTTACGCAGCCTGAGCACCTGCGGTGGCAGCACATCGAGAGTTTGCGTACAGCCTTGCAGACGCTGGCAAATATCTTCGACCACCAGCATATTCTCGCGCTGGTTTTTATCATCTTTCATTAGCCAGTCGCCCAATTGCCAGGCCCGATGATCCTCAGGGTGATTGGCCACGGTTCCGGCCAGCGCCTCGGTGCGCAGCGCCGTATCACGTCGTCGATACAGACGTTCAGGAGAAGAGCCAAGAAAAGCGGTGTCGGCGGAGAATGCCATAAAGAAATGGTAGCAGTTCAGATTTAAGCGACGGCTGGAAGCCATCACGGCAGCGGCATTAACTGACTGAGAAAATTGTAAATCGGTCGCCCGCGCCAGCACGACCTTATCGAGGTCTTCTCCTGCGATCGTTTGAGTGGCGAGTTTTATCAGGTCTATCCAGCCAGCTTTCTCCGGCCAGTGCTGTTCTCCCGTCAAACTCAAACGCAATGCAGGGAGCGGTTTTACGGGAGCAAGCGATGAGATGAAGGCGATCGCTTGTGTAGCGTCTTCACGTAGCGACACGTCGCTATAGAGATGTAAGCGTAAGCTCGCCACTCCGGCGCAACGTCGCCACTCCAGCCGCGGCAGCAGTAAATTGCCACGCTGAGGCTCAAAGGCATTCAGGCCCCAGATGCGCAGGTCGGGATGATTATCATGCTGATGTAAAAATTGCTGGGCTGATTCCAGCGAGGAAAATGCGGCGACGGTCCCTAATACGGCGGCTTCTTCATCGCCGTTACGCTGCTGCCAGTAAAACTGGGGCCAGACGGGTTGACTGGCCAGCCATCCTAAAGCGTCAAACGCATCATTCAGTGGGAAAGGTATATCGTAAATACGAATTCCAGGTGCTGCTGGCATCTCTTGCGATAAATGACGCATCAGACTTTCCAGCGCAGTAGTGATTGAATGCACGCGGACCTCTCCCTGTTAAAAACCTCTCATTATACGGGGTACTGAGCAGAAAAAGCAGTACCCCCAGTTAGGGAGTACGTACAAATGCGATGACAGAACGGAATTTATCGCCGCGCTAACAATAATCCCATCACTAAACCGACCGTGGCGCCAACGCCGATTCCTCGCCAGGGTTTTTCGTGCACATAGTCATCCGCCCGACAAACGGCTTTTTTCGCACGGTAATAGTAGCTGTCAGAAGCATGGCTGACGCGATTTCTCACCTCTTCTAACGCCCGCTCTGCCCGCGCTTTTAACTCAAGGTATTTTTGATCTGCAGGGTCGCCAGAAGAACGCAGCACCTCTTCCAGCGTTTCACTTAATAATTCCAGATCATCATCGATACGTGATTCATAAGAATGAAAAGACATTATATTCTCCCTTTCTATTGACGTACCCGCTAACTATAGACAACCTGGACTGATTGCGCCTGTTTACGCCTGATGTGCTTCCCGCGCCATTCCGACGTGTGGAATACCATCTTCGTCATAGATATCCGTAACCGGAACAAAGCCAAAGCGTGCATAGAATGATTGCAGATGCGCCTGCGCGCCCAGATACAACGCCTTGTGCGGCCAGTGTTGCGCGCAGGATGCCAGCGTCTGGGCCATTAGCTGTTGCCCCAGTTTTTCACCACGCAGCGCTTCGCTTACAATCACCCGACCAACCACTACCGGCTCCAGCTCGTCATCGCTTTTCAGAATCCTCGCATACGCCACCAGCTCATCGTTATGCCAGCCCAGAATATGCCGATTCTCTCCAGCCAGGTCATCGCCATCCACATCCTGGTACGGACACTGTTGCTCAACTACAAACACCGCGCATCGTAGCTGAAGTAGTGCGTACAGTTGTTGGGTACTCAGCTTTGCATGGTGGAGATCTTGCCAGTGAATCATTGTCTGCCCCTATGTTGTGATAACCTGAACACCCTGCCTTATTGATGGCGAAAAGTGTAACGCAAAGATGGAATTACTATTTTTAGGCACGTCTGCGGGAGTCCCCACGCGCTCACGCAATGTAACGGCAATTTTACTGAATCTGCAACACCCGACTCAGGCGGGGCTGTGGCTTTTTGATTGCGGCGAAGGGACACAGCATCAGATGCTCACCACGCCTTTCAATCCAGGAAAACTCGATCGTATTTTTTTCAGCCATCTGCACGGCGATCACCTGTTTGGTTTACCGGGGCTACTGTGCAGTCGCTCAATGGCCGGCAATGTCCAGCCTCTGACGCTCTACGGGCCAAAAGGGTTGCGAGAGTTTACCGAAACCGCATTGCGTCTGAGCGGCTCCTGGACCGATTATCCGCTGGATATTGTAGAAATCACCGCGGGAGAGATTGTGGATGACGGCCTGCGAAAAGTAACGGCTTACCCGCTGGCGCATCCGCTGGAATGCTACGGTTTTCGCATTCAAGAGCACGACAAACCGGGTGCGCTTGACGCTAGCGCCCTGAAGGCGGCAGACGTTAAAGCGGGCCCGTGGTTTCAGGATTTGAAAGCCGGAAAAACCATCGTGCTGGAGGATGGTCGAGCGATTAACGGTGCCGATTTTCTTTCCCCGCCCACCAGGGGAAAATCAGTCGCTATTTTCGGTGACACAGGACCCTGCGCGTCCGCCATTGAACTGGCTCGAGGTGTAGATGTCATGGTACACGAAACCACGCTGGACGCTTCAATGGAGGAAAAAGCCAACAGTCGCGGGCACAGCTCGACCCGACAAGCCGCAAAGCTGGCGCTGGAGGCCGGAGTGGGACGCCTGATCATGACCCACGTTAGCTCACGTTACGATGAAAAAGGCTGTCAGCGATTACTCGAAGAGTGCAAAGCAATATTTCCAGACACGGAACTGGCTCACGATTTCGCCATTTTCACCGTTTAACGCTCTATTTTTCCGCCTCAGTGCCGATAACAGTGGAAAGGCTGGCTTTCACACTGAGGACAGGATGAACAATTTCCAGAAAGATATTGATGACAGGACAAACCTAACCCTGTCTAACCGTTTTGAACTGCTGCTGTTTCGCCTCGGCAAATCTGTTGAGGAGCAGAAATCAGAGCTGTTTGGCATCAACGTATTCAAGCTGCGTGAAATCGTGCCGATGCCGACCTTTACGCGTCCGGCGGGTATGAAGGCCCCGTTACTGGGTATGGTTAACATTCGCGATCAGGTGATCCCGGTGATTGACCTGCCCGCCGTCGCGGGCTGTAAGCCAGAGACCGGACTCAATATTCTGTTGATCACAGAATATGCCCGCAGCGTCCAGGCTTTTGCGGTGGAGTCAGTGGAAAATATTATGCGCCTGGACTGGCAACAGGTGCATACCGCCGAGAAAGCCGTCAATGGTCGCTATATCACCAGTATCGCTTGCCTGGACGACAACAAAGAGACCAACAACCTGGCGCTGGTACTCGACGTTGAGCAGATCCTGTACGACATCGTACCGGCGAACCACGACCTGCGCGCAACCGATCTGAAAACCAATAAATTCAACATCACGCCGGGTGCGGTGGCGATTGTGGCTGATGATTCCAAAGTGGCCCGCGCAATGCTGGAAAAAGGGCTTAACGCCATGGAGATCCCGCATCTGATGCATGTAACAGGTCAGGATGCGTGGGAAAAAATACAGCAGCTTTCCGCAGAAGCGCTGGCGGAGGGTAAGCCTGTCAGTGAGAAGATCGCTCTGGTTCTCACCGATCTCGAAATGCCGGAGATGGACGGTTTTACGCTTACCCGTAAGATAAAAACCGACGAACGTCTGAAGAAAATCCCGGTCGTTATCCACTCTTCGCTTTCCGGTAGCGCGAACGAAGATCACGTTCGCCGAGTAAAAGCGGATGGCTACGTGGCCAAATTCGAAGTCAATGAGCTTTCTTCAGTGATCCAGGAAGTGATGGATCGCACAGCGAAAGGCATCAGCGGTCCGCTGGTGAGCCGTCAGCTATTAAACTGACCGTATTTCACGCATAAAAAAACCCGCCAAGGCGGGTTTTTTCGTTTCCGTATTTCTTTTACATCAGCGGAGTCGCTAACTGCACAATGCTGATCAGCGGTTGCGGGTAAATACCCAGCACCAGTACCAGCAGGGCAGAAATCAGCACTACGATACCGCCCGCGCTGTACTGCCAGTTGGACGGCGCATCGCGGTTCAACTGCTGCGGTGCGCTCAAGTACAGGCTCACCGCAACACGCAGGTAGTAGTACAAACCAATCGCGGAACCGACCACCACCGCGGCAACCAGCCACCACAGGTTAGCCTGTACACCGACGGCCAGTACGTAGAACTTACCGATAAAGCCCAGCGTCATCGGGATACCTGCCAAAGACAGCATCATCACCGTCATCACTGCCGCGAGGATCGGACGATGCCAGAACAGACCACGGTAGGAGAACAGAGAGTCTGCATCCGGACCGCGGTACGGGCTGGACATCAGGCTGACCACACCGAACGCGCCGAGGCTGCTGAACAGGTAACCGGCCAGGTAAACGCCAACCGCTTCCATCGACATCTCGCCGCTCTGCAGAGCAATCAGCGCCACCAGCAGGTAGCCGAGGTGAGAGATAGAAGAGTAACCGAGCAGACGTTTAATATTGGTCTGGCTCAGCGCCATCAGGTTACCGAAGATGATGGAAGCAAAGGCAATCACGCCCAGTACGATACGTACCGCTTCGCTATCCCCTACCGGTGCGTACAGGAACAGACGCATCACCACGCCGAAGATAGCGATTTTGCTCGCCGTCGCCAGGAAAGTGGAAACCGGAGCAGGAGCGCCCTGGTATACGTCTGGCGTCCACAGGTGGAACGGAACCAGCGAGAGTTTAAAGCCGAGGCCAACAATCATCAGACCGAAGCCCGCCAGCAGCAGCGGTTCGTGCAGCATGCCGTCGCCGAGGCTCTTACCGAGCGCAACAAACGACAGATTACCAGACTGCGCGTACACCAGCGCCATACCGAACAGCAGGAAGGAAGACGCTGCGGCAGACAGAATGGTGTATTTGATACTGGCTTCCAGCGAACGTTTCTGACGGAACGCATAGCCAACCAGACCAAACAGCGGCAGAGAGATAAGCTCAATACCAAGGAACAGCGCCGCCAGATGGTTAGCGTTAGCCAGCAGAATACCGCCAAGTGCGGCAATCAGCACCAACAGGTAGAACTCTTCCCGGTTGTCATCGTAGCCTTCCAGCCACGGGTAAGCAAAGGTACAGGTGGCAAGACTCGCCAGCAGCACCAGCCCGGTGTAGAGCATGGCGAAACCGTCAACCCGCATCAGCGGGGTGACGTCCATGGCGCCCGCCTGGCCAACAAACCAGAGCGAAACAAGCGCGGCGTTAAGCCCAATGACCGACAGCGTGGCATTGAGGAAGTGATTGCGTCGCCACGCAATGGAGAGCATCACAACCACCACCGTCAAGCCGACGATCAGCAGCGGTAGCAGCGCAATCAGGTGTTGTGGAGTTATTGTCATGGCGATTTACGGCCTTGTAGTAGTAACGGAATTAACAAACCACTGCTGGATGTTGCTCATCGCAGAATGCGAGGTATCCAGAATCGGCTGCGGATAGAAGCCAAGCAGTACCAGAAGCACGACCAGCAACAGGATGATAAACAGCTCACGCAGCGACATCCCTGGCAGTTCAACACTGGCAATCTGGCTCTTCGCTTTACCGAAGTAAGCGCGATGCAGCATCGCCAGCGAGTAAACAGAGGCAAACACCAGACCAAAGGTCGAGATCACGGTAATGACCGGAACCACCTGGTAGCTGCCGAACAGAATCATAAATTCGCCAACGAAGTTACCTGTACCCGGCATACCCAGCGTACACACTGCGAAGAACATCGACAGCGCAGGCAACCATTTCATTTTGCCCCACAGGCCGCCCATCATACGCATATCACGCGTGTGCAGACGTTCGTACAGCTGACCACACAGAATGAACAGACCGGCTGCGGACAGACCGTGCGCAATCATCTGGATAACAGCACCCTGGTACGCCAGCTGGCTGCCGGTGTAGATAGCAATCAGTACGAAGCCCATGTGCGATACGGAGGTGTAAGCGATCAGACGTTTGATGTCGTACTGATTAAAGGCCATCCACGCGCCGTAGAAGATACCGATAACGCCCAGCCACATTGCGATAGGTGCAAACTCAGCCGACGCGTTCGGGAACAGCGGCAGAGAGAAGCGCAGCAGACCGTAAGCCGCGGTTTTCAGCAAGATCCCCGCCAGGTCAACGGAACCTGCGGTCGGCGCCTGGGAGTGCGCATCCGGCAACCAGCCGTGCAGCGGAACTACCGGCATTTTCACCGCGAAGGCGATGAAGAAGCCCAGCATCAACAGATATTCCACACCGTGGGACATCGGGGTATTCAGCAGCTCTTCATAGTTGAAGGTCCACACACCGGTCGCTTTATAGTGCACAAACACCAGCGCCAGGATGGCAATCAACATTACCAGACCACTCGCCTGGGTATAAATGAAGAACTTGGTCGCCGCAGTGATACGCGTTTTACCGTCAGAGGCTTTATGGCCCCACAACGCGATCAGGAAGTACATCGGCACCAGCATCATTTCCCAGAAGAAGAAGAACAGGAACATGTCGATGGCAAGGAACACGCCGATCACGCCGCCTAAGATCCACATCAGGTTCAGATGGAAGAAGCCCTGGTATTTTTCGATTTCATTCCAGGAGCAAAGTACCGCCAGAACACCGAGCAGACCGGTCAGCACTACCATCAGCAGCGACAGACCGTCGATAGCCAGATGAATAGAGATGCCAAAACGTGGGATCCACGGCAGGACAAATTCAGACTGCCACTGCGGAATGCCAGCGGATTGCGTCAGTGAATAGCCGCCCTGCAACCACAGTTGCAGGCCAAGCGCCAGCGTCAATCCCATGGTAATCAGCGCGATCCAGCGCGGCACCTTCACGCCAAAGCGTTCGGTCTGCCAGCACAGGAAGCCACCGATAAAGGGAATTAATATCAACCAGGGTAATAACATAGCTAAGTATGTCCCTTATATTTACTCCTGCTCAGGCTATCTCACTCGTCAGCCCAAATCCCGGCAGTGCTCGCAATCTTCACGTACTTCAGTACGCTCCGGTTGCTCTGCGCTGGCGGTCTCCGGTCTGACTTCGTCGATGACGCCTGTACATCAGGAACAGATTTTCAACGAATTCTAAAAATTATTTTTGGGTTTGTAGGCCGGATAAGCGCAGCGCCATCCGGCAATCGTTCATCCAGCCAACAAACTCAACGCAGTACCATCAACAGTGCCAGCACAACGACGGCGCCGATGCTCATTGATGCAACATACCAGCGCAGATAACCGTTCTCGCTCAACAGCAGGCCTTTACCTGCAAAGCGGGAAAGGATCGCCGGAATGTTCATCATTGAGTTGAGCGGATCGCGTTTCAGCAACCAGGCAACACCCAGGAACGGCTTAACGAACACTTTGTCGTACAGCCAGTCGAAGCCCCAGGCGTTATACCACCAGGTACCCAGCAGGCGGCCCGGCGCACTGTTCGCAATCGACGTCACCAGTGTGCGTTTACCCAGCCACAGCCATGCTGCGATCAGGATGCCCGCAATCGCTACGATACCGGAGGTAATTTCCAGCGTCATGACGCGACCATGCTCAAGCTCGGTCGTCGCAGGCAGTACACCCTGCAGTGGCGGCACAATCAGCGCGCCAACGAAGGTGGACAGGATCATCAGCACAATCAGCGGCAGATGATGGGTAATCCCCTTCCCTGCGTGGGCGTGAATTTGTTCTTTACCGTGGAACACGATGAAAATCATACGGAAGGTGTACAGAGAGGTCATGAATGCACCGACCAGACCTGCAACCATCAGATTAATATGACCATTCGCCATTGCACCGGCCAGAATCTCATCCTTACTGAAGAAGCCAGCGGTAATCAGCGGCAGAGCCGACAGCGCCGCGCCACCGATCAGGAAGCAGAGATACACCAGCGGAATTGACTTACGCAGCCCGCCCATCTTGAAGATGTTCTGTTCGTGGTGGCAAGCCAGGATAACCGAGCCGGATGCCAGGAACAGCAGCGCTTTAAAGAAGGCGTGCGTCATCAGGTGGAAAATCGCCGCATCCCACGCCTGTACGCCGAGAGCCAGGAACATATAACCAATCTGGCTCATGGTGGAGTACGCAAGAACGCGTTTGATGTCGGTCTGTACCAGCGCAGCAAAACCCGCCAGCACCAGCGTGATCGCACCGATAATCCCCACCAGGTGCAGGATTTCAGGCGTCATCAGGAACAGGCCGTGCGTACGTGCTATCAGGTAGACACCAGCGGTAACCATCGTCGCGGCGTGGATCAACGCGGAGACAGGCGTCGGGCCGGCCATCGCATCAGCAAGCCAGGTCTGCAACGGCAGCTGTGCAGATTTACCGACCGCACCGCCCAGCAGCATCAGGGTTGCCCACATCAGCATGTTGTTACCGTCTGCAAAGTGCGCAGGCGCCAGTTCCACCATTTCGCGGAAGTTCAGCGTGCCCAGCTCGTTGTAGAGGATGAACAGCGCGAACGCCAGGAATACGTCACCAACGCGGGTTACCACGAAGGCTTTCATTGCCGCAGCGCCATTCTTCGGATCGGTGTAGTAGAAACCAATCAGCAGATAGGAGCACAGGCCCACGCCTTCCCAGCCGAGGTACATCAGCAGCAGGTTATCCGCCAGTACCAGAACCACCATGCTGGCGATAAACAGGTTGGTGTAGGCGAAGAAACGAGAATAGCCCTCTTCTCCGCGCATATACCAGGAGGCGAACATGTGGATCAGGAAACCAACGCCGGTCACCACGGAGAGCATGGTCAGCGACAGGCCGTCCAGCACCAGGTTAAAACCGATGTTGAAGTCGCCGACTGACATCCACGTCCACAGCGGCTGGCTGTAAGCCTGCTGGCCATTGGCAAAGAAATCAACGCCAACAAACGCAGTCACCAGCGCGGCCAGACCGATCGACCCGACACCCACGGTAGCGGACAGATTTTCTGACCAACGACCACGAGAAAACGCCAGTAATACAAAGCCAATAAATGGCAGAATAATGGTTAAGGCAAGCATGTTCATCCACGCATCTCACTTACTGAATCGATGTTCAGGTTCTGGCGACGGCGATGAAGTTGCAGCAACAGCGCAAGCCCAATGCTCGCTTCGGCAGCCGCAAGGCTGATGGCGAGAATATACATCACCTGACCATCGGTCTGGCCCCAGTAGCTTCCGGCGACCACAAAGGCCAGCGCGGAGGCGTTAATCATGATTTCCAGTCCGATCAGCATAAACAGCAGATTGCGGCGGATAACCAGACCGGTTAAGCCCAGCACGAATAAGATCGCAGCGAGGATCAGTCCATGTTGTAAGGGGATCATGCGTGCTCCTCCGTTTTTCTTTTCGCGCGGTCATCGGTGCGATTGCTCAGCACTTCACCAGAACGCTCTTCGCGCCCCACGTGGAAGGCCACAACCAGACCCGCCAGCAGCAGCATCGAAGCCAGTTCAACCGCCAGTACATACGGTCCGAACAGGGAAATACCGACTGCTTTCGCGCTAATTGGCGTGCCGTCGATGCCCTGATCGTTAACGCCCAGAATGGCGTAAACAATAACCACCAGCATAATGGCCGACAGAATCGCCGGACCAATCCACACCTGCGGTTTCAGCCACTGACGTTCCTGTTCAATTTCAGAACCACCAAGGTTGAGCATCATCACCACGAACACGAACAGCACCATGATGGCGCCCGCGTAGACGATAATTTCCAGCGCACCAGCGAAGTAAGCGCCTAACGAGAAGAACACCCCAGAAATCGCCAGCAGCGAAATAATCAGGTACAGCAACGCGTGTACCGGATTGGTGTGGGTGATCACCCGCAAGGTTGCGAGAATGGCTATCAGGCCACAGATATAAAAAGCGAACTCCATTGCCCCTCTCCTTACGGTAACAGGCTCTTGACGTCGATAGGCTTAGCTTCGTTCTCTGCTTCGCCCTTATCTTTGCCGTCGATTGCCATACCTGCCATCCGGTAGAAGTTATATTCCGGGTATTTGCCCGGACCGGAGATCAGCAGATCCTCTTTCTCGTAAACCAGGTCCTGGCGCTTGTACTCACCCAGCTCGAAATCTGGAGTCAGCTGAATAGCCGTAGTCGGACAGGCTTCTTCGCACAGGCCGCAGAAAATGCAGCGTGAGAAGTTAATGCGGAAAAACTCCGGATACCAGCGGCCGTCTTTGGTCTCTGCTTTTTGCAGAGAAATACAGCCTACCGGACACGCTACCGCACACAGGTTACAGGCAACGCAGCGCTCTTCACCGTCTGGATCACGAGTCAGAACGATACGACCACGAAAACGGGGCGGTAGATAGACCGGCTCTTCCGGATACATCTGCGTTTCGCGTTTCGCGAACGCATGCAGGCCGATCATCCAGATACTGCGTACCTGGGTGCCGAAACCTACGAACAATTCTTTTAAGGTCATGGTCTTTGTGTCCCTTATTGCGCCTGCCAGAGAATGACAGCCGCCGTTACCAGCAAGTTGACGAGCGTCAGCGGCAGACAGACTTTCCAGCCGAAGGACATTACCTGGTCATAACGAGGACGCGGTAACGACGCACGAATCAAAATGAACATCATCATGAAGAACGCGGTTTTCAGCGCGAACCAGACGAATGGCGGTAAGAACGGGCCATGCCAGCCACCGAAGAACAGGGTAACCATCAGTGCAGAAATGGTGACGATGCCGATGTATTCACCCACGAAGAACAAACCGAATTTCATACCGGAATATTCAATGTGGTAACCGTCGGCCAGTTCCTGCTCGGCTTCTGGCTGGTCAAACGGGTGACGGTGGCACACCGCCACGCCCGCGATGGCAAAGGTGACAAAACCAAAGAACTGCGGAATAACGTTCCAGATATCAGCCTGGTTGTTGACGATGTCGGTCATGTTAAATGAACCGGCCTGCGCCACCACGCCCATCAGGGAAAGCCCGAGGAACACTTCGTAGCTCAGCGTCTGCGCAGACGCACGCATCGCACCGAGCAGGGAGTATTTGTTGTTACTGGACCAGCCAGCGAACAGCACCGCGTATACCGCGAGGCCCGCCATCATCAGGAAGAACAGGATCCCGATGTTCAGGTCAGCAACCACCCAGTTCGGACTCACCGGCACGATGGCGAAAGCCAGCAGCAGCGAGGTGAAGGCGATCATCGGTGCCAGGGTAAAGATGACGCGATCCGAGAATTTCGGGATCCAGTCTTCTTTAAAGAACATCTTGATCATGTCCGCAACCAGCTGGAGCGAACCGCCCCAGCCAACACGGTTCGGTCCGTAACGGTTCTGGAACAGACCCAGCAGACGACGTTCGCCAAAGCTCATGAATGCCCCGCAGGTGACCACCACCAGCAGGATCACGACCGCTTTGAGAATGCTCAGCAAGATCTCAATCAGATCGGGTGTAATCCAACTCATTGTTGTGCCTCCTGCAGATCCTCAAGACGCGCACCTGCCAGAACCGGCGCGATGCCAGGCATACCCATCGGCAAACCAACCTGCCCTGCCGTTAATCCTTCAGCGATTTCAACCGGCAGCGTAACCGTGTTGCCATCGTAGCTGAAAGAAACGCGCGTACCGGCATTAACACCCAACTTCGCGGCATCAGCCGGGTTGAGTTTGATGTACGGCTGCGGCATACGGGTCTGGAAGACTGGCGCACGCTGGGACATTTCGTCACTGCCAAACAGATGGTAGTACGGCGCTATACGCCACTGACCATCCTGAGCCTGGAAGCTCGCCGGAACGGTAGTGAAGTAATCCATACCATCTGCAGAAGCTTCGATCAGACGCACGCCCGGATCGCCATGACGCAGTTTACCGCCCACTTCATCCTGGAACTTGTTCCACGCCTGTGGGGAGTTCCAGCCCGGAGCCCAGGCAAACGGAATTTGTGAACGCGGCGCAGACGGTTGGTTGTTCCCTTCCATAGAGAAGGCGAACATTGTGTCTTTGTCCTGCGGCTGGCGCGGTTCGTGTACGCTGATGTTGGCGCGCATTGCGGTACGACCGCTGTAGCGGTGCGGTTCACGAGCCAATTTCTGTCCACGGATACGGAAGCTTGCGTCCGGAGCGGCATCTTTGATACCCGCCAGTTGCGGCAGCTTCTCAACGACCGCGTCGATAACGTGGTCGAGCTGCGTCCAATCCACTTCGCGGCTCTGCACGGTGCTGTGCAGCGAGTGCAGCCAGCGCCAGCTTTCCAGCATCACGGTGTTACTGTCGTAGTAGGACGGGTCGTAGACCTGGAAGAAACGCTGAGCGCGGCCTTCGTTGTTAATCACCGTACCATCGCTTTCGGCGAAACTTGCGGCGGAAAGCACCAGATGAGCGTTTTCCATAATTGCCGTACGCTGATGGTCAATGACCAGTACCAGCGGCGCTTTCGCCAGCGCTGCGTTCACACGCGTTGCTGAAGCATGGCGATGCAGGTCATTCTCCAGCACCACAACGGCGTCAGCACGACCTGTTTCCAGCTCGGTCAGCGCATCGTCAAGGGAACCACCGCCAATCATACCCAGGCCCATGCTGTTAACAGAGCGAGCAATCATGGTGATGCCGACGTCTGCGCCACGGCCTTTCAGCGCCTTCGCCACGTTGGCAGCCGCCTGAATCACTTCGGCGCTACCGGCGTTGGTGCCGGAAATAATCAGTGGTTTCTTCGCCCCGGCCAGTGCCTGAACGATAACGTCAATTTTGTTCTGCAGGTCACGGTCGATACCGTCAACCGCCGGAGCGTTGTTATCCAGCGCATGAGCGATAGCGAAACCTAAACGCGCCTGATCTTCAACCGGTGCACGATAGGTCCATGCGGCGATGTCATCCAGACGGGTGTTATCGACGTTGGTAACGAACAGCGGGTGCTTAGCACGCTGGCCGATGTTAAGGATTGCTGCGATCTGCCAGTCAGCCACTTTCTGTGCCGCCGCCATTTCACGCGCTTTACCTTTCACCGCCTGACGCACTGCCAGCGCAACGCGTGCGCCGGTCTGGGTGACATCTTCGCCCAGCACCAGAACCGCATCATAAGATTCGATTTCGCGCAGTGCCGGAGTATGAATCCCGCCGTCACGCAGCACGCTCAGTGCCAGTTGCAGACGTTCCTGCTCGCCCTGGGCGATACCGGTATAGAAGTTATCCGCACCCACCAGTTCACGCAGCGCGAAGTTACTTTCAACGCTGGCGCGCGGGGAGCCGATACCAATTACTTTCTTCGACTGACGCAGAATATCTGCCGCGCCCTGCATCGCCTGCTCGGCGTTCAGCGTGATCAGGTCATCGCCACGACGCTGTACCGGCTGACGCGGACGGTCTTTCAGGTTCACGTAACCATAGCCAAAACGACCACGGTCGCAGAGAAAGTAGTGGTTAACGGTACCGTTATAACGGTTTTCGATACGACGCAGTTCACCGTAGCGCTCGCCCGGGCTGGTGTTACAGCCGATGGAACACTGCTGGCAGATGCTCGGCGCAAACTGCATGTCCCATTTACGGTTATAACGCTCAGAGTGCGTTTTATCGGTGAAGACGCCGGTCGGGCAAATTTCTACCAGGTTACCGGAGAACTCGCTTTCGAGCGTACCGTCTTCCGGGCGGCCAAAGTAGACGTTGTCATGTGCGCCATAGACGCCCAGATCCGCGCCATCGGCGTAATCTTTGTAGTAACGTACGCAGCGATAGCAGGCGATGCAGCGGTTCATTTCGTGAGAGATGAACGGCCCCAGGTCCTGGTTACGGTGAGTACGCTTCGTGAAGCGGTAGCGACGGAAGCTGTGACCGGTCATGACGGTCATATCCTGCAGGTGGCAGTTGCCGCCCTCTTCACAGACCGGACAGTCGTGCGGGTGGTTAGTCATCAACCACTCCACGACGCTTTCGCGGAACTGTTTCGCTTCTTCGTCATCAATAGAAATAAAGGTGCCTTCGGTGGCCGGTGTCATACAAGACATCACCAGGCGACCACGCGTGTCTTCCGCGTTTTGATATTGCTTCACCGCACACTGGCGGCAAGCACCGACGCTTCCCAGCGCCGGGTGCCAGCAAAAGTACGGAATATCAAGGCCGAGAGACAGACAAGCTTCCAGCAGGTTGTCCGCTCCGTTGACCTCATATTCTTTGCCGTCTACATGAATCGTAGCCATAGTCAGCATGCTTCCAGTTGGCTCGGTCGTAACCGAGCGTTAATCGAATTTCTTATCGCGACACAGGGCTAACCCTGTAATCACCAGCGCTCTTTCAGCAGGTTCGGCTGAATACCACCAATCTGATGGGTATTGCTGAAGGACTGCTTGATGCCAGCTTCGAATTCTTCGCGGAAATATTTAATGGCGCTCTGCAGCGGTTCCACTGCACCCGGTGCGTGTGCACAGAAGGTTTTACCCGGGCCGAGGAAACGACACAGTTGCTCAAGTGTCTCGATATCCCCAGGCTGGCCTTCGCCACGCTCCAGCGCGCGCAGAATTTTCACACTCCACGGCAGACCGTCACGGCACGGCGTACACCAGCCGCAAGACTCGCGGGCAAAGAACTCTTCGAGGTTACGCACCAAAGGAACCATGCCAATCTCGTGATCAACAGCCATGGCCAGCGCGGTGCCCAGACGGCTACCTGCTTTACCAATGCTTTCGAATTCCATCGGCAGATCGAGGTGTGCTTCGGTCAGGAAGTCAGTCCCTGCACCGCCTGGCTGCCAGGCTTTAAACTTCAGTCCATCGCGCATGCCGCCCGCGTAATCTTCGAGGATCTCACGCGCGGTAGTACCGAAAGGCAGTTCCCACAGGCCAGGATTCTTCACGCGACCAGAGAAGCCCATCAGCTTGGTGCCCGCGTCTTTGCTCTTCGAAATGTTCTGGTACCACTCCACGCCGTTCGCGAGGATAGCCGGTACGTTACACAGGGTTTCGACGTTGTTTACGCAGGTCGGTTTGCCCCATGCGCCAGAGCTTGCCGGGAACGGCGGCTTGGAACGAGGGTTAGCACGGCGACCTTCGAGGGAGTTGATCAGCGCGGTTTCTTCACCGCAGATGTAACGCCCTGCCCCAGTGTGGACAAACAGTTCGAAGTCGAAACCGGTGCCCATGATGTTTTTGCCAAGCAGACCGGCTTCGGTCGCTTCGGCGATCGCGCGACGCAGATGCACGGCTGCTTCGATATATTCACCGCGCAGGAAGATGTAACCACGGTACGCTTTCAGCGCAAACGCGGAAATCAGCATGCCTTCCACCAGCAGGTGCGGCAGCTGTTCCATCAGCAGACGGTCTTTATAGGTGCCCGGCTCCATTTCATCGGCGTTACACAGCAGGTAACGGATGTTCATGGATTCGTCTTTCGGCATCAGGCTCCACTTCAGACCGGTGGAAAAGCCCGCGCCGCCGCGCCCTTTCAGGCCAGCGTCTTTTACCTGATTAACGATTTCGTCCGGTGACAGCCCGGTCAGGGCCTTACGCGCACCTTCGTAGCCGTTCTTGCTACGGTATTCGTCCAGCCAGACCGGCTGTTTGTCATCACGCAGACGCCAGGTCAGCGGATGGGTTTCGGGAGTACGGATAATGTCTTTCATTTATACCGCTCCAGTAGTTCGGGAATGCCTTCCGGGGTCAGGTGAGCATGAGTATCTTCATCGATCATCATGTTTGGCCCTTTATCGCAGTTCCCCAGGCAACAGGTCGGCAGCAGCGTAAAGCGACCATCAAAGGTCGTCTGCCCCGGCTTGATGTTGAGTTTTTTCTCAAGCGCGGCCTGGATCCCCTGGTAGCCGTTGATATGGCACACCACGCTGTCGCAATAGCGGATCACGTGGCGACCTACCGGCTGGCGGAAGATCTGGCTATAAAACGTAGCAACACCTTCTACGTCGCTTGCCGGAATACCCAGCACATCAGCGATCGCATAGATCGCCCCATCCGGCACCCAGCCACGCTGTTTCTGAACGATTTTCAGCGCTTCAATGGACGCCGCACGCGGGTCTTCGTAGTGGTGCTTCTCGTGCTCAATCGCTTCACGCTCAGCCGCACTCAGCTCAAAAGCCTCGGTTTGTGGTTGTTGATTCTCGTGCATAATTAGCGGTCCACATCTGACATAACAAAATCGATACTACCCAGATGGACGATTAAGTCGGACACCAGGCTGCCACGTACCGCTACCGGGATCTGCTGCAGGTGCGCATAGCTCGGGGTACGGATACGGGTACGGTAACTCATGGTGCTGCCATCGCTGGTCAGGTAGTAACTGTTGATACCCTTGGTCGCTTCCACCATCTGGAAGGACTCGTTTGCCGGCATAACCGGACCCCACGAAACCTGCAGGAAGTGGGTGATAAGGGTTTCGATATGTTGCAGCGTGCGCTCTTTCGGCGGCGGCGTCGTCAGCGGGTGATCCGCTTTGAACGGGCCTTCCGGCATATTATTGAGGCACTGCTCAAGGATGCGCAGACTCTGGCGCAGCTCTTCAACTTTCAGCATCACGCGGGTATAGCAGTCAGAAACGCCGCCGCCAACCGGGACTTCAAAGTCAAAGTTTTCGTAGCCAGAGTACGGACGCGCTTTACGCACGTCGAAATCAATACCGGTCGCGCGCAGCGCAGCACCGGTACAACCCCAGTCCAGCGCTTCTTTCTTACCGTAAGCGGCAACGCCCTGCGAACGGCCTTTCAGGATGGTGTTACGCAGTGCGGCTTTCTCGTAAGAATCCAGACGTTTTGGCATCCAGTCGAGGAAGTCACGCAGCAGCTTGTCCCAACCGCGCGGCAGATCGTGTGCCACACCGCCGATACGGAACCAGGCCGGGTGCATACGGAAACCGGTGATCGCTTCCACCACGTCATAGATTTTCTGACGGTCGGTAAAGGCGAAGAATACCGGGGTCATCGCGCCGACGTCCTGAATGAACGTGGAGATGTACAGCAGGTGGCTGTTGATACGGAACAGTTCGGACAACATCACGCGAATCACGTTGACGCGATCCGGTGTGGTGATACCAGCCAGCTTCTCAACGGCCAGTACGTAAGGCATTTCGTTTACGCAGCCGCCGAGGTACTCAATACGGTCGGTGTACGGAATGTAGCTGTGCCAGGACTGACGTTCACCCATCTTTTCAGCGCCACGGTGGTGGTAGCCGATGTCAGGTACGCAGTCGACGATTTCTTCGCCATCAAGCTGCAGCACAATACGGAAAGCACCGTGAGAAGACGGGTGGTTAGGACCGAGGTTGAGGAACATGAAGTCCTCGTTTTCGGTACTACGCTTCATACCCCAATCTTCAGGTTTGAAGGTCAGCGCTTCCATTTCCAGATCCTGTTTGGCTTTAGTCAGCTCAAACGGATCAAATTCAGTCGCACGCGCCGGGTAGTCTTTACGCAGCGGATGACCTTCCCAGGTATGCGGCATCAGCAGACGCGTCAGGTGCGGGTGACCTTCGATATCGATGCCAAACATTTCCCAGGTTTCACGCTCGTACCAGTTGGCGTTCGGGAACAGTTTGGTGAAAGTCGGTACGCGCAGATCGTTTTCAGACAAAGCCACCTTGAGCATGATATCGCGATTGCGTTCAATGGAAATCAGGTGATAGAAAACGGAAAAATCCGCGGCAGGTAACCCTTCGCGGTGCGTACGCAGACGTTCGTCCATGCCGTGTAAGTCAAACAGCATGACGTAAGGTTTCGGCAGTCTCTTTAAGAAATCGCCAACTTCCAGTAATTGTTCACGCTTGACCCAAACAACGGGTACCCCGGTGCGAGTCGCCTGAACGGTAAAGGCATCCGGCCCAAAATGGTTGCGCAGTTCGCCAATGACCGGGTCATCAAGGTGATCCCGTGTTTGCCATACGGCGTCTTGCGCGGTTAAGTCGGTCATATTGTTCACCATTGCAAATGGTCCGTGGTGGTCGGCAGTGCTTCGCGCTATTTATGTAGTGATAAGCGAAGGAAGTGCTGCTGCCGACAGGCGCAAATTAAATCTCGTCTGGTGTACGAAGATTCGTTACAGCAATACGTTCGCCGCGTTTACGCTCGCGTTCTGACTGCATATTGGCGCGATAAACGCCCTGATCGCCAACCACCCAGGAGAGCGGACGGCGTTCTTTGCCAATGGAATCTTGCAGCAGCATCAGAGCCTGCATATACGCTTCTGGGCGCGGCGGACATCCCGGGATGTACACATCGACCGGAATAAATTTATCAACACCCTGCACCACAGAATAAATGTCGTACATACCGCCGGAGTTGGCGCATGCGCCCATGGAAATAACCCATTTCGGTTCCAGCATCTGATCGTAGAGGCGCTGAATAACTGGTGCCATTTTGGTAAAGCAGGTTCCGGCTACGACCATCAGGTCAGCCTGACGCGGCGATGCACGCAGTACTTCCGCACCAAAACGGGCCACATCGTGCACGGCGGTAAACGAGGTCACCATCTCAACGTAGCAGCAGGAAAGGCCAAAGTTATATGGCCAAATTGAGTTTTTACGGCCCCAGTTAACCATGTCATGCAGTTTGCCCATGAACACGTTTTTGTTAACTTCTTGTTCCAGGGGGTCGGTTACGATCTCCTGTTTTTGCAGGGGGTAACGGTCGTTCTCACCGTTAGGATCTATGCGGGTGAGCGTATAATCCATCTTAATGCCTCGCGGTTAGCGTTGACGATTAGCGATACTGTTCGTTTCCGGGTTCATACGCTCGCGGCGTGAACGCGCGGGCGTCCAGTCCAGCGCGCCAATACGCACCAGATAAACCAGACCTGCCAGTAACACAAAAATAAAAATTGCAGCTTCCACAAAGCCAATCCAACCGCTTTCACGGATAGAAGTTGACCATGCGAACAGATACAGCGCTTCAACGTCGAAGATAACGAAGAACATGGCTACCAGATAAAACTTGGCAGACAGGCGCAGGCGGGCGGTGCCGACCGAGTCGATACCTGATTCAAACGGCACGTTTTTAGATCTCGCGCGTGCGCGACCCCCTAAAAACCAGCCGCCGACGAGCATCAGGCAGCACAGGCCAATGGCAACGATAAGAAAGATAGCGAATGCCCAGTGATGAGCGATGATTTCAGTGGATGTTGACATACTCATTGCTTACTCATCAAAAGTAGCGCCAAATTCTCTGCTCTTTTCGGCAGATGAACGCCACATCGATTCATGGGGAGGAATAAAAAAAACCTTACAATCACTGTGAAAAATCATTTTATACAGCTAATTGATGGGGTTTTTTACTCCTTTCTATAACCTTTTGTCAACTTTAACAAAAGTTTCCTCACATTATTTTACACTGTTCCAACTTCATTAACATAAAGTGCTCTTTAGACCCATTTCGATTGCATCATAGGTCATTTTTAATGTTGTTGAATCGTGTCCGTAGTGAAGTAAAAAAGATAATACACGTCTATTTTGACAGGAATTCACCCAGATGCCTCCCCCTAAATGGGAGTATTTTCTTGATCTGTGACACGCTTTTGTTAATTCACCATAAAAAACAGCAACAATTTCTCTAGTTTTTTAACATGGAAACATTTAGTAACTCAGCTGATTATTTTTCACCCTATTGTCAGTCTGTTTTTTTACCTGCTGATTTTGTTAAGTTTTAGTATATCAATGAACAGAAAGCAGTAATATTCGCATAAAAAAAGAGCCACTGGATGTTTTTTCATCATCAGTGGCTCTTTTTTACACTTACATTTTAAAACGTTTTTTTGTGACGCTTTACTCAAAGTCGCCTTCAACAATCAGCGAGTCATCTCCCCCTTCAGGGGTAAACTGATTGTATTGCCAAGGATTTTGATATGTCTGCATCGACTTAAAGATAACCTGAGCTAATTCATTTTGCGTGGCCGGATCGCTGCACAGCAGATACTCGGTATCAGGCAGAGGTGGCAATCCGTCTGCCGCACCCAGTACGCGTAAATCCGGGCTCATCATTTCGACAGGACGGGCAGTAACGCCCAGCCCTGCTTTTACCGCCGCGCGGACCGCAGGCAATGTTGAAGCGACATAAGCCAGACGCCACGGGATCTGTGCTGCATTCAACGTCGCCAGCACGATATCGCGAAACGGGCTGGGATCGTCCAGCAGAACTAACGGCACCGGTTCCCCTTTTTGCAGGATATATTCGGCTGCGCAATACCAGTGCGTCGGTGAAGTTCGCAAATTCAGGCACTCAAAATCGCCAGGTCGGTTAGTGGTGACCACTAAATCCACTTCTTGCGACTTAAGCATCTCCACCATGTAGGCGTTGCGTTTCACTCTGACATCCAGTGCAAGTTTCGGATAAACCGAACTTATACGGTTAAGCAGAAAAGGGAGTATGGTATCGGCGGATTCATCAGAAGCACCGATAGTTAACACCCCCTGAAGATTGTTAAACATCAATGATGAGCATGCCTCATCATTAAATCGCAGTATTTTCCTGGCGTAACCCAACAGCTGGATACCATGTTCGGTCAGCAGTTTGTTGCGTCCATGGCGCGCGAACAACTCTTTCCCCACAAGTTGTTCAAGACGCTGCATTTGCTGACTTACCGCAGACTGAGTTCGACATACCGCAGCTGCCGCAGCCGCAAAGGTATTCAGGTCGGCAACAGCAACAAAGGTTCTCAGCAGATCGAGGTCGAGGTTAATTATCGGACGATTTGCATTTATCATAGTTTTTCACTTACTCGCGGGTCATACCGGGTTAATGCTGTGCATTCAGAATCAAACAACTCCATTTGTAATGTGCCTCCCTTCAGTTTCGCTTAGTGTAACCAAGTGAAAATAAGGATGTATTTGGTTTAACAAACGAAACAATTCTCTTTCTGAGCTATTTTAATACCCGTGATATTCATCGGAATATAGCAACGAGAAAGAGCCGTATTTTTAGCTGCTGGATGATTCTGACTAATGGGAAACATGTAAATTTTGTAAATTTAAAAAATAGTTAACGAACAATAATTTACACATTAAAAACTAACTTTTCAGGATGTTAGGAACAACCAACAAACATTTGAATTATCGTAAAATTCGTACTACACACCATTTCATAGGAGTTATCTTAACCTAAAACCACTATATTTATAAGTGTTATCGCGAATAATTCCGGGCAAATTGGTGTTATGTCAGCGCAACGGTTTTCGTATTATTGGCCCACTCAATTTGATGTCGTTTAAATAATAAATAATAATTAATTAAGAATCTCTCAATTCATTAATTATGCTTAACAATGGATTCACACCGCATCACGCAGGGATCAGACCGATAACAGATTTCGCAGGCAAAACCTCAGTATTTTCGAATTACGCCATTCAGCTGAGATCTCGGCTACCTTTTTCTTTACAGGTCTAACTTTTTTTGACCAGACAAATCACCACACCCACACTAACAAAGCAAAATATAAACCACAAAAAACACAACAATCCAGATTATTACTCTACAAAAATCACATTATTTAGTTATTAACAGTGAATTATAATCCTCCTACTTTCCAAAATCTTCTACTAAAGACCCTTCAAAACTCACCGTCGTGGGAGTACATTGTGCTGGGCTGACTTCCACGGCAGGGAGTGGCATTCACAGCTAAAAAGGTCAACGTTCATGTCCCCCATTGAAAAATCCAGCAAATTAGAAAACGTCTGTTATGACATTCGCGGCCCGGTTCTGAAGGAAGCAAAGCGCCTGGAAGAAGAAGGCAACAAAGTTCTGAAACTGAACATCGGCAACCCTGCGCCTTTCGGGTTTGAAGCGCCAGATGAAATTTTGGTGGATGTGATCCGCAATTTGCCAACTGCGCAAGGATATTGCGATTCCAAAGGCCTTTATTCAGCCCGCAAAGCAATCATGCAGCATTACCAGGCCCGTGGGATGCGCGACGTAACCGTGGAAGATATCTATATCGGTAACGGCGTATCTGAATTGATTGTGCAGGCCATGCAGGCATTGCTAAACAGTGGGGACGAAATGCTGGTTCCTGCACCTGATTATCCACTGTGGACGGCGGCGGTTTCGCTCTCTGGTGGTAATGCCGTGCACTACCTGTGTGACGAATCGTCAGACTGGTTCCCGGACCTGGATGATATCCGCGCCAAAATTACGCCGCGTACCCGTGGGATCGTCATCATCAACCCAAACAACCCTACTGGCGCGGTGTATTCTAAAGAGCTGCTGATGGAGATTGTTGAGATTGCCCGCCAAAACAATCTCATCATCTTTGCGGACGAGATTTACGACAAAATTCTTTACGATGACGCCGAGCACCACTCGATTGCGGCAATGGCCCCTGACCTGCTGACTATTACCTTTAACGGCCTGTCAAAAACCTATCGTGTTGCCGGTTTCCGCCAGGGCTGGATGGTATTGAACGGACCGAAGAAACATGCCAAAGGGTATATCGAAGGCCTTGAGATGCTGGCTTCTATGCGCCTTTGTGCCAACGTTCCGGCACAACATGCCATTCAGACCGCACTGGGTGGATATCAGAGCATCAGCGAATTCATCATGCCAGGCGGGCGTCTGTATGAGCAACGTAACCGCGCCTGGGAACTGCTTAATGACATCCCCGGCGTCTCTTGCGTAAAACCGCGCGGTGCGCTGTATATGTTCCCGAAAATTGATGCTAAACGCTTCAATATTCATGACGACCAGAAAATGGTACTCGACTTCCTGTTGCAGGAAAAAGTACTGCTGGTCCAGGGGACGGCATTCAACTGGCCGTGGCCGGATCATTTCCGCATCGTCACGCTACCGCGTATTGACGATATCGAAATGTCGCTGAGTAAATTTGAGCGTTTCCTGTCAGGGTATCGCCAGCTGTAACCACGCAAAGTGCTGCCGGGTTTGCATCCGGTAGCACTCTCTGCGCAAAATACCGTTACTGAAGTCACTGAGTAAGGGTCGTTATGAAGCAGAGCCACTTTTTTGCCCACCTCTCCCGTCTGAAACTCATTAACCGCTGGCCGCTGATGCGCAACGTGCGCACCGAAAACGTGTCCGAACACAGTCTGCAGGTTGCCATGGTTGCCCATGCGCTGGCCGCAATTAAAAACCGTAAATTTGGTGGTCAGGTTAATGCTGAGCGTATTGCCCTGCTGGCGATGTATCACGATGCGTCAGAGGTGTTAACCGGCGATCTCCCTACCCCAGTGAAATATTTCAACTCGCAGATTGCCCAAGAATATAAAGCGATAGAGAAAATTGCCCAACAAAAACTGGTCGATATGGTTCCCGATGAGCTGCGCGATATTTTTGCGCCGCTCATTGATGAACATGCCTTAAGTGAAGAAGAGAGGTCGATTGTTAAACAGGCCGATGCCCTGTGCGCGTATCTGAAGTGCCTGGAAGAACTCTCTGCCGGTAACAACGAATTTCTGCTGGCGAAAACACGTCTGGAAAAAACGCTGGAGTCACGACGCAGCGAAGAGATGGACTACTTTATGGACGTATTCGTCCCGAGTTTTCACCTCTCATTAGATGAAATCAGTCAGGATTCTCCATTGTAAGTTTGCGGCGACATTGCCTTTGTAGGCCGGATGAGGCGTTAGCCGCCATCCGGCACATAAAAATCAAAACGGAAACAGCATCGGGATCATCACCACGCACACCACCATCACAATGATGGTAAACGGCACGCCAATTTTTACGAAATCGCTAAAGCTGTAGTTACCCGGCCCGAGTACCAGTGTGTTTACCGGTGAAGAAACTGGCGTCATAAAGGCTGCGGAAGCCGCCATCGCAATCACCATTGCAAAAGGATACGGCGAAACGCCCATCGACTTTGCTGCCGCCAGCGCAATCGGCGCCATCAGTACCGCCGTCGCAGTGTTAGAGATAAATAACCCAATGGTCGCGCACAGCACGAACAGACAGCCCAGCATCATATACGGGCCGTACCCTCCACCAACGTCCATTAGCCCTTTAACCACCAGATCGACGCCGCCCGTTTTTTGTAATGCCAGCGCAAAAGGCATCATTCCGACAATCAAAATAATACTTGGCCAGTGAATGGCTTTGTAGGCGCTTTCGGCATCGATGCAGCGGAATTTTCCCATCAGCAAACAGGCGATAATCGCGGCAACTGTATTAGGGATTTCATCGGTGAGCATTAACGCGACCATCAGCACCAGACAGAAAATCGCATGCGGCGCCTGGCTGTGCGCCGGAGAAGCTTCACTGACTTCCACGGGCATATTCAGCACCACGAAATCGCGCCCTTTTTGCCCCAACAAAGTGATGAGTTTCCAGTTGCCCACCACCAGAATGATATCGCCCATCAGTAGTGGTTCATCCACCACCGCTCCGGCCAGTGCCATACCATCACGCTTCAGTCCGACGACATTAAGCCCGTAACGCGAACGAAAAGCGATTTCCCGTACCGTTTTGCCGATCAATTCCGATTCAGGAATCAATGAAATCTCGGCCATACCCACATCAAGCGCCTGCTCGGAGAAGTATTCACCACGCAGCACCATCGGCTCCAACAGTTGCTCGCTGCAAAACTCACGCAGGTCAACGTCGGCCGCTGACATATCGATCAGCAATACGTCACGGGCACGGAACTCAGAAACCCCGTTAACATCGACTATCACGCGGCGAAAACGCCGCCAGCGTTCAACACCAATCACGTTTGCCCCGTAGCGCTCACGCAATTTCAGGTCATCCAGACGTTGGCCAATCATGGGAGAACCCGGGCGAATCGCCAGGCGACGGGCACGCCCTGTCAGGCGATATTCTTTGATCAGATCGCGAAAGGTCCGGCGCTTCCAGCCGTCTCCCGGCTGCCCGGAGTCTTCACCTTTCAGCATAAAACGCATCACCAGCATATAAATTATGCCGAGTACCAACACCACCAGTCCCAGTGGGGTTACGCTAAAAAAGCTAAAACCGTTAAGTCCTTCACGTAACAATTCACTGTTGACGACCAGGTTCGGCGGCGTTGCCACCAGCGTCATCATGCCGCTTATCAATCCGGCAAAGCTCAATGGCATCATCAGGCGTGAGGGGGAGATTTGCATGCGCATGGAAACGCTTAAGACAACCGGAATAAAGATGGCGACCACACCGGTCGAACTCATGAAGGCACCGAGTCCGGCTACGGTTATCATCAGCAACACCAGCATTTTAACTTCACTGCTGCCAGCGACCTTCACCAGCCAGGCACCCATTACCGTCGCCACGCCGGTACGCACCAGGCCGTCGCCGATAATGAATAAAGCCGCTATCAAAATAACGTTAGGATCGCTGAACCCGGAAAAAGCCTCTGTGATGCTCAATGTTCCGCTCAGAACAAAGGCAATAATGACCAGCAAAGCGACCGCGTCCATACGCACTCTGCCAGTTGCAAACAAGACGACGGCAATCGCCAGCAATGAGAGAACCCATATCAATTCACCGTTCACAACATATCCTTGTTAAATGAGAGGGATGGGCTGATTCTGCCATAAAAAAGCCCCAACAATCTGGGGCTAAATCATGATCAGGTATTTCTTATAACGACCACATTTCCGTTGGGTTGTTTGGTCACAGAAATATGTTCCAGACTGGTCAGCGAAAAATCAACCTCGTCCAGACGCGGCGTATCCGCTGGCGCGTTAACCGCGATGACATGACACCCAGCAGCCAATCCTGAGAGCACCCCGGCGGGGGCATCTTCCACCACTGCACATTCCTGCGGCGCCAGACCCAGAAGTTGAGCGCCTAACAGATACGCGTCTGGCTCTGGCTTCCCTCTTTTTACCCGCTCAGCGGTGACAAACACTTCTGGAGCAGGAAGCCCAGCAACACGATGGCGCGCCCGTGCGACCGGCATGGAGCCGGAGGTCACAATCGCCCATGGAATACCCGCTTTATTGAGATGGTTGAGTAAATCAACTGCCCCCGGCAGCGCGGTGATCCCGGCGGTTTCCGTCGCTTCGATCTGCTCCAGACGGGTAAATTCCGCGGCGATCTCTGCCTCAGACTTGCCCACCATAAAGTGTCGCAGGGAGGTAATGGCCTGCTTGCCATGAATAAAGCCGAGTACCTCGGCGTGATCGAGGCCGAAGCGATCGGCCCAGTTGCACCACGCACGCTCTACTGCGGGTAAGGAATCGACCAGCGTTCCATCCAGATCAAACAGAAAACCTTTGCACTGCACGCTCGCCCCCTCAGGCATTAATGATTTGGTTAATTTCATTCGCGCTCAGGTGATATTGACGCGGGCAAGAGTGCCAAACATTCAGCATACGCTGATATTTTTCCCACATTGGGGTCTGGGCGTTGAAGCCATGCGTACCCGCATCAAAGTGGGTGTAACGACCTTCCACATTGACCATAAAACGAACATACCCGAGGAAACGGGCTTCCGTTGCGGCGTCAAAACCGAGGAAGGTCACGCGACGCTCATCAATAGCCTGCGCATCCTTAAGATTAGTCCAGGACACATGTAATGCGTGATACATCTCCATAATATCGATAATCGTACGACAGGTTTCTTCCGTCAGTTCACCAAACTCACGATCCAGCTCACGCATCTGCAAGCCGTAACCGCGTTCAATAATCGTCTGCAAACGACGATAACGCTCGGCGTTAGTTGGATCGAGCATAGTCATCATTTTGTACTGATTCGACAAAATCAGACGTTGAGCGTTGGTCATTTCCATTTGGGACTCCTGTATCACTACTACTGCGATGAAAAAAAAGAAGGCATCTTGTGCCTTCTTTTATATGCGTAATCAGGGGTCAATTACAAATCATCAAGGAAAGTTTTATCCAGTTGTTTGAAGGCGCGCTTAAGCGTGTCAGCCAACGCCTGGTAATCCGGCTTTCCTTCCACCGGAGAGAGCGCCTGCCCAGCTTCTTGCAATTTACCCCGAACTTCGTAGAACCAATTGAGAATTGAAGGCGGCAGCGGCGTTACGGAACGTTTTCCCAGCCACCACATCCCCTGCATCGGCAGGCTAAGCGCAAACAGAGCAGTCGCCACGGCCGGGCCCAACTGCCCCCCTAACGCAATTTGCCAACATAAGGTGAAGACGGCGATAGGCGGCATAAAACGAATCGCGTAACGCGTCATGCGGATCACGCGGTTCTCAACAAACACGGGCGCAAGGCGCTTTTCCATTGGCCACGTCTTTGCATAGTGCTGCCCCCGGCGAAACAAGCTAAAAAAATTGACGGAGCGATTATCCGGTGTCGACATGGCGGTTACCTCAACTTCACATATAAAAATTAAAAAATTTGTGCAAAACAACAACTACAAGGGACATCGTTCAAAACATTTTGTCTTTGATACCCACATTCAGGTATCCTGTGCCGGCCTGTAAGGCCTGTAGTCCAAAATCATTGAGTCGTCAAATTGGCATACATTATGCCATTGCCTGAAAAATACGCAAAATGACATAGACTCAAAGGTATTTATTCCATCGTGCCCAAAAAGACTATGGCGCATGATGTTAATCATAAACGTCGGTGTCATCATGCGCTACGCTCTATGACTCCCTGACGTTTTTTTAGCCACGTATCATAAATAGGTACTTCCATGTCGAGTAAGTTAGTACTGGTTCTGAACTGCGGTAGCTCCTCACTGAAATTTGCCATCATCGATGCAGTAAACGGTGAAGAATACCTCTCTGGTTTAGCCGAATGTTTCCATCTCCCAGAAGCACGTATCAAGTGGAAAATGGACGGCGGTAAACAAGAAGCGGCTTTAGGTGCAGGCGCCGCTCACAGTGAAGCGCTGAACTTTATCGTTAACACTATTCTGGCACAAAAACCAGAATTGTCTGCGCAATTGACCGCTATTGGTCACCGTATCGTACACGGCGGCGAGAAGTACACCAGCTCCGTGGTTATCGATGATTCCGTTATTCAGGGCATCAAAGATTCTGCCTCTTTCGCACCGCTGCATAACCCGGCTCACCTGATCGGTATCGCAGAAGCGCTGAAATCCTTCCCTAATCTGAAAGACAAAAACGTGGCTGTATTCGACACCGCGTTCCATCAGACTATGCCGGAAGAGTCTTACCTCTATGCTCTGCCGTACAGCCTGTACAAAGAACACGGCGTTCGTCGTTACGGCGCGCACGGTACCAGCCACTTCTTCGTCACACAGGAAGCGGCAAAAGTGCTGAACAAACCGGTTGAAGAGCTGAACATCATCACTTGCCACTTGGGCAATGGCGGTTCTGTATCTGCTATCCGTAACGGTAAATGTGTTGATACCTCCATGGGTCTGACCCCGCTGGAAGGTCTGGTGATGGGTACGCGTTCCGGTGACATCGACCCGGCGATCATCTTCCACCTGCACGATACCCTGGGCATGAGCGTTGACCAGATCAACAAAATGCTGACCAAAGAGTCCGGCCTGCTGGGTCTGACCGAAGTCACCAGCGACTGCCGTTATGTTGAAGATAACTACGCTACTAAAGAAGACGCTAAACGTGCAATGGACGTTTACTGCCACCGTCTGGCGAAATACATCGGTTCTTACACTGCGCTGATGGATGGTCGTCTGGATGCAGTTGTCTTCACCGGTGGTATCGGTGAAAACGCAGCGATGGTTCGTGAACTGTCTCTGGGCAAACTGGGCGTTCTGGGCTTTGAAGTTGACCACGAACGTAACCTGGCCGCACGTTTCGGCAAATCTGGTTTCATCAACAAAGAAGGTACCCGTCCTGCGCTGGTTATCCCAACCAACGAAGAACTGGTTATCGCGCAAGACGCGAGCCGTCTGACTGCCTGATTTCACACCGCCAGCCTAGCTGGCGGTGCTGTTTTGTAACCCGTCTAAATTGGCGGTAACGAAAGAGGATAAACCGTGTCCCGTATTATTATGCTGATCCCTACCGGAACCAGCGTCGGCCTGACCAGCGTCAGCCTTGGCGTGATCCGCGCAATGGAACGCAAAGGCGTTCGTCTGAGCGTCTTTAAGCCGATCGCTCAACCGCGTGCCGGTGGCGATGCGCCAGACCAGACTACCAGCATCGTCCGTGCTAACTCTTCTCTGCCAGCCGCTGAGCCGCTGAAGATGAGCCACGTTGAATCTTTACTGTCCAGCAATCAGAAAGATGTGCTGATGGAAGAGATCATCGCGAACTACCACGCGAACACCAAAGACGCTGAAGTTGTACTGGTTGAAGGCCTGGTCCCAACCCGTAAACATCAGTTCGCGCAGTCTCTGAACTACGAAATCGCGAAAACGCTGAACGCGGAAATCGTCTTCGTTATGTCTCAGGGTACCGACACCCCGGAACAGCTGAACGAGCGTATTGAACTGACTCGCAGCAGCTTCGGCGGCGCGAAAAACACCAACATCACTGGCGTAATCGTTAACAAACTGAACGCACCGGTTGATGAGCAGGGCCGTACTCGCCCGGATCTGTCCGAGATTTTCGACGACTCTTCCAAAGCGAAAGTGATCAAAGTTGATCCGGCTAAACTGCAAGAATCCAGTCCGCTGCCGGTTCTGGGCGCGGTGCCATGGAGCTTCGATCTAATCGCTACTCGTGCAATCGATATGGCGCGTCACCTGAACGCCACCATCGTTAACGAAGGCGATATCAACACCCGTCGCGTGAAGTCTGTGACGTTCTGCGCACGCAGCATTCCACATATGCTGGAACACTTCCGCGCAGGTTCTCTGCTGGTGACTTCTGCCGACCGTCCTGACGTGCTGGTTGCAGCATGTCTGGCTGCTATGAACGGCGTGGAAATCGGTGCCCTGCTGCTGACTGGCGGCTACGAAATGGACGCGCGCATCACTAAACTGTGCGAACGTGCATTTGAAACCGGCCTGCCGGTATTCATGGTAAACACCAACACCTGGCAGACCTCTCTGAGCCTGCAGAGCTTCAACCTGGAAGTTCCGGTTGACGATCACGAGCGCATTGAGAAAGTTCAGGAATACGTTGCTAACTACATCAACGCTGACTGGATTGAATCCCTGACTGCAACCTCTGAGCGTAGCCGTCGTCTGTCTCCACCGGCGTTCCGTTATCAGTTGACCGAGCTGGCACGCAAAGCGGGCAAACGCGTTGTTCTGCCGGAAGGCGACGAACCGCGCACCGTTAAAGCGGCAGCCATCTGTGCTGAACGTGGTATCGCAACCTGCGTACTGCTGGGTAACCCGGATGAGATCACCCGCGTTGCAGCCTCTCAGGGCGTTGAACTGGGCGCTGGTGTAGAAATCGTTGATCCAGATGTGGTTCGCGAAAGCTACGTTGCTCGCCTGGTCGAACTGCGTAAAAACAAAGGTATGACCGAAACCGTTGCCCGCGAACAGCTGGAAGACAACGTGGTTCTCGGTACCCTGATGCTGGAACAGGACGATGTTGACGGTCTGGTTTCTGGTGCAGTGCACACCACCGCGAACACCATCCGTCCGCCGCTGCAGCTGATCAAAACTGCACCGGGTAGCTCTCTGGTGTCTTCCGTGTTCTTCATGCTGCTGCCGGATCAGGTTTACGTTTACGGCGACTGCGCGATCAACCCGGATCCGACTGCAGAGCAGCTGGCAGAAATCGCGATTCAGTCCGCTGATTCCGCAATTGCCTTCGGTATCGAACCGCGCGTAGCGATGCTCTCCTACTCCACCGGTACTTCTGGTGCAGGTAGTGACGTAGAGAAAGTTCGCGAAGCAACCCGTCTGGCACAGGAAAAACGTCCTGACCTGATGATCGACGGTCCGCTGCAGTACGACGCCGCCGTTATGGCTGACGTAGCGAAATCCAAAGCGCCGAACTCTCCGGTTGCAGGTCGCGCTACCGTGTTCATCTTCCCGGATCTGAACACCGGTAACACCACTTACAAAGCGGTACAGCGTTCTGCCGACCTGATCTCCATCGGGCCAATGCTGCAGGGTATGCGCAAGCCGGTGAACGACCTGTCTCGTGGCGCGCTGGTAGACGATATCGTCTACACCATCGCACTGACCGCGATCCAGTCTTCCCAGCAGCAGCAGTAATCTGCCGAGTGTGCCGGATCTCTTATCCGGCAACACATCTGCTTATCAAACCGGAAATAGCTGATATTTCCGGTTTTTTTATGTCTATTTCCCTTTTGGCATAATCTGAAACATTTGCCTGGATGCGCTGCATCAATGAATAACTATTCTTCTGTTCGCATACTTACTCTCTTTTGCGTTGCAACAGGGATAGTCTTTCATGTCAGCAGTAACAGAATCACAGCCAGCTAAAAAATGGGCGATGCCCGACACGCTGGTGATTATTTTTTTCGTCGCCATTTTAACCAGTCTGGCAACATGGGTTGTTCCCGTCGGGATGTTCGACAGCCAGGAAGTTCAGTATCAGGTTGATGGACAAACCAAAACCCGTAAGGTGGTTGACCCCCATTCCTTTCGTATTCTGACCAACGACGCAGGTGAAGAGCAGTATCACCGGGTGCAGTTATTCACCACCGGAGATGAACGCCCAGGCCTGATGAATTTCCCGTTTGAAGGATTAACCTCCGGCTCGAAATTCGGCACTGCTGTCGGCATCATTATGTTTATGCTGGTCATTGGCGGCGCATTCGGCATCGTTATGCGTACCGGCACCATTGATAACGGCATCCTGGCGCTCATTCGCCATACGCGGGGCAACGAGGTCCTGTTTATCCCAGTGCTGTTTATTCTCTTCTCCTTAGGCGGTGCGGTGTTTGGCATGGGGGAAGAGGCTGTTGCCTTTGCCATTATCATCGCGCCTTTGATGGTACGGCTAGGTTACGACAGTATCACCACCGTGCTGGTTACCTATATCGCGACTCAGATTGGTTTCGCCAGTTCATGGATGAACCCATTTTGCGTGGTGGTCGCGCAAGGTATTGCGGGGGTACCGGTGCTCTCTGGTTCCGGGCTACGCATCGTGGTCTGGGTGATCGCTACACTAATCGGGCTGACCTTCACGCTGGCCTATGCGGCGCGTATCAAAAAGAATCCGCTTTTGTCCCGGGTACATGAATCCGACAGCTTCTTTCGCGAGCAGCAGGACGAGGTCGTGGAACGACGCTTCACGCTGGGCGACTGGTTAGTGCTACTGGTGCTAACCGCGGTGATGATTTGGGTTGTCTGGGGCGTTATCGTCAACGCGTGGTTTATTCCTGAGATCGCCAGTCAGTTCTTCACGATGGGTCTGGTGATTGGCATTATCGGCGTCGTGTTTCGGCTCAACGGCATGACGGTCAACATCATGGCCTCCTCATTCACTGAGGGTGCACGAATGATGATTGCCCCTGCCCTGCTGGTTGGTTTTGCCAAAGGCATTTTACTGCTGGTCGGTAATGGAGAGGCGGGTGAAGCCAGCGTGTTAAACACTCTGCTGCACAGCATTGCCAATGGCATCAGCGGGCTGGATAACGCCATCGCGGCGTGGTTTATGCTGTTGTTCCAGGCAGTTTTTAATTTCTTCGTCACTTCCGGCTCTGGTCAGGCTGCGTTAACCATGCCGCTACTGGCACCGCTGGGCGATCTGGTTGGCGTAAACCGTCAGGTCACAGTCCTGGCCTTCCAGTTTGGCGACGGATTCAGTCATATTATCTATCCGACGTCAGCATCTCTGATGGCTACGTTAGGCGTTTGTCGGGTGGATTTTCGTAACTGGCTGAAGGTAGGTGCTACGCTGTTGGGACTGCTGTTTATTATGTCCAGCGTGGTGGTGATTGGCGCGCAGATGATGGGTTACCATTAAAAAGTGTGCGTCCGGCCTACTCGATTTCTCGACGCAGTAGGCCGGATGAACAGAGTTTACTCAGCTTCTTCCTGCTTTTCGGCTTTCGCCCCTTCATTCTTGGCGTTGCGGGTCATCCACAGCGCCAGGGCTTTCAGGGAGTCCGGTGTAAATTCGTCGCAGCGCGCGGTAATTTCTTCCGGCGTCAACCAGCAAACTTCACTGACCTCATCTTCCTGAAGCGCAAACGGTCCGTGGGAAACGCAGCTAAACAACCCACCCCATACGCGACAGTTCTGGTCTTCAAAGTAAAACTGACCATGCTCGGCAAACGGCACGCCCGCAATCCCCAGTTCCTCTTCTGCTTCACGACGCGCTGATTCCAGCATCTGCTCGTCAGCCTGAACCACACCGCCTGCGGTGGCATCCAGCATGCCGGGCAAAAAATCTTTTGTCTCAGTGCGGCGTTGAACCAGAATTTTGCCCATACCATCATGCACAACGATATACGTTGCACGATGGCGTAAGCGTTGCGCCCGCATTTGTTCCCGGCTGGACTGTGCAATGACTTCGTTGTCTTCATTCACAATATCCACCCATTCAGTACTTGCCAAACGACGCTGTTCCACCATCAGGAAACCTTCTTTTTTCTGGCGCTCTTACGGCGCGTTTATGTTTGTGGGGTAAATTACGGATTAATCTCGACCTGTGCAATAACACTTTGATCATTGAGTGCCATTACGCTGAGAACATTATCATCCAGAATCCCGTAACTTGCCGCAAAGCCCCCTTTCGGGATGCTTACCGAGCCGGGATTGAAATGATAGATACCCTCGCGCCGCTCAGCAACCGGCAGATGAGTATGCCCATAAACCAGAACATCGCCCGCATTGAGCGCCGGCATATTTTGCGGGCCAAAAAGATGTCCGTGCGTCAAAAAGAGTCGCTGGTTTTCTGTCAGAATTTGCTGCCACGGCGCAGTCATCGGAAAATGCAGGAGCATCTGATCCACTTCGCTGTCGCAATTACCACGCACCGCAATAATTCGCGATGCCAGCTCATTCAGCCGTTCAGCAACCTGCGCAGGTGCATAGCCTTCTGGAAGCGCATTACGCGGCCCGTGGTTTAAAACATCACCCAATATCACCAGCCATTGCGCGCCGCTTGCAGCAAACCGTTCGAGTACGCGTTCCGTGGCTGGCAACGAACCATGAATGTCCGATGCGAACATCAGTTTCATCACTCACTCCTCGCTGAAAATTACCTTGTAATGATACTGGATTACGGCCCGTTTTTCAGCAGGAACGCTTCGCTGAAAGCGCGATAAAACGCTGTACTGAAGCGCGCTGCCACTGGAAGGTGGCGTATTCCGCAAGCGCTTCTGGAACCTCATCGCCGTTAAGGACCAGGCGATTAAGCATTAGCGCTAAATCACAGTCAGCGATACACCATTCGCCAAATAAATTCTGCTTACCGTGGCTCAGTAAACTGCTCGCAGTAGCGAACAGTTTTTCCGCACTGGCTTTTCCCGCTTCGCTTAACGGTCCTTTCTTCACGCCAGCAAAAACGACATCTGTTGATCGTTCCTCACGGATAGGCATTAAATCGCTGCGGATCCACGCCTGAACCTGGCGCGCCCGAGCGCGCTTTTGTACATCGTGTGGGTAGATACGCTCCCACTGTGGCGGTGCAAAGCTCTCTTCCAGGAATTCTGTAATCGCTGATGATTCGCTCAGTTCAAAACCATCGATCTCAAGAACCGGTACGCGGCGCGTCAAGGCGTAACCTTGCCATGAAGGATGCAAGTGTTCACCACTATTGAGATCAACGGTTTTCAACGTAAAAGGTAGCCCTTTCTCTTGCAGAGCAACATAAACAGACAGCACGTAAGGGGAGAAAAAATTGGCATCTGACCATAGCGTAATTGCAGATTTGCTCATAATGTCCTCTGAAGTGTATTGGCTTGCTTTCAAAATATAGAGTCTTTCTCTCGCTGTCACTTGATGAAAACTCACGCACGCCAACAGGCTCTATACTTGTAATGACCCGGTTCATGACAAAACGGATGCTGAAAATGATCGATCTCTATTACACGCCATCGCCAAACGGTCACAAAATCACGCTGTTTCTTGAAGAGGCACAGCTGCAATACCGTCTGATTCATGTCGATATCAGCAAAGGCAGCCAGTTTCGCCCCGATTTTCTACTGATCTCGCCGAACAATAAAATCCCGGCCATTATCGATCATGCGCCGGAAGATGGCGGAAGGCCCATCAGCTTGTTTGAGTCCGGAGAAATTTTACTCTATCTGGCGGAGAAGAGCGGTAAGCTGCTTAGCGGTGAATTACGCGAACGCCACACCACACTGCAGTGGCTGTTCTGGCAGGTCAGCGGTCTGGGTCCCATGCTGGGGCAGAATCATCATTTCAGTCATTACGCTCCGCAAACGATCCCTTACGCTATTGAAAGATACCAGGTTGAAACCCAGCGCCTGTACAACGTGATGAATAAACGTCTGGAAACGTCACCCTGGCTGGGAGGCGATCACTACAGCATTGCTGACATTGCCTGCTGGCCGTGGATCCACGCCCATCAGCGTCAGCGCATCGACCTCGACAATTACCCGGCGGTCAATAACTGGCACGAACGCATCCGTACGCGTCCTGCCACGGAACGCGCCATGCAGCAAGCACTGAGTGAGAAGCGGTGACGCAATTCGGTTCTCGTGTATCATGCAGAGGTTCATACATGGAGGAAACCTGCAATGTCACAACCTGACGCCATTATTCGTATAAAAAACCTTCGTCTGCGCACCTTTATCGGCATCAAAGAAGAGGAGATCCTTAATCGCCAGGATATCGTCATCAATATTGCCATTCACTATCCGGCAGACAAAGCCCGTACCAGCGAAGATATCAACGACGCGCTGAATTATCGCACTATAACCAAAAGCATCATTGCCCACGTGGAGGGTAACCGCTTCTCATTGTTAGAAAAATTAACTCAAGATGTGCTCGATATCGCACGCGAACATCACTGGGTCACTTATGCTGAAGTGGAGATAGATAAACTTCACGCATTGCGTTACGCCGACTCAGTATCAATGACGCTGAGCTGGCAGCGCTAAAACGTAACCCGGGAGGCGACATGCAGATTCTGATTACCGGCGGTACTGGCCTGATTGGACGTCATCTGATCCCCTGCCTGCTGGAACTGGGGCATCAGATAATCGTAGTGACACGTACCCCTGATAAGGCTCGTCAGATTCTCGACTCTCGGGTCACGTTATGGAAAGGACTGGAAGAGCGGCAACATCTCAATAATATTGATGCCGTGATTAACCTTGCCGGAGAGCCTATTGCAGATAAGCGCTGGAGCGCACAGCAAAAGGAACGCTTGTGCCAGAGCCGTTGGGGCATTACGCAGAAACTGGTCGATTTAATCAATGCCAGCGAGACGCCGCCCTCAGTGTTAATCTCCGGTTCCGCTACCGGTTACTACGGCGATTTGGGCGAAGTTGTGGTTACGGAAGAAGAGCCACCGCATAACGAATTTACCCACAAGCTGTGCGCCCGCTGGGAGCAAATTGCCAGCACTGCGCAAAGCGACAAAACCCGCGTATGTATGCTGCGTACCGGCGTGGTACTAGCCTCAGCAGGCGGCATTCTGGCAAAAATGGTCCCGCCGTTTCGTCTTGGCTTAGGCGGCCCGATCGGTAACGGACGCCAGTATATGGCATGGATCCATGTTGATGATATGGTCAACGGAATTATCTGGCTGCTGAATAACGATCTACGCGGTCCCTTCAATATGGTTTCGCCATACCCGGTGCACAATGAGCAGTTTGCCCACGCGCTGGGTCACGCTCTGAACCGCCCTGCAATTCTGCGCGTTCCCGCCACCGCTATGCGACTGCTGATGGGGGAATCGTCAGTACTGGTCCTTGGTGGACAACGCGCATTGCCCAAACGCCTGGAAGCTTCCGGTTTTACGTTTCGCTGGTACGATTTAGAAGAAGCGCTGGCGGATGTCATCCGATAACCCCAATGCACTATTCACAGTCGCCGTTGTGGTGGTAAGGTTATAGACCAGATTTCCGCAATGGCGACGTTATGGCGATAATATCGACTCCCCGACTTACCCTCTCTTTGTTTCAATTTTCTGACTGGTCATTTTTCCAGAAACTCCGTGAATGTCCTGAAGTCATGCGCTATATGGGCAACATCGCCCCGGCGAAAGATACGCGGCTGTTATTCGCCAGACGTCTGGCCGCACAGCACACTTTCGTCATCCGCGAACATAACAGCCCGACGCCACTTGGCGATATTGGTCTGCAAATCAGCCATCTTTACCCGCAGGAAGCCGACCTCGGCTACGCCATCATGCCACAGGCTCAGGGGAAAGGTATTGCCAGCGAAGCCGTGCGCGCGGTGTGCCAGTATGCCTTCGAGCATGCAGGTGTGACGGCGATAAACGCATACGCGCTGGCGGATAACAAGGGTTCAATCCGTATTCTGGAAAAGACAGGCTTTGTACGTACGCAGGTACTGGAAAAGGCGTATGAGATTGACGGCATCGCCTACGACGACTGGGTGTTTCGGCTGGAGCGCGACGCGCTAAAATTGTAAGCCCGGAAAGCGTAGCGCCTCCGGGCTGTTGACTTACTTCAGCGATCCTTTAAGGAACTGTTGCAAACGCGGGCTTTGCGGATTACCAAATACCTGCTCCGGGTCACCCTCTTCCTCAATTTTCCCCTGATGCAGGAAAATCACGTGCGTGGAAACATGACGGGCAAACCCCATTTCGTGGGTCACCACCACCATGGTTTTCCCCTCTTCAGCCAGCTGTTGCATAATGCGCAGCACTTCACCCACCAGCTCAGGATCAAGCGCCGACGTAGGTTCATCAAACAGCAACACTTCCGGTTCCATCGCCAGCGCACGGGCAATGGAAACACGCTGCTGCTGACCACCGGACAGGTGCACCGGATATTTGCCCTGTGCGCGCTCATCAATGCCCACTTTAGCCAGATACTTCACCGCACGGTCGCGAGCTTCCTGCTTGCTCAGCCCCAACACCTGAATCGGCGCTTCCATGACGTTTTCCAGCACTGTCATGTGGCTCCACAGATTAAAGTGCTGAAAGACCATCGTCAGACGCGTACGCAGCAGGCGTAGCTGATTTTTGTCCGCAACTTTCAACTGGCCGTCTTTGTCGCGCACCAGACCAATGTTCTGACCGCTGACGACAATCGACCCGGCACTCGGTTTCTCGAGAAAGTTAATGCAGCGCAGGAAGGTACTTTTACCGGAACCTGACGAACCAATAATGCTGATAACATCACCCGCGTTGGCCTGCAGCGATACCCCTTTCAGCACTTCATGTTCGCCGTAGTGCTTATGTAAATCGATAACGTTTAATTTATTTTCAGACATCGTGTTACTCGAATCATTTAGAGGATACATGCTGCAACCAGCGTTTTTCCGCTTTACGGAACAGACTGATCAGGACATACGAAATAATCAAATACAGCACAGCGGCAATACCGAAGGCGGTAAACGGCTGATACGTTGCCGAGTTGATATCGCGAGCGATTTTCAACAAATCTGGCACCGTGGCCGTAAATGCCAGCGCCGTGGAGTGCAGCATTAAAATGACTTCATTACTGTATGCCGGCAGCGCAATACGCAGCGCGGAAGGTAAAATAATGCATCGATACAGTTTGAATGACGAGAAACCGTATGCGCGCGCAGCCTCAATCTCACCGTGAGGCACGGAACGAATAGCCCCGGCGAAAATCTCCGTGGTATAGGCGCAGGTATTCAGCGTCAGCGCCAGCACGGTGCAATTCAGCCCGCTGCGGAAAAACGCGTTGAGGAAGTCCGTGCCTTTAACTATCTCCAGCGTATACATCCCGGAATAAAACACCAGTAGCTGAACGTACAGCGGCGTCCCACGAAAAATATAGGTGAACAGCCAGATGGGAAACTGGATAAATTTATTACTGGAAACGCGACCAATCGCCAAAAAGAGTGCCAGTATTCCGCCCATCACTACTGACGAAATCAAAAGCCACAGGGTGATAGCGACGCCAGTATAGCGATATCCGTCGGTCCACAGCAGGGACTTCCAGTATTCCTGAATAATCTCGATCACAGGTCAGCCCTCTTCACACCCACGGAATAGCGGCGCTCAAGGTACAGCAGCACACCATTAGAAACAGTGGTAAACACCAGATAGATGACCCCGCACACGACGGCAAAATAGAACGGCTCCCAGGTACTCTTCCCGGCAAGTTGAGTCGCTTTCACCACGTCTTCAAGTCCAAGCAACGATACCAGCGCCGTAGCCTTAAGAATAACCTGCCAGTTATTGCCGATTCCCGGTAAGGCATAACGCATCATCGCCGGGAACATAATGCGACGAAATATTTGTGAGCTGGTAAAGCCAAACGCCGTCGCGGCTTCAATATGGCCTTTTGGTACAGCCATAAACGCACCGCGAAAAGTTTCGGTAAAGTAGGCGCCGTAGATAAATCCAAGGGTGATAATGCCCGCAACCATCGGATCAATATCAATCTGGCCGATACCGATGGCATCGGTAATGGTATTCAGCGCGATTTGTAATCCGTAGAAGATGAGCAGCATTAAGACCAGATCGGGCACGCCGCGGATTAGCGTTGTGTACCCTTCGAAAATAAGCCCCATTGCCCGGCTTTGCGACAGCTTTGCTGCTGCGCCGACAAGACCTATCAGAACCGCCAGTACCACCGAGCTGAGAGCCAGCTCCAGCGTAACAATTGCGCCCTGTAAAATAACACCTGAAAAGCCATACAACATGCTGCCTGTCCTGTCGTGTGTGGTGGAGTAGTAAGCCTCTTTTGATTTCAGACTAACCGTTAAATGCCGGATGGCGGCCTTGCCTTATCCGGCCTACAAAATCACCGTAGGTCGGATAAGCGCGGTGCCATCGGGCATAAATTCAACGCGTCAAAAATCTACGGGCTTTATCAGCACCTGCGGTAATTAACCGCCGTAAACATCAAAATCGAAGTACTTTTTCGCCAGCTTCTCGTAAGTACCGTCAGCTCGCATTTCGGCAAAGGCTTTATTCAGCGCTTCGCGCAGTTCGTTATCGTCTTTGCGCAGCCCCATACCGGTACCCACGCCGAACAACTTCTCGTCTTTCACAGACGGGCCGCCGAATTTGTAATCTTTACCGACTGGCTGTTTCAGGAAGCCTTCGCTGGCCGCAACTTCATCCTGGAACGCTGCGTCAATACGCCCGGCAGTCAGGTCAGAATAGATATTGTCCTGCCCCTGATAAGAGACAATCTCAATACCTTTTGGCGCCCAGTGTTCGTTGCCGAACGTTTCCTGGGTAGTGCCCTGCAGCACACCAACACGTTTGCCTTTCAGCGACTCAATGGTCGGCTGAATAGCAGAATCTTTAGCGACAACCAGACGCGAATCGGCTGCATAAAGCTTGTCGGTAAATGCGATTTCCTGCTGACGTTTTTCAGTAATGGAAAGCGAGGACATGATGGCATCGATTTTCTTCGCTTTTAGCGAAGGGATCAGCGCGTCCAGCGGGTTTTCCACGAAGGTACATTGCGTATTGATACGTTTGCACAGCTCTTTAGCCAGATCGATATCAAAACCGACTAATTCACCCTGCGCATTCTTCGATTCGAACGGCGCATAAGTAGGATCGGTACCGATACGAATTTTTTGCGGAATGGCTGCAAATGCTGCGGTAGCACTGGAGAAAGCCAGAACCAGAGAAAGAGACAACACCAGTTTTTTCATAACTATCCTCAACAGACTGTCTTTTATAGGGGATCTTTACAGGACCAGGTGCAGTTATCGTGCCATTAATCAGGCCGACAAGGCAAAGCATTCTACCCTGTCGGCGGTATTTATTTGCATGAAAAGCGCTTAAGTATGCACTCATGCTTATTAAGTCAGCGATAAAAGCACCAAAACAGTGCACTGAATTTATTATGCACCGAAATGGTTACCCGCAATGGTGCAGTCAATTCCCCACGCCGCTGTATTAATCGCCGTAGACATTAAAATTAAAATATTTGCTCGCCATTTTGTCGTAGGTGCCGTCTTTACGCAGTTCGCCCAGCGCTTTGTCGAAAGCGGCTTTCAGCTCTGCATCATCTTTGCGCAAGCCAATCCCGGTTCCGTCACCAAAGTATTTTTTATCTTTCACCGACGGACCGGCAAAAGCGTAATCCTTACCAGCAGGCTGCTTCAGGAAGCCTTCGCTGGCCGCGACTTCATCTTGCAATGCCGCGTCCAGACGGCCTGCCGTCAGGTCAGAATAGATGAGGTCCTGGTTCGCATAGGCCACCACGTCCACGCCTTTGCTGCGCCAGTTGTCATTGGCATAGGCTTCCTGAGTAGAGCCTTGCAGGACGCCAACGTGTTTACCTTTGAGGGAATCCAGAGTCGGCTGAATTGGGGAGCCTTTCGCGGCGATCAGACGTGAGTCTGCAGCGTAAAGTTTGTCTGAGAACGCAATCTCTTGCTGACGCTTTTCGGTGATAGAAAGCGAGGAGATGATGGCATCAATTTTTTTCGCTTTCAGCGATGGGATCAGCGCATCAAAGTCACTTGCAACCCAGGTGCATTTGATCTGCATGCGCTTACACATCTCATTTCCCAGATCGATATCGAAGCCGACAAAGTCGCCTTTGGCATCTTTAGAGGAAAAAGGAGCGTACGTTGTATCTGTACCAATACGAACCGTCTGCGGAAGTGCTGCGTAGCTGGCCGCGGTGGCGGAGAGTCCTACCAGCAAAGACAAAGCAAGAACCGTCTTCTTCATACATAACCCTCAAGTGGCGTAATTTTATTATGTTTTACGTTGTGTTGTGTGTTTGCAGACTTTTTCATGCAGGTCTTATGCCATTTTCGCGTCGATGAGGATATTCGACGTTAAATATGTTAATAAAACGTTGCAATAATGTCCTGATTTTGAAGATAGCAGGTCTGGCGGTTGAACCGCAGCGTTTCGTTGAGTTTTAACGAATTAAATGTTGAGGATATGATCGCGGTTACAAAATTGCCCTGAAACAGGGCAACGGATGATTCTTTGCACGCTGATGGAACGGCTTACGCCCCTTGCCAGCGGGTGAACAGGTCCTGTGGAAGGGTAATATCAAACTGGTCAAGCACGCGATTAACCGTTTGATTAATCACATCATCGAGCGTTTGCGGACGATGATAAAACGCCGGGACAGGTGGCATAATTACCGCCCCAATTTCTGCCGCCTGCGTCATCAATCGCAAATGCCCCAGATGCAGCGGCGTTTCGCGTACACACAGCACCAACGGACGGCGTTCTTTCAATACCACATCCGCCGCACGGGTAAGCAACCCATCGGTGTAACTGTGGACGATGCCAGAAAGCGTTTTGATTGAACAAGGCAGAATAACCATTCCGGCGGTCTGAAAAGAGCCGGAGGAGATACTGGCGGCGATATCACGGCTATCATGATTCACATTTGCCAGCGCCTGCACGTCGCGCACAGAGAGGTCCGTTTCCAGCGCCAGCGTCTGCCGGGCAGCGGCACTCATCACCAGGTGGGTTTCCACATCAGTGACGTCACGCAATACCTGCAACAGGCGCACGCCGTAAATTGCCCCGCTTGCACCAGAAATACCAATGATGAGTCGTTTCATGTGTAATCGCCCTTACTTGCTCAGGGCCGACTTTGCAGGAAATTACGGTGAGTTGCAAGCAAGGGCGCAGGTTGCGCCCTTGCTTGCGAGCAAACATTAACCTTCGTTGTGCATCTCAAGGTTTTCCGCTTCGTTCTGACGCAACACCGCTTTGGCATCGTCATTACGCAGGGAGTCGAGGAAATCGAGATATTGCTGGTCGACGTCTTTGGTAACGTACACGCCGTTAAACACTGAACATTCAAACTGCTGAATATCCGGGTTCTCAGCACGGACAGCTTCAATCAGATCGTTCAGATCCTGGAAGATCAGACCATCTGCGCCGATTATCTGGCGAATCTCGTCCACTTCACGACCATGCGCAATCAACTCCGTCGCCGTAGGCATATCGATGCCATAAACGTTCGGGAAGCGAATTTCCGGGGCGGCAGAGGCCAGATACACCTTCTTCGCGCCAGCTTCACGCGCCATCTCGATAATCTGTTCTGAGGTGGTGCCACGCACGATGGAGTCATCCACCAACAGCACGTTTTTATCACGGAATTCCGCACGGTTAGCGTTCAGCTTACGGCGCACAGATTTACGACGCAACTGCTGGCCCGGCATGATAAAGGTACGGCCCACATAGCGGTTTTTCACAAACCCCTGGCGGTACGGCTTACCGAGAATACGAGCAATTTCCAGCGCGATATCACAGGAGGTTTCCGGGATTGGGATTACTACGTCGATGTCCAGATCTTCCCACTCACGGGCAATTTTTTCGCCAAGCTTAGTCCCCATATTCACACGGGCGCTGTAGACGGAAATCTTGTCGATAAAGGAGTCAGGACGTGCGAAGTAAACGTATTCAAACAGACATGGATTGCTCACCGGGTTATCGGCACACTGACGGGTAAACAGCTGGCCTTTTTCGGTGATGTACACCGCTTCGCCAGGTGCTACGTCGCGCAGGAATTCAAAGCCCAGCGTATCCAGCGCTACGCTCTCAGACGCCACCATGTACTCGGTACGGCCATCGCCAATATCGCGTTTGCCCATCACCAGCGGACGGATACCGTTAGGGTCGCGGAAGGCAACCATACCGTGACCGATAATCATCGCCACGCAGGCATAGGCGCCGCGAATCTGGCGGTTGGTTGCCGCAATGGCCGCAAAAATATTGTCGGCTTCCAGCGGGTAATGGCGGAAGTTATCCAGCTCGCTGGCGAAAATATTCAGCAGAATTTCAGAATCTGAAGTGGTATTGATGTGGCGGCGCTTTTCTTCAAACAGCTTTTTACGCAACTCATGCGCATTGGTCAGGTTGCCATTGTGGGCAAGCGTAATGCCATACGGTGAGTTGACGTAAAAAGGTTGAGCTTCGGAGGCGCTGGAGCTGCCAGCCGTTGGGTAACGCACATGACCGATGCCCATATTGCCCTGCAAACGCTGCATATGGCGCGCTTCAAAAATATCGCTCACCATTCCGTTTGCTTTACGCAAGCGGAAGCAGTTGTTGGCATCAATGGTGATGATGCCCGCAGCATCCTGACCACGATGCTGGAGCACCGTTAACGCGTCATAAATCGACTGGTTTACCGGCATAACACCGGCGATACCGACAATACCGCACATACGTCTTTTCCTCGTTCAGCAACGACCCAAAGTTTATACTTTGGGCAAGAAACTTGACGAGCTTTGCAGATAGTCAAAGAACCATCTGATGATGAAACTGAACTGCGGGATCAGCTGTGACTTACCCCAGTCTTCACTTTTCGACAGACCGGTAAAGGTATCGAGAAAGAACAGTATGGCGGCGACGATCAACGCTCCACGCAAAGCACCGAAGCAGATCCCCAACACCCTGTCGGTACCCGACAGTCCTGTTTTCTCTACCAGTTGGCCTATCACAAAGTTAACGATAGCGCCGACGATAAGTGTCGCGATGAACAGTATCGCGATAGCAATCCCATTTCGAACCAGTTCGTCTTCAAAGCCCGTAAACCAGACAGACAGGTAAGTGTAGTAATGGCTGGCGACAAAGAAAGCACAACCCCAAGTCACCAACGATAATGCTTCACGAACAAAGCCACGGATCAGGCTAACCAGACAGGAAAAACCAATCACCGCGATAATGGCGTAATCAATCCAGACCATATGTGTCCCACGATTTTACGCCCTGTCGTCCTGTTCGGGGCGCATTCTAACAGAAAAAGAAAACGTTTGCGTAGGGATTTCCTTTCCACGCGTAAATAAAAATGGCGCTGAAAAAATCTTCAACGCCATACGATTTTATGCCTCTTCGGACACTGCCGGATGGCGGTGTAAACACCTTGTCCGGCCTACATCAGAGCAACGTAACGCAATCCCTTAGTTAGGGGTATACCCCATCACCACCCCGCTCAAACCAGAGATCTTCTGCAGCTCGCCCAGCGAGTTCTTCAGCTTATCTTTGGAGGCGTCAGGCCCTACGAGAATGCGGGTTATTTTACCCTGCACCGGCGTTGACGGGGAAGTATATACCCGGAAGCCCGCGCCACGAAGTTTACCCACGATCTCATTGACCTTATCCGCGTTTTTCAGCGCACCGAGTTGTACAACGTACGCTTTGCCGGTTGGCGCTGGCGCTTCCTCAGCGGCCGGTTTCGGCGCTGGAGTCGGTGCCGGTGTTGGTGTCGGGGCGACGGCAACAGGCTGCGGTTTCGGTTTAGGTTTCGGTGGTTCCACAGGCGCAGGGACAGGATCTAACTCCGCGCTGTTTGCCGTCGTCAAACGTGATGGATCCAACGATGGCGCGGCAGCATCACCCGCACGCACCTCTTCTGCCGCCCCTTCCGGCGGCTGAGTCGGCAGCGCCTGCGTTGCTGCAGGCATCATGTCTGGTTCATCGCGATCGCCGGGTTTAGGTACCAGTGGGATCGCTGCAAATTCATCCTGATAATGCTTTTTCTGGCCGTCAAGCAGCCCGGGAAGCACAATCACCCCGAGCGCGACCAGCACAATTGTGCCGACTAATCGATTCTGAAACTTACTCGCCACCGCTTCTCCCCACGTCTATTACTTCCATGACATGTGCGACAGTGTGAAACGATCCACACACCAACACGGTATCTTCTGGCTTCGCCTCAGCAAGTGCCGCAGTCCATGCCTGCGCCACGCTGTCATAAGCGTTGCCTTTGCCCAGGTGCTCCAGCAGCTGTTCTGCCGTTGCACCACGCGGCCCTTCCAGGGGCGCACAGTACCAGTCGTCAACCACACTTTTCAGCCAAGCCAACGTACCGGCAATATCTTTATCATGTAGCATACCGATAACCGCAAGTACACGCCCGCTTTTCACTAACTTTTTCAGACGTCCGGTCAGATACTCCGCCGCATGCGGGTTATGGGCAACATCAAAAATAACCCGCGGCGACTCGCTCACAATCTGGAAGCGTCCCGGTAAAATCGCTTGTTCGATACCGTCACGAATGGCCTGCTCGCTGACGTTAAGACCGCTTGCGCGCAGTGCAGCCAGTGCGGTTGCAGCATTAGGTTGTGGCACCTGCGGCAACGGCAGGTGCGCCAGCGTTCCATGAGCATCAGTAAACGACCAGTCGTTCTCCGTGACTGCATAGCGCCAGTCCACACCACAACGTTGCAAAATCGCCCCGCTCTCCTGAGCGACATCCGCGATGGTGTAAGGCATTTCCGGTTCGCCGACGATGGCCGGTTTCTCTGCGCGGAAAATCCCTGCCTTCTCACGACCAATACTTTCGCGATCCGGGCCCAGCCAGTCAGTATGGTCAAGCGCAATACTGGTGACTACTGCGACATCGGCATCGACGATATTGGTGGCGTCAAGGCGGCCGCCTAACCCCACTTCCAGAATAACAACATCCAGTTGGGCCTGTTTAAACAGCCAGAGTGCCGATAACGTACCGTATTCAAAGTAAGTCAGGGAAATGTCACCACGTGAGTCTTCAATCTCAGCAAACGAGGCGGTATGAGCTGATTCCGGCAGTTCACGCCCCTGCACGCGCACGCGTTCCGTGTAGCGCACCAGATGAGGCGAACTGTACACCCCAACTTTATAGCCTGCCGCAGTCAGCACAGATTCCAGCGTACGACAGGTTGTGCCTTTCCCATTGGTTCCTGCCACCGTAAAAACAAATGGCGCAGGTTTCAACACACCCAGTTTACGCGCCACCTGGCTGACGCGTTCAAGGCCCAGATCGATGGTTTTACTGTGCAGGTTTTCAAGATAAGAAAGCCACGACGCCAGGGGCGACGCGGCTTGAGGGATACGTTTATTGTCCATGATGCCTGTAGATTCTTTACGTTGAGAAAAGCAAAAGGGCAGCGCCAACCGGCCTGCCCTTTTTTACACGTCGTTTTCCACGTTGCAGATGTGTTGGCTGTACTCGCTCTCCCGAATCACTTAACGGTGTAAGTTCATCGGGATTAACACTCTTGTCGCCTGCCTGCAACCCGAAACCCATAGCGTAAACTATCAGGCCTCTGGTTCCTGATCGGGAACCGGAGGTACCACTTCGCCTTCACGCGGCTCATCCGGATTCGGCGCAGGAAGATTCATCAGCTTCGCCAGGATGCTTGCCAGTTTCAGGCGCATTTCCGGACGGCGGACGATCATATCGATAGCGCCTTTTTCAATCAGGAACTCGCTGCGCTGGAATCCCGGCGGCAGTTTCTCACGTACGGTTTGCTCGATAACACGCGGACCAGCGAAGCCGATCAATGCTTTCGGTTCGGCAATGTTGAGATCGCCCAGCATCGCAAAGCTTGCGGAAACACCACCCATTGTTGGGTCGGTCAGTACAGAAATATACGGTAAACCGCGTTCCTGCATTTTCGCCAGCGCAGCAGAGGTTTTCGCCATCTGCATCAAAGACATCAGCGCTTCCTGCATACGCGCCCCGCCAGAAGCGGAGAAGCAGATCAGCGGACAGTTGTCTTCCAGCGCCTGCTCAACGGCACGGACAAAACGCGCGCCGACCACAGAGCCCATGGAGCCGCCCATAAACGCGAACTCGAATGCCGCAGCAACGACCGGCATACCGTGAAGTGTGCCTTTCATCACCACCAGCGCATCTTTCTCGCCGGTTTCTTTCTGCGCAGAAGCCAGTCTGTCTTTGTATTTTTTGGAGTCACGAAACTTCAGCACGTCTTTCGGCTCAAGCTCGCTACCCAGTTCCACAAGAGAACCTTCATCTAACAGGCTATGCAGGCGATTGCGCGCCGACATGCGCATATGATGGTCACACTTCGGACAGACCTCAAGATTACGTTCCAGCTCAGCACGGTATAAAACCTGACCGCAGCTATCACACTTGGTCCACACCCCTTCAGGAATGCTTGCCTTGCGGGTGGGAGTAATGTTGCTTTTAATTCGTTCAATCCAGCTCATTGGTGACCTTTCTGCCTGAACCCTAGTCAGCTTTGTTATAAGGGGCGCATAATGCCATTTTTGCCCCTAACAGACCATGAATGTTGCACATTAAAACATAACAGCCCGAAACTTTGGATAAAAAAGTGGTCGAACCGCTGAGTTACTTTCTATTTTGCAGCCCGTGACGCAGCACGCTTATGGCGAATTACTTCAATCACCCCCGGCAATACGGAAAGGACGATAATCGCCACAATCAATAATTTCAGGTTTTCCTGGACGATCGGCAGATCGCCGAACAGGTAGCCTGCGTAGGTGAACAACAATACCCACAGCAATGCGCCTACGACGTTATACATCGCAAAGTGACGGTAGGACATATGTCCCATACCGGCAACAAACGGCGCAAATGTACGCACGATTGGCACGAAACGCGCCAGGATAATCGTCTTACCGCCATGACGCTCGTAGAACGCATGGGTTTTATCCAGGTAGCTGCGGCGGAAAATTTTGGAGTTCGGGTTACTGAAAAGTTTTTCCCCGAACAATCTGCCAATCGTGTAGTTCACCGCATCGCCCACAATCGCCGCCACAATCATCAGTGCCACCATCAGATGAACATTGAGATCGTTGGTTGGCAGCGCAGAAAGCGCACCCGCAACAAACAGCAGCGAATCCCCTGGCAGGAATGGTGTCACCACCAGCCCGGTTTCACAGAACAGGATCAGAAACAGAATGGCGTATACCCAGATACCGTATTCCGCAACCAGCTCCGCCAGGTGCACATCAATGTGCAGGATAAAATCGATAAGAAAGTAAATCAGGTCCATAGTTTTGCCTTTATACGACTCAAATTAGTCCGCCAGAAATAGCGGGCCCATAGGCGGTTTTGGCAGGTCGAACCGGTCCGGGTAATCTACCGCAACCAGATACAATCCTTCCGCTTTCGCCGTTGCCGCTGCCAGCGTTCTGTCCTTTGCCGCTAACAGTTCTGCTATCCAGCTCTCCGGCTGGTTGTTGGCGCCAACTTCCATCAGGCTGCCGACAATATTCCTGACCATATGATGTACAAAGGCATTCGCTTTAATATCCACCACCACATATGCACCGAAACGTTCGACGTTAATGTGCATCACGTTTCGCCACGGCGTGCGCGACTGACACTGCACCGCTCGAAACGAGGTAAAATCATTTTCGCCAATCAGACACTGGGCCGCACGATGCATACGCTCAGCGTCCAGCGGTTCATAGTAATGGGTTACCCCTTTACCCAAAACCGCAGGGCGCAACCGATGATTGTAGATGATGTAGCGATAACGGCGAGCCGTGGCGCTAAATCGGGCATGAAAATCATCGGGTACAGCTTTAACCCAGCGCACGGCGATGTCACCAGGTAAATTCGCATTTACCCCCAGTGTCCAGGCCGCATCTTTACGCTGGGCAGCGGTTTCAAAATGCACGACCTGCCCAGTGCCATGAACGCCCGCATCCGTGCGTCCTGCACAAAAAACATTGATGCGTTCATTCGCCACCTGAGAGAGCGCTTTTTCCAGTTTTTCCTGAACGCTACGCACTTCGTTCTGGCGCTGCCAGCCATAATATTTGCTGCCGTCATACTCAATGCCCAGCGCAATTTTATGGGTTGACGGCTGTTGCTGGTCAGACATTAGTACAGGTACTCCTGCACCAGTTTTTCCGCAATTTTCACCGCCATTAACGCGCCGCCAAAGCGTACGTTGTCCGCCACAGACCAGAACTGAACCTGCTCTGGCATACCGTAATCATTATGCACGCAGCCAATAGAAAGGTGCGGCGTGCCCGATGCATCGCCAACCTGGGTCGGGAAGTCGGTCTCTTCCGACAACACCACGTCTTCACCGCGTGAAAACGCATCGCGCGCTTCTTCCGCCGCCAACGGGCGCAGGGCCTCAAAATTTACCATCTGCGCGTGGCCATAAAATACCGGGGACTGCACGATGCTGGCAGAGATGAGCAGACCGTCATCCTGCATAATTTTGCGCACTTCATCGACGATACGACGCTCTTCACGCACGCTACCTTCACGATCGGGCAGCAGCGGCAGCATGTTGAATGCCAACTGACGGCCAAAGAAATCATCTTCGTCAATCGGGATGCCGTTAAGCAGTTTTGCACTCTGTCCGGCCAGCGCATCCACCGCTTTTTTGCCATGAGCGGAAGCTGAGATAATATTGGTCACCGTAATACGCGAAAGCCCACCGTCATCAATCAACGGTTTCAGCGCAGACAGCAGTTGGCTGGTCAGACTGTTAGGCACTGCAATCACATTGCGGTTACGGTAATCCGCCAGCACGAACGGGTTAACGTCCGGAACCACCAGCGGAACGTCTGGCTCAAGCGCGAACAGACCGCTGCTGTCGATCACCAGGCAACCCGCATTAGTGGCTTCTTCTACCCATGCGGCGGTGGCTTCAGCGCCCGCAACAAAAAATGCCAACTGTGCCTGCGTCCAGTCAAAGTCTGCAACGTCCTGTACTATGACCGATTTACCGTTAAAACGCAGATGTTCACCGGCGCTTTCATTACGCGCCAGCGCATAAATTTCACCGACCGGGAACTGGCGTTCAGCCAGCGTATCGAGCAGGGCTTCGCCTACGGCGCCCGTTGCGCCCAGAATGGCAATATTCCAGCCTTCAGACATGGTGATTTACTCCAAGAAATACGTAAGCGTCCCTGTCGCATTATTCGACAGGGAGCATTAAGAAGACATTAATGTGCCGGATGATGAACAGCGTTAAAACCCAGCTTACACAATAAGGCAGCAGCCGTTGCGTCGTCACACATCACATATAAAGACGACCATTCACGACGCTCAAGGTAATTTTTACGCAGTTTATCAAACTCACCCGGAATTCCAGCGACTTTACGCAGCGGCGCATCATCGCGGCGCACATCATACACTAAATGCACCAGCCTTTTCAGCGTTGGCTGATCTAACGGGCCGTGCAGGGTGATACGACCAAATTCCGGCGCGGGTAACAGGGTACTGAGCGCAACGTGCTGCTCGTGACCAATAAACTTACTATAGGCCTCAAAGACCTGCGTGGTGCCACGCGCTTTTCCTTCGAGGGTATACCCGGCAATGTGCGCCGTGCCGATATCGGCTTTCTCCAGCAACGCCACATTGAGATCCGGCTCTCCTTCCCAGACATCCAGCACAACGCTCAGCGACTGACCGGCATTCAACCGGTTCAGCAATGCCGTATTGTCGATGACCGGCCCACGGCAGGCGTTGATCAGAATAGTGCCCGGCTTCAACCGGCTAATCAGCGCGTCATCCGCCATGTGCAGCGTTTTGTACGGCCCGTCTTTAAACAGCGGGGTATGGAAAGTCAGCACATCGGCTTGCTCAACCAGTTCATCCAGCGAGCAGAAATTGCCTTCGTCACCGCGATCGGCTCGCGGTGGATCGCACAGCAGCGTGCGGATCCCCAGCGCTTCCAGACGCGCCTGCAAACGCCCGCCCACGTTGCCCACACCCACAATGCCTACGGTGCGATCGCGTAACGCAAACCCGTCGCGCTCCGCCAGCATCAGCAACGCTGAAAAAACATATTCTACGACCGCTATTGCGTTACAACCGGGCGCGGCGGAAAAACCGATCCCCGCCTGCGCAAGCCAGGCGTCATCCACATGGTCTGTGCCAGCGGTTGCCGTACCGACAAATTTAACCGGTTTTCCGCCAAGCAGTGATTCATTTACTTTCGTCACCGAGCGCACCATTAAAGCATCCGCATCATCCAGTTCAGCAACGGGAATCGGACGACCGGGAACCGCTTTGACCTCCCCCAAACGACTGAACAGTTCGCGGGCATAGGGCATATTTTCATCAACGAGGATTTTCACGTCTTTCGCACCTGTTTGAGAACGAGAGTTAACCGGGCAAGTGTGCCATAATCTCGCCGCCAGGCATACTGCGAGACCTGGTCAGCACAGATTTAAGGAACAGAGATGATGCAGCCCATTTCAGGTACGCCCGCACGCCCTCCCGGCGAAGGCCAAAATGCCCCTTCCGCTGCGGGTGAACAACCGTTATCCACGCAACAACGTACTGTGCTGGAACGGCTAATTACCCGTTTGATTTCACTCACCCAGCAGCAAAGCGCTGAGGTGTGGGCCGGAATGAAGCACGATCTGGGCGTCAAAAGTGATACGCCGCTGCAGTCTCGTCACTTTCCTGCCGCTGAGCAAAACCTTAACCAACGACTGGGGGTTGCTCAGCAAAATCATGTTAATCGTCAGGTGCTTTCGCAGCTCACTGAATTACTGAGCCAGGGAAATAATCGCCAGGCGGTGAGTGATTTTATCCGTCAGCAGTATGGGCAAACGGCGCTCAGCCAGCTCACGCCTGAGCAGTTGAAGAACGTGCTCACGCTGCTGCAACAAGGACAGCTGTCGATACCGCAGCCGCAGCAGCGCCCGGCTACCGATCGCCCGTTGCTCCCCGCAGAGCACAATACGCTGAACCAGTTAGTTACCAAACTGGCGGCGGCCACAGGAGAATCCGGGAAGATGATCTGGCAGTCGATGCTGGAGTTGTCTGGCGTAAAAAGCGGTGAGCTGATCCCTGCCAAACAGTTTACGCACCTGGTCACCTGGCTGCAGGCGCGCCAGACGCTCAGCCTGCAAAGCGCCCCTACGCTACAAACGCTCCAGGCGGCGCTGAAGCTGCCATTAGAGCCGAATGAGCTGACAGCGATAAAAGAATACGCACAGCAGACGTATCAGATCCAACCACAATCGATTCTGACCACGGTGCAGGTGCAGGACTTGCTCAATCAAATTTTCCTGCGTCGCGTGGAACGAGAACGTGAGCTCATCGATCCGCGTCATCTGCAGCCCATTTACAGCCCGTTCGCGCCGATGATTGAAACGGTTAAATCTCTGTCGGCACGACCGGGACTGCTGTTTGTTGCGTTGATGATTGCGTTAGCCATTTTCTGGCTGGTCGCTTAACCTTTACGCAGCGTAAGCAACGTTACAATAATCCCCACCACGGCGGATATCGCCCCGGCAAGGAACACTGAGGGATAACCGTACGCGGTGGCCAGCACCCCGGCGACCGGACCGCTTATGCCGTAGGAGATATCCTGAAACGCGGCGTAACCGCCCAGCGCCGTACCGCGAACCTGCGCGGGCACTCGCTTCACCACTTCGACGCCCAATGCCGGGAAGATAAGCGAACACCCGGCCCCGGTTAATGCCGCCCCGAGCAGCGCAATCCAGGCCGATGGGGCCTGCCACAGCAAAATCAGCCCCGCTGTTTCCACCAGCAAAGAGACAACGGCAACCTTCACGCCGCCGAAACGGTCCGGCATCCAGCCAAACAGAATGCGCATCAGCACAAACGCCCCACCAAACGCAGTCAGGGTGAACCCCGCCATCGTCCAGCCGTTGCTGACAAAATAGAGTGAAATAAAGGTACCGATCACCGCAAAGCCAACGCCCTGCAGCGCCAGGCCCAGGCCCGGTTTCCATATAAGCCCGACTACGCTCCATAAAGAAGGACGTTCTCCTGCATGCGCAGGCACTTTGCGCACGGTGCCGTTGAATGCCCATGCCAGCAACGGTAATACCATCGTCGTTCCCGCCAGCGCCGCGAAGCCAAAGTGGCTGTGGATCAACAGGCCCAACGGTGCACCGGCGGCCAGCGCGCCGTAAATCGCCATTCCGTTCCACGACATCACCTTACCGGAGCGTGTTGGGCCGACCAGCCCCAACCCCCAGGTCAGCGTACCGGTGAGCAGTTGGCTTTCGCCAAAGCCGAGGATCAAACGCCCGACGATTAACAACGCAAATTTTACGGGAACAGAAACAGGCAATAGCGCGGCTAAAAGCCACGCCGCGCCTGCCAGCCCACAGGCAAACATCCCCTGTAGCGCCGAGCGTTTAGCACCATATTGATCGGCTAAGCGCCCGGCGTAGCCGCGCGTTAATACCGTCGCCAGAAACTGTACACCTACGGCGATACCGACCATGGTGTTGCCATAGCCCAGTTCCTGATGCACAAACAGAGGAATCACGGGCAAAGGGAGACCGACCGTCATATAGGTCAGGAAAACTGCAAAAGCGATACGAAACAGCGAAAAGTTCGCCGAAGGTGTTTTTTCTTGTTGGGTTACAGCTGTCATGCGTTACTCCAAAATGCAGAGTAAGGCGAGGAATGCCCACGCCCCCTCTACCTGACTATCAGGATTAAGGTGCGTTGGATAACGTTAAACGCTTACGCATTATCAAGAGGATAATGTTGAAGCTGGAGTCTGCCTGTGAGGGGCTAAACTTGTCAACCTCGAAATCACCGAAGGCATCCACAAAACAGAGGGTTATATTATCGAAGAAAAGCACTAACAATGAGGAAATAGTTTTCAATCAGAGGGACACTCAACGATCCATTTTGTCGGAATATATTTTTAGGGACACGGTAATGAAAGCATTTTCGCTTATTGCTCTCATCCTGATGCTTTGCGGCTGCTCTGCGCCTCATCAAGACAGCACACAGGCTGTAAAACAGTTCTATCTCTCATGGATGAACATTAACACCCAGGATCTGGATACACCTCATGACACATCCGCATTAATGCAGCGCTATGTAGCAAAAGACCTTATCGAACGCCTGGCGCTGATTGATTCCCTTTACGAGCAGGAAATCCTCGGAGCAGACTACTTTATGTACGTTCAGGATTACGACCCCAAATGGATCCCGCAGCTACGGGTCGGGCGAGCACAACCTTTTCTCGGCGGTGAAAAAGTTGATGTTCAGTTAGGCACAGGGTCGATACCGCTTCAACTGGAGGTCTATACGCGTTGGGAAGACGGGCGCTGGAAAATTTATCGCGTTCGCGATATTAGCGATAGTTATGAGCACCTCATCTACAGCGCCGGGGATATTACCCGTGCGCAAGCGTGGTCGGCGGAAATCGCGCCGGATTACGAAAAATGAATAAATAAAAAAGGGAGCCATCAGGCTCCCCTTTGCATCTTATTTTGCAGACTTACGCTTTCAGCTTACGCATTACCAGCGTAGCGTTGGTGCCGCCAAAGCCGAAGCTGTTGGACATCACGGTGGTCAGCGCCTGCTCGGTCGGTTTGGTCACGATGTTCAGACCCGCCGCCTGCTCGTCCAGCTCTTCAATGTTGATGCTCGGCGCGATAAAGCCGTGTTCCAGCATCAGCAGAGAGTAGATAGCTTCCTGTACGCCAGCCGCGCCCAGAGAGTGACCGGTCATGGCTTTGGTTGCCGAGATTGCCGGGCTCTTATCGCCAAACACTTCACGGATTGCGCCCAGCTCTTTCACGTCGCCTACCGGAGTAGAAGTACCGTGGGAGTTCAGGTAGTCGATAGGCGTGTCAACGCCGTGCATCGCCATCTGCATGCAGCGTACTGCGCCTTCGCCAGACGGGGCAACCATGTCTGCGCCATCGGAGGTAGCGCCGTAACCGACGATTTCCGCGTAGATATGCGCGCCACGAGCCAGAGCGTGTTCCAGCTCTTCAACCACCACCATACCGCCGCCACCTGCGATAACAAAACCGTCGCGGTTTGCATCATAGGTACGGGAAGCTTTAGACGGGTCGTCGTTATATTTGGTAGACAGCGCGCCCATGGCGTCGAATTCACACGCCATTTCCCAGCACAGCTCTTCGCCGCCGCCAGCAAAAACGATGTCCTGTTTGCCCAGCTGAATTTGTTCCACAGCGTTGCCGATACAGTGCGCAGAAGTCGCACAGGCAGAGCTGATGGAGTAGTTTACGCCGTGAATTTTGAACGGCGTTGCGAGGCAGGCAGAAACGCCGGACGCCATCGCTTTGGTGACCACATACGGGCCAACCGCTTTCAGACCACGCGGGCTACGCATTGCGTCAGCGCCGAACACCTGAAAACGCGGGGAGCCGCCGCCGGAACCTGCAATCAGGCCAACGCGCGGGTTGTTCTGGTAATCTTCTGCTGCAAGGCCGGCATCAGCCACTGCCTGTTCCATAGAAAGGAATGCATAGATGGATGCGTCGCTCATAAAGCGCACTACTTTGCGGTCAATGAGGCCAGTGGTATCCAGTTTTACGTTGCCCCAAACGTGGCTACGCATGCCGGAGTCCTTCAGCTCCTGAGAGAAAGTGATCCCTGAACGTCCTTCACGCAGAGATGCCAGGACTTCCTGCTGGTTATTACCGATGCTGGAAACGATGCCCAAGCCAGTAATCACTGCACGTTTCATTCAATACCTCTGTAAGTCGCACTATTTTAAAGTTTCGAGTGGCACAATAGCGTACACTTGTACGCCGAACAAGTCCGATCAGCCATTTAATGTGGAAATTTGCGCAGCCAGGCACTCATCGCTAAGATCGGGGCACAGCCTGCCAGACGAGTAACTTACGTGAAACAATACGCTATACAACCTGCAAACCTTGAATTCAACGCTGAGGGTACACCTGTTTCCCGAGATTTTGACGATGTCTATTTTTCTAATGATAACGGGCTGGAAGAGACACGTTACGTCTTTCTCGGCGGGAATCATCTCGCCCAGCGATTCCCCGCGCATTCACGTCCCCTCTTGGTGGTGGCAGAAAGCGGGTTTGGCACCGGACTTAACTTCCTGACGCTCTGGCAGGCATTTACCGGTTTTCGCGATACCCATCCTGAAGCTACCCTGGAAAGATTACATTTCATCAGTTTTGAAAAATATCCGCTAACGCGCGAAGATCTCACCTTAGCCCATCAGCACTGGCCAGAACTTGCCCCGTGGGCCACGGCGCTGCAAGAGCAATGGCCGCTGCCACTGGCGGGATGCCATCGCCTGCTCCTTGATGAAGGACGCGTCACGCTGGATCTGTGGTTTGGCGATATTAACGAACTGACCAGTAAGCTCGATGACTCCCTGAATCAAAAAGTGGACGCCTGGTTTCTGGACGGTTTCGCACCGGCAAAAAATCCGGATATGTGGACGCCAACGCTGTTTAACGCAATGGCCCGTCTGGCTCGTCCCGGCGGTACGCTGGCGACCTTCACCTCAGCGGGCTTTGTGCGTCGGGGGTTGCAGGAAGCCGGGTTTACGATGCAAAAATGCAAAGGCTTTGGTCGCAAACGTGAAATGCTCTGTGGCGTAATGGAACAGACGCTGACGCTCCCTTCATCGGCTCCCTGGTTTGCACGTTCCGGAACAGATAAACGCGAAGCCGCCATTATTGGCGGGGGGATTGCCAGCGCATTGCTGTCGTTGGCGTTACTGCGTCGCGGTTGGCAGGTCACACTCTATTGCGCCGACGATAATCCAGCCGGGGGTGCCTCCGGCAATCGCCAGGGCGCGCTTTATCCGCTACTCAGCAAGCATGACGCGGCCATTAATCTCTTTTTCCCCACCGCGTTTACCTTCGCTCGTCGACTGTATGACGCCCTCCCCGTTGAGTTCGCGCATGACTGGTGCGGTGTGACGCAACTGGCGTGGGATGAAAAAAGCCAGCAAAAAATCGACAAAATGCTGTCCCTTGAATTGCCTGATGCGCTCGCCGTCAGCGTTAACGCAGAGCAGGTTTTACAAACGACCGGCGTCGAAACCGGATGCGGCGGGATTCAGTACCCTGCCGGAGGATGGCTGTGTCCGGCACAGTTAACCGCCGCCGTATTCGACTACGCCGCAACGCTGGGATTACGCACGCGGTATCAACATACGCTGGCCTCGCTGTCTCGCCAGACAGAACACTGGCAATTGACGTTTGCCAGTGGCGAAACCGCCACTCACGCTGCTGTAGTTCTGGCTAACGGGCATCGCATTAACGGCGTTGAGCAAACGCAGTCGCTACCGGTCTACTCCGTAGGCGGTCAGGTGAGTCACATTCCTACCACGCCTTCGCTTTCAGCGCTGCGCCAGGTGCTGTGCTATGACGGCTACCTCACGCCGCACAACCCGCAAAACCAGCAGCACTGCATTGGCGCCAGCTATCATCGCGGAAGTGAAGAAACGGTGTATCGCGCGGACGATCAGCAGCAAAACCGTCAGCGCTTAATAGATTGTTTCCCGAATGCCTCGTGGGCAAAAGAAGTAGACGTTAGTGGCAATGCCGCCCGTTGTGGAGTGCGCTGCGCCACGCGCGATCACATGCCGATGGTCGGCAACGTCGCTGATTATGACGCCACGCTCAGCCAGTATGCCACTCTTGCCGAAGACAAAGAGCACGCCGTAAACGCCCCGGTGTATTCCGATTTATTTATGTTAGGTGCACTGGGCTCGCGCGGGCTGTGTACTGCCCCGCTGTGTGCAGAAATTCTGGCATCGCAAATGAGCGATGAACCTATACCCATGGATGCTAGCACGCTGGCAGCGCTGAATCCGAATCGTCTGTGGGTGAGGAAGTTATTGAAGGGTAAAGCGGTGAAATAAGATAGCATCTCGCCATTGCCTGATGGCGCTACGCTTATCCGGCCTACAACCCCCGTCCGCGTAGGCCGGATAAGACGCCTTCGCGTCGCCATCCGGCACAATCCACTGCAATTATTATTGCGTTGCCTTCTGGAACAGTGTGTCCCACATCTCTTTCACTAACGCCTGGTCACGCGGCGAGAGTTCGCCTGCGCTGATGGCTTTTTCCAGGCTGCTGGTCACATTGGCGTACAATGCCTCAGCGGAATGGTCCTCGCCAGCATCCAGCTCAGCCACAGCCAGCGTCAGGTGCCCACGCAAATAGCCACTGGCAAACAACTCATCATCGCTGGCGTGCTCTACCATATCGTCGATTAATGCCAGAATGCGTGATTCAAACTCCGCGATCATCTTATTTCCTCATTGTAAACGTGGCAGCGGCTTCAGTTGAGCGCTTCGGGCCACGGGAATTGTTCCGCCGTAAGTTCAGGCGTGTGATAATAATTCTGTAACGCGTTAATGAAACGCGCCGGACGTTCAGGGATCCCCTTTTCCAGGTACTCCATCACCTGAGCATGAACACGGCGCTGGAATACCACGCGATCCGGTTCAAAGTCTCCTTCCAGATTGTCGCAACTGACGTTAAACGGGTAGCCCGCCGCCATGCAAAACAACCAGTCAAACGCCTGCGGCTTCACTTCCACATCTTCAAACTGGCATTGTGTCTTCGCGTCTCGTCCGTCCGGGCAGTACCAGTAACCGAAATCGACCAGCTCACGACGGGCTTTACCGGCGATACACCAGTGTGAAATTTCGTGTAACGCACTGGCGTAATAACCATGCGCAAAAACGATACGGTGATACGGTAATTCCGCATCCGCTGGAAGATAGATCGGTTCGTCGTCGCCTTTAATCAGACGGGTATTAAATTCATCGGCAAAGCAGCCGTTAAAAATCTCAATTAACTCTTCGTAGTGATGCGTATTATTCATTAGTTCATCCCCAGCCAGTGGAGAATCTCCTGTCCATGATTATCATAAAGTAGCTTGGCGCTCATCACGGCGGAGACAATAACGATCATTGGCCGAATGAGTTTTTGTCCTTTGCTGAGTACCAGTCGAGAGCCCATCCGTGCGCCAATAAACTGGCCAATGAGCATCACAAAACCTGTCGCCCAAATCACTTTGCCGCCGAGGGCAAACAGCAACAACCCACCGATATTCGATGTGGCATTTAATACTTTGGCGTGGGCCGTCGATTTCGCCAGGTTGTATCCGCACAGCATGACAAAAGCCAGCGCGTAGAACGACCCCGCCGCCGGACCAAAAAAGCCATCGTAAAAGCCGACGCAGCCCCCGGCCACCAGCGCGAAAGGCAAACCGTGCAGTCGGCGCTGTCGATCCTCTTCCCCGATTTTCGGCATCAACAGAAAGTAAAGGCCAATACAGATAACCAATACTGGCAGGATCTGACGCAGAACATCTGACTGCACGTGCTGAACCAACAGCGCGCCACTCATTGAACCGATAAAGGTCATGAAGATATTGAGTTTCTGATCCGCCAGATTAACCACACCCCGACGAATAAAATAGAGGGAGGAAGAGATAGATCCCCCGCAGGCTTGCAGCTTATTGGTCGCCAGCGCTTGCGCAGGTGGCATCCCGGCCGCCATCAATGCCGGGATGGTGAGTAGACCACCACCTCCGGCCAGAGAATCAATAAAACCTGCCAGCATCGCCACAAAAAAAAGCACACCTAACAGCAGTGGCGACACCATAAACAGAGAGGCAAAATGATCCATTAGAGTACATGCTCGTCCAGTAGCGCCTGGCAGGAAGGCGGCAACGGCGGCGGTGTCTTCTTCTCAGGCTTGGTGGTTCCAGGTTTTGGAGGTTCGAACCAGCTTTGCAGCTCTGCGCCACAGCCGTCACCCGGTGGCGGTAACGGTTGATCTTCGCACTCAAGGCTGTCGGCAGGGCAACGTAACCGCACGTGCATATGCGCACGATGCTGGAACCACGGCCGCACTTTACGCAACCAGTCCCTGTCGGTCCCTGCATCCAGACAAAGTTGTTGCTTAATCGCCGGATTCACGAAAATACGCGTTACTTCATTATCTTTTGCAGCCAGCCTGATCAGGCTGAAAATCTCCGGTTTCCACAGTGACGGCACAACACGTTTGCCATCCTGTGAGACCAGATCTAACGCCTGCGGCCGCAGCAGTTGCGACTGGGTCCAGCGCGTTTTCGGCAGTTGCAGGAAAATATCCACATCCAGTCCCGTCTGGTGGCTGGCGTGACCGCCATTGAAACGCCCACCGGCCGGCATCCCCATATCGCCGATTAACACCGTGCCCAGTCCCTGACTATTGGCCTGATAACTCAGACGCTGGATAAACCTCACCAGATCCGGATGGCCAAAGTAACGACGCTGATCGGTACGCATCACCTGATAATGTTCTGACTGTACAGGCAGCGTATCAGCGCCAACAATACAGCCATTGGAAAACGCGCCGATAGACTGCGCACTTCCTGCAACCGGATGGGTAATTTTCTGCCAGGGCGTCGCCGCCAGACAGGCGGTACTGGCAAACAGAGCCAGCGCCGCAAGTGCCGTTTTTTTCATCTCTTACCAGCGTGGAATATCGGTCTTCACGTCCGCATTTTGCGCCCGCTGACGCAGCAGGTGATCCATCAATACGATCGCCAGCATCGCCTCGGCGATCGGTACGGCGCGGATCCCTACGCACGGATCGTGGCGACCTTTAGTGATCATTTCGACTTCTTCTCCAAAGCGGTTAATAGTGCGCCCAGGAACGGTAATACTGGACGTCGGTTTCAGCGCCATATGAGCAATGATTTGCTGCCCGCTGCTGATCCCGCCCAGAATGCCGCCCGCATGGTTACTCTGGAAACCTTCTTTGGTGATTTCGTCACGGTTCTGACTGCCGCGCAGCGCAACAACGTCAAATCCATCGCCAATCTCAACGCCCTTAACGGCGTTAATGCTCATCAGCGCATGGGCGATGTCAGCATCCAGGCGGTCGAATACAGGTTCGCCGAGACCCGCAGGTACACCGCGTGCAACAACGGTCACCTTCGCTCCGATTGAGTCACCTTCTTTCTTCAGCCCGCGCATCAGTTCGTCCAGCGCTTCGAGTTTATCCGGGTCCGGGCAAAAGAACGGGTTAAGTTCCACCTGGGACCAGTCTTTGATCTCCAGCGGAATATCACCCATCTGCGTCAGGCAGCCGCGGATCTCAACGCCGAATTTTTCCGCCAGATATTTTTTGGCTATCGCTCCGGCCGCCACGCGCATCGCCGTTTCACGTGCGGATGAACGTCCGCCGCCACGGTAGTCGCGCAGGCCATATTTTTGCTCATAGGTATAGTCGGCGTGTCCCGGACGAAAAACGTCCTTAATCGCGCCGTAATCCTGTGAACGCTGATCGGTATTTTCGATCAGCAGGCCAATGCTGGTGCCTGTGGTAACGCCCTCGAACACCCCGGAGAGGATTTTCACCTGATCCGGCTCACGACGCTGCGTAGTGTAGCGCGATGTGCCCGGACGACGTCTGTCGAGATCGTGCTGCAGGTCAGCTTCTGTCAGAGAAATGCCCGGCGGAACACCATCGACAATACAACCGAGCGCCAGCCCGTGTGATTCGCCGAAAGTGGTTACGCGAAAGAGTTGCCCAATTGTATTTCCTGCCATCACGGCTCCGTTATGCGTGTTGTGTATGTGCGCGTGTAATTAGTCTTTATAAATGCTGAAGTGCTCGCGAGCAGCAACTAACTGCTCTTTGGTCAGCATGAATACGCCGTCACCGCCGTTGTCGAACTCCAGCCAGGTGAACGGTACATCCGGATATTGCTCTATCAGATGTACCATGCTGTTTCCGACTTCACAAATCAGAATACCGTTATCTGACAGGTAGTCCGGGGCGTTCCCCAGAATGCGGCGGGTAAGTTTCAGCCCATCGCTGCCGGACGCCAGACCCAGTTCAGGTTCGTGACGATATTCGTTTGGCAGATCGGACATATCTTCTGCATCGACATACGGCGGGTTGGTCACAATCAGGTCATACTGGACTTTCAGCAGATCGCGGAACAGATCGGAACGGATCGGCGTGACGTGATGAATCAGGCCGTGTTCTTCAATATTGTGTTCGGTCACCGCCAGCGCGTCAGTGGAAATATCCACCGCATCCACTTCGGCTTCCGGGAAGGCATACGCGCAGGCAATGGCAATACAGCCGCTGCCGGTACACATATCGAGGATATGCTGCGGTTGCTCATTAATAAGGCCCGCAAAGCGGTTATTGATAAGCTCGCCAATCGGTGAACGCGGAACCAGCACGCGTTCATCAACATAAAACTCATGCCCGCAGAACCAGGCTTTGTTGGTCAGATAAGCAACCGGAATGCGCTCGTTGACGCGGCGAATCACGCGTTCAACAATACGATGACGCTCGCTGGAGGTCAGACGCGCGGTACGCATATCTTCTGGAATATCCAACGGCAAATAAAGTGACGGCAGCACCAGTTGTACGGCCTCGTCCCATGGGTTATCCGTGCCATGGCCATACCAGATGTTCGCCGCGCTAAAACGGCTGACCGCCCAACGCAACATGTCCTGAATGGTATGCAGTTCACTCACTGCTTCATCGACGAAAATTTTATCCACGTATTCCTCCAGGGCATGCTCGTATTAATTTCGGCGGCTAGTTTGCCACGAAGACGGCGATAAATCAGCATTCACACGGGGCCTGAACGCGAAAATTGCGTTTTAAGCGATCGGATGCCCGCCGAGTCGGGTTAAACTAACGGAAAATAAAAGTTGAGACTCTCGAATGAAAAAGAAAACATCGCTCAGCGAGGAGGATCAGACGCTGTTTCGCCAGCTGATGACCGGCACGCGTAAAATTAAGCAAGACACTATTGTTCACCGACCTCCACGTAAAAAAATTGCCGAGGTTCCGGTTAAAAGACTGCTACAGGAGCAGGCTGATGCCAGCCACTATTTCTCGGATGAGTTTCAGCCGCTGCTGAATACGGACGGCCCGGCAAGATACCTGCGCGCTGACGTCAGCCATTTCGAGCTGAAGAAAATGCGCCGTGGCGATTACTCTCCGGAGCTGTTTCTCGATCTGCATGGGCTGACCCAGCAACAGGCCAAACAAGAGTTAGGCGCGCTGATTGCCGCCTGTCGTCGTGAGCATGTGTTTTGCGCCTGCGTGATGCATGGCCACGGAAAGCATATTCTGAAACAGCAGACGCCGCTCTGGCTGGCCCAGCATCCGCACGTTATGGCCTTTCATCAGGCACCGAAAGAGTACGGTGGCGACGCCGCCCTGCTGGTGCTGATTGAAGTGGAAGAGTGGCTACCGCCCGAACTTCCGTGATGCAGAAAAACAAAAAGAGCCGCATTTGCGGCTCTTTGATTTTCCGGGTGGCGGCTGCGCCTTATCCGGCCTGTTTAAATCGCTTTTGCCATTTTCAGGTTACACGGGCTCATCTGCCAGTTAAAAGTACCCTTCCCGCTCTCATCAAGCGTAACGCTGGCAATCGCTGATGTGGTAAACATCGGCGGTGTTTCACCAGGGCAAAGCTCAGACACCAGATATCCCACTAAAGGCAAGTGAGAGATAACCAGTGCCGTGGCGATACCTTCATTGGCCAGAGCCTGTAAATAGGCGCTGACCAGACCGACATCGCCGCAGGGAGTCAGCTCCGGCAAAACATCCACACCGGTTGGCAGGTTCATACACTCCCCCACCACATCCAGCGTTTGTTCGGCTCGTAGGAACGGGCTCACCAGAACACGTTCGATATCCACTTTTTGACCTTTCAGCCAGTTCGCCATCAGGCGAGATTCGTCACAACCACAGGAGGTTAAGGGACGAACCGAATCACTGGCGGCATCGAGGGCCGCGTCGCCGTGACGCATGATAAAAACTTGCATATTGCACCGCTTTTGTTAACCAGAATCACCACTACCTTTATTCACAGCCCCTATTGGCTGTGGTAACGATATGGTGGCCGGCATTGTGCCTTATCCATTCACCGAATGAAACGCTGTTTTTTACCTCAACGGCGTAAGTATAGTCAATCTCTGTTTACATTTTGAGCGCGACCCATACATTCAGTGCGGACTCATCCTACCTTTGACCTCATGAATTCAGGTCAGTTTCCCCAATATTCCAGAATCTTTCACTGCGTTCCGCCATCTGCAATAACTGCTCACACGGTGTAAACCGCGAGCCGTACTGCGTGGTCAGCCGTTGCAGAACCGCAACCACTTCACCCGCGCCGAGAGAATCCATATACCGGAACGGGCCGCCGAGGAATGGCGGAAAACCAATACCAAATACAGCGCCGATGTCGCCATCACGTGCGCTGCGGACTATCTTCTCGTCGAAACAACGGGCTGCTTCATTGAGCATTAACATAACGCACCGCTCTGCTACCTGCGCGGCGGAAAGTCGGCCCTGACCCTGGACGCCAATAAGCGTATAAATTGCAGGGTCGACCTGTTTTTTGCTTTTACGCCCTTTCGCACCATAAAGATAGAAACCCCGACCATTTTTTCTACCTTTGCGATCGTCATTCAAAATTGAAGCAACAACATTTGCAGGCGCGCTAAAACGTTCTCCATATGCAGCCTCAAGCACTGGTATAATTTTAGTGCCCGTATCAATTCCAACCTCATCCAAAAGTTGGATTGGCCCAACTGGAAAACCAAACTTAACCAGCGCGGCGTCTATGGTTTCGACCCGCTCGCCTTCGGTCAACATACGAATCGCTTCGTTAATATAAGGCGCTAAAATGCGGTTAACGTAAAAGCCGGCCTTATCTCTCACCACTATCGGCGTTTTGCCCTGTTTTTTCGCTAACTTAACGGTAGTTGCAATCGTCTGCTCAGAGGTCGTGGCATGCGGGATCACTTCGACCAACGGCATTTTTTCCACCGGACTAAAAAAGTGTAAACCAATCACTTGTTCGGGCCTTGCAGCGTTCGCAGCAATATCGCCAATGGGCAAAGATGAGGTGTTAGAAGCAAAAATGGTATGAGGTGCGCAATTTTGCTCAACTTCTGCCACCATCCTTTGTTTTAGCGACAGATCTTCAAACACGGCTTCAATAATTAGATCGCGATGCGCAAAGCCACGGTAGTCGATCGTTCCCGAAATCAGCGCCAGTTGTTTATCGCGTTCGCTGGCTTTGATATGACGGCGGCGAACCTTCGTTTCAAGCTGATCCCAGCTGTACTTCAGCGCGTGGTTGATTCCCTTAGCGTTTATATCTTTGATGCGCACAGGCAAGCCGCCTTTACAGGCCGTCACGTAGGCAATACCCCCGCCCATCAGACCGCCCCCCAAAATACCTACGGTGTTTAGCGGGCCAGGTTTCGCATCACTTCCGGGATCTTTTTTCACATCGGTGTTGGCAAAAAAGATGTGCCGTAGCGCCTGAGACTGGGATGTCATCGCCAGTTCACCAAACGCACGGGCCTCAGCGTCGTAACCGCTACTGCTGCCTTGCGCTAGCCCGGTTTCTATAACCTCAAGGATACGTTCTGTTGCAGGGTAGTTACCTTGCGTTTTTTGCGCCGTCTTTTTACTGGCCATGCGGAACAACAGCGCCCGCCCCAGCGGCCCCGCCAACACTCGCTCTCTCACGGGCAGTGTTCGATGCGCAGAACTGTCCTTTTTAGCCAGTTCAACGGCCGCTTCCAGCAAAATGGAATGCGGTACAACTTCATCCACTAAACCAACTTTCAGCGCCTGTTTTGCGCGTAATTGTTTTCCGGTGAGGATCATATCCAGTGCGGTACTGACGCCAATCAGGCGCGGCAGCCGCTGCGTACCACCGGAGCCGGGCAACAAGCCAAGCTGTACTTCCGGTAAACCCAGAACGGTTTTAACATCATCGGTACAAATACGGTTGTGGCACGCCAGCGCCATCTCCAGGCCACCGCCGAGGCATGCGCCATGAATCGCGGCGATAACCGGGATCGGCAAGGCATTAATTTCCGCCATCATCTGCTGCCCCTGACGGGCCAGCGTTTCGGCTTCCTGCGCGCTGCGACAGCTACCAATCATGTTGATATCCGCCCCGGCAATGAAGTTATCGGGTTTAGCCGAAATAAACACCACGCCGCGCAATGCTTTGTTATCGCGGATTTGTTTCAGAATGGCCCGTACCTGGGAAGCAAACTCCGCTTTCAGGGTGTTCACTTTCTCTCCGGGCACATCAATGGTGACAACAGCAACGTTATCCAGACGTACGTTTAGTGTAAAAGCCGATGCCATTTCCATTATTCCGCCTCCAGAACCATGGCTGCACCCAAACCACCTGCTGCACAGGCGGTCACTAAACCAAAACCACCGCCACGACGTCGTAACTCATGGAGGGTTTGGGTAATCATGCGCGCACCGGTAGCTGCGAAGGGGTGTCCATAGGCAATCGATCCACCCAGCACGTTAAATTTACTGTCATCAACTTCGCCAGTGGCATGTGCTCTGCCCAGCACGTCGCGGGCAAAACGTTCGCTACCCAACAACTGAAGATTCGCCAGCGTTTGTGCGGCAAAAGCTTCATGCATGTCGATCAGCGTTAAATCTGCCATCGTCAGACCCGCTCTCTCCAGGGCTAGCGGCGTTGACCACGCTGGTCCCAGCAGCATGTCCTGCCAGACATCGATGGCGGTAAAAGCAAAACTACGCAGGTACCCCAGTGGCACCAGCCCCAGCTCTTTCGCACGCGACTCCGTCATCATGATCACGGCGGCTGCGCCGTCCGTTAGCGGGGTACTGTTTGCTGCGGTGACAGTGCCGTGCTTGCGGTCAAACGCTGGACGTAGTTTGGCGTAATCGGCCAGCGTAGAGTTACCGCGAATATTGTTATCTTCTGAAAAAGGATCTTTAAACGGTGGCGCGTAGGTAGTCATTACCTCATCTGCCAGCTTTCCTTCAGCCCACGCCTGAGCGGCACGCTGATGAGAGCGGTGCGCCAGAGCATCCTGCTGTTCTCGGGTAATACCATAGGTTTTGGCCATTTGCTCAGCCGTATCCCCCATACGCAAACCGGTGGAATACTCGGCGACGGCTGGCGGCACAGGCATCAGGTCACGTAAACGCAGTCGGGAAAAGAGTTTAAGGCGCTGACCGGTAGTCCGGGCCTTATTGACATCCACCAGCACCCGCGCCAGCTTTTTACTAACGCCAATAGGCAAGACTGACGAGGAGTCCGCACCACCCGCAATTCCCGCACGAATAGACCCCGCCATCAGGCTTTCCGCGACATTCGCCACTGCCTGAAAACTGGTCGCGCAGGCTCGGCTTACGCTATAGGCATCCGTATGCACATTCATGCCGGTTCCCAGCACGATTTCACGAGCAATATTTGGCGCTTCAGGCATTTGCACCACCTGACCAAAAACCAGTTGCTCAATCACATCAGCAGGTATTTCGCTGCGCGCCAGCAGCTCACCGACGACCATTTTTCCTAAATCAACGGCGGGAATGCCATGAAACGCGGTAGCCTGACGAGCAAATGGCGTACGCAACCCACTTACAATGGCAATACGGTCGCCCTGGCGGGTAACCAGCGGTAAAGCCTGACTCATAACACTCCCCTGTAAAAAATAAAATAAGTGGTCTGACCTGATCATAGTCTTAACCAATTTTTTACATTTAGCCAAGCGGAGAGAAAAGAAAGTGGGAGCTAAGACACAGTGAATAATCACTGACAGTTACGAAAAAGCCCTTGCTATCTGATAGCAAGGGCTTTTGCAGAGGGAGATTAACGCAGGCCCAGCTGGAAGATCAGCGTTTCAGCTTCACAGGCAAAAACAAAGTCGATATCCAGACGCACACCTTCTGACTCTTCAGTAAAGGTCGAGGTGATTTGGCAAGGCTCAGATTCCACGCCACGCGCCTTTTCGGTCAGTGCAGCCAGCGTTTCTTCTGCCTCTGCGCGGTTCGCGAACACACGGCTGTAGGACGCGGTGCAATCGGAGTTGTCCATGATGGTGCCAACATCCATACAGCAGCAAACCGGGGTTTCATCAGCACTGCATTTACTCATTGTAGATTTCCTCTGTATTCGCACCTGAGGTGCCAGATAAACGATAGGGATATTTTACGCTCCCATTATTCGCCTCTCCAGTCGTTAATTGTATGAAATGCGATAAGTGACCGAAATCACACTTAAAAATGATCTAAAACAAAAATCGCCCAAACAGGTGAGTGCGCACCCCCGCAATTTTGCCAGCTGGATCGCGTTTCTCCGATCAAATTTGAAAATATTTATAAACATACTTGCAACATTCCAGCTGGTCCGACCTATACTCACGCCACTGGTCTGATTTCTAAGTCGTACCTCAGACCCTACACTTCGCGCTCCTGTTACGGCATGTAACATTGTTTGTATAAAAATAAATCTATGAGGTTATGGTCATGAGCCAGAAAACCCTGTTTACAAAGTCTGCTCTCGCAGTCGCAGTGGCAATTATCTCCACACAGGCCTGGTCTGCAGGCTTTCAGTTAAACGAATTTTCTTCCTCTGGCCTTGGCCGGGCATATTCGGGTGAAGGCGCAATTGCAGATGATGCAGGTAACGCCAGTCGTAACCCGGCATTGATTATGATGTTTGATCGCCCTACTTTCTCAGCAGGTGCAATTTTCGTTGACCCGGATGTAGATATTTCCGGTCGCTCGCGTATTGGCAATGACGCCAGCCAGGATAATATCGCCCCAACAGCCTGGATACCGAACGTGCATTTTGTTGCTCCAATTAACGATCAGTTTGGTTGGGGGGCCTCCGTCACCTCTAACTACGGCCTGGCTACGGAGTTTAACAATGATTACACAGCTGGTTCGATGGGCGGGAAAACCGATCTGGAAACGCTCAATCTAAACCTGAGCGGTGCTTATCGCCTGAACAATCATTTTAGCTTCGGTCTCGGTTTAAACGCCGTCTATGCAAAAGCGAAGCTTGAACGCTATGCTGGCGATTTACCACAGCAGATCGTTGCAGGCTCCGGGGGCAGAATTCCTCCATCACTGGCCGCGCAATATCCGGCAGATACACAGATTGCGCGCCTGAAAGGTGACGAGTGGGGCTTCGGTTGGAATGCTGGCCTTCTTTATGAAGTAGATAAAGATAACCGCTACGGTTTCACCTACCGTTCTGAAGTAAAAATTGACTTCAACGGTGATTACCGCAGCAATCTGCCATCAATGGACCGTATTCCTGCGCAGTTGCGTCCGGTGTTCGCCAGCCTGCCAGCAGGAACCAACGGCAGCACGATCGATGGTTCACTTGATCTGAACCTGCCAGAAATGTGGGAGTTTTCAGGCTATAACCGCGTTGCACCACAGTGGGCGGTTCACTACAGCATGGCTTATACCAGCTGGAGTCAGTTCCAGGAGCTGAAAGCAAAAGGCAACAACGGCCAAACCTTGTTCTATAAAGAAGAAGGCTTCAAAGACTCCTATCGCATCGCGCTCGGTACTACCTATTACTATGATGATACCTGGACGTTCCGTACCGGTATCGCCTTTGATGATAGCCCGGTTCCGGCAAACCGTCGTTCCATCTCTATTCCGGATCAGGACCGCTTCTGGCTGAGCGCGGGTACAACCTACGCCTTTAATAAGGATGCATCGTTGGATGTTGGTATCTCTTATATGCACGGTCAGAAAGTGAAATTCGAAGAAGGCCCATACTCCTTTGAATCTGAAGGGAAAGCCTGGTTGTACGGTATGAACTTGAACTACGCATTCTGATTTTCTTCAGACGTAAAAAAGGTGAGCTTTTTAGCTCACCTTTTTATTTGCCCAATTCCTTACTCAGAATCGATCTCTTTTAAATCATCCTGAATATCTTTCGCGTTCGGGTTTTCTTCTGGTTTGAGTTTCCCGCCGTTCGCAATAAAGTCATGACGCTGGAAGTAAGCTTCACGCACCATGATGTAAGGATCGGAAGACTGACGCAGCAGACCATCAGAGTCGAGCAATTGCGCGCGAGTTTCAATCCCTTCAACCGTCCATTTGCCTATCGACAACGGCCAGGTCAGCCAGGACAGTACCGGATACAGCGTATCGACCATATCGCCGCCGTCATCACGCAGCGTGAAACTACCGTAGAACGGAAGCTGCATATACGGCCCGTAACCAACATCATAGTGGCCTAACGTACTGCCAAAGCGGTGTGGTTCAACGCGCTGCAACTTCGGATTAGCCATACCTGCCACATCGATAAAGCCGCCCATACCTAACAGGGTATTCAGGAAGAAACGGGTAAAGTGCACCATCCCCTGATAAGGATCGCCTTGCAGGAAATAGTTGACCATGACGGCCGGCTCTTCAAGGTTCCCCGTAAAGTTGCTTAAACCATTACGCGCCGGCTGCGGAACATAGTCACGCCAGGCAACAGCTACGGGTCTTACAACGTATGGATCTAAAACATTAAAGTTGAAGTTGTACATGGTGCGGTTGAACCCTTCAAATGGGTCCGAACGCCCCTGCTGTTCAGTACCGGAGCTCGCACACCCCACCAAAAGTGTGGTTCCCAGCGCAAGCGCCGACAGGCGAAGCTTCATAAGTGTCTCCCTGTGTTTTATGGCTATCGCTGATTGCCATCCATGACGGAACGATGACGTATCCGCCTGTTTAGATGTGAGCGATTGTAACAGCACGTCAAATGATGTCTATATACCCTGTCTTACTGATTTGATCATAGCCTGGTAATGCGCACTCCGCGGCGGTTCTATTCTAACTAACCCGATAAAAACAAACGTTACTATTTTTGCTATCTCAGACTTTCTCCCGCTGATTTTCAGACAAAAGCCGCTACGCTTTAGCAATACGTGCTTATTCAGGATTCGGCTATGAATGACATCAAGAAAGATAAGATTGATCGACACAGCGACGAACTCGAGGTGGAAAGCGATGAAAAGCTAACAGGGAAAAAGATAGAGCTTGATGAGGACAGACTCCCCTCCCGCGCCATGGCAATCCATGAACATATTCGCCAGGATGGGGAGAAAGAGATGGAGCGTGACGCGATGGCGCTACTGTGGTCAGCCATCGCAGCAGGACTGTCGATGGGCGCCTCGCTACTGGCAAAAGGGATTTTTCACGTACAGCTGGAAGGTGTGCCAGGGGGATTTTTACTCGAGAACCTCGGTTATACCTTCGGCTTTATTATTGTCATTATGGCCCGCCAGCAACTTTTTACCGAAAATACCGTCACCGCCGTACTGCCGGTGATGCAAAACCCTACCCTCGGCAATTTTGGCCTGTTGATGCGCCTGTGGAGCGTGGTTCTGCTGGGTAATATTATTGGCACCGGGGTTGCCGCATGGGCCTTTGAACATATGCCGATTTTTGATGAAGAGACCCGCGATGCTTTTGTCAAAATCGGCATGGATGTGATGAAAAATACGCCAACAGAGATGTTTTCCAACGCCATCATTTCCGGCTGGTTAATTGCCACCATGGTGTGGATGTTTCCCGCCGCCGGAGCGGCAAAAATTGTGGTCATTATTCTGATGACCTGGCTGATTGCGTTAGGTGATACCACGCATATCGTCGTCGGCTCGGTGGAAATTCTCTATTTGGTCTTTAATGGCACGCTGCACTGGAGTGATTTTTTCTGGCCCTTTGCGCTACCAACGCTCGCCGGGAATATCTGTGGCGGAACGTTTATTTTCGCGCTGATGAGCCATGCGCAGATCCGCAATGATATGAGCAACAAACGCAAGGAAGAAGCCCGGTTACAAGCAAAGCGTGATGAGCAAACGCAGAAAAACCAGAAAAAACAGGCCTGAATGGTGACTGTTTGAGCAGTCGGGCGGCTTGAGACTTACTCTTGCAAGTAAAAAAGGCTATACTCGTGCCGCTTCGTCCCCTTAGTTAAATGGATATAACGAGCCCCTCCTAAGGGCTAGTTGCAGGTTCGATTCCTGCAGGGGACATTTCTCAACAATTCACGCCCTCCCACAGCCATTCATTACCCTCCTGTAGAGTAAGCATCACTAACATAGAGTTCTCATATAATATTTTCAGCTACAGGAAATATGCGGCAATATTTCGGCATCACATTTCCCAACATATCCATAACAACCACATCAGCTTTTTGCGCCAGTAGGTATATACTTTAGATTAAGAACTTACAGGGCATGATTCGTTTCCAATATAAATATCACATAAACTATCAACAATCTTCTCACACTTTAAAAATAACTCCTGAGCAAATAATGTTGGTGTTAGATTTCTGGACTTTCGCTCAAACAAGACCTCTCTAAAATTCTCACAGAATCTACGTAACATTATACTTGCTGTCGCAACAGAGCATTTCAGAATTGTACTAACACTGCTCATCTTACGATACTTCATATAAACAACAAAAAATACCATAGTGTTAAGATCTATTTTTTTCAGTTTATGTATATCTTCAGCGTAGGGCATACATCACCTCATAATTTCTATAATGGCAGAAAAATAAGACAGTTAGCGTTAAGCAATAGTATTTGTTAATAGTCCCACTAATTTTTGAGCAAGTAGTTTGATGTTATAAACAGAGTTATAATTTTATTTACAACTCCAGTTTCTCAAGAATAATAGAGCGCTGGGTATAAAGTGTTTTAGTGCTGATACCAAAGCGGTTAGAAGCTGACCGAATACTTTCTCCAGACAGCAACACATCCATCGCCCGTAAATCACTATAGTTGAACTTATCAGTAATTCTACTACTTCTACTAAACATTCTTGCCAGAGATGCGATCTCATCAAAAATAAATACTGCCAGTAAGTCTCTTATCATATCAACTTTTAGCTCAACAAAAGAGCTAACAACTGCCAAAGAGGGGATATTATTTTTCTTTAAAAGATAGTGTATGAGTATTGCGTTGTTATAAATTTGTGGTTTCGTTTTGTTGACCAGTATCAGAATCTTGGTACGAGTAAACTCCTGATCATTTCTTCCCTCTTCATATCTCAAGAAATCAATAACATCATTGCCATACAGCCCACCCGATGCTGCATTAAAAATGATATAGTACTTATCTATATCCTCACAGAGGTTCTCACTCCACATTTTATAATCCGTAAAACAGGCAAATGAGAAAACCTGCAAGCAGCCATGAAATTCTGACAATATATATTCGCATGCAATTCTGCTATAAAAACAACCGTCTATAATAATAATTTTCATGCTTCTTATATCAGCAGAAAGATCATGCTGCACATTGCAGGTTCTATTTCCTACCCCCACTCTTGTTTTAATTTTCATTTACTTCTGGCCTCACGCTGCTTACTTATTAATGTTTTATATAGATTTAAAACAAACTATTACATATTGAATAGAAGAGCAATATTTGATTGCTACTGTAATTGTTTATGTATCCTAAACAATTAACCGAGGTCTTTTTTAATGGTTTGATCGACTTAAAAAAAATAGATATTTTACACTGATGTTACCTTATGAAATATATAATAAAACTCTGCACTTTTTCCCAGAAAGAGGTCTTTCCCTGTTTGGTAAAAAATTTGACAACCAAAAATAGCCGATGAAATGAGTAAAATTGCAACTATTTATAGTATGGATAATATCAAGTATTTTTAACATTCATATCACTTCACATCACCAAAAATTGATAAAAATCAAATTACACAGCTTTACTCAGTGATGGAAATAGCAATTAATCATTATTACTTCATTTTTTCGTAAAATTAAATATTCTATCTTTTTTTAAATACATTCACTCATTTTTGCGATCTGCATCACACTACCATTTCAAACGCATTAAAATTTATGAAATGTCGATACGAATTGGTATCACATACCTGGCATGTTTCGTGGTTTCAAACACTATAGAAGGATCGTCTACAAGGCGTTTCTGCCCTGACTGTACTTTTAGTTAGCGCTCTAAAAGAGCGCTACGTTGTAAAAAAGGTGGGGATAAGCTCAAGAAGTACTGAACGGAAAAGGGCCTCTTTATAAGCAGGCCCTAGGTTCAATTTGATCAGAAACTGTACTTCACTCCTACCATCGCGGAAGAGTCGCTGTATCCTTTGTCCCCAATCTGCACACCCACGCTCCCCCATAGATTTAGGCGTGAGTTAAGTTTGCCCTCAACACCTGTTTTGATTTCACCAATATTGCGGGCGCCGTCCTGGTACAGGTTCACTCCATCCATTCGCGTCCCAAAGTCCTGGGTATTATGTATCCAGTTCACTTCCACAAATGGCTGGAAGGTTCGGTTTTTACCGTCATCTATTTTGCTATGACCTTTAAGGTAAGTACGCAGACCAAGACGTGTCTGCAGATTACCGTCACCTTCCGAACTCACTCGTGTGCCGTTGCTTTCACGGTGGTCGTCTGCCTTGATCCCCATCCAGATAGCCTGAACTTGTGGCTGAATAAACCACTCATTCAACCCGCCCTTACTACCGGTGAATTCACCAAGTTTATGCGTGTACCCTGCTTCTAATGAAGCAGTAATGCCGCTTGAATCATAAGATTCTCCCTGAATATCCTGGCCGTTAACGTCATTGCTAAACCAACCGTACTGTGCCCAACTGTCCAGGTACATACCCTGTTTAGTCTCATCGTTCTGATACCAGGTGGCATAAAGCCCCGTACTGTAACCACTGACAGAACCTTGAGAATGGTAACCAGTAACATTCGAATGACTATTGCTGTTATCTTTGCCGTAACCTGCCATTACCCCAAGATGCAGGCGCTGCAGATCATCCGAGCTCCACTGCGCGATATCACCACCCAGTTGGATAACATAGCGGTTGCTTTGCGTGCTCATTTGACCACTGTTGTCTTTCCAACGGTTATGCCCACCAACCTGGCGTAACCACATACTGGTCACCTTCTTCTCTCCAGTCAGCACATCTGTATACTGAGGTTCTCCCAAACGGTCATGTAGTCGTGTGATAAACATTGTATTTGCCGCCGCCAGGTTGGCGGTATAACTGGCGGACTCAGGACGTACCACCGATATGCCTGGCTGTACCGGTGCATCAGGAGAACGTGGAGTAACAGGCGTCCCTGGATCCACAGGTAAGACGGGATCAACAGGTGTTTCTGGATCCACTGGCGGTGTCACGTACAAGCTGGTCAGGAACCAGTCACTGCCCTTTTTCACCAGACTATAATCATAAGCGCCCGCAACGATACGCCCTGATTTGGTGAATATGCCGTCAGATACCCCATTAACTTCTACTACACGAATACCTTCCACCGTCTGAGCGCCACCACCACCGACATTGTTCACCCTCATAAAGGTATTTCCGCTGGTATCGCCATTAACCACAATCTTGTCGGTGGCAGAAGCATCATCACCTAACACTGTATTCAGCACTACCGTGCCACCTTGACCGTGCCAGCTATTGGCTGTCAGGGTATGTCCTGTGTTCATTGGTAACGAGGACGGAGCTACGAAGTTGATGGTCCCTGCTAAATTGACAGCATCGACCACCGAGTCTGCAGTCATATTCCAGCTACTGCTCGTGTCAATACTAATGTCAGTTGGGTCGATCCAGCCAGTAAGCATGGCGCCATTGCGCAGAGATAATGCAGTATTGTCCTTACCGATGATATTACTCACCAACTGGGCACCGCCGTTACTACCATCCAGCACTAGTTCCCCACCCTCGATTTGAGTTTCACCAGTCCAGCCGGTATTACCGCTCAGCGTCAGCGTACCATCTCCTGTTTTTGTCAGACGACCTTTCGATGAACCATCAACAATATCACCGGTATATGTCGTGTTATCAGTGGCTGTCTCATTGTTTACAGTTAACATCGCACCATTCAGACGAACTTCGCCACCAGCCCCCCCCAAACGATTTGCCCGTTGGTTGTTGTTGTTTAGATCAAACACACCGCTATTGATAGTCAACTCGTCGCTACTGGCAAGACTATCCACGGTATCTGTACGTAATGCTCCACCGTTGAGTGTCGTTTTACCGGTATACGTATTGAGCGCAGACAGAATCAATAATCCTTCCCCTGTCTTGGTTAGACTTTTACCATCCCAACCGCTGGTAAAGCCCCCCGCAGGTAGAGTCTGGTCAGACAGCACAGTATCAACATTAAAGGCAGTCCCCTCATTAAGGGTAAAACTCCCCGTGCTCTTCGATTGTAAACCCTCATTCCAGGCTAACCGGAAGCTAAGGTTATAATCCTTATTATCTGTTGACAGATGGCCGTCATGTAACAAGTAATCAAGCCCTGTCTGAACCAGTGGGTTGTTGACAAAATCACCGGTGATGCCATTTGCAGTATGAATAAGGGTATAGGTATTGTTGGTGACCTCACTGGACCTGACCGGCTCTGTGGTATCGCTAAAACCATTGATGATGAGTTGACCATCAAGCGAGGAAGTGTCTGCCGTGATGTCTGGTGATGCTCCCAGCGTTACATTCAGTGTTGAATCCTTGGCCTGTGTAAATTTGTCTCCCACTACTAATGTCGAATTGTCCATACCAATTCTGGTCGTCGCGCCTGCATGAGTAGTGTACGACCCTGTGGTGGTGAAGGCCCCCACCTGATGAAACGCAAGTGTGCCACCTGTGACATTAACACTACCTACAGTATTACCAATACCACTGAGAATCTGGGTCAAGGATCCGGTCTTGGTCAAGGAGCCAACATTGGTAAATACGCCAGCAAAATTGGCATTGTCGATAAGGCTACCGTTATTGGTGGCATTATTGACGCCGATGGCGAGCGAACCATCAGACAAACTGGAACTAACGAGCCCCGACGAATCACCTTCAAGTGAACCAATAGTACTACCCACCGGATCAACGGAGAGTGTGCCGCCAGAGACGAGGAGAACACGGGAACCATTTGCATTTGTACCTGAGAGAGCGATTCGACTTCCCGTCCCTGTCGCCCACAATCCCGTCCCGCCGGTAGTCCCCTGGTTAAAGATAATCTGTCCGCTGCCTTCAGCCTTGGCTCCCCAGGTATCAGTTATTGAGGCACCACTGATATTGAGTGTCTGATTGTCTAATGTAATTCGACTACCAGTGCCATTAGCATCCAACATTGCCGACCCCGCTCCGCTAACCTGTATAGTAGGCAATACGTTTCCCGCAGAACCATCAAAGGTTTTTGTGGCGCCACCGGTTGTAGTGAAACCATGAGCATTTGTGCCTGAGGTGATAACACTCCCGCCATTCACATTGACCTGGGCGGCTCCGTGCTGGCGTATCCCATGGGCGCTATCGCCCGCGGTCCTGACTGACAGCGCATTGGTTAGCGCAATATTACTTCCATTTCCGTTGGCAAAAATACCAATAGCTCCCGCCCCCACAGTATCGATCGTCGTGCTGCCTGTACTGGTAATGGATCCTCCATAGTCAGCCTGCATTCCCACTGCGTTGCTATCTGTCGTTGCTACATCAGCATCAACAAGATTGATAACCGCATCGGTACCACTAGACCAGATACCTCTGCCCGAAGCGGTACGAATTATGGTAGTCCCGGTACTAATAACTTTTCCGCCATCAAATGCCGACAGACCAGCCGCATTATTGTTGCTGTTTTTATCCGTCGTCGTTACATTCAGATTGTTTACAGTCACTAAGGATCCAGAGTCAGCAGCATTCACACCAGATGCGTTGCTACCATTGGTCGTAAGCGTTGTATCCCCACTAATATTCACGCTGGCACCCTGTCGTGCCAAGAGGCCGATTGCGCCATAACCGCTGGTCGTTGCAGTAAGATTAGTCAGGTGGAGAGACGATCCCGCGTTGCGGGCAAAAACACCACTCGCGCTTGTGTTGGTGGTTGTGACTACGACGTTACCGTTGCTGGTAATTGCCCCTCCACTTTCAGCGAGTAGGCCATGAGTGAAGTATCCGGTATTGATGTTGTAATCACCCGCAGTTTGTACATGAACATCCCCACTACCGAGATTAATTGTTGATCCGGTTCCGTTCGCAAAAATGCCCATAGAACCTGCACCCGAAGCGCGAACCGTTGTATCACCTGTAATGTTAATGACGCCTTGATTGGATGCAGTCAAACTATATGCACTTTCCCCAGTGGTTGTCACATCTGTATTTGAAAGATTTAGCACACCGCCATTATTTGCTCTGATACCATGTCCGTTTGCGCCGCTGCTATGCACAGTTATTGTTCCGGTGCTATTAATCGTGCCGCCATATGCATACACGCCAGAAGCAGCACCGGAGGTTGTTATATCGACATTATTAAGATTGACAACTCCGTCGAGTTGCGTGTGAATACCATGCGCTCTTGTGCCGGATGTATTAATTGTTGTCAGTCCGGTTGCAGTAATCACACTGCCACTATAAATAGCATATATCCCTGTCGAATCATTTCCTGTAGTGGTCAACCGAGCGTCTGTCAGGTTAATAGCACTGCCTTGTTGAGCAAGAACGGCATGGGATGTCGTACCTGAAGTATTGATATCTACCATGCCAGTACTCGAAATAGCACTCCCTGCTTCCTGAGCACTAAGCCCAACAGATCCATCGCCTTCGGTTGTGATATCAGCACCCGCAATATTGACCGCGCCTCCGGTTTCAGCGTTTACCCCCGTACTACTATCAAGCTTCGTGTGGATAATTGTCGCGCCGGTGGTCGTAATAGTACTGTTAGCCCCCAGAGAGGATAAACCAGGAGATCGGCTACCCTCGGTCGTAATATCACTATCGACCAGATAGATATTACCACCGTTTGACGCAATAACACCTGAACTGGAAAGCGCTTTCGTAAGGATTGTCGTTTTCCCAAGACCTGTAATAGTGCTATTCTGGTTTTGAGCATATAAACCGTATGCGCTTAATCCGTTAGTTGCTATATCAACATTTAAAAAATTAAAAATACCACCATTTCTGGCTACAGCACCGGAACCATTATTTCCGTCAGTCAAAATAATCAGATCATTGGATGAGGAAATTGTAATTCCTGCATCTGCAGAAACCCCGGGAGAATCAGTGGTAGTAATAGTACTGGTCTCTCCTGCCGGAAACGCAAAGTCACCTGAGACTGTCGAACTGTAATCTGCAGCATGTGCCGAGAAAACACCAAGGCCAATACAAAGACCAACCGTTGAAGTTATTGCTCGCACTGCCGAGCTTTTTTGTTTGCCACATGATGTTGCAAGTTCTGATACCACTACCCAGCTTTGAGTGACCGCACTCCATATAATGCGATATACTGTATTCACTTTATAACCCCTAAAATATTCAATGTATTGTTATAGTTATGCCCGTAATAAACCTCATGCCATAAATCACTGACATAGCTTATTCGTCATAAAGCGTAAAACGTATTCAGATGTAAACCCAAATTGCCAATAGGCTCATTCAGATTATATGAAGAATATAAACAGACTTTGAAAGGATCATTTACTTCCGCTTTGGCTAATTCACTTAAAAAATAAACCACCATCTATTGCCTATTACTACTAGCAACTACTCTTAAAACGAAAGCAATCTTCCAACACCCCCAATAACTTACAATTAGCAATATCATTTACACATAGTAATACACTAAAAAACAAAACAATCAAAATTTGAAGCCCAATATAAAAGGTAGGAAGTTCATTAGCGAAACTAATATTCATATTTTTAATAATTGAATTGACATCATCCCCACAAACGCTATTCATAACTCATCAGATTGATTTAATTAAAAATATCACCTTCCTTTAACGAGATACAAAGCAATACTAAAAAAAACCAAAAACACTTACATCATACCAATTTGACATTCCAGAATAATGAAATTGTTTATAATTGCAAAACACTTAACTTGAGCTAATCATTGACATGCTCGCAATGTCATTTATCATGATCCATATCAATTTAAAGGTTAATGAATTTAAAAAACACAGCATATAAGTGTTCATGAATTAATTATTCAGATCTTTAAAACAATTAAAAATATTCGTTAATGATAAGCAAAAAATGTGACTTGAATCACAATTTATTTTATCGCAAAAATGGGGCTGTTTGCCTTAAAAATCCCCTCCCTAATACAGGGATAACGAAAATACAGAACATACACTTCTTCACACTCCATTTTTCTTCTCCTTCTTCCGAGCACGCCATTAACCAGCACCCAAGGCTTTATCACGATGCTTAGAGTCAGAGCCATCATTCTGGCGTCCCGCCGAACGTTAAGGTTATAATCCTTACAACGATTTTTTGGATTAGAAGCGACAATGACAAAACTTACCCTACAAGAACAGATGCTTAAAGCAGGTCTGGTCAGCAGCAAAAAAATGGCGAAAGTGCAGAGAACGGCGAAAAAATCGCGCGTTCAGGCTCGTGAAGCCAGAGAAGCGGTTGAAGAAAATAAAAAAGCACAGGTCGAGCGTGATAAGCAGCTCAGCGAACAGCAGAAGCAGGCCGCATTGTCTAAAGAATACAAAGCGCAGATCAAGCAGCTGATCGAGATGAACAAAATCACCATTTCCCGTGGCGATATTGGTTACAACTTTACTGACAATAACCTGATCAAAAAAGTTTATGTTGATAAGGTAACCCAGTCTCAGTTGATCAAGGGCCGTCTGGCCATTGCCCGCCTGACTGCTGAAAGCAGCAGCGAGAGCGAATACGCCATTATCCCGGCTGTTGTCGCCGACAAGATTGCCCAGCGCGATGCAAGCTATATTGTTCTCAATTGCGAACTGAGCCAGGAAGCGAAGGACGAAGACGATCCGTATGCTGATTTTGTCATTCCTGACGATTTGATGTGGTAAGAAAAACACCCCGATAATCACCCAGAGTTCCGTCGCGTATTTCGGTGAACGCTAGCGCCGTCACCGAAATACCGTCAACCGTTATTCTTCCCCACATGCCATCTGCTAAAACTTATAGTGTTCCTTGCTCAGTCCGTATTTTCTCATGCGCAAATACAGTTTCTTACGCGGAATTTGTAAATACTCCGCCACTTCATTAATACGTCCCTGATGAATATTAAGCGCTTCGGTAATGATCTGTCGCTCGTACTCGTCGACACGACGATCGAGCGGTGTCGGTTCGGGCAAATGTAGCTGTGGATTCGCGGTTTCAGCCAGTGGCAATAACCCAACGGCAAAAAGCTCGGCGGCATTGGCCAGCTCCCGAACATTGCTTAACCACACGCGACGCCGCATTCCTTTTAGTAATTCCCCGTCAACCTCGGGCACCGGATGGTTCAGACGCAGACAGGCTTTCTGCAGATAATGGCGAAACAGCGGCTCAATATCATCCGGGCGCTGAGACAACGGCTGACAAGCGATTTGCGTCATCGCGAAACAGTAATAAAGTTCGGCCACAATCTGGTTGGTTGCCGCCAGTTCCACCAACGAAGTGGCGCCAATACCAATTAAGCGAAACGGACGCCGCTCCTGGCTTTGCAAATGCACCAGCTGGTGCTGCTGTTCGCGCGTCAGGCACTCAATATGGCTCAGGACCAGCGTTCCCCCTTGCGCCAGGGCAATAAGGTCATTGAGTTGCCCCGCATTCTCTAACGTCAATTCCCCGCGGATAAACGGTCCTTCAGCGCTGCGCCCAAGTTGATGCAAATAACGAGCTCCGGTCATACGCCCCGTTCCCGGCTCGCCATAAAACCAGACGGCAATATCCGTTTCAGCCAGTTGCCGTAAGCGCTGGCGGTACTGATTAACCCAGTCACTGTAGCCGACCAGTTCAACCTGGAGCTTTTGCTGGCAATAGTGACGACGTGCAATCACAGATTTTCTCTGACGCAACGCGTCCTCTACCAACACCAGCAGTTTGCCTGGATCAACCGGTTTTTGCAGAAAATCCCACGCACCTTTCTTCACCGCGTCCACCGCCATCGGGACATCGCCATGTCCGGTGATCAACAGGATCGGAAGCTGATTGTCATCCTGATGAAACAACGTCATCAGGTCGATTCCATTACAGCCAGGCATACACACGTCGCTCAGGACAATCCCTGGCCAGTCGGCCTGCAGCCAATTTCGGGCATCAAAAGGGTTACTGCATGCGAATACATGATATCCCTCCTGTTCAAGCAACAGGGTGTAAGCGTCAAGAACATCGGCATCATCATCAATAAGCAGAACAGAATATTCATCACTCAACATCGTTTACATCCGTCAGATTAAATTGCAGAACGACGCAGGCATTGCGCCCTGGTGTCGACGCCAGGCGCAGTTCGCCGTTCATTTGCATCATTAACGATACACAAATCGATAAGCCAATACCGAGGCCAACATCCTTACTGGTGGTAAACGGTTTTAACAGTGATGGTAATAATGCTCCAGGCCAACCGGGGCCGTTATCGCTGATAAATACGCACAACCGGCTGCCTTCGGTCTGCCAGTGAACCTCTATTTTCGCCGCAACCGGACAGGCATCCAGCGCATTTGCCAGGACGTTTACCAGCACCTGCTGAATACGCACTTCATCACCGGCCACCCACACGCCCCGGTCTGGGAGCGTCAGCGTACCCTGCTGTGGCTTGTGTCGCATGGCCAACAGTTCCCAGGCAGCGTTGAACGTTTGTCGGAGATCGACCGGATGCAGAGGCGTGCCAGGCTCGGCCCGGCGCGCAAACTGACGCAGTGAACGGATAATGGCATCGATGCGAGTAATCAGCCCCTCCGCTTTGGTTAATGTGCTTCTGGCCTGAGCGGGTTGCCCCTGTTCGATTGCCCTCCCTGCCGTAAACAGGTACATCGACAGCGCATTCAGCGGTTGATTAATCTCGTGCGCCAGCGTGGTCATAGTCTGGCCGACCACCGCCAGTTTTGCCGTCTGGATCAGCTCATCCTGCGTTGCACGAAGATCGGATTCAATCTCCTTGCGTTCGGTCACTTCCTGCTCCAGCTGATTTTTTTGCGCACTCAACTGGCCCAGGGTATGACGCAGCAAGCCTGCAATACGCCCCAACTCATCGCGTCCATATACCGGGATAGAGGCATCCGTTCTGCCAAGACCAATTTGCACCACGGCCTGGTTGAGCGCAGTAAAACGCTTCACCAGACGCGAGCGAATGAAGTAGTGGTTAAGCCCCCAGGCGAGAAGTAGCGCCAGCAGCGTCGCCAGCAGGATAAGTCCACCGCTGACGCGAACAATTTGTTCCAGCCGCTGGTTAAACGTCTGCATTTGCTGATGGCTACTCCCCAGTTGCGCTTCCAGCAGCGTTCGAAAGCGCCCAAGCGTAGCCTCTCTGGCATGGTTGGCATCAACCAGCGCTTTTTGCGCTGCAACATAATCGCGCATCGTATCGGGCATTTTATTTTTCATCATCCCGATTTCCAGCAGCTCATCGATAGTTTGTCGCAGTGTGATAGTGCTGGGCCAGTCATCGAGGGTGCGGATATTTTCATCCGCCGTTTTCTTCAGATTTTCCAGGTAGCGGATGTGATTCTCCACCAGCATGCCATCGTCGCTACCCGATTTCAGTTCATTGAGTCTGTCGCGTAAATCATCAACGATCTGGTTTTCAATTCTTGCCAGGGTGTAGACCTGCTGCTGCTCGTTTTGCACCTCTCGGGCACGTTTGAGATACAGCGCCGCATCACCATTTTTGGCCTCGATTTGATCCAGCAACGTCCCCTGCTGCCAGGTAAAATCCTGCACCAGTGAATTCAGCTCAGTAGTAAAATCATCATGTAGCCAATCAATGCGCGCGGAAAGTTCGCTCACTTTTTCGCGGACAAGGAACATGTTGTAGAGCACCCGGTCCAGTTCCGCCATCAGCGCCCGGCTGTCCTGCAAAATCACCGCCAGTTGCTGCTGTTCTGCTGGTTGCAACCCCCTGCTCAGCACTTCGATTTTATCCAGATGCGAGATTATCTGATTGCGCAGTTGCAGCCTAACCGTCGTATTGGGAGCCAGCAGGAATTCATTCAGCTGGTCCACAACCAGATTGAGATTCCCTTCAATCAAAAAAGCGGAATGCACGCGCGGGAAGTAATCATCAAGCGAATAGCGTATCTGCGAGCTCTGCTCATGCCAGGAGTATAAACTGACGCAGCTTACGCTCAACGTCAGTAATGCGCCCGTTAGAAAGGCTCCCCGCAGGCTGCTGCTGATGCTGAGTTGGCGAAGGCGTTGCAGTATCGATCCACCTTTCATTTTAATTCTTCCAGTTTTGATATCGCCTGACGCTGGTTTTTAAGAAACCAGAGCTGCCACTCCATCATCTGCTGTTCGGCAACGCTTTTATTATCAAACTGCGCAAGCCAGGCTTCATCTTCACTACTTTTGGCATCTATCGGAACGCTGGTCAGTAAGGCTCTGATTTCGGGTAGCGGGCGTTTCAGGCGTGCTTCCGCACTGTATAGTGCCCGCCATGCATCCTTCAGTTGCGCAAGACGAAAACTGATGGCGGTATCAAACATCCGCTGCACTAACTGTTGTCGCTTAAGGATCAGCCGATAATTAAGCGGAGGCTGGTTCATTAAAATAGCCTGCTGAGCAGCGCGGGGATTATCAGATGCGAGCTGCGTTACCGGATATTTCCCCGTATTCGCATCAGCAAGGATCCGCTGTCCCTCCGGGCTTAACAAATAGCGGATAAAACGACGCGCTTCATTGGGGTGCTGGCTGTTCTTGAGAACAGCAACATAGGTTGGCGATACCGCCGAGCGTGGAAAATAGGTAAAAGTCAGGTGAGGATCGTTAAGCAACAGGTTGGCATAATTATCAATGACCGGCCCCGCCACGCCCAGGCCACTCTTAATTTTGTCGGCTACGCCAAAACTGCGTGATGAAATCGTCACCAGATTTCCAGCACTCGCCAGCAGCGTCGCCCACCCCGCTTCCCACCCTTTTTGCTGTAGCAATGACTCAACCATCAGATGGTTGGTATCCGAACGCGATGGGCTACTCATCAACAGTGCGTTCTGATATTTGGGCAGCGTTAAATCCCCCCAGTCGGCAGGAGGCGACAGATGTCGTGCCACCAGCGCAGAACGATTAATCAACAGACCAAAACCAGATATCGCCACTGCCACGGAGGTCGAACGGATAGAGTCTGGCACCAGCCGCTGGCTTTCCGGCAACGCATTTTCGAAGGGCGCCAGCTTCTGATGCTCCTGCAGATGCTGTAACAGCATAGGGGATGAGGTCAAAATCAGATCAACATTTTCCGCATTCGCAGTATCCAGCAGTTGCTCCAATGAACTGCTGGTCCGGTTTAACGTGCGAATCATCACCGACCCCGGTTCAGTCTGCCAACGCTGAATAATCCAGGCCGTTGCCCCAGGGGAAAAGGTTGTCGCCATTACCAGCTCTTTACCCTGCGCCAGGCAACTCACCGACAACGACATAAAACAGAGCGAGAACGCCCAACAACGCCCCCGGCCCAAAAGTCTGTTTGTGATCCCGTTCATAAATACCAACATATGCAAAAAAAAATATTGAGACAAAACTTACCCGTTTATCACCGACTGGGGGAAGAATAAGGTTATTCGTAGAATAACCAAACGGAAAGTGACGACATCGGTAAAGAATACCCGAAAATGCAGTCTGAATTTGTTAATATCCGCACACGCCGATGATAAAAGCGTCCGTAAAAGAATAGAATTGAAAAGCCATTATTTAAAAAGAGTCAAAACAAGCCACACCATCCAAAAATTGAGTCAATAGTGACACATTTCATCTATTTGAATTTCTCTCCCGCCTATTTCACTCTTCACTACGAAAAATCCTGATATTCACATCAATATAAATTTAGGTGATGATATGTTATCCATATTTAAGGCAGGGCCTTCAGCAAATAAAGTCCCGGCGGAGAAAGTCCAGGAAACTTATGGCCGATACCGCATTCAAGCATTACTCAGCGTATTTCTTGGCTATCTTGCGTACTATATTGTGCGTAATAACTTCACGCTCTCAACACCGTACCTGAAAGAACATCTGGATCTCAGTGCCACGCAAATTGGTCTACTCAGCAGTTGTATGCTTATTGCCTATGGGATCAGTAAAGGCATTATGAGTAGTCTGGCAGACAAGGCCAGCCCTAAGGTCTTTATGGCATGCGGCCTGGTTCTGTGCGCCATCGTAAACGTCGGTTTAGGATTCAGTACCGGATTCTGGATTTTTGCCGCTCTGGTCGTTTTCAACGGTTTGTTCCAGGGTATGGGTGTTGGCCCTTCATTTATTACTATTGCCAACTGGTTTCCGCGTAAAGAACGTGGACGCGTCGGCGCATTCTGGAATATTTCTCACAACGTTGGCGGTGGTATTGTCGCTCCGATTGTTGGTGCCGCCTTTGCCATTTTAGGGAGCGAGCACTGGCAAAGCGCCAGCTATATTGTCCCGGCCGGTGTTGCCGTACTGTTTGCTTTTATTGTGCTGATGCTGGGGAAAGGTTCACCGCGCCAGGAAGGCTTACCGGCTCTGGAACAAATGATGCCGGAAGAAAAAGTAGTATTAAATTCCCGACACGCTGTCCAGGCACCAGAAAATATGAGTGCCTTCCAGATTTTCTGCACCTATGTGCTGCGTAATAAGAATGCCTGGTATGTTTCACTGGTAGATGTCTTCGTCTATATGGTGCGTTTTGGCATGATTAGCTGGTTGCCTATTTATCTGTTAACCGAAAAACATTTCTCGAAAGAGCAAATGAGCATCGCTTTTCTGTTTTTTGAATGGGCGGCAATCCCTTCCACATTACTGGCGGGCTGGCTTACCGATAAACTGTTTAAAGGCCGTCGCATGCCGCTGGCCATGATTTGTATGGCGCTGATTTTCGTCTGTTTGATCGGCTACTGGAAAAGTGAATCCCTGCTGATGGTCACTATTTTTGCCGCCATTGTGGGTTGCCTGATCTATGTTCCACAGTTCCTCGCTTCTGTTCAGACGATGGAAATCGTTCCCAGCTTCGCAGTAGGTTCTGCAGTAGGACTGCGCGGATTTATGAGCTACATTTTTGGCGCATCGCTGGGCACCAGTCTGTTTGGCGTAATGGTCGACAAAATGGGGTGGCACGGCGGCTTCTATCTGCTGATGGGGGGTATTGTTTGCTGCATCCTGTTCTGCTACCTCTCTCATCGCGGTGCGTTGGAACTTGAGCAACAGCGAAAAAATGCTCAGCAAGAGGAAACATCACTCCAGTTGGCGGATGCCCGGTAATTCATTTCGGTCTCACAAAAAAGTGCCAGCGATGCTGGCACTTCAATAAACTCAGATAAATAATAAATAACTCAAAGTGATAATTTATTGCTAAACGTAACATTGCAAATTATTGCTTACCATCCGCGACCATAAAGCGAATGATCAAACCACATGTCGGAGCAAGAAACAGGAATAATCCAGTTACCATTTCGTTACCATTGGTCAGCCGCATAGTAAAAACGTAAATTAATGCCGTAAGGATGGCCATGCCGAGAAAAGCGCTAATTGACGCCGCAGCGCCTATAACCTGCCAGATATAGCAACTGACGCACAGAATGCTCAGTATGAGAAAGGTCCAGAAATAGAGCATAGCGATACCTCCTGTCTGCCGTAAACTTAACGTAAGTCCTTACACTCCCTTAACTTTATATTCTAAGACAATTCCTATCCGCATGCAATTTGAGCAACATTTTATTCACAAAAATCATTCGACCGCTTACTATTACACTTTTTCTCCGTCGTTTATTTAATCATCATAAAAACAACGAATTATATATAGGCGAAATTTTGCCCTTAATCGCCCTAAAAACATTTACGAATCTTGAGTAATTATTTCTGGCTGACATTAATTTTCGGGTGTACATTGTGCGTCCGATCATTCATGCCCCCTCGTGGTTTTGTCCTGACTCAGTTTTACACTCTTTACAGGAACCAATGTCGTTCATGGCGGCCTAACGATCAGTGCAGAGTGTAAAACGACAGGCAAAGAATCTTCGCGATACATCTATTTCGTATCAACAACAGGTGCTTATGTTCCCCCAATGTAAATTTTCACGCGCGTTTTTGCATCCGCGCTACTGGCTCACATGGTTTGGTGTTGGTGTGCTCTGGTTACTGGTACAGCTTCCCTATCCCGTATTGTGTTTTCTTGGTACCCGTACAGGAACGCTGGCTCGTCCATTTTTAAAACACCGTGAATCTATTGCTCGTAAAAATCTCGAACTCTGTTTCCCAAATCTGTCACAGGAAGAAAGAGACAAACTGGTCGATGAGAATTTCCGTTCGCTCGGCATGGGGCTGCTTGAAACAGGTATGGCCTGGTTCTGGCCGGACCGCCGGGTGCGCAAATGGTTTGATGTAGAAGGGCTGGACAACCTGAAGCGCGCTCAGATGCAAAATCGTGGCGTGATGGTCGTTGGCGTACACTTTATGTCGCTCGAGTTGGGTGGTCGCGTAATGGGGCTTTGCCAGCCAATGATGGCAACCTATCGCCCGCACAATAATAAGTTGATGGAGTGGATCCAAACCCGCGGTCGTATGCGCTCCAACAAGGCAATGATCGGCAGAAATAATCTGCGTGGTATTGTCGGCGCCCTGAAAAAAGGCGAGGCAGTGTGGTTTGCCCCCGATCAAGACTATGGTCGTAAAGGGAGTTCATTCGCCCCCTTCTTCGCAGTCAAAGACGTGGCGACCACCAACGGTACCTACGTGCTGTCACGATTATCGGGCGCAGCAATGCTGACCGTAACCATGGTGAGAAAAGCAGATAACACCGGTTACCGCCTGTTCATCACCCCAGAAATGGAAGGTTACCCGGCAGATGAAAGCCAGGCTGCAGCGTATATGAACAAAATTATCGAAAAAGAGATCATGCGTGCACCCGAGCAGTATCTCTGGATCCACCGTCGCTTCAAAACTCGCCCGATGGGTGAAGCTTCGTTGTATATCTAAAAAGAAAGGCCGTAAGGCCTTTCTTTTTTTCCAAGGTTGAATTATTTAACGCCCCATTTGCTGTGTAGTTCAGCCATTCGCTCGCTGTAGTTGCGGGCGATGCAGGCTGATTTATCCTGTTCCTTCCAGCACTCGTTACGCCCTTTCACCCAACCGCGCTGCTCTGCTTTCAGCGTCGGGTTATTGCTCGATTTAACCAGCGCCTGCTTGTAGGCCCCGTTTAACGCTAAATCCATTTCTGAGAGCGAAGGACTGTGGCAGATAATCTCTTCGATACTGCCCTTTGCAACCGCAGCGCAGGAAAAAGAGGGTCCAGTGCTGGTCGATTTTTTGGCCCCAGAAAAGTCAATATTATCTTCAGGCAGGCATACCCCGTGCTTTCGATTCGGCCCACTCCAGGAAACGTCCGGATTCCCGTCATCTTTACGAGAAATAGAAACCGTATTGTTCCCGCTTTTGGCTTCCCAGTAATTTTCATTGAAGGCCTTCACCGTCGCCTTCGAGCCATCAATCCAAACATTGCCTTTGCCATCACTATTCACGCCACCAATACTTGCGCAGCTGAAATTAAACGCCAACGGTGAGGCCGCCATCGACGTCAATGGCGTAAAAACGAGTGCTAACATCATTAATCTGGTCATTTTTAACCTTTTCATTATCTCATTCCGCGAAAAATTAACCGCATTAACATCATGGCGATATGAGAATTCTCCGAGTAACCATTACGTCGCTCAATAGCAATTTATTACCGGCAGAAATTAAACTGTCGCCGAATCACGACAGTTGTAAGTTATTAAAATTAAATAAAAAAATGCCTCTTGTCTCTCCTCATTTTTAGGCGTACATTAGCGCCGTCTGGAGCATTAAAGCTCAGAATTCTGAGGTGATGCAGCCAAGCAAATGAGGGGGATTCTCCCTTTCGTTCGCGAGTGCATCAGCTCTATGTCAGGTAAGCATATGTTCATTTAGACGTACCCCAGGTACGCGGAGAGATGAAAAGTGAAATATTTCTTTATGGGCATTTCTTTTATGGTCATCGTTTGGGCCGGTACTTTCGCCCTGATGATCTAAATTAAAAGACGCCGCAAAAAAACAGGAGCCATCAGGCTCCTGTTTTGCATTTTGGGGAAACATTCTATCAGTCGATACTTTCAGAAGCCGGTTTTGCACTGGTCGGTAACAGGCCATCTGCGCGAAACATCGCCTTGATGCCGCGAATAGCCTGGCGGGTACGGTCACGGTTTTCAATCAACGCAAATCGCACATGCGTATCACCATAATCACCAAACCCAATCCCTGGCGAAACGCATACCTTCGCTTCGTTCAGCAGCTTCTTGGCAAACTCAAGTGACCCCATCCCGGCGTATTGCTCTGGAATTTTCGCCCAAACGTACATTGAGGCCTTTGGCATCTCGACCATCCAGCCTGCTTCATGCAGTCCTTTGACCAGCACATCACGACGACGTTTATATTGCTCAGCGATATCCCGCACACATTGCTGATCGCCTTCCAGCGCGGCAATTGCCGCAACCTGCAGTGGCGTAAAGGTCCCGTAATCGTGATAGCTCTTGATTCGCGCCAGCGCGTTCACCAGCGTTTTGTTGCCCACCATAAACCCGATACGCCATCCCGCCATGTTGTAGCTTTTCGACAGGGTGAAAAATTCAACAGCGACGTCGCGAGCGCCGGGTACCTGCATAATCGATGGCGCCTTCCAGCCGTCATAAACAATATCAGCGTAGGCCAGGTCGTGAACCACCAACACGTCATAGCGTTTAGCCAGGGCCACCACTTTCTCAAAGAATTCCAGCTCGACGCACTGCGCGGTCGGGTTGGATGGGAAACCTAAGATCATCATCTTCGGCTTCGGGTAACTTTCGCGTATTGCGCGTTCCAGCTCATTAAAGAAGTCGACACCCTCAACCAGCGGCACTGAACGCACCTGCGCGCCGGCAATCACCGCGCCATAGATATGGATGGGATAACTTGGGTTGGGCACGAGGACCGTATCACCGTGATCGAGCGTTGCCAGCATCAGGTGCGCCAGCCCCTCTTTGGAACCGATGGTCACAATGGCTTCGGATTCAGGATCGATCTCAACGTCATAGCGTTCCTGGTACCAGCGGGAAATCGCCCGACGCAAACGCGGAATGCCGCGTGAGGTGGAATAACCATGAGTATCCGGGCGCTGCGCCACGGTACACAGTTTTTCGACAATGTGAGGAGGCGTGGCCCCATCCGGGTTCCCCATACTGAAATCGATAATATCTTCGCCGCGCCGACGCGCAGCCATCTTCAGTTCAGCGGTGATGTTAAAAACGTACGGGGGAAGGCGATCAATACGCGTAAAGCGACGTTCAGGGCGAGAGTCAGCCATAATATCCTCAGATTAACGTTAGCGCCCGGACCGTCCGAGCGACGCTGCCACGATGGTGGCACGTTTAGAAAATAGCCTGAATAATTTCCTTCTGTCGAGAGGCAAAACAAAATATTTTTTCCTGACGAAAAAGAGGAACAGCTGAGTAAAATAAGGAAATAACCATTTTCACAACCCGCCAAAAATTACCATCATTTAACATTTTGTTGTTAAATACATTACCTTGAACGCAGTGCTCACAGGACAGGTATTGTAAATACAACAATCATGCAACAATCCCCTTTTAATATTATGGTTTTTCCCCATTAGCTCTGAACTGCGGGGGTGCTGGTCATCCTGCCTCAGGTTACCTATCATAGTGGTTTAACCCTTTCGCAAGAGTCACCCGTGCACGAAATATTCAATATGCTGCTGGCGGTATTTGACCGGGCAGCACTGATGCTGTTCTGTCTGTTTTTCCTGATTCGTATCCGCCTGTTTCGCGAACTGTTGCACAAGTCAGCCCACTCCCCAAAAGAGCTGCTCGCCGTTACCGCGATTTTCTCCATGTTTGCCCTGTTCAGTACCTGGTCTGGCGTACCGGTAGAAGGTTCTCTGGTCAATGTGCGTATTATCGCGGTCATGTCAGGAGGGATCCTGTTCGGTCCATGGGTTGGCATTATTACGGGGCTGATCGCAGGCACCCACCGTTACCTGATCGATATTGGCGGCGTAACTGCCCTACCCTGCTTTATTACCAGCATTCTGGCTGGCTGCATTGCCGGGTGGATCAACCGTAAGATCCCCAAAGCGCAGCACTGGCGCGCGGGTATTTTAGGCGGAATGCTGTGCGAATCACTGACCATGATCCTCGTCGTCGCCTGGGCACCCACCACCGAACTGGGGCTGGATATTGTCTCAAAAATCGGTATTCCAATGATCCTCGGCAGCGTCTGTATTGGTTTTATCGTGATGCTGGTACAAAGCGTTGAAGGTGAGAAAGAAGCCAGCGCTGCAAAACAGGCCAAGCTGGCGCTGGATATCGCCAACAAAACGCTGCCGCTCTTTCGTCAGGTCAACAGCGAGTCGTTACGCCAGGTGTGCGAAATTATCCGCCACGATATCCACGCTGACGCGGTTGCAATCACCAATACTCAGCACGTTCTGGCCTATGTTGGCGTCGGAGAGATCAACTACCGCGATAACGATGACTTCGTCAGCCCCACCACGCAAGAAGCCATAAATCACGGTAAAATCATCATAAAAAACAATGATGAAGCGCATCGCACCCCGGAAATTCACTCCATGCTGGTGATCCCGCTTTGGGAGAAAGGCGTCGTGACCGGCACACTGAAGATCTACTACTGTCACGCTCATCAAATCACTTCCTCGTTACAGGAAATGGCGATCGGTCTGTCGCAAATCATCTCCACCCAGCTTGAAGTCTCCCGCGCAGAGCAACTACGAGAAATGGCAAATAAGGCAGAGCTACGCGCACTGCAAAGCAAAATAAATCCCCATTTTCTGTTTAATGCCCTGAACGCGATTTCATCGTCGGTGCGGCTTAACCCGGACACCGCACGTCAGCTCATTTTTAATTTGTCGCGCTATCTTCGCTATAATATTGAATTAAAAGACGATGAGCAGATCGACATTAAGAAAGAGCTGTATCAAATCAAGGATTACATCACCATCGAACAGGCTCGCTTTGGCGACAAGCTGACCGTTATTTATGATATCGATGAAGAGGTAAGCTGTTTTATTCCCAGCCTGCTGATTCAGCCGTTGGTCGAGAACGCTATCGTCCATGGGATCCAGCCCTGCAAAGGGAAAGGTGTGGTCACCATCAGCGTTGCGGAGTGCGGCAACCGGGTACGGATTGCCGTACGAGATACGGGTCATGGTATCGACCCAAAAGTGATTGAACGGGTCGAGTCCAATGAAATGCCGGGCAATAAAATTGGTCTGTTGAATGTGCACCATCGCGTTAAGCTGCTCTACGGTGAGGGATTACATATCCGCCGTCTGGAGCCAGGCACAGAGATTGCCTTTTATGTACCTAATGTGCACTCGCCCGCAGCCGCGCCAACTACATTATTGCTTTAACCAGGAGTGAAGTCGTGAAAGTCATCATTGTTGAAGATGAATTCCTGGCCCAACAGGAACTGAGCTGGCTGATAAAAGAGCACAGCCAGATGGAGATTGTCGGCACGTTTGACGATGGTCTGGACGTGCTGAAATATCTCCAGCACAACCGCGTTGACGCCATTTTTCTGGATATTAATATTCCCTCGCTGGACGGCGTATTGCTGGCACAAAATATCAGCCAGTTCGCGCATAAACCCTTTATTGTGTTTATTACCGCATGGAAAGAGCATGCTGTTGAAGCCTTCGAACTGGAAGCTTTTGACTACATTCTGAAGCCGTACCAGGAATCACGCATTGTCAGTATGCTGCAAAAGCTGGAAGCCGCCTGGCAGCAACAGCAAACGGGAACGTCTCCTGTAAGTCCGGTGGCCCGCGAAAACGATACGATCAACCTGATCAAGGATGAGCGGATCATCGTGACCCCAATCAACGACATCTACTACGCTGAAGCGCATGAAAAGATGACGTTCGTCTATACGCGACGAGAATCATACGTCATGCCGATGAACATCAGTGAATTTTGCAGCAAACTGCCGGCTTCGCATTTCTTCCGCTGCCACCGTTCGTTCTGCGTAAATCTGAATAAAATCCGCGAGATCGAACCCTGGTTTAACAACACTTATATTCTGCGTTTAAAGGATCTGGAATTTGAAATCCCGGTTAGTCGGAGCAAAGTGAAAGAATTCAGACAATTAATGCATTTATAGTGCTGAAAAAGCGTGACGAATGGAGAGTACAGCGCGCTTTCAGTCGTTTCCGCGACGAACGGGATAGCGGAACTAAGTTTGTAGTATATTGGTCGTCACTCTATTTTTTACAGGTGATGTCATGGCAAAGCTGAGCGAAAAATATCAACGTACATATCTACGCGAATACGCAAAAGAAGCGGAAAAAAATGCCCTGATATGGATAAGTACGGACGATTATTTAGCTGAGTGCCTGGATATTCATGAACAATGCCATCTGGATTATTCACTGCAACAACAGCTGAGTTCATGGCTTTTTATGCTGCGCATGAAGCGCAGCCCGGATTTATTAGGATATAAAACCGCGATACAGTCAAATGATATGGAATCTCTGCACTTATCCCTGCAACAGTCTGCGATGATTAAACATGTGACGCAGGGTGTGGACTCAGGCTGCGATCACAGTATTAATGTATGGACGACACTGGAGATTCTTGCCGCGGGTTTATTTGACCGAGTACCGCTCTTATTGCCTGAAAAATTGGGCATGAGTGATAACGGTCACCCTGTTAACCTGGCCATGACGAATTTAATGATGGCGGTGTGGTACAAACGTGCAGACTTTGCAGTGGATGCCAGAAAAAGAGCGCAAAAGGTACTGGCCACGAAGCAGACAGCAAGCGATATGTTCATCCTCCGCTACCTGATGGCGCTCCTGGATGAGGATGTGACAGAAGCAGGGACACAACTCGATTTATATTGTAAAAGCGTATCTGCATTGAGAGAACCGGGACTCACTAAGCTCCATAAAATGTTCTGGCCATACGCGCACGGGTTATACAACATGGCTTATATTGTATTGGGCAAAGATAAAGCCAGCGCGATGCCAAAACCAACCGCAGAGTGTTTCATGGACGATCTGGCGGAATGGCAAAATAAAAATAACTATCGCCATGGCCCGCTATTTGTTGAATACCCTAAACCAATTGACCTTATTAACACCCTGATCTCATGCACGCCGCCAGAATGTTGTTTGCATCAACCCTATCTGGATACCGATAAAAAATATAAAAACACAAGATACCTGCATGCCGATTTATTTGAACAACAGATGATCAAGATAATTTTAGAAAATATGAACAGCCAGAACGACAAGGCCGGATAAGCGCTGAGCGCCATCCGGCCCTGACCTTACAAAATGTGGCCCAGCGTCTGACGTAAATGCGCACCAGCGCCAAGTAGTCCTGGATTATCGTGCACGATCAGATACACCGGAATATCCTGCACGTAGGCTTTAAAACGACCTTTATCTTCAAAACCACCGCGGAAGCCCGACGCTTTAAAAAAGTCGAGGAAGCGCGGCACAATGCCGCCGGCGATGTACACACCGCCAAATGTGCCCAGCGTTAACGCCAGATCGCCACCAAAACGTCCCATGATGACGCAGAACAGCGACAGCGCACGACGACAGTCAATGCAGGAATCTTCCAGCGCCCGTGCGGTGATATCCTTCGGCTGCAGATTTTCCGGCAGGCGTCCGTCAGATTTAACGATCGCGCGATACAGATTCACCAGTCCCGGACCCGACAGCACGCGTTCTGCGGACACGTGACCTATTTCCGCGCGCAGAACCTCAAGGATAATTCCCTCTTCCTCGCTGTTAGGCGCAAAATCCACGTGGCCGCCTTCACCAGGGAGGCTTACCCAGCGTTTATCCACGTGGACCAGATGCGCCACGCCGAGCCCGGTTCCTGCGCCATAAACAGCAATAGGTTTACCTTCAACAGGTTCCGCGCCACCAAACTGGATTAAATGCTCTTTTTTCAGCATCGGGATCGCCATCGACACAGCGGTGAAATCATTGATGATTTCCAGATGGCTGAAGCCCAGGTTTTTTTTCATCTCAGCAATAGAGAACGCCCAGGTATGGTTGGTCATTGCCACCCAGTCGCCGGTTATCGGACAGGCAATGGCAATACAACCATCTTCAACGCTAACGCTATGCTCATCCAGGTACACGCGCACCACCGCCTCCAGACTTGGATAATCCAACCCGGAATAGGTTTTTGCCTGCGAAATCTCGCCACTGGCAATATCGCACAGAGCAAGACGCGCGTTGGTGCCGCCAACATCCCCTACTAAAGCATATTTTGTCATTCTTCCACTGCTCCGCTAAAGTCAGAATAAATCTTTGCCACACTGTAAATTCATGGGGACATAACAACAACGGTCTGAAGGCTGATGCCCGTGGAAAATCGATCCAGATCACACAATTACTTTATCGTTTCAGCACCATTTGCAGCGATGTCGTCAGGCAGGCTGTGCAAACTATGTCTATGACTCTGTTTTAAGGAATAGAAAATGCTCCATCCGCGAGCCAGAACGATGCTCTTGCTATCAACCCCAGCGCTAATCATTGGCATAGCGTCCAGCCTGGTGTTGATCGTTGTGATGAAAGTGGCTTCCGTTTTACAGCAGTTTTTGTGGGAACGTCTGCCTGTTAGCATCGGTATAGCCCAGGACTCTCCGGTCTGGATTATCGGTATGCTGACACTCACGGGGATCATGGTCGGGTTAGTTATCCGTTACAGCCATGGCCACGCAGGCCCGGATCCGGCCTGTGAACCGTTAATTGGTATGCCGGTGCCAACGTCAGCAATACCGGGCCTGCTGGCAGCGTTAATCCTCGGCCTCGCGGGTGGCGTCAGTCTGGGTCCGGAACACCCCATCATGACCGTGAATATCGCACTGGCAGTGGCACTTGGTAGCCGCATGTTTCCGCGCATTGCCAAGCTGGACTGGACCATTCTCGCCTCTGCCGGCACCATCGGCGCGCTATTTGGTACCCCCGTTGCCGCCGCGCTGATATTTTCGCAAACGCTAAATAGCTCAAACGATGTGCCCTTGTGGGATCGCCTGTTTGCACCGTTAATGGCCGCCGCCGCGGGTTCGCTAACCACCAGCCTGTTTTTTCACCCCCATTTTTCACTGCCCATCGCGCACTACACGCAGATGCACTTGATCGATATCCTCAGCGGCGCGGTTGTTGCTGCCATCGCCATTGCCGCTGGGATGGTTGCCGTCTGGTGTCTGCCGCGTTTGCACCATTTAATGCATCGATTAAGACACCCGGTGCTGATCCTCGGGGCAGGCGGTTTTATCCTTGGTATTTTGGGTGTTATCGGCGGGCCGCTTACCTTGTTTAAGGGACTGGACGAAATGCAGCAAATGGCGTTTAGCCAAACGCTGGGGACATCAGATTATTTCATGCTCGCCGTGATCAAACTAACGGCATTGGTGGTAGCAGCGGCGAGTGGTTTTCGCGGCGGACGAATCTTCCCGGCGGTATTCGTTGGCGTCGCACTTGGCCTGATGCTGCACGCCCATGTTGAAGCTGTGCCGGCTGCCATCACGGTTTCTTGCTCTATTCTCGGGCTGGTGCTGGTCGTCACCCGTGACGCCTGGCTGAGCCTGTTTATGGCAGCAGTGGTGGTGCCAGATTCCACCCTGCTGCCGCTGCTGTGCATCGTCATGCTGCCCGCCTGGCTGTTGCTGGCAGGCAAACCGATGATGGTCGCTGAGCGCCCTGATAAATAGCTATCCGCCGTTGCGAGATTCCAGCGCACGGGTCACCGTGCGCAATAATTCAGGAAGATCGGCTTTCGGTAGCACCACCTCAATTAACGACAGTCGTTGCGGATGGGACAACCGGGCCAGCACCTCTTCCAGCTGTACCGCCTGCTTCACCCGCCAACATTCGGCCTGACATTCACGGCTAAACGCCTGCGGCACCGACGTCCAGCTCCAGGCGGCGATGTCGTTATAGCGCTGATTTGCCCCATGTATGGCCCGCTCCACGGTATATCCGTCATTGTTGAGCAGTAAAATAACCGGCGATTGCCCGTCTCTGAGCATGGAGCCCAGCTCCTGAATGGTGAGCTGCGCCGCGCCATCACCAATAATCAGGATCACCCGACGGTCCGGACAGGCCGTTTGCGCGCCGAATGCCGCCGGGAGCGCGTAGCCGATAGATCCCCACAACGGTTGAACCAGTACTTCCGCCCCGCAAGGTAGTGAGAGCGCAGCCGCGCCAAAGGCGGCGGTTCCCTGATCGACGAGGATAATGTCATCAGGCTTCAGAAACTGCTGCACCGTGTGCCAGAAGTTTTCCTGCGTCAGTGGGCCATTCTCAACCTGAACATGCCTAATTGGCGGACGTTCTGGCGGTAGAGAAAACGACATTTCCAGGCACAGCTCACGTAATGTGGTGACCGCCTGCTCCATCGGGATGTTAAACCAGTGGGATCCAATTCGTGACGCATGGGGCTGAACGTCAATGGTGCGATCCTGCGGTAGCTGTTGTGTAAACCCAGCAGTCAAGGTGTCGACAAATTGTGTGCCGACACACATTATCGTATCGGCATCTTCTATAGCCTGACGTACATAATCGCTGCTGGCTCCGGCGCTGTACGTGCCAACAAACGCCGGGTGACGCTCATCAAACAGTCCTTTGCCCATCAACAACGTGGCATGAGCCATCGGCGTTTCCACCATCCAGCGCTGTAAAACCGGCTGCAGACCAAAACGCAGCGCGAGGAAGTCGGCCAGCAACGCTACGCGTGGGCTGTCCAGCAATCGTTCACGGGCATGGTAGCGAAACGCCTCTATCACGCTGCTTTCCGGCTCGCTCAGAGGAACACTCATAATATCATTCGGTGGCGTAGCAGGCTGTTTAGCCACATCAGCAGGTAGCATCAGATAGCCCGGCCTGCGCTCGCTGAGCATCATTCGCAACACACGGTCAATTTCATAGCAGGCATTTTGTTCATCCAGTATCGCGCTGGCCGTTGTTACTGCCTGCTGCATGCGGTAAAAATGCTGAAAGTCACCGTCACCCAAAGTGTGATGCATCAACTCTCCGCGACGCTGCGCGCCGCGACAGGGTGCGCCGACAATATGCAAAACAGGAACATATTCCGCGAAGCTACCCGCGATACCGTTAATTGCGCTTAACTCCCCCACACCAAACGTGGTGAGCAGCGCCCCAACCCCGGATACCCGGGCATAGCCATCTGCCGCATAAGCCGCATTCAATTCATTCGCACACCCGACCCAACATACGTTGGGATGTTCAATCACGTGGTCAAGAAACTGCAAATTATAATCGCCCGGCACACCAAAGAGATGGCCGACGCCACAGCCTGCCAGCCTGTCCAGCAGATAATCAGCAACGGAATACGGGGTTTGCATGACAGCTATCCTTCTGACGGTAACCTCATGTTGAGTATCGAAGAACTGTGATGACTGTCCAGGAAAGTCGCTGTGAAAGGGTGGAAAGCAGGATTTACAGTTTTGGCGGTTAAAATTCATTGAAGAATCGACGGTGTAACCGTATACACTGAAAGACACACGCATTGTGGAAGGGAGGTGACATGGTTTATCACGCAGATGAAAATCGTTATCAGACAATGGAGTACCGCCGCTGCGGTCAAAGCGGCCTTAAGCTCCCGATTGTCTCTCTGGGTTTGTGGCACAATTTTGGCGATACCACGCAGGTCGAGAACAGTCGCGCATTGTTACAGCGCGCATTCGATCTGGGGATTAACCATTTTGATCTGGCAAATAACTATGGTCCACCGCCGGGTTCGGCAGAACGGAATTTTGGTCGGATCCTGCAGGAAGATTTTTTACCGTGGCGAGATGAGCTTATTATCTCCACAAAAGCGGGCTACACCATGTGGGAAGGTCCCTACGGTGATTGGGGTTCACGCAAATATCTGATTGCCAGTCTCGATCAAAGCCTGAAGCGTCTGGGGCTGGAGTATGTCGATATCTTCTACCACCATCGCCCCGACCCTGAAACACCGCTCAGAGAAACCATGCGCGCGCTGGATCACATCGTCCGTCAGGGCAAAGCGCTGTACGTCGGGTTGTCTAACTATCCAGCAGATCTTGCCAGGCAGGCGATTGAAATACTCGACGATTTAGGTACGCCATGCCTTATTCACCAGCCCAAATATTCCATGTTTGAACGTTGGGTCGAAGGCGGCTTGCTGTCGCTATTACAGGAAAAAGGTGTCGGCAGTATCGCCTTCTCACCGCTGGCTGGCGGACAGTTAACCGACCGCTATCTGAACGGCATTCCTGCGGATTCTCGTGCGGCAAGCACCAGTCGCTTTCTGAATCCGGACCAGATCACTCCACAAAAACTGGAAAAAGTGCGGGCGCTGAATGTGCTGGCAGAACGACGCGGGCAAAAGCTTTCCCAAATGGCGCTAGCATGGGTGTTACGGGATGACAAAGTCACGTCCGTGCTGATTGGCGCGAGTAAAACGGCGCAGATTGAAGACGCTGTCGGTATGCTGGCAAACCGTCACTTTACGTCTGAAGAGTGCGCGGAGATTGATGCTATCCTGAGTTGATTGAAATAAAGACACATTTATTAACAAAAAGTGCTCTCACTTGCGATTTAAGAGTTAAGGCGATGAAACGGGGCTTTACTGCCCCGTAATATTACGTTAACAGGCCGGCTACGGCTCGATCGTGAAGGAGAGAAAACATGTTCAGGTCACTGATTCTGGCGGCAGTCTTATTGGCTTTTACACCGCTGGCCGCGAACGCTGGCGAAATCACCCTGCTGCCATCAATAAAATTACAAATTGGCGATCGCGATAACTACGGTAACTACTGGGATGGCGGCCGCTGGCGCGACCGGGATTACTGGCACCATAACTATGAGTGGCGCAAAAATCGCTGGTGGCGTCATGACAACGGCTACCATCGTGGCTGGGACAAACGCAAAGCTTATGAGCGTGGTTATCGTGAAGGCTGGAACGATCGTGACGACCACCGCGGTCGCGGGCGTGGCCACAAACATCATCATTAATGTAACAAAAGGGCCAACAGGCCCTTTTGTTTTTACAAACCGAGTGCGGTTCCTACCAACAGCCAGATATTGAGCGCCACCACCAGCACAACAATCACCCAACCTACCTGTTTTACCCAACGGGTATTCACCAAATCGCCCATCAGCTTACCGTCACTGGTAAAGATCAGTAGCGGCACCAGCGCCAGTGCAATACCAAAACTGAGCAATACCTGGCTCATCACCAGAATGCGCGTCGGATCCAGTCCCATCAAAATCACAATAAATGATGGCATCATGGTGACGGTACGGCGTACCCAAAGCGGAATGTGAAAGCGGATAAACCCTTGCATCACCACCTGCCCGGCCAACGTACCGACCACGGTAGAAGAAAGTCCCGCAGCCACCAGGCTTAAACCGAATACCGTCGCCGCAGCGTGACTCAACAGCGGTTCAAGTGTCAGATACGCTTGATCGAGATCGGCAATACCGGTATGCCCGCTAAAGTGAAATGCAGCGGCAGCCGTCGCCATCATCGCAAGATTGACAAATCCAGCAATCGTCATGGCGATTGCCACATCCCATTTCGTGGCCGCATAGCGCTGTTGACGTGTTCCGCCGTGCAGATGCTGAGTTAAGGAAGAGTGCAGATAAATGACGTGTGGCATGATAGTCGCGCCGAGCACGCCAGCCGCCAGGAACACCGCTTCGGAATTAGGCAGGCTCGGGATAACCATTCCCTTGCTAAGTTGCGCGAAGTTCGGCTGGGAAAAGATCAGTTCCACAATGTAAGCCGCAGCCACAAACAGCAGCAAGCCGCCAATCACTTTTTCCAGCGGTTTTTGCCCACGGCGCTGCAACATCAGAATCAAAAAAGTCGCGATACCGGTGAGCACGGCCCCCTGCAATAACGACACGCCGAGGATCAATTTGAAACCAATCGCGGCACCAATGAATTCAGCAAGGTCTGTCGCCATGGCGATAATTTCGGCCTGCACCCAGTAGAACCACACCACCGGACGAGGATAGTGATCGCGAATTTGCTCCGCCAGGTTTTTACCCGTGGCAATACCCAGCTTTGCCGACAGCACCTGAATCAGCATTGCCATCAGATTTGCCCAGACCACCACCCACAACAGTTTATAGCCAAAGCTGGCCCCTGCCTGGATGTTGGTGGCGAAGTTGCCCGGATCGATGTAGCCGATCGCCGCGATGAACGCAGGTCCCATTAATGCGAGCTTCAACTTGCGCGCTGCCCGTCCACTGCTACTCTCAACGCGATCGTTAGTCATTTTAGTGCCTCAGAAACATAGCCTTTGCTATGTTTCAAGCTACGCCTATTGAGAATGATTATCAAATTCATTTTAATGGGTGAAGTTGATTTCTCTGATAGCGTTTGTCTATGGATCGATAAGGATTCTGGAAATACCGGTGAGATGTTTAATTATTGTTATGAGATTAGCACAATGACATAACTTTTCACTTCCATACTAAACATAACAGAAGTGTATCACCGATCACTAATTTTGAATCTCGTCACAGGTCCTTATTATAGTGTGTGTTTGATCTCGTTTTCTTTATGGTTGTTACATAGAATGTGCACGAAAACTAAACCTGCCTCATATTTGGAGCAAATATGGACCGCGTTCTTCATTTCGTCCTGGCCCTTGCCGTGGTTGCGGTACTCGCACTGCTGGTAAGCAGTGACCGTAAAAAAATCCGCATTCGTTATGTTATTCAATTGCTTGTTATTGAAGTGTTACTGGCATGGTTCTTCCTGAACTCTGATGTCGGTCTGGGCTTCGTGAGAGGCTTCTCCGAGATGTTTGAAAAACTCCTCGGATTCGCTAATGAAGGGACAAACTTTGTCTTCGGCAGCATGAACGACAAAGGCTTGGCATTCTTCTTCCTGAAAGTGCTGTGCCCAATCGTCTTCATTTCCGCTCTTATCGGTATTTTGCAGCATATCCGCGTTCTGCCGGTTATCATCCGCGCGATTGGTTTCCTGTTATCCAAAGTGAACGGTATGGGCAAGCTGGAATCCTTCAACGCCGTCAGCTCCCTGATCCTGGGTCAGTCCGAGAACTTTATCGCCTATAAAGATATTCTCGGCAAAATGTCTCGCAACCGTATGTACACCATGGCTGCAACGGCGATGTCGACCGTTTCCATGTCTATCGTCGGCGCGTACATGACCATGCTGGAGCCGAAGTACGTGGTTGCAGCGCTGGTTCTGAACATGTTCAGCACCTTTATCGTGCTGTCGCTGATCAACCCGTACACCGTTGATGCCAGCGAAGAAAACATTCAGATGTCTAACCTGCACGAAGGCCAGAGCTTCTTCGAAATGCTGGGTGAATACATCCTGGCAGGTTTCAAAGTGGCAATTATCGTTGCGGCGATGCTGATTGGTTTCATCGCGCTAATCGCAGCCCTGAACGCCCTGTTCGCCACCGTGACCGGCTGGTTTGGCTACAGCATCTCCTTCCAGGGCATCCTGGGCTACATCTTCTACCCGGTTGCATGGGTAATGGGTGTGCCGTCCAGCGAAGCGCTGCAGGTGGGCAGTATCATGGCAACCAAACTGGTTTCCAACGAATTCGTCGCGATGATGGATCTGCAGAAAATTGCCGCCACGCTCTCTCCGCGTGCAGAAGGTATCCTGTCCGTGTTCCTGGTCTCCTTCGCTAACTTCTCTTCCATCGGTATTATCGCCGGTGCGATTAAAGGTCTGAACGAAGAGCAAGGTAACGTGGTTTCCCGCTTCGGTCTGAAGCTGGTGTACGGCTCTACGCTGGTGAGCGTACTGTCTGCATCTATCGCCGCACTGGTGCTGTAAGCGTAAGATAACGTCGTATTGATAAGACCGGGGAGATTCTTCTCCCCGGTTTTTTTATGCCTGCTATTCAGCAAACCGAAGAGATACAGGGTAAGAACAGGTAGGATACAGAAACAAAAAACCCCCGCTTTTCAGCGAGGGTTTAAATTTTGGTGGAGCTAAGCGGGATCGAACCGCTGACCTCTTGCATGCCATGCAAGCGCTCTCCCAGCTGAGCTATAGCCCCACGATGCTATTACGTACATACCAAATTCATTGGGATTAAATTTGGTGGAGCTAAGCGGGATCGAACCGCTGACCTCTTGCATGCCATGCAAGCGCTCTCCCAGCTGAGCTATAGCCCCATTACGTAAAGCTTGTCGAGTTGACGGGCGGCATCATATGAATTCCCTTCGCGTGTGTCAACGGCAAAATTAACTCATAGAATTCAATCGCTGAAAAAGCAGTCAAATGAAGAACATTGCGTAACAACTCGCATTCAGTAGTTAAACGCGTCACGGTTTCTACTAAAATGGTGCTATAAAATGAGCCACTAATTAACCCCACGACTATTCAGGGAATCGTTATGTTCAAGGAACGGATGACGCCAGAAGAACTTGCTAATCTGACCGGATACAGCCGACAGACCATCAATAAATGGGTGCGCAAGGAGGGTTGGGCTACATCACCAAAACCAGGCGTACAGGGCGGTAAAGCGCGTCTGGTTCACGTCACCGAACAAGTTCGTGAATACATTCGCAGTGCTGAGCGTTCAGCCGAAGGTTTATCAGATAATTTATCGTTATCCGGCGATACCTCTATCGAAGCTCTACTGATTAGGCTCGCCAAAGAGATGACTCCGTCAGAACAAAAAATGTTTACGTCACTGATCCTGCGTGAAGGCATTACGGGTTTGTTACAACGCTTAGGGATCCGCGACAACAAATAATATGAAAAAATTACGCAGCAAAATGACGACCGAAGAACTAGCGGAATGTCTCGGGGTTGCCAAACAAACCGTCAATCGTTGGATCAGAGAACAAAACTGGACCACCGAAAAGTTTCCCGGCGTTAAAGGGGGTCGTGCAAGGCTGATCCATATCGACTCCAGCGTCCGTACGTTTCTGCTCAATATTCCGGCTTTTCGCAAAGTCCCTGAAATTTATCAGGCTGAGGAACCGCTGGCAGAATACACCCACGTGGTGCGTAGCCACGCCTGTCGCCAGATAATTAGCGCACTGGACAACATGTCCCCAACGGAACAAGAAAAGCTGGCAATGTATATTTCGCGCGAAGGTATTCGCACTTTCCTTACCCGTCTGGGTATTGATGAGTCTGAATAACAGGCAAAAAAAACGGCAGGATGCGCTCCTGCCGTTGTTTCATCGCTCAACCGGTCTTACTGCTGGCTTTCACGCTCAGCAATAAACGCCAGCGCTTTATTAATACGCTCAATGCTGCGGGATTTACCAATCGCATGCACCGTTACGTCTAACGCCGGAGACTGACCCGCGCCGGTTACGGCTACGCGCAGCGGCATCCCAACTTTACCCATACCCACTTCCAGCTCATCAGCGGTTGCCTGAATCGCGTGATGCACGTTTTCTGCCGTCCACTCGCTGATAGCAGCCAGCTTATCGCGAACCACTTCCAGCGGCTGACGCGCTACCGGACGTAGGTGTTTCTTAGCTGCATCCGCGTCGAACTCAGCAAAGTCTTCGTAGAAGTAGCGGCAGCTCTGCGCCATCTCTTTCAGCGTTTTGCAGCGCTCACCCAGCAGTTTAACCAGCTCAGACAGCTGCGGGCCGACGCGAGTATCGATATTTTCCTGCTCAATATGCCATTGCAGATGCGTTGCCACATATTCAGGCGCCAGCGAATTAATGTAGTGATGGTTCAGCCACTGCAGTTTTTCGGTGTTGAACGCACTGGCAGACTTGCTCACCGCACCAAGGGAGAACAGTTTGATCATCTCTTCACGGGTGAAGATTTCCTGATCGCCGCTGGACCAGCCCAGACGCACCAGATAGTTCAGCAGCGCTTCCGGCAGGTAACCGTCGTCGCGATACTGCATAACGCTGACCGCACCGTGACGTTTAGAGAGTTTTTTACCGTCGTCGCCGTTGATCATCGACACGTGTGCATAAACCGGCACCGGCGCATTCAGCGCTTTCAGGATGTTAATCTGACGCGGAGTGTTGTTGATATGGTCTTCACCACGAATAACGTGGGTGATTTCCATATCCCAATCGTCGACAACAACACAGAAGTTGTAGGTCGGGGAACCGTCAGTACGGCGGATGATCAGATCGTCCAGCTCCTGGTTGCTGAATTCGATCGGCCCACGGATCTGGTCGTCAAAAATAACGGAGCCATCCTGCGGGTTGGCAAAACGCACCACGCAGGGTTCATCAGCAGCATGATGTTCATGGCCGTGGCGGCAGCGACCGTCGTAACGTGGCTTCTCACCGTTTGCCATCTGCTCTTCGCGCAGTGCGTCCAGACGCTCTTTGGAGCAGTAGCATTTATACGCGGTACCGGCTTCCAGCATCTCATCAATCACGGCGTTGTAGCGATCAAAACGTTTGGTCTGGAAGTACGGGCCTTCATCCCATTCCAGATTCAGCCAGTTCATGCCATCCATAATGGCTTCAATAGCTTCCGGAGTGGAGCGTTCAAGATCGGTGTCTTCAATACGCAGCACAAACTCACCGTCATGGTTACGTGCAAAAAGCCAGGAATATAGAGCAGTACGCGCACCACCGACATGCAGGTAACCTGTCGGGCTTGGCGCGAAGCGAGTTTTGATTTTCATGAAATGGCCTTACGTTTATAAAGATGCCGACAACCGGCAAATCCTGGGAAGATTATCAGGCTCGTATTCTATCACTGTGGCCTGATTCCTCAATGTTGTTCAGGTTGGAACATCACGCTTTGCCATTTTCGTATACAAATCATGCTGCATGGATTGATTTGCGATCGTTTTGTTTAAATTTACGACGAACGAACAAATTCTTTAGAAAATGCGTTGACTCATTTTCAACTCTCCCTATAATGCGACTCCACACAGCGGGGGTGATTAGCTCAGCTGGGAGAGCACCTCCCTTACAAGGAGGGGGTCGGCGGTTCGAACCCGTCATCACCCACCAACTACTTTATGTAGTCTCCGCCGTGTAGAGTAAGAAATTGAGAAGTGGGTGATTAGCTCAGCTGGGAGAGCACCTCCCTTACAAGGAGGGGGTCGGCGGTTCGATCCCGTCATCACCCACCACTTTCTCGCCAGCTGGATTTCTTACAATAAAATTGAAGTACCGAAGTGGGTGATTAGCTCAGCTGGGAGAGCACCTCCCTTACAAGGAGGGGGTCGGCGGTTCGATCCCGTCATCACCCACCACTTCGGGTCGTTAGCTCAGTTGGTAGAGCAGTTGACTTTTAATCAATTGGTCGCAGGTTCGAATCCTGCACGACCCACCAATGTAAAAAGGCGCCCTAAAGGCGCCTTTTTGCTATCTGCGATTTATAAGATTCGAACCTGCATCGCCTGATGCGCTACGCTTATCAGGCCTACAGACAATACCGCACGCGTAGGCCGGATAAGACGTCAGTCGCCATCCGGCACAGACAATACCGCACACGTAGGCCGGATAAGACGTCAGTCGCCATCCGGCACAGACAACACTACACACGTAGGCCGGATAAGACGTCAGTCGCCATCCGGCACAGACAACACTACACACGTAGGCCGGATAAGACGTCAGTCGCCATCCGGCACAGACATCACATCGTCAATGCCGCTACCAGTTTCTCCAGCGCGGGTGTCGCCTGCAGTTGGTCATACACAATATACAAATCCGCCGGAATACGTTCCTCTAACGGTCGAAATACCACGCCAGGCCAATTCATCTGCGCATAGCTGTCAGCAATTAACGTAATACCAATCCCCATGCTGATCATCGCCAGCACCGTTTGCGGCTCCCTCACCTCACGAATAATCATCGGGGAAAATCCAGCACTCAGGCAAACTCGCTGCAAAAATGCCCAGTCAGTATGAATGGAAGGCATTGTGACAAAATATTCATTTCTCAGCGCCTCCAGCGGTATGGACTCACAGGCAGTAAGAGGATGTTCTTCCGGCATGGCAACCAGAAAAGAGGACTCATGCAAACGCAAACTGGTAAACCCGGGAGAAAGCTCCGTAGCCATCCGCCAAATTCCTGCATCCAGTTCACGCCGTTCCAGCATCGTCATCTGCATCGCGGGCATGTTCTCGCGAAACAGCACCTCAACATTGGGATTATCCTTCATAAAACGCCGCATCACCGGACGCATTTTTCCCCACATCGCTGTACCGATAACGCCAAGCTCAATTCGCCCTGCCTCACCACGACCAATTTGCTCCACTCTCGCCAGCGCCTGATTGGCACTGGATAACAGTCGGCGCGACTCTTCCATCAATATCTTTCCCGCGTGAGTTAACGCCACGCTGCGAGAATGACGGATAAATAGCAAAGTGCCGAGCTGTTGCTCCAGCTCTTTAATATGGGTACTGAGCGGCGGTTGCGACATATTCAGGCGAGCAGCAGCGCGTCCAAAATGCAGTTCTTCTGCGACAGCAAGAAAATAACGCAGTAACTTCAGATCGATACGGTACGTGCGTTCCATGGATAATGCGCTCCTGAAATAAGGATAATGCGCAAAGTTACCACATTGCCTCGCAGATAATGAAACGGCGGGTATCAGAACCCGCCGCCAATGGAGTGTTAATGTGCCGGTGATTTCTGTGCCAGTCGTTCAGGCTCATGCCTGTACTTAAAGAACAATGCAAAGATAACCGCAAGTGTTAACGCATACGCGGCAAACACCAGCCAGATGGTTTGCCAATCCTTAACGCCATCGACAGAGAAGTAATCTACCGCCATCCCGCTCAGGATTGAACCCACCCACGCGCCCACGCCGTTGACCATCGTCATAAATAGCCCCTGCGCGCTGGCGCGAATGTTAGAGCTAACCTCCTGCTCGACAAATACCGATCCCGAGATATTGAAGAAATCAAACGCACAGCCGTAGACGATCATCGACATCAGCAGCAGCACAAAACCAAACGGCGACGGATCGCCAAAGGCAAAGAAGCCAAAGCGCAGCGTCCATGCCAGCATGCTCATCAGCATCACCGTTTTAATGCCAAAGCGTTTAAGGAAGTACGGAATAGTGAGAATAAAGCCCACCTCCGCCATCTGCGAAACTGAAAGCAATATGGAGGGGTACTTCACCACAAAACTGTCGGCAAACTCAGGATTACGGGCAAAATCATGCAGGAACGGATTGCCAAAGACGTTGGTGATTTGCAACACCGCCCCCAGCATCATCGCAAACAAAAAGAAGATTGCCATCTGCGGTTTTTTAAACAGGACAAAGGCGTCCAGACCGAGCTTGCTGGCAAGCGTGGTGTTTGCTTTCTTCTCAGCAACCGGGATTTTCGGCAACGTCAACGCATACAGAGCCAGCAATAACGATGCGCCAGAAGCGATATACAGTTGCGCACTGCTCAGCTCCAGTCCCATCAGGCTCACCGTCCACATGGCCACAATAAACCCTATAGTGCCAAACACGCGAATGGGGGGGAAAGCGGTGACCGGATCCTGACCCGATTGTGCCAGACACGAGTATGAGACGCTATTCGATAAGGCAATCGTCGGCATATACGCCATTGCGTTAACCAGCATCACCCAAAACATAGTCTGCGGATCGGTAACGGTTGTGGCATATAGCAACACGCCCGCACACACCAGATGACAAAGCATATAGGCGCGATCGGCGCGTAGCCATTTATCGGCAATGATGCCCATAATGCCCGGCATGATAATCGCCGCCAGCCCTTTCGAACTGTAGACCATACCCACATTCGCGCCGGTAAAATCCAGGGTATTAATCATGTAGGAACCCAGGGTTACCAACCAGCTTCCCCAGATGAAATATTGCAAAAACGACATGAGCTTTAAGCGAGATGCGATACCCATTTTTCCGTTCCTTGCCATAAAGTAAGACCCCGCAAGCGGGGTCATTTTTTAGTTATTCAGGCCAGTTTGCGCAAGAATCCGCATATCAAATTGATGAAATTCTGCCGGGAGAGTTCCGCCGCAGCCAGCGTCTGCGCATGAGATAATTTAACATCACCCAGACCTTCCGCCAGGTTGGTGATGGCCGCCACCGCAACCACTTTCAAACCGCAGTGGCGCGCAGAGATAACTTCAGGCACCACCGACATCCCCACCACGTCACCACCGATAACTTGCATCATGCGGATTTCTGCCGCGGTTTCAAAGTTCGGCCCCGGATACGAGACAAAAACCCCTTCACTCAGCGGGAACCCTTCCTCAGCGGCAACAGTTTGCAGGATCGCACGGTAGTCAGCATCATAGGCATTCGCCAGTGAAAAGAATCGCTCACCAAAACGCTCATCGTTTGGCCCTACCATCGGCGTACCCGGCATCGTATTGATGTGATCGCTAAGCGCAACGAGGCTACCCGGTCCGACTTCGGGACGCAAAGAGCCTGCGGCATTGGTGCAAAACAGCAGCTCACAGCCCAGCAGTTTCAGCGTACGAATGGCATCCGTCATCACCGTCATACCGCGACCTTCATAGAAATGTCCACGTCCTTTCATACAGGCCACCGGAATTCCCGCCAGATTTCCCAACACCAGTTCACCAGCATGGCCGTGTACGGTACTCACCGGGAACCCTGGTAGTTTCTCGTAAGAGATGGCAGCCGCATCCTCAATTTGATCCGCCAACGCCCCCAGGCCGGAGCCGAGGATAAAGGCTACGCGCGGCGTAAAATCCGGTTTGTAACCACGAATGATATCAGCGCTATACCAGGGATTTTGCGAGAAAAGAGAGTGGCTCATGAGATGTCCTTAATACTGAGTAATCGAAATAACGTAGCGTACCGCATTGTTATAGCGAGACTACGCAATCGATTACCAATACCGTTTATCCCGATAACCGATAGTAAATCGGTATAGATGGCATGTGCTAAATCGGCCTGAACTCACATTTTTTTTCTGCCAGAAATGGCAAGGAGTACCAACATATCTGGAATTCGTCAGACGAGTGGGCTGACAAAACCCGCCCTGAGAATGACTGACAAACATTTGTTGATGTATTAATAAGCGAAAGCAGGTACAACAACGTACTTTCGCTAATCAATAATTTAAATGGGGGAAACTGCTGTTTACTTCTTATAGAGTTCGCTGGTCACTACAGCCTGAGAACCATTGCCTATAGAAGAGAAGTTCTTAATAACAAAGAAATCAGCACCTTCTTTATCTGCCATTTTCGAAATTTTGTGCATACATTGATTCACCGTATTTTCCGTTACGGTGATTGACTTGACATGCTTTAAACTATTGGCTTCTTGTTGCGAGATTTCTGTAGCAGCAAAGGCAGACAGACTGAGAAAACACAAAGAAGCGGCCAATGATGTGACTAATGTCTTTTTCATAACTATCCTCATAACTTACATATTAATATTTGAGCGTCAAGATATACTCTTCACATAATATTGCAAACAAAAATCCTTCTATTTATAAAATAGACGAATCGACAAATATTGAAGAGTAATGAACATCAAATGTATTGTTCAATAGGTTTATTATAGCGGGTTAAATACTTGCATAATAAACGCAGAAAATAACACTAAATATCCACGAGGTACTTAGTGTTATTTGCAATTAATTACCGGCTACTTCGTTAAGAAGGGTTGCCAGGATGCTAACTGGAGCAACAACATTATGTGCAACACCATAATCAATCTCCAGAACAGTACTTGCATCCTGATAATCTATATGGGTATCACCATTATCATCCTGCCAAATAACCACCCGTAGGGGTAACTCTATTGCCGCATGAGGATTTGCTTGCATGGCAGGAGTACCACCCTTTGGGTTACCAAACAGAAATAACATCGTCGGTCGCAGAGCAAGACCTACATCCGTTGCCGCTTGCTGTTGATCAACCTGCACAAAAATACGAATATTTTTAGCATTCAATACGCTGACGAGTCTGTTTACAGTATCATCAAAATTGAACTTACTAGGCAGCGTTTTTGTCCGCTCCGGCTTTCTCATCTGTCGTTCCTTTATTTATAGAATATTTATGAAAATACCCGCCAGCGAATGACGGGTATTGATAAATGCTAGCACAGTTATTTAGGCGTCACGTCAACAGAGCCCCAGCTAATACCATTTGGGTTGTTGTCTACCGGGAGCGTGTTCACTACCTTACGCTCATTAATGTCAATCATCGAGACAGAGTTTGCAAATGAGTTAGTTACGTAAGCATATTTGCCATTTTTATCGACAACCACGCCATGGGCCCCATTGCCAGTGGTGATAGTTTTCGCTAACGTAAGGCTTGCGATATCAATCATGTTTATTGTGTTACCCGGCTTGCTCTTCGAGCCCTGATTGGTTACCAGCATGCTTTTACCATCCGGAGTGCCAAACAGCTGGATTGGTACGGTACCGACATTAATTTTCTTCACAACTTTACGCGTTGCTGTATCAATCACCGCTACAGCGTCTTCACCAGACAGGGAAACAAACACCAGTTTTCCGTCCGGTGAGAAACCTACCTGGGCTGGCATTTTACCTAATGGGATCTGCGCGACTTCTTTATTACTGGCTGTATCAACAACGGATACCGAGCCCCCTTTCATATTCGCGATATAAACTTCTTTACCGTCAGGACTCACTCTGAGGCCATGAGGGAACTTACCTACATTAATTGTCGTTAGATTTTTCAAATGCTCTGCATCAATCACGCTGATGGTGTTATCTGCACTATTTGAGATATACGCCATTTTCCCATCAGGGGTGACGACAACATGCGCAGGGTGTGCGCCAACCTGAAGTTTTGCAATAACTGTATCATTCTCGGCATTAATAACCCAAACTTCGCCATGTTCCTTTTTGCCTGCATGAGAATCTTTGCCCATGTCCATCTTCTCAGAATGGGTATCTTTACTCATATCCATATGTTCAGAGCCTGATGAATGTGTCCCGTTAGCACCAAGGTTGGTTACCCAAACTGTTTTATTGTCTGGTGACACCTGAACGTTATGCGGCATTTTACCAACATGTACTTTATCTACAGTCTTTAAAGACGCAGCATCAAGTACATTAACTGAATCTGCACCTTCATTTGCTACATACACTCTGTCTGCTGCAAACGTATAACCAGACCATGCCAGCATACTAATTTGCATTGCAATTAAAATTTTATTTTTGCTTATCATCGCCGCCAATACCCCATTAGTTAAATATATTTACCGGATTAGTTTCAGCAACCAGCTATTGTAGGATTATTTAACATGTCACTAATATTACTCCATCGGGATCGTGTTAATTCTACCTATAACGAGTTACTGTATAAATTGCTTAGTCATTTCATTAATCAATCGCCATACATCATTGTATTAGATACTGCTATCCGTACTTGCGTATAAAGAGTATCAACCTTCCAGCAAGTGGAAGGTCAAGAAAAAAAGTAATAATTTAAAATAGCCTTACAAATCCGCAAGCTGAGCAATTGCCTAAGAATATCGCAGGAGAATTTATAAATATAAAGAGGTAGTCCGGTGCCGGGTAAAAATATAAAAGTTAACGATCAGTTCATCGATACTGAAAGCCAAACTTAACGACATGACAAACACCAGCCATATCGTTAAAGCTGGTACAAAGGATCCCGTGCCCGACCGGCGGTTAATTCACTGGCCTGCATCCGTACTACGTCCCACAGCGCCTGAGCCGCAGTCGATAAAGAACGATTTTTACGTCGTGCCAGCATCAATTGTCGTTCCACAACCGGCGTCAGGCGTTTAACCTGCAAATGGCTGCCCTGTGGCAAAGGAAGCGCCAGCGCAGGCAGCACGCTGATACCAATCCCCGCCTCAACCATCGGGAAAAGCGTGGCAGGGTGACCAATCTCCTGAACAATATTGGCCTCAATGGAAAAGTGAGCCAGCGCCGCATCGATCAACGGTCGACTGCCGGAAGCGTAATCCTGTAATACCAGGCGCTCATGATATAAATCCTGCCAATTTACCCATTCGCGTTGGGCTAGCGGATGATCCCCTCGACACAACAGCAGGAACGGTTCGGATAACACCGCTTCACACTGCAGATCGGTCACAGCACCTGGATCTATCACAATGCCAAAATCTACCTCGCCCTGACGAATACTCTCCAGCACCCACTGTTGCGGCCTGTCGTGCAGCACAAAATCGATTGCTGGATAAAGCTGATTACTCTGGGCAATACACTGTGGAATAAGGTGAGCAGATATTGTCTGGCTGGCGGCAACGCGCACCGTTCCGGTTAACTGCGTTCCCACCTGGCCTGCTTCACGCAGCGTGCTGTGCAGTTCATCCAGAATACGTTCCAGCCGCGCCGCCAACTGGTGCCCTGCTTCCGTCAGCACCACTTCCCGCGTTGTTCTATCTAACAACCGCACACCCGTCTGCCCTTCCAGCTCTTTAACGCTGTGGCTGACCGCAGACTGGCTTAAGCCAATGATATCCCCCGCCCGGCTAAAGCTTTTGGCCTGAGCGACGGTAACAAAGATACGGAGCTGACGCAGAGAGTAATTCATCTATTCGATTCATATATGGATGCAATAAATCAATTTTATTTCTCAAACAGAAAAACGCAAAATGTTCCTACCGAATTTCAGGAGCTTTTATGAAACTTTTTCGTATCCTTGATCCGTTCACGATAACGTTGATTACGGTCGTTTTACTGGCGTCCTTTTTCCCGGCCGAAGGTGGCTTTGTACCTTTCTTTGAAGGCTTAACCACCGCTGCCATTGCCCTACTGTTTTTTATGCACGGGGCGAAGCTTTCGCGTGAAGCCATTATTGCCGGCGGTAGTCACTGGCGTTTACATCTGTGGGTGATGTGCAGCACGTTTGTTGTTTTCCCGGTGCTGGGCGTTCTGTTCGCCTGGTGGGCACCGGTAAATGTTGACCCGATGCTGTACACCGGTTTCCTGTACCTGTGTATTTTGCCGGCCACGGTGCAGTCGGCAATCGCTTTTACGTCGCTGGCGGGGGGTAACGTTGCTGCCGCCGTGTGTTCCGCTTCGGCCTCCAGCCTGCTGGGTATTTTTCTCTCGCCGTTACTGGTTGGCCTGGTAATGAATATGCATGGCGCAGAAGGCAGTCTGGAGCAGGTGGGGAAAATCATGCTGCAACTGTTGCTGCCGTTCGTACTGGGACATCTTTCACGTCCGTGGATTGGTAACTGGGTGTCCCGACATAAAAAATGGATCGCCAAAACGGACCAATCCTCCATCTTGCTGGTGGTGTACTCCGCCTTCAGTGAAGCCGTGGTTAACGGGATCTGGCACAAAGTGGGGATTGGTTCGCTGTTGTTTATCGTGGTGGTCAGCATCGTATTGCTGGCAATCGTGATTGGCATCAACGTCTTTGTTGCGCGGAAATGCGGCTTCAACAAAGCCGATGAGATCACCATTGTCTTTTGTGGTTCGAAAAAGAGCCTGGCGAATGGGATCCCAATGGCAAATATTCTGTTCCCGACGTCAGTGATAGGAATGATGGTGCTGCCGTTGATGATCTTCCATCAAATTCAGCTGATGGTGTGTGCCGTGCTGGCACGTCGCTACAAGCAACAAACAGACGCATTGCAGGCGCAGCAGAAAAGCCGCGCCGCAAAGGCTTAGAGAGGGCGTTTCAGGGGCTGCACCAGTTGCGTCAGCCCTTCAGTTTTAATCAGCAGCGTGATTTGCATCAGCTCGCCGAGCTTGCCCGGCGGGAATTCATCTTTACGGGCAAACCACAGCAGATACTCTTCCGGTACATCAATCAGCCGACGCCCTTTATATTTGCCAAAGGGCATCACGGTATTGGCGATTTCAACCAGCTGCTCTTTTTCCATCTCAGGCACCCAGTAAGCGGATCATTTCAGCTTCATCGATCACGGCAATACCCAGTTCCTGCGCTTTTGCCAGCTTCGAACCCGCCGCTTCACCGGCAATCACCAGGTCGGTTTTCTTCGATACGCTGCCGGCTACTTTTGCACCCAACTCGGTCAGTCGCGCTTTGGCGTCGTCGCGTGACATCAGGCTCAGGCTCCCGGTCAGCACTACCGTTTTACCCGCGAAGGGGCTGTCGATTTCTTCAGCGTTGATGACCACCGGCGCCGGCCAGTGAATCCCCTGCGCCAGCAGTTGGACGATCACCTCGCGGTTGCTCTCTTCAGCAAAGAAATTAAACACGTGGGTCGCTACCACAATGCCGACATCCGGCACTTTTTGCAGCTCTTCAATGGAAGCCGCTTCCAGCGCCTCAAGGGTGCCAAAATGCGCCGCCAGACCTGCGGCTGTGGCCTCGCCGACTTCACGAATGCCCAGCGCGTAGAGGAAACGGGCAAACGTCGTTTCTTTCGCTTTTTCCAGCGCATTCACCACGTTTTGCGCCGATTTCGGCCCCATACGATCAAGGCCGGTCAGCTTACCTGCCGTCAGGGTGAAGAGATCTGCTGGCGTATGGACATACTCTTTCTCGACCAGTTGATCGATAATTTTGTCGCCCATACCGTCAACATCGAGCGCGCGGCGAGAAACAAAGTGTTTCAACGACTCCTTACGCTGTGCCCCGCAGATCAGGCCGCCAGTACAGCGAGCGACCGCTTCGCCTTCCACACGTTCAACATCAGACCCGCACACCGGACAATGCTGTGGAAACACAATTTCACGCGTCTCTTCCGGGCGCTCGGAAAGCACCACGTTGACGACCTGCGGGATCACATCGCCCGCCCGGCGAATAACGACTTTATCGCCAATACGCAACCCCAGACGATCGATTTCATCGGCATTATGCAGAGTGGCGTTACTGACCAGAACCCCGGCAACCTGAACCGGCTCAAGACGAGCGACGGGCGTAATCGCCCCGGTACGTCCGACCTGAAACTCAACATCGCGAACAAAGGTCATCTGCTCTTGCGCCGGGAACTTAAAGGCCACCGCCCAGCGCGGCGCGCGGGCAACAAAACCCAGTTGCTCCTGCAACGCCATAGAGTTGACTTTAATCACCACACCGTCGATATCGAATCCCAGCGTCGGTCGGTCTTCTTCAACCTTGTGATAGTAAGCAAGTACTTCCTCCGGAGAGTCGCAAAGCTTAACTCTGTCGCTCACCGGCAATCCCCACTCTTTAAATTGCAGCAGACGGCCCAGGTGGGTATCAGGCAACACACCACCTTCCAGCACACCAACGCCATAGCAGAAGAAAGTAAGCGGTCGCTTCGCTGTAATACGTGGATCGAGCTGGCGCAATGACCCGGCCGCTGCGTTACGTGGGTTAGCAAACACTTTGTTGCCAGTACGGCGGGCCTCTTCGTTAATTTTTTCAAATCCGGCCTGCGGCAGGAACACTTCACCACGCACTTCCAGACGCGTCGGAATGTTATCGCCTCGCAGTTTTAATGGGATCGCACGGATGGTGCGCACGTTCGAGGTAATGTCCTCCCCCGTGGTACCATCACCACGCGTTGCGGCACTGACCAGCACACCGTTTTCATACAGGATACTGACCGCCAGCCCGTCCAGCTTCAGTTCGCAGCACCAGGTTAGTTTGTCCGTACTCTTCAGTCGGTCCTGCACGCGCTTGTTGAAGGCGAGAAAACTCTCTTCATCAAACACGTTATCCAGCGACAGCATTGGCACTTCATGGCGAATCTGGCTGAACGCTGCTAACGGGGCGGCGCCAACACGCTGGGTTGGCGAGTCGGGAGTGATAAGGTCTGGATGCTGCGCTTCCAGCTCGCGCAGTTCACGCATCAGGCGATCATATTCCGCATCGGGAATTTCCGGCGCATCCATCACATGGTAGAGATACTCATGATGGCGAAGCGTGGTTCGCAGTTCTGTCAGTTGTTGTTCGATTGATTCCATATCGCACCATCAATGATAAAAAACCCCCGACAGGCGGGGGTTTAGCAAGGAGATGTCACGCCAGAGGAAAATCAGGCGCGAAATTCTTTAACTTCGCGGATGCGGTCCTGATACTCGCGCAGTTTCTGCGGCGTCATCATGCGACGTTGATCGTCGAGCACCACACCACCCACTTCATCGGCAATGTGCTGTGCGGACTGCAGCATCAGCTTAAAGTTTTGCAGCTCGTCACCGTAGGACGGAACCTGCATAAAAATAGTCACGCCAGGGGTGCTGAAATCACCCGTCATTTCGGGGTCAAACGTTCCTGGGTTAACCATATTTGCAAGGCTGAACAGCGAAGGACCGCTGCCATCCGGGCTCAAATGACGATGGAAAATATTCATATCGCCAAATTTAAAACCGGCTTGCTGAATGCTGTTGAGCAGCACTTCACCGTTGAGCTCACTACCGTGATGCGCCGCAACGTTCATAATAATGACAGCTTCTTTACGCTGCGGTTTTTCAACAACAGGTGCTTCTTCAACTACCGGCTCAGGCTGCGGTTGATGTTCAACGGCAGGCTCTGCGGGCTGGAAAGCCTGCGGCGCAGGTTGCGGTGCTTGCTGCACGGGCTGCTGAACCTGCGGAGCAACGGGCTGATGCTGCATCGGCTGCTGCACAGGTTGTTGCTGAACAGGCTGATGCTGCACCGGCTGCTGCGGTTGTACAGGCTGCGGCTGGTACTGGTGTTGCGGCGACTGAGGAGGAACACCATGTTCCTGCGCGTTACCGGGAGCATGATTCACACGATGAACGCGAACTTCGCCCACGCCTTCGTCTTCCTCGACGTTGTCGTCGAACGAATCCTCGTCTTCACGTTTAGACTTCATGCGTTTCAGTGGGCGATCGCGGAATATAGAAGACCGCTCTTTACGGCTAGTCCAAAAACCATGTACCAGTAAAGCGATTATGGCGATCGCGCCAACAATGATTAATATCAGACGCAAATCCTGCATCATTATATTCTCTGTTGTTCTAACACCTTGCCACCACGGCAAACATTTACTCACTAAGAGTATTTGTCGATTACGCCAAGTGCAAGTGCACTCTTGGCTTTCACGGCATAAAGATGAACAAAATTGTGCTTTTTGCTGTTTTTTCGAACATTTCTGAACAGCTTAACGCTCAACAACCCGGTAAGATACGCAAAGTTTACCAGAGCTTATATAACAAGGAGTATGTCCTGACCATGGTTTCATCATCTGCAGTCGTACCTCGCAGCGGCCTTTATTACTTTTCACAGGGATGGAAGCTCATCACCCAACCGGGCATTCGTCGCTTTGTCATCCTGCCTTTGCTGGTGAATATCCTGCTGATGGGCGGCGCATTCTGGTGGCTATTCACACAACTCGATAGCTGGATCCCTGCGCTGATGAGTCACGTCCCTGACTGGCTTCAGTGGCTCAGCTACTTGCTGTGGCCGATTGTCACTATCTCCGTACTACTGGTGTTCGGCTACCTGTTTTCCACCATAGCCAACTGGATTGCAGCGCCGTTTAACGGTCTGCTGGCTGAACAACTGGAAGCGCGCTTAACAGGCGCAACACCGCCTGACACCGGCGTTCTCGGCATCATGAAAGATGTTCCCCGTATTATGAAACGTGAATGGCAAAAGCTGGCGTGGTATCTCCCGCGCGCCGTCGTGTTGCTGATCCTCTATTTCATTCCGGGTATTGGGCAGACCGTCGCCCCGGTGCTGTGGTTCCTGTTCAGCGCGTGGATGCTGGCCATTCAGTACTGCGATTATCCGTTTGATAACCATAAGGTGCCTTTTAAGGAGATGCGCGTCGCGCTGCGCACACGCAAGGTCACCAATATGCAATTTGGCGCATTGACCAGCCTGTTCACCATGATTCCGGTGCTCAATCTGTTCATCATGCCGGTCGCGGTTTGTGGTGCCACAGCGATGTGGGTAGACTGCTATCGTGCTAAGCACGCGTTATGGAAGTAATGAAAAAATGTGTAAAAGCGGGCTGGCTTATGCCCGCTCTTATTCCATACTGCAACGCATTATTTCCTGGTGGCATATAGATATACGAATTCCTTACTTCCCCATACTTTCTCAACAGGTATGCTGAAGCGGTATCCCAATTTCATACAGTTAAGGACAGGCCATGAGTAAGATTTTTGAAGACAACTCGCTGACTATCGGTCATACGCCGCTGGTTCGACTGAACCGTATCGGTAACGGACGCATTCTGGCGAAGGTGGAATCACGCAACCCAAGCTTTAGCGTCAAATGCCGTATCGGTGCCAACATGATTTGGGATGCCGAAAAACGTGGTGTACTGAAACCGGGTGTAGAGCTGGTCGAACCAACCAGCGGCAACACAGGGATTGCGCTGGCCTACGTTGCCGCAGCTCGCGGTTACAAACTGACTCTGACCATGCCTGAAACCATGAGCATTGAGCGCCGCAAGCTCTTAAAAGCGCTGGGCGCGAACCTGGTGCTGACCGAAGGCGCAAAAGGAATGAAGGGCGCGATTCAGAAAGCGGAAGAAATTGTGGCCAGCGATCCGGAAAAATTCCTGCTGCTGCAGCAGTTCAGCAACCCGGCAAACCCGGAAATCCACGAAAAAACCACCGGCCCGGAAATCTGGGAAGATACCGATGGCCAGGTTGATGTCTTTATTTCCGGCGTCGGTACCGGCGGTACGTTGACTGGTGTGACCCGTTACATTAAAGGCACTAAAGGCAAAACCGATCTGATCACCGTCGCGGTTGAACCTACCGACTCCCCGGTTATCGCCCAGGCGCTGGCAGGTGAAGAACTCAAACCAGGCCCGCATAAAATTCAGGGCATTGGCGCAGGCTTTATTCCGGGCAACCTTGATCTGAAGCTTATCGATAAAGTCGTTGCCATCACTAATGATGAAGCTATTTCTACTGCGCGTCGTCTGATGGAAGAAGAAGGTATTCTGGCTGGGATCTCTTCCGGTGCTGCGGTTGCTGCCGCGCTTAAGCTCCAGGAAGATGAAACCTTTACCAATAAGAATATAGTGGTTATTCTACCGTCATCGGGTGAGCGTTATCTGAGCACTGCACTGTTTGCCGATCTCTTTACAGAGAAAGAACTGCAACAGTAGTGCCAGCATGTTAAAAACGCGTAAAAAAGCACCCTTTTGGGTGCTTTTTTGTGGCCTGCTTCAAAGTTTCAACTCTCCTGGCATTGATTCAACCCGCCGGAACTGGTATTTAACCAAGCTAATTATTTTGATGCGCGAAATTAATCGTTACAGGAAAAGCGCTAGCTGAATCGATTTTATGATTTGGTTCAACTCTTCCTTTCGCTGCATAATGTTTAATGACGAACGAAACGTCAGCGGCAAGAAGTTGCCAGCAACGGATTGCACCGAACTCCTTTTGTGTCGCGTCCAGTTTACGCCGATGCTAACAATACAGGCTAAAGTTGAGCCGCCAGGCTAGACTTTAGTTCCACAACACTAAACCTATAAGTTGGGGAAATATAATGTTCCAGCAAGAAGTTACCATTACCGCTCCGAACGGTCTGCATACTCGCCCTGCTGCTCAGTTTGTTAAAGAAGCAAAAGGCTTTACTTCTGAAATTACTGTGACTTCCAACGGCAAAAGCGCTAGCGCCAAAAGCCTGTTTAAACTGCAGACTCTGGGCCTGACTCAGGGTACCGTTGTCACCCTGTCCGCAGAAGGTGAAGACGAGCAGAAAGCAGTTGAGCATCTGGTTAAACTGATGGCTGAACTCGAGTAAGTTCAACGAGTTCTTTTAAATATCAGTCACAAGTAAGGTAGGGTTATGATTTCAGGCATTTTAGCATCCCCGGGTATCGCTTTCGGTAAAGCATTGCTGCTGAAAGAAGACGAGATCGTCATTGACCGGAAAAAAATTTCTGCCGACAAGGTTGATCAGGAAGTTGAACGTTTTCTGAGCGGTCGTGCCAAGGCATCTGCGCAACTGGAAGCGATCAAAACCAAAGCTGGTGAAACGTTCGGTGAAGAAAAAGAAGCCATCTTTGAAGGGCATATCATGCTGCTCGAAGATGAGGAGCTGGAGCAGGAAATCATAGCCCTGATTAAAGATAAGCACATGACGGCTGATGCAGCTGCGCATGAAGTTATCGAAGGTCAGGCCACAGCCCTGGAAGAGCTGGATGATGAATACCTGAAAGAACGTGCGGCTGACGTACGTGACATCGGTAAACGCCTGCTGCGTAACATTCTGGGTCTGGCAATTATTGACCTAAGCGCTATCCAGGACGAAGTTATCCTGGTTGCCGCAGACCTGACCCCGTCAGAAACCGCACAGCTGAACCTGAACAAGGTGCTGGGTTTCATCACTGACGCGGGCGGACGTACTTCCCATACCTCTATCATGGCGCGTTCTCTGGAACTGCCTGCTATCGTAGGTACGGGTAGCGTAACCTCTCAGGTGAAAAACGACGACTATCTGATTCTGGATGCCGTAAACAATCAGGTTTACGTCAATCCGACCAACGACGTTATTGAGCAACTGCGTGCCGTTCAGGAGCAGGTTGCAACCGAGAAAGCGGAACTCGCTAAGCTGAAAGATCTGCCGGCTATCACGCTGGACGGTCACCAGGTTGAAGTTTGCGCCAACATCGGTACCGTTCGTGACGTTGAAGGCGCCGAGCGTAACGGCGCTGAAGGTGTGGGTCTGTACCGCACCGAATTCCTGTTCATGGACCGTGAGTCGCTGCCAACTGAAGAAGAACAGTTTGCTGCGTATAAAGCCGTTGCTGAAGCCTGTGGCTCTCAGGCGGTCATCGTCCGTACCATGGACATCGGCGGCGATAAAGAGCTGCCGTACATGAACTTCCCGAAAGAAGAGAACCCGTTCCTGGGCTGGCGTGCCGTGCGTATCGCCATGGATCGTAAAGAGATCCTGCGTGACCAGGTTCGCGCTATCCTGCGCGCCTCCGCTTTCGGTAAACTGCGCATCATGTTCCCAATGATCATCTCTGTTGAAGAAGTGCGTGCACTGCGCAAAGAGATCGAAATCTACAAACAGGAACTGCGCGACGAAGGTAAAGCATTTGACGAAAGCATTGAGATTGGCGTGATGGTGGAAACACCAGCTGCGGCAACAATTGCGCGTCATTTAGCCAAAGAAGTTGATTTCTTTAGTATCGGCACCAATGATTTAACGCAGTACACCCTGGCAGTTGACCGTGGTAATGATATGATTTCACACCTTTACCAACCGATGTCGCCATCTGTGCTGACGCTGATCAAGCAAGTTATTGATGCTTCTCATGCTGAAGGCAAATGGACTGGCATGTGTGGTGAGCTTGCAGGCGACGAACGTGCTACACTTCTGTTGCTGGGGATGGGTCTGGACGAATTCTCTATGAGCGCCATTTCTATCCCGCGCATTAAGAAGATTATCCGTAACACGAACTTCGAAGATGCGAAGGTGTTAGCAGAGCAGGCTCTTGCTCAACCGACAACGGACGAGTTAATGACGCTGGTTAACAAGTTCATTGAAGAAAAAACAATCTGCTAATCCACGAGATGCGGCCCAATTTACTGCTTAGGAGAAGATCATGGGTTTGTTCGATAAACTGAAATCTCTGGTTTCTGATGATAAGAAAGACACCGGAACTATTGAGATCGTTGCTCCGCTCTCTGGCGAGATCGTCAACATCGAAGACGTGCCGGATGTAGTTTTTGCTGAAAAAATCGTTGGTGATGGCATTGCTATCAAACCAACCGGTAACAAAATGGTTGCCCCTGTTGATGGCACCATCGGCAAAATCTTTGAAACCAACCACGCTTTCTCTATCGAATCCGACAGCGGCATTGAGCTGTTTGTTCACTTCGGTATTGATACCGTTGAACTGAAAGGCGAAGGCTTCAAACGCATCGCTGAAGAAGGTCAGCGCGTGAAAGTGGGCGACCCGGTTATTGAATTCGATCTGCCGCTGCTGGAAGAAAAAGCCAAGTCTACCCTGACTCCGGTTGTTATCTCCAACATGGACGAAATCAAAGAGCTGATCAAACTGTCCGGTAGCGTGACAGTGGGTGAGACTCCGGTTATCCGCATCAAGAAGTAATTCTTTTTGCAGAGAAAGATGGCGCCTGATGGCGCCATTTTTTTTATATACTTCATCCTTCAGATTGCCTCTGTGTTGGCTGCAGTCGCTCACCCCAGCCACGTACTCATGTACGCCGGGGATTCTCTCCTTTGCCGCCTTGATGCAACCTGAATGATTTTGTATATACCCCGATAACGATTTTTATCTTTTATAGGTCGGAAAAGCGTTAAATTTGTGAGGTGACCGGTCGGTAACACGCCTCGCGCATCAGAATCTTCATCCCTTCCGGCCCGCTTTCCAGCATCCGTCGCTCCGAGTCTGCCACTAACAATTCACAGTCGTAGCCACCCGCAATACCAAACATGGCCCGCGCTACACAGATATCTTCCAGCGCTGCTGCCCCGTTGGTGTCAAAATGTCCAACCATACGCCCATTCTGGCGAACTACCAGCCGGTAACTCTTCATCGCGCCTCCCCTGCCGGTGGCAGAATTAATTCATCACAACCGCACAGGTGCGTCCACGTCATCACGTCCAGCACCCGCTGCGCGGCGTCGTGAGTCGCGGTCGTCAGCGCTTTCCCCAGTACAAGGCCGCTCACCAGCTCTGCACAAAACAGATCGCCAGTCCCCTTCAGATCCGTTTTCACTCGCGGATGAGCTAACACCTCAACCGTTTCAGCCGTCACCACCGCAACGTTAATAATCTCTTCGGTATCCCCCGGCGCGCTGGTAATTACCACCCATTTCAGGGTGTCAGTGAGCAGTGATTGTGCCGCCGTAATGGCTTCATCAAGCGTTCGACACGGCTTTCCGCTCAGCATTTGCAGCTCGAACACGTTCGGCGTCAGCCCCTGCGCCAGCGGCAGCAGGTGCTGACGATAAGCCTCCGGGATTTCGGCTTTGACATACATACCGCTATCCGTATCGCCAATCACGGGGTCGACCAAAATGCACAGGTCCGGATGCGTTGCCCGAACGGTTTCCAGCCACTGTGCCAGCAAGGCGATTTGCTCTGCGCTGCCCATGTATCCTGTAGTCACCGCCTTCAGCTCGCGCAGAGCATCGCGCTCATTTAAGGCGCGGAGATAACCGCTAAACCACTCGGCCGGAATAACGCCGCCATAAAAGGTTTCATAATGCGGGGTGTTACTGAACAGTACCGTTGGTACTGCCGTCACGCGTAATCCCTGCGCTTTAATAGCCGGAACAGCGATACTGTTGCCTACGCTGCCATATACCACCTGTGACTGGACGGCGACAATATCGGTCTGTAATGCCCGATGCTTATCGTCGAAGAGCACTGACTGAATATCACTCCCCTGCTCCATAAATTTCTCCTCTCGCTGGACAGCGCGCTTACGCCTCATTATTATCGTCATATGCTAAAATTCATTTTGTCATAGGTCAATAATGATCGACGGAAAAACCGCTAACGAAATTTTTGACAGTATCCGTCAACATGTCGCTACAGGCACGCTGGCAGCGGGAGAAACGTTGCCACCAGTGCGGGAACTGGCAACGGAATTAAACGTGAACCGTAATACTGTCGCGGCGGCTTACAAACGCCTGGTCACCTCCGGGTTGGCGCAGAGCCTGGGACGCAACGGCACGGTGATTAAGGGGATTACTGCCCCGGTTGCGCTGGAAGGTGGTAATCCGGATACCCCGCTTGTCGATCTTTCCGGCGGGAATCCAGCGCCCTCGCGGCTTCCTGACCTGAGTAGTTATTTCGCAAAGATAAATAAGAATCCGCGTTTGTACGGCGATGCCGCTGTGTCACCAGGGCTTAAAGTATGGGCATCACAATGGATGCAAAATGCAATGCCCGGCAAAGGGGAAATTGATATCACCAGCGGCGCCATTGATGCTATCGAACGGCTACTGTGCGCCCATTTACTGCCTGGTGATAGCGTTGTCGTAGAAGATCCATGCTTTTTGAGCAGCATCAACATGCTGCGTTATGCTGGTTTCTCCGCCAGTCCGGCCAATGTTGACCACGAAGGCATGCTGCCGGACCAACTGGAACTCGCGCTACAGAAAGGTGCGCGGGCGGTAATTCTGACACCGCGCGCGCATAACCCCACAGGATGCAGCCTGAGCGCCTCACGCGCGGCGCAATTGCAGGAAATCCTGGCCCGCTATCCGCAGACTCTGGTGATCGTCGACGACCACTTTGCGCTGCTATCTGCTTGCCACTGGTATCCGGTGATTGCGAAGGAAACCACGCACTGGGCGATTGTCCGTTCGATGTCGAAAACCTTAGGCCCGGATTTACGCCTGGCCATCGTAGTCAGCGATCCCGTCACATCCGGGAAACTGCGTTTACGGCTCAACTCCGGTAGTCAGTGGGTCAGCCATCTGCTGCAGGATTTAGCCTGCGCGTGCCTGAGTGACGAGACATATCAACACACACTGGCACAAACGCAGCAGTTTTACGCCGTCCAGCAGCAAACGTTGGCGGCAGCACTGCGGCGACATGGCATTGAGATGCCCGTTGGTGACGGTCTGAATATGTGGCTACCGCTGGAAGATAACAGCCAGGCGATCGCTTTTGCGCTGGCAAAGTCCGGCTGGCTGGTGCGGGAAGGCGAAGTGTTTGGCGTCAATACGCCCGCCCACGGCCTGCGTATTACGCTTTCAACCTTAACTGACAGCGACATTGATAAGCTGGCGGTTGATATTCATCAGGCGCTAAAGCGCTAACAGGAGAGAAAAAGTGCGAGTTCATTTTGTTATTCATGAGTCTTTTGAATCTGCTGGCGCGTATCTGCCGTGGGCCGAATCACGCGGCTATACCATCACCTGGTCGCGCGTTTATGCCGGAGAAGCAGTCCCTGCGAACGCCGATGATTTCGATATGTTGGTGGTGTTTGGCGGTCCACAGTCACCACGAACCACGCTGGCAGAGTGCCCGTACTTTGATTCTCAGGCCGAGCAGCATCTGATCAACCAGGCGATTGCGGCACGTAAAATTGTGGTGGGGATCTGCCTGGGTTCACAGTTAATCGGCGAAGCGCTGGGTGCGAAGGTGTGCCAGAGTCCGGAAAAAGAAATTGGTCACTACCCCATCGTTCTGACCGAAGCCGGTCAACAGAACCCGCTGTTCAGCCATTTCGGCTCATCGCTTATCGTCGGTCACTGGCACAACGACATGCCGGGGTTAACCGACCAGGCGATAATTCTTGCTACCAGTGAGGGCTGCCTGCGACAAATCGTGCAATACGGTAATTTCGTCTATGGTTTCCAGTGCCATATGGAGTTCACAGCTGACGCGATTGAAGGATTAATTCAGCACTCAGAGCAAGAGTTGGCTGAAGCTGAAGGGAAACGCTTCATCCGCCCGGTTGAAGAGATGCGCGCCTGGGACTACCAGCAAATGAATGAGAAGCTGTGGCAATTCCTGGATAAGCTGGTGGAAAAACGTAACGATTAATCATCCCTGGCCGGATAAAACATTATCCGGCCATCGTGCCAGGCAGTTACCTGATGGCGCTGCGCTTATCAGGCCAAAAAGTTAAATTCCCAGCCCCTGATTAAAGTGCTCTTCACCAAAGACGCCGGTCGAAAGGTAGCGATCGCCGCGATCGCAGATGATCGCCACAACTACCGCGCCGGGCGTAGCACGTGCAACGCGTAACGCGCCCGCGACCGCGCCGCCAGAGCTGACACCGCAGAAAATTCCTTCACGCACGGCCAGTTCACGCATGGTATTTTCGGCATCATTCTGATGAATATCCAGCATCTCATCCACCAGCGAGGCGTTAAAAATGCCCGGCATATATTCCGCAGGCCAGCGGCGAATTCCCGGAATACTACTGCCCTCTTCCGGCTGCAGGCCAACGATAGTGACCGCTTTTTCTTGCTCATGCAGAAAACGCGACACACCGGTAATGGTGCCTGTCGTTCCCATACTGGAGACAAAGTGGGTAATACGACCTGACGTCTGCTGCCAGATTTCCGGTCCGGTGGTGGTGTAATGCGCGTACGGGTTATCCGGATTATTAAACTGATCCAGCAACTTACCTTCTCCACGCTGCGCCATTTCAAGAGCTAAATCGCGCGCGCCTTCCATCCCCTGCTCTTTGGTGACCAGAATCAGCTCGGCACCATAGGCGCGCATCGCCGCACGGCGCTCCTGACTCATGTTGTCTGGCATCAACAGCTTCATGCGGTAGCCCTTCAGCGCGGCGATCATTGCCAGTGCAATTCCGGTATTACCGCTGGTCGCCTCAATCAGCACATCGCCTGGCTTAATTTCTCCGCGCTTTTCCGCTTCGACGATCATCGACAACGCGGCGCGGTCTTTCACCGAACCTGCGGGATTATTGCCTTCCAGCTTGACCCAAATTTCACTACCGTTATCCGGCGCCAGACGTTGTAATTTCACCAGAGGCGTATTGCCAATTGTTTTTTCTAATGTGTTCACGTTTTCAGCTCGTAAAAAAGCCCGGTAAGCGTAGCGCCACCGGGCGATAACTATGCAAATTAACCTATCAGGCTGATTGCGCCAGGGCAAGTTCCTCTTCACGCGTTTCAATACGCTGGTCGCCGTTATACAAGCGTGCATTTTGCAGCCCGACAAACAGCCGTTCACCGCGGCTCGGGGAGTCATCGCCTTGCATGATGACCGTCAGCGGTTCGTTGTACCACCCGAGGGGTTGTACAACTAATTGGGTGTAGTGCCCCTTCGGACTAGCTTCCAGCACCTGCACCGGCAATGGCGAATCCAGGCTGGTACGACGGCTGACGTCCACTTCCCACGGGCGCAGGAACAAATCCACCGGTCCCTGATAGCCAGGCGTATAACCCAGCGGCCAGCGGTGCGCGCCCACGTGGAATTGGCCGCCACGAATCGTCCCCTGCAGGCGGTTAACCTCACCCATAAATTCCAGAACAAAACGGGTAGCCGGTTCGCGCCATACCTGATCCGGCGCATCAGCCTGTTCGATATGACCCTGGCTCATCACCACCACGCGGTCTGCGACTTCCGTTGCTTCTTCCTGGTCGTGGGTGACAAACACGCTGGTAAACTTCAGCTCTTCATGCAGCTGGCGCAGCCAGCGACGCAGCTCTTTACGCACCTGCGCATCAAGCGCGCCGAACGGCTCGTCGAGCAATAAAATCTGCGGCTCCACCGCCAGCGCACGCGCCAATGCCACGCGCTGCTTTTGTCCGCCGGAGAGCTGTGCCGGGAAACGGTCCGCCAGATGAGCCAGTTGAACCATTTCCAGAAGTTTGGTCACTTTTGCTTTGATGGCCGCCGCATTCGGGCGCTCACGCCGTGGCAGGACCGTCAGACCAAACGCGATATTGTCGAAAACGGTCATATGACGAAACAGCGCATAGTGCTGGAACACGAACCCCACCTTACGGTCGCGGGCGTGCAATCGGCTGACGTCGGTACCGTGAAAACGGATATGCCCGCTGGACTGATGCTCCAGCCCGGCAATAATGCGCAGCAGCGTGGTTTTGCCCGAGCCGGATGGCCCCAGCAGCGCGACCATCTGACCTGAAGGAATATCCAGCGAGATATCGTTCAGCACCTGGGTGCGACCAAAAGACTTCTTAATATTGGCAATCTCAATGCTCATGATTTTCCTCCTGCTGCGCGCGTTTTTCCTGGTTCTCCAGACGCCATTGCAACATGCTCTTCAAAAACAGGGTAATAATCGCCATCAGCGTTAATAGCGCCGCGGCGGTAAAGGAGCCGACCGTATTGTAGTCCTGCTCCAGTAATTCAATCTGTAGCGGCAGCGATAAGGTTTCGCCGCGAATCGAGCCGGAAACCACTGACACCGCGCCAAACTCACCAATCGCACGGGCGTTGGTCAACACCACACCGTACAGCAATGCCCAACGGATATTCGGCAGCGTAACGCGGCGGAACATCTGCCAGCCGGATGCACCCAGCAACACAGCCGCTTCATCTTCATTGCTGCCCTGGCTTAACATCACCGGCACCAGCTCACGCACCACAAACGGACAGGTCACGAACACTGTCACCAGCACCATCCCCGGCCAGGCAAACATAATTTGCAGGTTATGCTCATCCAGCCACCCACCAAGCGGGCCGTTAGAGCCGTAAAACAGCAGATAGACCAGACCGGCGACTACCGGCGAGACAGCAAATGGAATATCCAGTAACGTCAGTAGTAGTTGGCGTCCTGGGAAGTTAAAACGGGTCACCAGCCAGGCCAGCAACACACCAAACACCAGGTTCACCGGGACCGCAATCAGCGCAATCAGCACCGTCAGCCAGATGGCATGCAGCATGTCCGGATCCGCCAGGTTCTGTAGTACCGGCATTAATCCCTTACTGAACGCCTGCACGAAGATATAAATCATCGGTACCAGCAAAATAAAGGTCGATACCAGCATGCCCGTGCCGATCAGAAACCATTTACCCCAGTTAATGCGGGGTGCGTCATAGCGTTTCAATTGAGTAATGTCTGCCATCAGTGACCTACCACGCGTCGACCGAAGCGACTTTGCAAGGTGTTAATTGAAAACAGCAGCAACAACGACGCCCCGAGGATCACAGAAGCAATCGCGCTGGCGGCCGGGTAGTCAAACTCCTGCAAGCGAACAAAAATCATCAGCGAGGTCACTTCGGTTTTCCATGCGATGTTTCCGGCGATAAAAATAACCGCGCCAAACTCACCGAGGCTGCGGGTAAACGACAGCGCAACGCCCGCCACCAGCGCAGGAGACAGCTCCGGCAGCACTACTTTACGGAAACTTTGCCAGCGCGTAGCACCGAGCGTTTCAGCTGCTTCTTCATATTCCGGGCCTAACTCTTCCAGTACTGGTTGCACGGTACGCACCACAAACGGAATGCTGGTAAAGGCCATCGCTACCGCGATACCGAGCCAGGTGTAGGTCACCTTGATATCCAGCTTCGCCAGCCACTCGCCGTAGAAGCCATTAACCGAAAACAGAGACGCCAGCGTCAGACCTGCCACCGCCGTAGGCAGTGCAAACGGCAGGTCCATCAGCGCATCCAGCAGCGTACGGCCCGGAAAGCGATAGCGTGTTAAGATCCACGCCATCAGCAAACCGAACACGCCGTTAAAAATCGACGCCACAAACGCCGACAGCAGCGTCACTTTATAAGCCGCCACCACCTGCGGATTGGTAATCACATCCCAGTATTGCGCCCAGCTCATTTGCGCCAGTTGCATCACCAGCGCGCTCAGCGGCAGCAGCAATATCAGGCAGACAAACAGTAAGCTGGTGCCCAGGCTCAAAGTGAAGCCGGGCAGCACACGTCGGGAAGAAACAGCAAACATTTACTTACGCCCCGCCGCCAGCAGTTTGTCCAGCTCACCGCCGCTGACAAAGTGCGTTTTCATCACTTCAGGCCACGAGCCAAACTTATCTTCCACACGGAACAATTCGGTCTGCGGGAATTTATCTTTCAGCTTGTCCATTACCTGTGGGTTATTCACGCGGTAGTAGAAATCGGTAATGATGGTTTGCGCCTGCGGGCTGTACAGCCAGTTCAGGTAAGCTTTCGCCGCTTTTTCAGTACCGTTGGCCTGCACATTTTTATCTACCCAGGCCACCGGGAACTCCGCCAGAATGTTGACCTTCGGCACCACCACTTCGAAACCCTGATCTTCATACTGTTTACGGATGTTGTTCACTTCCGATTCAAACGTGATCAGCACATCACCCAGACCGCGTTCAACAAAGGTGGTCGTTGCACCGCGACCGCCGGTATCAAATACTTCCACGTTTTTCAGAAACTGGGTCATGAACTGTTCGGTTTTGGCTTTATCCCCACCGTCCGCTTTATCTGCCGCGCCCCACGCTGCCAGATAGGTATAGCGTGCGTTACCGGAGGTTTTCGGGTTCGGGAAAATCAGCTTCACGTCCGGGCGAACCAGATCGTTCCATTCGTGGATATTCTTCGGGTTGCCCTTACGCACCAAAAACGCCATGGTGGAATAGAATGGCGAACTGTTATTCGGCAGGCGGCTTTGCCAGTCGGCAGGGATCAGCTTGCCTTTGTCATGCAGGATCTGCACGTCGGTCACCTGGTTATAGGTCACGACGTCAGCTTTCAGCCCCTGCAAAATCGCCAACGCCTGTTTTGATGACCCGGCATGAGATTGTTTAATCGTCAGTTTGTCGCCGCCGTTATCCTTCGCCCATTGCTGTTCAAACGGCGGATTAAGGGCGGCAAACAGCTCGCGGGAAACATCGTATGAACTGTTCAGCAGTTCCGTTGCCTGCGCTTGCCCCACCAGCAACAGCATGGCTGCCAGCGTCAGTGTTCTTTTTTTCAGTAAGTTAACGGCCATTGCGCACCCTTATAAATTAAATGACTTTCTTATGGTCATCATATTTATAACCAGTGCTAAAGGAGTAACGGTTTTATATACCGTTTGATGATTTGAAAGTTGAAAAGAGAATAAGGGGTACCTCCTCCCCAGCACATGGGGAGGAGACCGGCATCAATCAGACGCCGACGCTAACGCTTTCAGGCAGGGTGCTGCCGCCATCAATCACGTTTTGCGTGCCAGTTAAATAACTGGACTCATCCGATGCCAGGAACGCCGCCAGTTCACCGACCTCAAGCGGGCAGGCCAAACGACGCATCGGGATCGCTTTCGCCATTTCGACTAAAACGGATTCAGGATCTTCCGGGTTAGACTGTCGCGCAATGCTTTCCGCCATCGGCGTACGTACGTAGCCCGGGCAAATGGCATTCACGCGAATGCCGGACTGCGCATATTCTACCGCCAGGGATTTGGTCAAACCGATGATCGCGGCTTTCGACAGCGCGTAGGCCGTTTCGCCCGGGTCAGCAACCATATCGCCGGTCACCGATGACATCATCACGATGCGCCCGTCTTTGCGCGCAATCATCTCCGGCAGAACGGCTTTCGTCACGTTCCAGACGCCTTTAATGTTGATATCAATGTGGAAATCGCGATCTTCATCGCTCATATCAAGGAAGTTGCCGAGGCGGCATACGCCGGCATTGTTCACCAGAATATCGATTTTGCCTTCAATCTGCTTCGCGCGCGTCACCGCTTCCTTGACCGACGCAAAATCTCTGACGTCAGCGTGAACGGCTGTGCAACGGTGCCCACGCCCAGCCAACTCATCCGCCAGTTTTTCAATCTCATCGGAGATATCCAGCAGGATTAAGTTCGCACCATGGCGGGCAAACGTTCTGGCGATACCCTCGCCAATACCCTGAGATGCGCCCGTAATCAATGCTGTTTTGCCCGTGAGTTTTCCCATTTCAATATTCTCCTTTTGAATATGAAGCCTTCGCTTCATTCACGCAGAAGATACAGCAATAACAAATTAGTGCTGAGGAATAGCTCACTAAATCAGGTTAATCTCAGGTAAAAAAATCCCCGACGATGCGGGGATGTCTATTTCGTGGCCGATAACAGGATCAGCTCACCATTACAGCGCCATTAAACGGTCCAGCGACGGTGCAAAGTAATAGCCGCCGGTTACCGGTTTGGTGAAGCGCAGCATCGCATCACGCTTACCGTCAGTGTCACCAAACATGCTCAGCAATTGTTGTTCAATGTTGTACAGACGAGCGCAGTAGGCGCAGAAATAGAGACCATGCGTGCCGCTGGCAGTACCGTATGGCAGGCTCTGGCGCACAATTTTCAGCCCTTTACCGTCTTCTTTTAGGTCAACACGGCTCAGGTGAGAGGTGACCGGACGGTCATCACCGTCGATCTCTTCGTTGGCTTCCTTGGTACGACCAATCATCATTTCCTGGTCATGGATGCTCATGCGATTAAGCTGCTTCAGGTTATGTTCCCAACGCTGCACAAACACATAGCTGCCACCGGCATCCACACCATCTTTGATAACGGCAACTTCACGGCGCGTTTCTTCGCCTGCCGGGTTTTCCGTACCGTCAACAAAGCCGCTGAGATCGCGCTCTTCGACCCAACGGAAACCGTGGATTTCTTCTTTAACTTCAATACAGTCGCCAAATGCTTCCATTGCCGCCTGCGCAACGGAGAAATTCACGTCATGACGCAAAGAGAGAATATGGATCAACACGTCATATTGGGTTGCTGGTGCCAGACCTTTACCGTAAGGGATAAAGTCTTTTAACTCTTCAGCACCGACGCCGCCACTCAATGCACGCCAGGTGTTGTTGCCAAAAGCGACAACCGCGCCCAGATGCGCATCCGGGAACTTAACTTCAAAGGTCGCCAGCTTATCGGCGAAGGTTTTGCTGGCCGCACGCAGGGCATCAACGTCGCCTTTAACATTGGCTTCAATCCAAATCGCCGCACGGCAATGTTCTGGCAAAATGCCACTCTGAACCTGAGACATTGTTCCTCCTGAAAAAAAGATGCCACGACATCGTGGCATTGATGGGCGCTATTCTACCTGTTTTTTTAACAAGCCGATTTGTTCAGACGCAAATTAACGCCGCCAGATAATTTTGCTTACTTTCCACGCTTTCAGCGTGTCGTCAGACGGCATTATATCCTCAGGTCCGCTCCATTCACCGGAAAAAATATAGCTAATATGTTGACTTCCCTCAGCTTTACACTCAACGCCCGCGCTGTCATCGCCGGTTGCTTTTTGGCAATTACCATAAGCTTTAGTGTAAAGGTCGCTAAACGGTGTACCGATTTCGACACCCGCGGCTGACGAAATATCGTGATCTAATACATCAATACGACTGATGGTTCCCTGGCTGCCGTTGATGACTATCGCCAGCTTGTCGTCTTTCATCGCTTCATAGAAGCGCACCACATTACCGTTATCGGTCTTCATTCCGCTACGCAGGCGGTAATCACCGTCCAGCGCATCAGCAATGGCTTTTTCATCCAGCGGCGTAGCGCCCGTTAAAGCTCCTACGCCCTGCTCTGTGACCTGCGTTGAAGAACCAAACCAGTTCCACGGATTGGCGGCAGACCAGTTCACCGAGGACAACGTTGAACACCCGGCCAGTAGCAGCGGCATCGCGCATAAAGTCAAACGCAGTGATTTCATTTCACTTCCTTCCTTATTTATCAACGTTGCTTGGAGTCCGGTTTCCCCAAAAAGTGCCGTTATTCTTTCTCAAGGGAAAAACAGGCGCGCAGACGTTGATTGGTTAACAGCCAGATCAGCGCGACAATATCCGCCACCAGCAGCGCCAGCCCGACGCCATTGAGAGGATCGCCTGCCAGCCACATCACCGGCTGCCAGCACAGCAGCACCAGTTGAGCGAGAATCAATAATCCGCGCAGCCAGCGCCAGAGCACCGGAAACGCAAAGCGTCGCCCACTGAGTAAAAACGCCAACACGGCGGGAACGCCGGGAAGCAACCCAAGCCAGAATGCGTCATGATCGGGATAAAACAGATTCAGCAAGGTGTTGCCCTGCTCACGGGAAGAACCGGCAATCACAAACAATACCCAGGTGCGTGCCTGCAACAGCAGTACGCACCAGAAGAGAAAAGGCAGGCGCAGACGCCCATGACCGTCATAGTCGGCCGGATGAAACTCAGTACTCTTCATCTTCGATCAAACGCTTGCCCAGATTGAGTACATCCGCATGTTCATAGCCCAAACGTTCATACATGCCCTGTACGACGTCGTTATCGTCACGCACCATGATTTGAATCTTCGGACAACCGCGGGCAATGAGCTTTTTCTCCAGGCGGTTGAGCAGCGCATTGGCGATGCCGCGACCGCGAAACTCAGGATGCACGCCCAGGTAATAGGCGGAACCGCGATGCCCGTCGTATCCGCCCATCACCGTACCGACCACCTCGCCGTTCACTTCAGCAACGAGGAACAAGCTGACGTCATGATTGACTTTACGTTCGATGTCCATTTCAGGGTCGTTCCATGGACGCAGCAAATCACAACGCTCCCAGAGGGTGATCACCTCTTCGAAATCTTCCTGGCGAAAAACGCGTATTTCCATGGTATTGGGTACCTTTTCAGGACGTTAAAAAGCGATTATGGCGCGAACGGCTGATTTAGCCAATATCTGACGCGAAGCGACGGAAAAAATGGCATAATACGGAATTGTCACGTATTGAAATGAAAAGTAAAACAATTCTTATCTCGATCCGTCGCAACGGACTACGCGATACGATATAACGTTTAGAACCTTTTTTTTACAACTCAGGCCGTATGAGCACTTTTAAACCACTAAAAACACTCACATCGCGCCGCCAGGTGCTGAAAGCCGGGCTGGCCGCCCTGACGCTGTCAGGCATGTCACAAGCCATCGCTAAAGAAGAAGCGCTAAAGACCAGCAATGGACACAGCAAACCGAAAGCGAAAAAATCCGGTGCTAAGCGCGTTGTTGTCCTTGATCCGGGGCACGGAGGGATTGATACCGGCGCAATTGGTCGCAACGGGTCGAAAGAAAAGCACGTGGTACTGGCGATTGCCAAAAACGTGCGCTCGATCCTACGTAACCAAGGGATTGATGCACGCCTGACCCGCTCCGGCGATACGTTTATTCCGCTCTACGATCGCGTCGAGATCGCCCACAAACATGGTGCCGACCTGTTCATGTCGATCCACGCCGACGGTTTTACCAATCCGAGCGCTGCGGGTGCTTCGGTCTTTGCCTTATCCAATCGCGGCGCCAGTAGCGCCATGGCGAAATATCTGTCCGATCGTGAAAACCGGGCCGATGAAGTCGCCGGAAAGAAGGCCACTGACAAAGATCATTTGTTGCAGCAGGTGCTGTTCGATCTGGTGCAAACTGACACCATAAAAAACAGCCTGACGTTAGGCTCGCATATTCTTAAGAAGATCAAGCCGGTACACCGTCTGCACAGTCGCAGCACGGAACAGGCCGCCTTCGTGGTGCTAAAATCACCTTCGATTCCGTCGGTCCTGGTCGAAACCTCGTTCATCACCAACCCGGAAGAAGAACGATTGCTGGGTACGGCGGCGTTTCGTCAGAAAATCGCCACCGCTATCGCCAATGGCATCATCAGCTATTTCCACTGGTTTGATAACCAGAAAGCACACTCGAAGAAACGTTAACCATGAAGCCCGATGCACAGCGCGTAAAACAGTTCCTGCTCAGCCTGCAGGATGAAATTTGTCAGCAGTTATCCACCGTAGACGGCAGCGAATTTGTTGAGGATAACTGGCAACGCGAAGCGGGCGGCGGCGGGCGCAGTCGGGTGTTGCGTAACGGCGGTATTTTCGAGCAAGCAGGCGTCAACTTCTCCCACGTCCACGGCGATGCAATGCCGGCCTCGGCTACCGCGCATCGCCCGGAGCTTGCCGGGCGCAGTTTTGAAGCCATGGGCGTCTCGTTGGTGGTGCACCCGCAGAATCCCTACATTCCAACCAGTCATGCCAACGTACGGTTTTTTATCGCGGAAAAACCGGGGGCCGATCCCGTGTGGTGGTTTGGCGGTGGCTTTGACTTAACGCCCTACTACGGCTTTGATGAGGATGCGGTTCACTGGCATCGCACGGCGCGGGACCTGTGCCAGCCGTTTGGCGATGACGTTTATCCACGTTACAAAAAGTGGTGCGATGACTACTTCTTCCTCAAGCACCGCAACGAGCAGCGCGGCATTGGCGGGCTGTTTTTCGATGATTTGAATACCCCTGATTTCGACCACTGCTTCGCTTTTATGCAGGCGGTAGGTCAAGGATACACCGAGGCGTATCTGCCCATCGTCGAACGCCGCAAAATGATGAGCTGGGGCGAGCGCGAACGTAATTTCCAGCTGTATCGTCGTGGGCGCTATGTGGAATTTAATCTGGTGTGGGATCGCGGCACGTTGTTCGGTTTGCAAACCGGCGGGCGCACGGAATCGATTCTGATGTCGATGCCGCCGCTGGTACGCTGGGAGTATGACTGGCAGCCAGAAGCGAACAGCCCGGAAGCTGCCCTTAGCGAGTTTATTCAGGTCCGCGACTGGGTGTAATTGCCTGATGGCGCTACGCTTATCAGGCCTGCAACAACGGCAAACCCGTAGGCCGGATAAGACGCGTTAGCGTCGCATCCGGCACAATAATCTCATCATGCCCACTGGCGCATACGCTGATGCAGCGTCAACGACGGTTTCTCCGCAAACAGCTGCTGGTAGTCGGTGGCAAACTGCCCTAAATGCCAGAATCCCCACTGCATGGCGGCGTCTTTCACCGTCGCACTCTGTGACCATGGGCTTATCAACTCACGGCGCACGGCGTTCAGGCGAATACGTTTCAACCAGGCATTCGGGCCAATACCGAGGATCGCGTGAAAGGCGTTTTGCAACGTCCGGCGGCTAACGTGCAGCTGATTGCATAAGTCGAGCACGGTCAGCGGCTCTGACATATTTTCCAGCACATATTCGCGCGCACGTGACAGCAAGCGACGATAGCTCTGATGGCTGATGCTCTCCGCAGTCATAATCGGCTGCGCTTCTTCCAGCATGGTGCCCATCGCCAGCAGCAGGTTATCCCCCAACACTTTACGCACCGCGGGTTGGTGAAGGTTTTCAGGATTCTCACTAAACGTCGCCAGCGCCTGCTGCACAAAGCCCCATAGCGCGGCTTTGTGTTGTTCTTTAACTTCCAGCGCCGACTGATTGCGCAGCATATGCAACACCCTTTCCGGGTTATGCAGGAAGTTGGCCTGACGAGCAATGGCCTCTTCCGAAATGACGACACCCAAAATGGTGTAATCATCCGGGGTACTCAGTTCAAACTCCGTCCCGCCAGGGCGGGTGGCAATTTCAGCGCTACCCAAACACTGGGTACCAATAAATCCCTGCTCGCCGCGCGTGGCCGGAATGCCAAACCAAAATGAGTTTGGCCAGACAAGGCACGACTGACGCAGCGCCAGTCCGGTGTATTCACGGAACACCTGAATATCATCGAGCAGGATTTCCGTGAACTCGCCATGAAATTTTCCCGGATGCAGCTGGTCGTAGATCTGCTGCCAGGCGGTAATCGTCAGCGCGTGCTCATACACATCCGTTGTTCGCCGTTGGTGAACGTTGTCCACTTCCACTTTCGGCGTCAGTTTAACGTCTTCGGGTAATACTTCATGATAAAGATGGTGCAAGTTTGCAGTACGGTTCTTTTTCATGATCTTTTAAGCCGGAAGCTTCAACGAAGCCCCCGGCCCTCCGACAGGTTAATTTTTTAAGCGGTAGCGACTACTGCGTTTACGCAACGCTCCATCAGAAAAGAGCTGTTCCAGCGCATTTCTGGCTTCATCAAGTGACCAGCCAAAGTGGGCCGCCACTTCCCCTGCCGTCATTCCTTGACGGACCGATGCTAACAGCGTCAGAAGTTGGGCAGAGGATTCAGACGTCACTGGGGCGTCCTGTGTCTTCTCTGGTTTCACTTCTGTTTTCGCTTCTGGCTTCTGTTCAGGTTTCTTCGGCTGGCGTTTAAAACCGCCGATCAGCCACTGGGTGTCATCGTCCGGCCGGCCTATTTCCTTACGGCTGATAACACGGCCCGTACGCGCTGCGGCTGCACTGCCAGCATCCAGCGCTGCGCGGCATGCCGCCAGATCGCCTTCCACCACCAGCGTCAGCCGACCAGGATCGAGCACTTCGTGGCTAAGCAGACGCACGTTCGCGGCTTTCAGCATGGCATCGGCCGCGTCCACGGCAGCCACCATGCCATCCACTTCCAGTAATCCCAGTGCATTGATCATCACTACCTCTCTTACGCGCGCTGGATTGGATTACGGGCAATATCCAGAACGGCATCGGCAAAGGCGTTACATGCGGCTTTACAAGCGGCCTGGCTACCGGTCAAAAACGCGGCTGAATAGTTAGTTTCTGACGGCGGTGGTACATAGGTCACCAGTTGTACATCGGCAGATTTCAGCGCGGCATCAATACCAAATGTCGCTTCCAGCGGCGGTGCTACCAGATACGCCATCGGATCGCCCAGTCGGCATCCCGCGGTTGCGGAGAGATACGAACCGGTACGCGAAACCACATGCGCCAGGAAGGCGGTATCTTCTGCGTCATTCGCCCACTGGAATGCCGCCCCGCTTTCAATATTGGCCACCATCGCGTCCAGACCCGCGCGAACTTCGGCCGGGTTTGGTCCACCGAGCATAATCAGCACTTCGCCCGAGGTTGGAGAGGGACTGTGCGCCGCACCGGCATATAGCGAGCGGCCATAAACCACTTCGACCATTGCCTGTTTTGTCGCTTCGTCTGCGGCAATATACGCCACGTCATCAGAATCTGCTGTGATGAGTCCGAGGCTACGTATATGTGGCGGTAATTTAAGTTCGCGGGCAAAACCGTCATTTACCGAGGCAATCACACGCATTGCGGTGACTGAAGGTCTAATTAAATCTAATGCTGGCATGATGCCTCCTTAACGGGTCATATTGATGCCGGATGCTTTTTGCTCCAGCATGCGCTTGGCCAAATCCACAATCACCGCCGCCGCTTCAACCGGTGGCGTACCGCCCTGGTGAATGTTCGAGATACAGGTACGGTCAGCCTCAACGGTGGTCGCCACACGCGGCGAATAGACGGCGTAGCAAGAAAGACTTTCCGACTGGCCGAGGCCCGGACGTTCACCAACCAGCAGGATCACCGCTTTTGCACCCAGCAGTTCGCCGATCTGATCTTCGATTTTCACGCGCCCATAGCGAACAAAGAACGGCGTCCCGACCTTCAATCCGGCCTGTTTTAAGCCCGACAACAGCGGCGGCAGGATCTCTTCATAGTTAGCGGTAATCGCGTCGGTAGACAGGCCATCAGAAATAATCACCTGCACATCCGGATTCATTACACACTGTGATTTCAGTGCTTCAATGGCTTCCGCACTCAGACGACGCCCCATATCCGGACGCGTCAGATACAGGTTTTTGTCGCTGATTTCCGAGCGCACTTCCAGCAGCCCCTGGGCTTTTACCCACTCTTCCGGCACTTCTTTCAATACCGTATCTTTCGAACGCGAGTGGTCAGCCAGGAAACGCAGCAGCGCCTGGGTACGCGGACGAGGACCGGCACGACCAGTACATACACGCGCAGCGGTGCTACGGCGAAGTTCAGTCAACACCTCTGCACGGTGCGGATTCTCAACGCCAATCCATGCTTTGGCTTCGGCTGAGCCTAAGTCCATCGCGCAGCTTTCACCGGTCGGCGCGGCGCACTGCGTGGTGCTGCATTTTGCTGGTGCTGACGGTTCTTGAGCCTGCGGTTGAGACTCACCCATTGACGCCATTACGCTGCGTACAATTTCTTCAATCTGTTTTTGATCCATCGTGTGTCATCCCCGCGTCATCAGAAGAACAGTGACGGATCGCCCGCCCGTTTGGTCAGGCGACCGTTTGCCATAATGCCCATGGTTTCCAGCCAGCGTTCAAACTCCGGCGACGGACGCAGGTTCAGCAGCTGACGCACGGTCGCGGTGTCATGGAAGGCGGTGGTCTGATAGTTGAGCATGATGTCGTCACCGAGCGGCATGCCCATGATGTAGTTGCAGCCAGCGGTGGCGAGCAGAATCATCAGGTTTTCGTTAAGGTTCTGGTCAGCATCAGCATGGTTGGTGTAGCAGCAGTCGCAGCCCATCGAGATGCCGCTCAGCTTGCCCATAAAGTGATCTTCCAGACCCGCGCGAATAATCTGACGGTCGTTGTAGAGATACTCTGGCCCGATAAAGCCCACCACGGTGTTCACCAGGAACGGATCGTAGTGGCGTGCCAGCCCGTAGTTACGCGCTTCCATCGTCACCTGATCGGCACCGAAGTTCGCGCCCGCGGAAAGCGCAGACCCTTGCCCGGTTTCGAAGTACAGGCAGTTTTCCCCGGCGATACGGTTGAACTCAGCGCCCACTGCGCGCGCTTCATCCAGCATTGCCAGCTCAACGCCAAACTCTTTTAAGCCTTTTTCGCTACCGCAGATACTCTGGAAAATCAACCCGCCCGGCGCACCGCGACGAATCGCTTCGATCTGGGTAGTCACGTGTGCCAGTACGCAGCCCTGGGTCGGGATGTTGAATTTGTCGATAACGCCGTACACGGTATCCAGTACGCGGCTTAAGTTTTCCACGTCATCCGTTACCGGGTTTACACCAATCACCGCATCACCCGCCCCGAAGGACAGCCCTTCGTAGATTTGTGCGGCAATACTCTGCACGTCATCACGGGTGTCGTTCGGCTGTAAACGGCAGCTGAAGGTGCCCGGTAGACCGATGGTGGTATTGGCCTTTTTGATCACCGGCATTTTCTTACCGCCGTAGATCAGGTCCGCGTTAGAGCAGATTTTTGCTACCGCAGCGACCACTTCCGACGTTAACCCTTTGCGCGTAAACGCAATGTCATCAACAGAGGTTTCATCGCTCAGCACGTACTCGCGCAGCTCGCTGATACTCCAGTTTTTGATACGGTTATAGGCCGTCTCGTTGACGTCATCCTGAATCAGACGAGTAACACAGTCCTCTTCATAGGAAATCACCGGGTTATTGCGGATATCCGCCACCGTCATTTCCGACAGTACCTGCTTGGCCGCCACGCGCTCCTGCGAACTGGTTGCGGCCACTCCTGCCAGCACATCCCCCGAACGCAGTTCGTTGGCTTTTGCCAGCACCTCTTTAACATCCTTAAACTGATAAACATTGCCGAACAATGTGGTCTTTAGTTTCATAAGTCGTTCCCTCAGGAAGGAAATGCGAGTGATTTCACCGTCACCGGCACAACCGATCCGCCAAAAAGAGGCGTACCAATGTCGATATAGTCCCCCGCCCGGACAACCACCTCATCGATGACTGCCAGCGGGTGTTGCTGTAACTGTGGGCGTAACAGCATGCCCAGGGCCTTACCAAAATCCTGCTCGGCTACCACCAGCAGGGGATGCGGATTCGGATAGCGCGCGACAAAGGCCAGCAGCGCATCAATCACCGTTAACAGCGCGGCGTAGCGCACTGGCAGCGAACCGGGCAACGCCAGCACGTAGGCGTCTGTTTGCGGGTCCAGATCGAGCTGCATTAGCGCCTGTTGCCAGGCGGCCACCAAATCAGCCTCATCAACCGGAATCGCCACCGGCAGATTGCGCAGCGGAAGCGCCACACCTTCCAGCCAGATGGTGCTGCCCGAAAGCGACAGCGTATGCGCACCGGCGCCAATCACCGTGGCGCGCACGGTTTGCGCCGGGAACTGCACGTTCATCTCACGCAGGCGCGGATGTTCATGCAGCGCCGTTGCTAACAGCGGGCCAATGTCGGAAAAACAGAACGGATCGGCTGGTTGGTTGCGGTAGCACTCGCCCACCCCGCCGGACAACGTAATCACTTCCGGTTTCACGCCCGCCGGTAACAGGCCGGTTTGCATCAGCGCCTGCGCCAGAGGTGATAACGTACCGTCAATCACCTCCACAATCAGCGCCGCCATCCGTCGGGCTACCTGAACAAGCTGCGCCGCATTGAGGGTTCGGGCGTCGGTGCCCGGACCAAATACGTCATCAACAATCATCTGCCCCGGCTGATGCGCATGTACTACTCGCCCCTGACCGTCCGTTTCCAGCAGTCGCCCGCCGACGTTGAGGCAAGCCGAACCGCTGACCTTTCCAGCATCAAACAGAACGTAGTTCGACGTACCGCCACCGATATCGATGTTCAGTACGCGGCACAACTTCTGCTCGGACAGGGTTTGTGCCCCCGCACCGTGACCGGCAATCACCGATTCCAGATGCGGACCGGCGCTGGCCACAACAAAATCCCCCAGCGACTGAGAGAGCGTCATCACCGCCGGACGCGCATTACGGGTTTTGGCACTTTCTCCGGTGATGATGATCGCGCCGGAATCGACAGTCTCAGGCGCAATACCCGCCGCCTGATACTGGGCGAGGATCAGCGCCTTAAGTTCGGCCTCTTTCAACCCGCCCTGCTTATCAACGGGGGTAAAGAACACCGGGCTTTGCCAGCTAATTTCGCGTTTGATGAATTCGTAGCGCGGCACCTGCGACACTGCCGCACGGTTGACTAACTCAAGGCGCGAGAAAATCACCTGAGTGGTAGTGGTGCCGATATCGATACCGACGCTCAGTAGCTGGCGAGTATTCACGATTGCGCCTCCGGGTTGGTTTCTACTTCTGCTGGCACATCTTCATCTTTCGGTACCAACAGCATAGCCACACCAATCGCCGTCACGCCGCCAATCAACTTGCCGACAATCATCGGGAAGATCATCGCGTTCATGTTGGCAGCGGCGAAGCCTAAGTGGTCACCCAGTGCAAAGGCCGCGGAGACCGCAAAGGCGCAGTTGATCACTTTGCCGCGGGTATCCATATTCTTCATCATGCCGAACATTGGGATGTTGTTGGCCAGCGTCGCCACCATACCGGCAGCCGCAATATTATTGATTTTTAACAGGTTACCGACGCTCATCAGCGGTTTTTCAAACCAGCGGGTCAGCAGCAGCACCATCGGGTACGCACCAAGCAGCACGCAGGAGATAGAACCGATAACTTCGATGGCGCGCATCACTTCACCCGGCTTGTCGCCCGGCGCCATAAAGATGGGATCAAGACCCGGAATCAGCTCCCAGCCGAGCAGGAATTTGACCACTGCTGCTGCCAGGCCGATGGTGATCAGCGCTACCAGGAATTTCGCGAAGATCTGGAAGCCGTTGATCATTTTTTCCGGGATGAATTTCAGTCCCAGCGCCACCAGCACAGCCACGATCAGCACCGGGATCATATTCATCAGGATCAGCGCGAAGGTGAATTCCACCGGCTGTCCGTTGATTTCGACGCCGGAGTACATCGCAATCAAACCGCCCGCAATACAACCAATCGGAATGGTGACAATACCCGCCAGCACGCCCAGCGCCAGATAACGACGGTCAGACGGTTCAATAATCCCCAGCGCAACCGGAATGGAGAAGACCAGCGTCGGCCCCATCATCGCCCCGAGGATCAGGCCAGAGTACAGCCACGCCGCAACGTCGCCGCCCGCCAGCTCTTTCGCCAGGAAGAAGCCGCCCATATCGCACGCCAGCAGCGTTCCGGCAAACATCGACGGGTTCGCGCCCAGCATTTCATACAGCGGAATAATCACCGGCCCGAGCACATGCGCCAGAACCGGTGCCAGCGCGGTCATACCGACCATCGCCAGACCCAGCGCGCCCATCGCCATAAAACCTTCTTCAAACTGGCCGCCCGATCCCTCAATACTCTTACCAAACTTACCGAGGAAGCGTGCCGAACCGCCGAACTGCGACAGGATCCTGTCCACGGCGGCAATCAGCATAAAGAACATCATGATGTACATGATGATTTCGTTAATTCCCATAGCCCCTACTCCCTGTCATTTGTGATTTGTAGGCCGGATAAGACGTTTACGTCGCCTCCGGCATTAACGCCGTGTTATTGCCGGATGGCGGTGCGAGCACCTTATCCGGCCTACAGGCATTACCCGGCAGCCGCGTACAGGTCGATGATCTGTGCCTGCGTGGCGGTGCGTGGGTTACTGCGAATACAAATATCCTCCAGCGCGGCGTGAGCCCATGCGCTGTACTGCTCGGGCTTTGCCCCAACGTCAGAGAGTCGTTTGGTCTGGCCCACTTCGCTAATCAACTCGCTGACCGCGTTGATAGCATCACGATCGTCCGATTTCTTGTTGGTTAACGCGCGTCCGATATGGCTAAAGCGCTCACGACACACCATGCGGTTGAACCCCATTACCGTTGGAAGCAGCATGGCGTTAGCCTGTCCGTGTGGAATGTGCAACGTCGCCCCCGGCTGGTGCGCCATCGCATGGCACAGGCCAAGCCCAGCGCTGGAAAACGCCATCCCGGCCATACAGGAAGCCAGCAGCATGCTTTCGCGCGCCGCCAGATCCTGACCGTAGCCGACGGCCTTCGGCAGCGATTTACCGATCATCGCTATCGCACCAATCGCCAGGCTGTCGGTAAACGGCGTCGCGTTCAGTGCGCTATACGCTTCAACGGCGTGCGTCAGTGCATCAATCCCGGTCATCGCCGTTACGTGCGCAGGCACGCCTTCCGTCAATGCGGCGTCAAGGATCGCCACATCCGGCATCAGGGTTGCGTGGGCCAGCACTTTTTTGAGTCCGGTCGCGGCGTCGATAATCACCGTGACGTTCGTGGTTTCTGAGCCCGTTCCGGCGGTAGTCGGTACGGCAATCAGCGGCAGACGCGGGCGTAACACGCTACGCTCGTCCATGTCAGCCAGCGTCTGGGTAGGATTGGTCACCAGCAACGCCACTGCCTTGGCGGCATCCAGCACGGAACCGCCGCCGAAAGCCACGACACCGTCGCACTTTGATTCACGCAGTTGCGCGACTGCCGCGCAGACGTCCGTAATGCACGGTTCACCTACCGGACATGGCCACAGCGTCATTGCCACACCTTTCATCGCCAGGCTGCGCTCCAGTGCCGCGGTCATCCCAGCCTGATGCAGAAAGCTGTCTACCATGACGAACATATGCGTCAGTCCGCGCGTTTGTGCTTCCTGTCCGCAGGTACTGAGCGCTCCCAGTCCACATAACGTAACCGGGGGAACGCTAAACGTTTTTACGCGTTGCAGATTCAGGGTATCGAATGCCTGAAAGAGCGCGGTCTGCAATTCAGCTTGCATAGATTCCTTCCGCTTTTTCTTTTCCGCTGTTTGCAATCGCCAGCGGAGTCATAAACAGGCTGTGCTGGGGTAAATGCACCTGCAGTTCCGGGAAACGCTTACGGAACAGTTCATCAACGCCTGGCTGCATACAGGAGCCACCCGCCAGCCACAAATCAGCGACACCCTGTCCGGCAATATGGTGCGCCACGATTTCCGCCATCTTTTCGTAGACAGGCTTCACCACCGGCCAGATTTCTTTGCCATTGCTGCGCTTGTACTGCTCGGCTTCTTCCAACTGGATACGACGGTTCCCGGCCAGCGTCAGAGAGATATGGTGCCCGCCGGTCGCTTCATCAGCGGAGTAAGTCACTTTGCCCTGTTTAACAATCGCAATCCCGGTAGTGCCACCACCAATATCCACCACGCCGGCGTTATCAAGCTGCAACAGATCCGCCACCGCGGTTGGTTCGTCGAGGACATGGCTCACTTCAAGCCCGGCAGACTCCAGCACGTTAATAGAGATCCGTGGGTCAGTTCCCGGTGGAAACGAGGTTGCCGCATGGGTAAAACGGCAACCCAGTTGTTGTTCGAGCGTATCGAGATGGCGACGAACGATGGTCACCGCACCAAAGAAATCCCAGACGATGCCATCGCGCACGACATCGGCCCAGTCCAGGCAAACCGCGACCGGCTGTCCGTCACTGTCCACAACCATCGACACCACATCACACGTTCCCAAATCAATGCCCAACCACAGCGGTGAATCGCTCTTTACAGGCGTCTGGTTACATAGCGTTGCCGCTTTTAGCAGTCTGGGTGTCAACCAACGTTGTTCGTCGTGCGCCATCTCATTTACTCCTTATACAATTCTGAAGGCGTCTACCAACACACAGCGACGCAGACGCACAAACGTACGCGCACTGGTCACCCCTTCCCCGGTTGGTGTGGTAATGGTCATCGTGGTCCAGCCTTCACCGCCCAGTCCAAGACCGGCAATACACGGCCCGTTCTTAACGAAGATGCTGGTATCAATAGCGTTTGCCATACGGTTCATATTTTCGATATTGCGTGAGTGCATCGCCGCCGTATGGTGGCAGCCGCCTTCCAGCTTGACCGCCAGTTCAATGGCTTCATCGACGTTAGCAACCCGCACGACCGGCAGCACCGGCATCATCAGTTCGGTAACGGCAAACGGATGCGTCGCGGAGGTTTCGACGAATAACAGACGGGTTTGCTCCGGTACGTTCAGACCAATCGCCGCAGCGATTTTTCCGGCATCGCGCCCGACCCAGTCACGACTGACTGTGCCTTTACCGCGCTCATCGATATTTTTCAGCAGCACCGGCTGCAGCTGTTCGGCCTGAGCCGCGGTCAGTTTCACCGCATGCTGGCTTTCCATCAGACGCATCAGTTCATCAGCGACGCTATCGACCACGATCAGCACTTTTTCGTCGGCGCAGATGATGTTGTTATCAAACGATGCACCTTTGACTATCGACTGTGCCGCGCGTGCCAGGTCAGCCGTTTCATCAACCACCACTGGCGGATTACCCGCACCAGCGGCAATCAGACGTTTGTTGGTGTGCTTACGCGCGGCGTCTACTACGGCTTCACCACCGGTCACCACCAGCAGGCCGATACCTGGGTACTTGAACAGACGCTGCGCAGTCTCGATATCCGGGTTGGCAACCGTCACCAACAGGTTTGCCGGACCACCTGCAGCAACCACCGCCTGGTTAAGCAGAGTGATAGCGCGCTGAGAAACTTTTTTCGCCGCCGGATGCGGTGCGAAGACCACGCTGTTACCAGCGGCAATCAGGCTGATGGCGTTGTTAATGACGGTCGCGGCCGGGTTGGTGGATGGGGTTACCGAGGCCACCACGCCCCACGGTGCGTTTTCAATCAGCGTCAGACCGTTATCGCCGGTCAGAACCTGTGGAGACAGGCATTCCACACCCGGCGTGCCGCGCGCCTGCGCCACGTTTTTGGCAAATTTATCTTCGACGCGTCCCATGCCGGTTTCAGTGACGGCAAGTTCCGCTAATTCTCTGGCGTGCTTTTCGCCCGCCTCGCGTAGAGCCGTGATAGCCAGTTGGCGCATAGCGACGCTTTTCAACCCCTGCTGGGCCAGTTTTGCTGCCGCCACTGCGTCATCCAGGGAGGCAAAAACGCCCATTTCTTGAACGGCACTGACGGGTTGGCTGCTGTCTTTCATTTTCAGCAGTACCGCTTTCACGACCTGTTCAATATCCTGTTGATTCATGATTTTCTGCCTTATTTATGGAAGATCACCTGACCACCTGCCACCACTTCATCGACAATGCCAATCACGCACAGATCGACAGGCGATGATTCATTCCGGTGCGCCTGACGGGCGGAGCTTCCGCTGACCAGCAGCACCCACTCTCCGGTTCCCGCCCCGATGCTGTCGATAGCAACAGCACATTGCCCGTCGGGATTTCCCTGGGCGTCAATCATTTCCACCATCAGCAACTTGTCGTGCGCGAGCCCCTGATGGCGTACGGTACAAACAATTTGTCCTGTAACGATTGCCAGTTTCATACGCGCCTCCGTGGCATATTTCAGGTAAAACCTCCCCCTACCCTCCGCAGAAGGTAATGTGAAAAGGAGAGAGGGTGACGCCAGCAATGAAGTCTGTGGCGTCACATGGACGACTTACATGTCGTTGCTGTCGCCTTTAAAGCTGATCGGGAACACTTCTTCCAGATCGCCGTGCGGACGTGGGATCACGTGTACTGAAACCAGCTCGCCAATACGCTGTGCTGCCGCAGCACCTGCGTCCGTTGCAGCTTTACATGCCGCTACATCGCCACGGACCATGGCAGTGACCAGACCGCCACCGATCTGCTTCACGCCAACCAGTTTCACGCGTGCCGCTTTAACCATTGCGTCAGAAGCCTCAATCAGTGCAACCAGGCCCCGGGTTTCAATCATTCCTAATGCTTCCATTATGCTTTCCTCTTAAGTCAAAGGGGGGTCCAGAACGGGACCTTATACAACCAGTGTGTGCGAGGCGTTTTCACGACTCATGTCAGTCTGGCGCGGCACTGCTGCCACCAACGCCAGTTCGATAATTTCCTGTACGCTACAGCCACGAGAGAGATCATGAAGCGGTGCGGCAAGCCCTTGAATCAACGGACCTACTGCGCGATACCCTCCCAGACGCTGAGCTATTTTGTAGCCAATATTGCCTGCCTCCAGCGATGGGAAGACCATCACATTAGCATTGCCCTTTAACGGACTGGCGGGCGCTTTTTGCGCGGCGACATCCGGAACAAAGGCGGCATCAAATTGCAGTTCTCCGTCCACGGTAAGCTGCGGGGCACGCTCACGAACGATCTCGGTCGCCTGCTGCACGTTAGCGACGTTAGGATGGCGAGCACTGCCATTACTTGAAAACGACAGCATAGCCACGCGCGGCTCTTCACCAGTGATCGCCTGCCATGTCTGCGCGCTGGCAATCGCAATATCCGCAAGCTGTGCGGCGGTGGGCTGCGGCACGACGCTGCAATCGGCAAAACCTAATGACGGACCAAGGTACTGCGGCAGCATCAGGAAAATTGACGACAGCGTTTTACAGCCAGGCTGTAGCCCGATAATGCGTAATCCGGCACGCAGCACGTTCGCTGTTGATGAGAGATTGCCCGCAATACAGACGTCAGCTTTACCCGCGCTAACCATTGCAGCGGCGAACATCAGCGGATCGTTGAGTTTTTCCAGCGCATCCGCAGGCGTTTTATCTCCCGCGCGGGCCAGCCAGCGCAGCGCAAACTCTTCGCGCATTTGCTGATTGCTTTGCGGATCGATAACCTGAATACCATCCATTGCCACCCGGTGACTGAGGGCAAACTGGCGCAGCGCAAACGGACTGGCAACGAGAATGGGATGTGCCAGACCGTGCTGGTGCAGGTAATTCGCCGCCTTCAGCACCCGGACATCCAGCGCATCCGGGAACACCACCCGTGCCGGTGAGCGTTGGGCGAGTTGACGAGCACGTTCAATGATCATTGCTTCTCCCCCAGTCGCTGTTGAATTTGGTTAACCGTCAGCGGATGCTTCGCAACGCTCAGAATCATCATCACGTAGACCGTACTGGAAAGGCGGTTGAGCGCCTGCATAATGTCCGGTCGCATAACCTCAAAACTGCGAGTGATGAACACCTGGGCCGCCACCGTCTCAGTTTCACGGACTTTGGTACGCAGCAGATTAAGCAGCGCGCAATCACGTCCGTGGCTGGCTTCAGGCACCAGATGGTCGTGGTCCAGATAGCGCAGCGGTTGATGCGAAAGACGGTGTAAATCTTCGTCACTTAACCCCACGACAGCTTGTCCTGCCAGCGGCTCATCCATGGCGTCAGCGCGCATAATATTACCCAGGCGCGAGCGGATATCCGCCAGCCACGGCTGCCACGGTTCTGCCATCTCAATCTGCAACCACACAGCCAGGGCGATGGTGCTGTCCAGCGCGGCGCGAAATCCCAGCCGAGGGTCACTTTTGGCGACCATCTTGTCCGCCGTCAGATGCGTCAGGGTGTCCGGTTTCTTCGCCACCGGTTGATGGCACAGTTCGCAGCTAGCCTGTGGATGCGTATCACTGCTGGTTAACCCATGCACCGGCTGCGGCTGCTGTTCTTCATCATCAATAAACAGGCTGCCCTGCTCGTCGATAAACTTAATACGCAGATGTCGGCTTTCCAGTAATTCCCGGGCAGACGGCGTCAGGCGAGCGTCAGCGGGGAGATGAATTTCAGCCCCTTCGCTAAGCGTATGATTCGCTCTGAGCCATGCTTCGGTAATGAAATCCTTCATACATCCGCCTTAGCAGGACTGCCAGTTCGCAGGCCAGGCCACATACAGAAACTTCACCGTCGATGGCGTACCAAATTCGATGCTGGAACCTTTCGGGATAAACATGACGTCCCCTGCTTTTGCAATCATGGTTTCGCCTTCGTGGCGAACGTGCAGTTCGCCTTCCAGAATCATGTCGATTTCGTCGTAGTTCAGCGTCCATGGGAAAAAGGCGTTATCCCACTGCATAAACCCGGCGGCCATGCTGCTACCGTCCTGGTCGGTCACCAGATCGGTTAAGCCCACGCAGTGCGGCTGCGCGCCGTCAAAACGACCAAACTTCACGCTGCTACCGTCGATGACTTTGACGCCGCCTTTGCCGGTTACCGAGTTAAAGCTCGGCTGCATTCCGCCCTGCTCCAGCGACTGCTTCTCCTTCATAACTTTGTCCATCAGCTGGGCGACCAGGCTTTCGGTAAACTGCCCTTCCGGTAACTGCGCAATGATGGTTTCGCGAATGCGCTGGCTTTCCGTTTTGCCATCATCAACCGCCGCCGGTACAGCAGCAGTTGGCGCGGATTCATCGCATTCACTGATGGTAACGCCCAGCAGCTCCGCAACTTCGCGCGCCTCCGGGGTAATGATGCTGGCGCGCAGAACAACCGACATTTCCTGTTCGCCGCGTGCGTGGGCCGCACGAATATCGTTAGCTGTGATGAGTTTTTTCACCTGCCCTTTCCTCCTTTTGGCTGAGCTCAGTCAGATAATCCACCAGGTGCTGCACGCTGCGCGGGTCATGGCTATTGAGCTCAAAAATCGGCTCCTGAAACCCCATCCCGCGAAGTAGTTGTCGCGTTGCGGCGACGTCGGCATCCGGCATGTCCGTTTTACTGATAACGGCGATTTGTCGTTTACTGGCGCCGATATCCAACAGCCCGGCAGGTAAGCGACTTTCTTTATCATTTGCCGCGTGTATATAAATCAACGTATCGACATCCTGCAGCGTGGTAATTAAGGCGTGATACCAACGCGGATGGCTAAAATATTCCCCTGGCGTATCGATATCGCCATTTTCATTAAACTCCACGGCCTGTGTTTTTCTGGCGAGGGAATAATTCCCCTGTAGCGCATTAAAGAGCGTTGTTTTCCCCGCCCCCACCGTACCGACAAATGCAATACGTTTCATCGCCGCCTCTGATTAACTTTTTGTCAGGTTGCACAAAGTGAAATTTAATAATCGACCCAGACCGCTTACCGTCTGTAATAACGCTTCTTCTACTGCGCCTACCGAACCGTAGATCACCAGTGCGCCGCTGAATCTATCGAGAAAACCGATATGTACATCCGCCGCCTTCATGGCTAAGTCACCGGCAATCATCGCGGTTTCGCCTGGCGTCAGCGTCATGATGCCGATAGCGCCCGCTTCGGGAACGCCGATCTTTTTCGCTAATTCCTCGCCGGGGTGCGCAATGAGATGCGCCAGCGTGACCTGTTTCCCCGGCACAAATTCCTGAATAATGCGTTCTTTTTCCATTGCTCACCGCCTCCGCTAAAACTGCCCTCATCGTGGCAATTTTTTGTCAGAGTAAATAACAAAATTCGGCAACCAGGTTTAAAAGGTGAAGTAGATCACTAAGAAAGGGAAAATAAAAAGGCGCGGGAGAAACCCGCGCCGGAAATAAATTAAAGTGAAATTACAGCGGCTGCGTTTGGGCTTCTACAACCGCCAGCGCCACCATATTAACGATACGACGAACAGAGGCGATCGGCGTTAATACGTGAACCGGTTTCGCAACCCCCATCAGCACTGGGCCAACCGTAACGCCTTCAGAACTGGAAACGCGTAGTAAGTTGTAACTAATACGGGCCGCTTCCATATTTGGCATCACCAGAATATTCGCTGAGCCTTTCAACGGACTGTCCGGCATGCGGTCATTACGGATGCTTTCCACCAGCGCGGCGTCGCCGTGCATTTCGCCGTCAATCATCAACTCTGGCGCGCGCGCCTTAATCAGCTCCAGCGCGTCGCGCATTTTGCTGGCCGACGGACAGTTAGAGGAACCAAAGTTGGAGTGCGACAGCAACGCCACCTTCGGTTCGATACCAAAGCGACGCACGGTCTCTGCCGCCATCACGGCGATTTCCGCCAGTTGCTCAGGCGTAGGATCGTCGTTGACGTAGGTATCGGCGATAAAGGTGTTACCGCTTGGCAGCAGCAAGGCGTTCATCGCCCCGGCAGTATGCACGCCGTCGCGATGGCCAAATACCTCTTTTACCACACTGAAGTGCTCATGGTAGTCGCCAATCGTACCGCAGATCATCGCATCCGCTTCGCCGCGCTGTACCATGATTGCGCCAATCACCGTAGTGTTGGCAATCACCGCACGCTGCGCCTGCTCCTGGGTAATCCCACGACGCTTCATAATCTGGTAGTACTCGCTCCAGTACTCTTTAAAGCGCGGATCGGACTCATTGTTGACGATTTCAAAATCGACGCCCGCTTTGATCTGCAGACCCAGTTTCTGGATACGCATTTCAATAACGCTTGGACGACCGATCAGGATCGGTTTTGCCAGCCCTAACGTGATCAGCTCCTGGGTAGCGTGCAGTACGCGCGCTTCTTCCCCTTCGGTCAGCACCACGCGCTTCGGCGCTTTACGTGCCAGGGAGAAAATCGGCTTCATGAACAGGTTGGTTTTGTAGACGAATTCAGTCAGCTTATCGATGTAAGCGTCAAAGTCGGCAATCGGACGCGTTGCCACGCCGGAGTCCATCGCCGCTTTCGCCACAGCAGGGGCGATTTTGACGATCAGACGCGGGTCGAACGGTTTCGGAATGATGTATTCCGGGCCGAAGCTCAGGTCCTGATCGCCATAAGCAGAGGCCACCACTTCACTCTGCTCGGCATGCGCCAGCTCAGCAATGGCGTGCACCGCCGCCAGTTTCATCTCTTCGTTGATGGCCGTCGCACCAACGTCCAGCGCACCGCGGAAGATGAACGGGAAGCACAGGACGTTGTTAACCTGGTTCGGGTAGTCTGAACGACCGGTACAGATGATGGCGTCGGAACGCACCTCTTTTGCCAGCGGCGGCAGGATTTCCGGCTCCGGGTTGGCGAGTGCCAGAATCATTGGCGCACGCGCCATCTTCTTAACCATTTCCTGCGTCAGCACTTTCGGGCCCGAGCAGCCGAGGAAAATATCTGCGCCGTCAATGACATCATCCAGCGTACGCTTACCGTCATCCACCACCGCGTAAGCCGCTTTGGTTTCCGCCATGTTCGGTTCGCGGTCTTTGTAAATCACACCTTTGGAGTCACAGACCACAATATTGTGTTTCTGCATACCCAGCGCTACCAGCAGGTTCATACAGGCAATCGCCGCCGCACCTGCACCAGACACCACCATGCGCACGTCAGAGATATTTTTCTCAACCACCCGCAGACCGTTCAGAATAGCGGCAGTACTGATGATTGCCGTACCGTGCTGATCATCGTGGAAGACCGGAATATTCATGCGCTCGCGCAGTTTTTGCTCAATGTAGAAGCACTCCGGCGCTTTAATATCTTCGAGGTTGATACCGCCAAACGTGGGCTCCAGGGCCGCAACCACATTGATAAACTTATCCGGATCGAGTTCATCGACTTCAATGTCGAACACGTCGATCCCGGCGAATTTCTTAAACAGAACGCCTTTACCTTCCATCACCGGTTTGCCGGCCAACGCGCCAATGTTGCCGAGACCCAGCACCGCTGTGCCGTTGGAAATAACCGCAACCAGGTTGCCGCGCGCGGTATATTTGTAGGCTGCCAGCGGATCCTTTTCAATTTCAAGACACGGTGCAGCCACGCCCGGCGAGTAGGCCAGCGCCAGGTCGCGCTGCGTTGCCAGAGGCTTGGTCGGAGAAACCTGGATTTTACCGGGTACCGGAAATTCGTGGAAATCGAGGGCGCTTTGTTTTAACTGGTCATCCATCTTGTTGTTCCTTTCACGTATCTATCAAAAAAGTGGCGCGGGTAACCATTCTACTGAGCCGCACATTATCACCTCAGTCAACGGTACAAACTTTGAAGGTCCCCAAACTCTCACCATTCAAAGAAAGAATTTGTTATCAATTTATAACAACCATGTTACCTGCTTAATCCAGCAATACCATGCCTGTCTGCTATGCTTTTTGCTGACAACGCCCGCAATTTTCCCAAAAGTGTGAATCACAACACGCATCTAACACTTTACTTTTCAAGGAGTATTTCCTATGACCCGTAAAGAGCTTGCCAATGCCATTCGTGCGCTAAGTATGGATGCCGTCCAAAAAGCTAACTCCGGCCACCCTGGAGCACCAATGGGGATGGCCGATATCGCCGAAGTTCTGTGGAACGATTTTCTACGCCATAACCCGACCGATCCCACCTGGTACGATCGTGACCGATTTATTCTGTCCAACGGCCACGCCTCAATGCTGCTTTACAGCCTGTTGCATCTTTCCGGTTACGACCTGCCGATCGAAGAATTAAAGAACTTCCGTCAGCTCCATTCGAAGACGCCAGGGCACCCGGAAATTGGCTACACGCCGGGCGTGGAAACCACGACAGGACCGCTGGGTCAGGGTTTAGCCAACGCCGTCGGCATGGCCATTGCCGAACGTACGCTGGCAGCGCAGTTTAACCAGCCGGACCATGAGATTGTTAACCACTTTACCTGGGTCTTTATGGGCGACGGCTGTCTGATGGAGGGTATTTCACACGAGGCTTGTTCGCTGGCGGGCACGCTGGGGCTTGGCAAACTCATTGGCTTCTACGATCACAACGGCATCTCGATTGATGGTGAAACCGACGGCTGGTTTACCGACGATACCGCGAAACGTTTTGAGGCCTATCACTGGCATGTGGTACACGACATTGACGGTCATGACCCAGAGGCGGTGAAAAAAGCCATTCAGGAAGCGCAGGCTGTTACCGATAAACCATCGCTGATTATCTGCCGCACGGTGATTGGTTTTGGCTCACCAAATAAAGCAGGGAAAGAGGAAGCGCACGGCGCTGCGCTGGGCGAAGAAGAGGTGGCACTGACCCGGCAGAAGCTGGGGTGGCATCATCCTGCTTTTGAGATCCCCAAAGAGATTTACCGGGCGTGGGACGCACGCGAGAAAGGCGAAAAAGCGCAACAGGGCTGGAAGGAGAAATTCGCAGCTTACCAACAAGCCTACCCGGAACTGGCGGCAGAGTTTTCTCGCCGGATGAGCGGTGGGCTGCCGAAAGAGTGGGAGGCAACAACACAGAAATATATTACCGAGCTGCAGGCCAATCCGGCCAAAATCGCCACCCGTAAGGCCTCGCAAAATACCCTTAACGCCTACGGGCCTATACTGCCAGAGCTGCTTGGCGGATCGGCGGATTTGGCCCCCAGCAACCTGACCATCTGGAAAGACTCCTCCTCTCTTATAGAGGATCATGCAGGAAACTACATCCACTACGGCGTGCGTGAATTTGGTATGACGGCGATTGCCAACGGTATCGCCCATCACGGGGGCTTCGTTCCGTACACCGCTACGTTCCTGATGTTTGTCGAATATGCCCGAAATGCCGCGCGTATGGCGGCACTGATGAAAGCCCGACAAATCATGGTTTATACCCACGACTCGATTGGCCTGGGGGAAGATGGTCCTACGCACCAGGCCGTTGAACAGCTCGCTAGCCTGCGCCTGACGCCTAATTTCAGTACTTGGCGACCGTGCGATCAGGTTGAGGCGGCGGTAGGCTGGAAGCTGGCAGTCGAACGCCATGACGGGCCAACGGCGCTGATCCTCTCCAGACAGAATCTGGCGCAGGTTGAGCGTACGCCTGAGCAGGTGCAGCAAATTGCCCGCGGCGGTTATGTACTGAAGGATGGCGGCGGTAAGCCGGATGTTATTTTGATTGCTACCGGTTCAGAAATGGAAATCACGCTGCTGGCAGCGGAAAAACTGACCGGAGAAGGTCGTAACGTGCGAGTGGTTTCTCTGCCCTCAACCGATATCTTCGACGCCCAGGATGAGGCGTACCGGGAATCGGTCCTGCCAGCAAACGTCAGCGCTCGCGTGGCGGTAGAAGCAGGAATTGCTGACTACTGGTACAAATATGTCGGGCTGAAAGGGGCAATTGTTGGGATGACGGGTTATGGAGAGTCGGCTCCAGCGGACAAACTGTTCCCGTTCTTCGGCTTTACGGTAGATAACATCGTCGACAAAGCGCACAAGGTGCTTAACGCGTGATCCACAGTGTGGGCCAGGCATCTGGCCCATGCCAGTTATCGCAGCTTGGCTCCTGGGCATAGCGCACCAGGCGAAAACGTTGACCGTCGTAGCGCCAGCGGGTCTGGATACCGCAATCTGCCAACCCTCGTCCTTTAGCGAGGGTGACCAGCTCCCGCGACTTCTCGTCAAACGTAGCGTTGGTCAGCTCCATATCGCGACTTTCTGCATCCGTTTTAAACGGCAGGCTTAACCGTACCGCGCGTGAAGTCAACGGAGTCGTACGTGAAACCACCCACGCCAGATCGATGGTGTTATACGCCCCGGCCTCACAACCAATCATCAGCAGCGCTTTATCATCCGTTAGGGCCGTGACGCGCATCTCGCGACGCAGCGGATCGATAGAGCAGCGAATACCGTTGATCCGCCAGTTACCATAGTCCAGCAGTTCACTGCGCTCCTGCTGCGTGAGAGGCGTTGGCGTTGGATTAATGACCGCTACACCTTTCAGCGCGGGGGCCGGAGGTACGCTGAGCGGAGGCTCGTCACCTTTTTCAATCCATGCAGTTTCGCTCCCCACCCGTTTTTGCTGGGCGTCGATAAACAACAACGCGGCTTTTAGCCCGGCCAGCGAAAGGTTTTGCGCACCTTTTTGCAGGGTAATCGCCTTCGCGTCCTGTACGGTTTGTAAAAATGCGCTGATGGTGGCGGGATCATCGGTCGTCAGCTGCCAGGGAGTTATGCGCCAGTGCTCGCCGCTCAGCGAGAGTGGCGCACCATCCAACAGCAGACGCGGCGCAATATCGCTCTCTTTGACGCTGGACGATTCCAGCCCGCCCAGCTCAATACGCAACACGGCGTCAGTATGTGCCCCAGCGCTGCGGCTCAAGGTCATGACCAGGCCGTGGTGCTCTCCGGTATTTCGCGCCACGCAAAAATTTTGGTTATTACACGTTACCTGCCAGTCAGAAAACGCCTGTTGCGCGGGCGCAGCCCACAGCAATCGGGCAGGTAGCAACCCGAGCAGGAAAAGGAGAATAACGCGATAGCGCATGGACGGTACAACCCCGAAGTCAAAACACACAGCCTAAGCGGTATCTTCCTTGCGCGACTGATGTGGCTCAATAAGAATCGTCGGATTGGCCGTAAATTTGTAAAGAAATATAAATCCCGCGCATTAGTCCATGAGATGCGATGACTGCAAATAGTTCAGTAATAGCACCGTTTTACCGTCACGGATCTCACCCGTTTTGATCATTTCCAGCGCCTGTGTGAACGGCAGTTCCAGAACTTCAATATCTTCATCTTCCACGCCGCCCCCCGCGTTTGCACGCTGACTGTCGCTGTATTGCGCGATGAAGAAGTGGATTATTTCCGTCACACCGCCCGGCGACATGTATAGCTCAAACAGTTTACGTACTTCACCCACTTCAAAGCCGGTCTCTTCAATCGCCTCTTTTCGAATACATGCTTCCGGTTCGTCGTTATCCAGCAGCCCGGCGCAGGTTTCAATCAGTTGACCGTCTTCGTTACCGTTGACCCATGTCGCAACGCGAAACTGGCGGATGAGCACCACCGTTTTCTTCTCCGGGTTATACAGCAGGATTGTGGCGCCGTTGCCACGATCGTAAACCTCACGTTTGTGACGGATCACCTCTCCATTCTTACGGGTCAGGTCATAAGTGATATTGCGCAGGACGAAGTAGTTATCGGAGAGGACTTTATCTTTGATGAGGGTAATTTTTTGTGACATACCGGCTCCACGGCGAGAAGTGAAAAATAATACTACGCCGTGAAACCGGGTTTGTCTTGGAACAATGTAGGCCTGATAAGCAAAGCGCCATCAGGCATTCATGCGGCACATTGCCGGATGGCAACGCTAACGCGTTTTATCCGGCCTACTCGCCGATTAATGAGATTTGACTGATTTTACGCCCAGCCAGTCGACGATCCCCTGGGCGGCGTGCCGCCCTTCCGCCATGGCCGTCACCACCAGGTCTGCACCGCGTACCGCGTCGCCACCGGCAAAGATTTTCGGGTTACTGGTTTGATAACGGTATGCACTTTCAACATCGGCGGCAATGCGCCCCCAGTTATCGACCTTAACGCCATGCGACTCCAGCCACGGCATGCCGTGTGGGTGAAAACCAAACGCCATAATCACCGCATCTGCGGGCATGACAAACTCACTCCCGGCGATGGGAACCGGGCGACGACGGCCCTGCGCATCAGGTTCGCCAAGCTGGGTACGTAAGAAACGCACACCGCTGACTCGCCCATCGGCATGCAACACCAGCTCAACCGGCTGAACGTTAAACTCGAAATTTGCCCCCTCTTCCCGGGCGTTCTTCACCTCTTTTTTCGAGCCGGGCATGTTGGCTTCATCACGACGATAGGCGCAGGTCACCTGGCTTGCGCCATGACGCAGGGCGGTTCGCACACAGTCCATTGCCGTATCGCCTCCGCCCAGCACAACCACGTTTAGTCCGGCGGTATCGATAAATGGTTCTTCAGGCAGTTCCTCCAGCCCCATCACCTGCTTGGTGTTGGCAATCAGGAACGGCAGCGCATCATACACGCCTGGCGCGTCTTCATTTGGCAGGTCCGCCTTCATGGAACGATAGGTTCCTACGCCCACGAACACGGCATCGTAATCCTCCAGCAGCTTTTCAAGCGCGACATCCTTACCCACTTCACAGTTAAGTTCAAAATGAATACCCATGGCGCTGAAGATTTCACGGCGGCGCGCCAGCAGCGATTTGTCCAGCTTGAAGGCCGGAATACCGAACGTCAGCAAACCGCCAATTTCGGGATGGCGATCGTAGACGGTGGCGCTGATACCGCTGCGCGCCAGCACATCCGCACAGGCCAGACCCGCAGGACCCGCACCGATGATGGCAACACGCTTGTCCACTTTCTGCACATGGCTTAAGTCCGGTCGCCATCCTTTACTCAGCGCCCGATCGGAGATGTAACGCTCAATATTACCGATGGTGACTGCGCCATGCTCGCTACGCACCGTGCATGCCCCTTCGCAGAGTCGATCCTGCGGGCATACACGTCCGGTCACCTCCGGCAGGCAGTTGGTCTGGTGAGAAAGCTCAACCGCCGCGTCGATATTCCCGGCTTTGACCAGTTCAATCCACTGCGGAATGTGGTTATGCAGTGGACAGGTCCATTCGCAAATACTGTGGTCGCCGCATTTCAGGCAGCGAGAGGCCTCGCGCTCCGCCTGCGCCGTACGAAACGGCAGATAGATCTCTTCAAAGCTGGTTTTCCGGGCCTCAATCGCCAGTTTATCCGGCTCCCCGCGCGCAGGCGTCGCCTGCATTTGCTCACGTTTAGTGATGACATGTGGAACAAAATCGGTAGTGCTGGCATGCCATGGCTGGCTTTCCAGACTTGCGGTACGCAGCCTGCGCGCTTTTGACAGACCGGTAAGCGAATTTTCCGTCACCAGTTGTAACGCCTGCGCCGGACAGTTTTCTACGCAGGCGGGTCCCTGTTCACGCCCCTGGCACAGATCGCATTTGTGCGCGGTAGCTTTCACCTTCCCTTTGGCGACGGGAGTGAGTACGATCTGCATCGTGCCGAAAGGACAGGCTACAACGCACGATTTACAGCCAATACACTTTTGCGGGTTCACCTGAACGCTGTCGTTATCATGGCTAATTGCCCCGTTTGGGCAACTTCTGGCGCAGGGTGCATCTTCGCAGTGGTGGCAGGTCACCACGCTGCGCTGCTGCTGATGCTTAATGACGGTAATTCGGGGCTGAAAATGCCGTTGGTTCAGGACATGCTGTTCGCCATTGTGAGCCATGACGCAGGCGACCTCACAGGCATGGCATCCCAGGCACTGCTGGCTATTGACCATAATAAAACGATTCATGGCTTCCTTCTTTTTTGGTTGCAAAAACCTTATTCTTTATAAGAGTGTTATTAACCGACACGGAAGGAAGCGGCAATGTTCATTTGCCCAGGAAGCACAACTATTTATCCAGAACCTGTGGCAGATCAATTTATTTCATCGCATATGAAATTGTGTTTCAGTTACCATCCAGTTTCATGGCGTTTTATTAACATTTATCAAATACACCGCATCGTTCACGCTGTTTTCAGGCGCGACGTGTATTGTGTGAGGATGCACAAGTGACGGTAAAGCGTCCGGTTTCGGCCAGTCTGGCTAAAGCTTTTTTCTACATAGTGCTGCTGTCAATTCTCTCAACGGGTATTGCGCTGCTCACGCTGACCAGCAGCTTGCGAGATGCCGAAGCCATCAACGTTGCTGGCTCATTGCGCATGCAAAGCTACCGTCTGGGTTACGATCTACAAAGCCAGAGCCCGCAGCTTAACGCCCACCGCCAGCTTTTCCAGCAGGCGCTAAACTCGCCAGCACTACAGAATCTGAACGCGTGGTATGTGCCACAAGCGGTAAAAAGCCGCTATGGACGTCTGCATGCTAACTGGCTGGAAATGAACGCCCGCCTGATCGACGGCGATTTAAAATGGTACCAGGCCAACATCAACAACTACGTCGATCAAATCGATCTCTTCGTGCTGGCGTTGCAGCATTATGCCGAACGCAAAGTGATGCTGGTATTTGGCATCTCGCTGGCGGGCGGGATAGGCATATTCACCCTCGTCTTCTTTACCCTGCGGCGCATTCGCCAGCAGGTGGTGCGTCCACTGAATAAACTGGTGATGGCCAGTCAGCAAATTGAACACGGTCAGTTTGATATCCCACCGCTGGATACCGGTTTGCCCAATGAGCTGGGATTGCTGGGCAAAACGTTTAGCCAGATGTCGAGTGAATTACACAAGCTGTACCGCTCGCTAGAAGCCTCGGTCGCAGAGAAAACCCACGATCTCCACGAAGCCAATCGCCGTCTGGAGGTGTTGTATCAGTGCTCCCAAGCGTTAAATACCAGCCAGATTGACGTGCACTGCTTCCGCCATATTTTACAGATCGTCCGCGAACATGACGCCGCGTATTTCCTTGAGCTCACCGTCGGTGATAACTGGCGGATTAGCGAAGGGACTAAAAGCCTCGAGCTGCCAATGCAAATCCTGCCAGTCACCATGCAGGAAACCGTCTACGGCGAACTGCACTGGCAAAGTCCAAACGTCAACGCTTCTACTCCGCTGCTCAACAGCGTCTCCTCGATGCTGGGACACGGGTTGTACTTCAACCAGGCGCAAAAACATTTTCAGCAGCTGTTGTTAATGGAAGAGCGCGCGACCATTGCACGCGAGCTGCACGACTCGCTGGCGCAGGTGCTCTCTTATTTACGCATTCAGCTCACGCTGCTGAAGCGCTCGATTCCAGAGGATAACGCTCCGGCGCAAAGCATTATGGCGGATTTCTCTCAGGCGCTGAATGATGCCTATCGTCAATTGCGCGAGCTGCTGACCACCTTCCGTCTGACCTTACAGCAGGCCGATTTACCCTCCGCCCTGCATGAAATGCTGGAAACGCTGCAAAATCAGACCTCAGCTAAACTCACACTCGATTGTCGGTTGCCTACGCTTGCGCTGGATGCGCAAATGCAGGTGCATCTGTTGCAGATCATCCGCGAAGCGGTGCTGAACGCCATTAAGCATGCCAGTGCGAGCGAAATTGCTGTCAGTTGCGTAACGGCTCCGGACGGCAACCACACGGTTTATATCCGCGATAACGGCATCGGCATTGGCGAGCCGCATGAGCCTACAGGGCACTATGGACTAAATATTATGCGTGAGCGGGCGGAAAGACTAAGCGGCACGTTGACCTTCTCTCAACCTTCTGGAGGGGGAACGTTGGTGAGCATCAGTTTCCGTTCGGCTGAATCAGACAGTGAGCTAACGTAAAGAACCGCAAAGCGCCGTCGGGTCTGGATCCAGGCCTGACGGCGTTGGCACGAAAGGTATGCTGTAAACGGGCATGATAATTTACATTATCTTCTTTTTTTCTCCACGTTTGACCCGTACCTTGCCGCTAAAGTGAAGCAAGCCATACCCATAACGATACGCAGAAACACGAGGTCCTCTTTTAATGGCGAATTTTTTCATCGATCGCCCCATTTTTGCCTGGGTGTTAGCTATCCTGTTGTGCCTGACAGGAGCCCTGGCTATTTTTTCACTGCCCGTTGAGCAATATCCCGATCTGGCACCGCCAAACGTGCGGGTCACCGCCAACTATCCTGGCGCCTCGGCTCAGACTCTGGAAAACACCGTCACCCAGGTTATCGAGCAGAACATGACCGGTCTCGATAACCTGATGTACATGTCATCGCAGAGCAGCGGGACAGGTCAGGCTACGGTTACGTTGAGCTTTGTTGCCGGAACCGATCCTGACGAGGCCGTCCAGCAGGTGCAAAACCAGCTGCAATCGGCAATGCGTAAACTGCCGCAGGCGGTACAGGATCAGGGAGTTACGGTGCGTAAGACCGGGGACACCAATATTCTGACTATCGCCTTTGTCTCCACCGATGGCTCAATGGATAAGCAGGACATCGCCGACTACGTCGCCAGTAACATTCAGGATCCGCTCAGCCGTATTAACGGCGTGGGGGATATTGACGCTTACGGCTCACAGTACTCCATGCGTATCTGGCTTGACCCGGCCAAACTGAACAGTTTCCAGATGACCGCTAAAGATGTGACCGATGCTATCGAGTCACAGAATGCGCAGATTGCCGTCGGACAACTTGGCGGTACGCCTTCGGTGGACAAGCAGGCGCTGAACGCGACGATCAACGCCCAGTCGCTACTGCAGACTCCGGATGAATTCCGCGCCATTACGCTACGCGTCAACCAGGATGGTTCAGAAGTTAAACTGGGCGATGTGGCAACGGTCGAAATGGGGGCTGAAAAGTATGATTACCTCAGCCGCTTTAATGGAAATCCTGCCTCCGGCCTGGGCGTGAAGCTGGCTTCAGGCGCCAATGAAATGGCGACAGCAACGCTGGTCATTAACCGTTTGAACGAGCTGTCACAATATTTTCCGCACGGGCTGGAATATAAGGTGGCGTATGAAACCACCTCCTTTGTTAAAGCCTCAATCATCGACGTGGTAAAAACCCTGCTGGAAGCTATTGCACTGGTATTCCTCGTGATGTACCTGTTCCTGCAAAACTTCCGCGCCACGCTGATTCCCACCATCGCCGTTCCCGTCGTCCTGATGGGTACCTTCTCCGTGCTTTACGCCTTTGGCTATAGCGTTAACACCTTGACGATGTTTGCGATGGTGCTGGCGATCGGTCTGCTGGTCGATGACGCCATTGTGGTTGTGGAAAACGTCGAGCGTATTATGAGTGAGGAAGGACTCTCACCGCGGGAAGCGACACGGAAATCGATGGGACAAATCCAGGGTGCGCTGGTCGGTATCGCCATGGTGCTGTCAGCGGTGTTTATCCCGATGGCCTTCTTCGGCGGCACTACCGGGGCTATTTACCGCCAGTTCTCGATTACTATTGTTTCCGCGATGGTGCTGTCTGTTCTGGTGGCGATGATCCTGACCCCCGCTCTGTGCGCCACCCTGCTCAAACCGCTGCATAAGGGCGAGCATCACGGACAAACCGGTTTCTTCGGCTGGTTTAACCGGATGTTTAATCGCAACGCCGAGCGCTACGAAAAAGGCGTCGCCAGGATCCTGCACCGCAGCCTGCGCTGGATACTGATCTACGGCCTGCTGCTCGGCGGAATGGTTTTCCTGTTCCTGCGCCTGCCAACCTCCTTCCTGCCACTGGAAGACCGCGGCATGTTTACCACCTCGGTACAGTTGCCCAGCGGCTCCACACAGCAGCAAACATTGAAAGTGGTTGAGGAAGTGGAGAAGTATTACTTCACCCATGAGAAAGACAACATTATGTCAGTCTTTTCCACGGTCGGTTCTGGCCCTGGCGGGAACGGTCAAAACGTGGCACGTATGTTTGTCCGCTTAAAAGACTGGGATGAGCGCGACACCACTACCGGGACCTCTTTCGCCATCATCGAACGTGCGACCAAAGCCTTTAATAAGATTAAAGAAGCCCGCGTCTTCGCCAGCAGCCCTCCGGCTATCAGCGGCCTCGGAAGCTCTGCCGGTTTCGATATGGAGCTGCAGGATCACGCCGGTGCGGGCCATGATGCGTTAATGGCCGCGCGCGACAAACTCATTGAGCTGGCCGGGAAAGACACGTCCCTGACCCGCGTTCGTCATAACGGTCTGGACGACAGCCCACAGTTGCAAATTGATATCGATCAGCGCAAAGCCCAAGCGCTGGGCGTTTCCATCGACGATATCAACGACACATTGCAAACGGCCTGGGGTTCCAGCTACGTCAATGACTTTATGGACCGGGGTCGCGTGAAGAAGGTTTACGTGCAGGCGGCAGCAAAATATCGCATGCTCCCGGACGACATTAACTTGTGGTACGTCCGCAATAACAACGGTGGCATGGTGCCTTTCTCGGCCTTTGCGACTTCACGCTGGGAAACCGGTTCACCACGTCTGGAGCGCTATAACGGCTACTCCGCGGTCGAGATTGTCGGCGAAGCCGCGCCTGGCGTCAGTACCGGTACGGCAATGGACATAATGGAATCGCTGGTGCGCCAGTTACCGACAGGGTTTGGCCTCGAATGGACTGCGATGTCTTATCAGGAACGGCTATCGGGCTCTCAGGCCCCTGCCCTGTACGCCATTTCTCTGCTGGTCGTGTTCCTGTGTCTGGCGGCACTGTACGAAAGCTGGTCGGTACCCTTCTCCGTCATGTTGGTCGTGCCGTTGGGGGTCATTGGTGCGCTACTGGCGACCTGGATGCGCGGCCTGGAAAACGATGTGTATTTCCAGGTCGGGTTACTTACCGTTATCGGGCTATCGGCGAAGAACGCAATATTGATTGTTGAATTCGCCAATGAGATGAACGAGAAAGGACACGATCTGCTCGACGCCACGCTCCATGCTTGTCGCCAACGTTTACGCCCAATTCTGATGACGTCACTGGCGTTTATCTTCGGGGTGCTGCCGATGACCATCAGCAGTGGCGCTGGTTCTGGCGGTCAACATGCGGTGGGGACTGGCGTAATGGGCGGGATGATTTCAGCCACAATTCTGGCGATTTACTTCGTTCCCCTGTTCTTTGTGCTGGTGCGCAGACGCTTCCCATTGAAGCCACGCCCAGAATAATCGGACACAAAAAAGGCGACTTACGTTGAGTCGCCTTTTTTTATCCTTTACAGGATATGAATTTCTTCCAGAAAATTATTTACGAAGCATCACTTCGATAAAGTCTTTCCAGTTCCCCAGTTCACGTTCAATCATAACAACCTCTCTTATTATTATGGGCATTCTACGAAATCATCATCATTAAAAGAAGGCAATTTAACCGATGGTTGCGATTGATTCCTCCAGTGTTTGGGGTTTATGTGATCACTATGCGCTATACCCATAAATTTTATGTGACTTACTGCAATATTTTGAAATATTCATACATCATCTACTACTTTTGCAATTCTGATGGAAAAACAGGCTGATGCAAACAGGCAGATTCTGATTTTTAGTTATACGGTATTTTTTGGAGCTTTCAGGAATCATTATTCACTGTTGTTCAACAATGTTATATTTTTCTATAACGATTGAATGACAATATGTATTATTCATTGCCACAGAATAAAAGAATAAATATTCAAGTTACGTCAATAAGGATTCAAATGATCACCCTTTACGGCATTAAGAATTGCGACACGATTAAAAAAGCCAGACGCTGGTTGGAGGCTCAAGGTATTGACTACCGCTTTCATGATTATCGCGTCGACGGTCTGGACAACACGCTCTTACAGTCCTTTATCAGCGAATTAGGTTGGGAGGCGCTGCTCAATACGCGTGGAACCACCTGGCGTAAACTCGATGAATCCACGCGCAGTCAAATCACCGATGCGGCTTCCGCCGCCGCGTTGATGATTGAAATGCCAGCAATTATCAAACGCCCATTGCTCTGCGCGCCGGGTAAGCCTATGCTGCTTGGTTTCAGTGAATCCAGTTATACTCTGTTTTTTAATGAGGTGTAGTCTATGTCGTGCCCGGTCATTGAGCTGACACAGCAGCTTATTCGCCGTCCTTCCCTGAGCCCGGATGATGCCGGGTGCCAGGCGTTAATGATTGAACGCCTGCGCGCGGTAGGTTTTACCGTTGAGCGAATGGACTTTGGTGACACACAGAATTTTTGGGCATGGCGCGGTAAAGGTGAGACCCTGGCATTTGCCGGTCACACCGACGTAGTGCCTGCCGGCGATGTCGATCGCTGGATCAATCCACCGTTCGAACCGACCATTCGCGATGGCATGTTGTTCGGGCGTGGCGCTGCCGATATGAAGGGTTCACTGGCGGCGATGGTCGTGGCCGCAGAACGTTTTGTCGCCCAGCATCCAAACCATCAGGGTCGTCTGGCCTTTTTGATAACGTCTGACGAAGAAGCCAGCGCCAAAAACGGCACCGTGAAAGTGGTTGAAGCGCTGATGTCGCGTAATGAACGACTGGATTATTGCCTGGTGGGTGAGCCATCCAGCACGGAAATCGTTGGCGACGTGGTGAAAAATGGACGTCGTGGTTCACTGACCTGCAACCTGACCATTCACGGCGTGCAGGGCCACGTAGCCTATCCGCATCTGGCAGATAACCCGGTACACCGCGCGGCCCCCATGCTCAACGAACTGGTGGCGATCGAGTGGGATCAGGGTAACGAATTCTTCCCGGCGACCAGCATGCAGATTGCCAATATCCAGGCTGGAACCGGAAGCAACAACGTTATCCCTGGAGAACTATTTATCCAGTTCAACTTCCGTTTCAGCACTGAGCTGACCGATGAGATGATTAAAGCACGGGTTCACGCGCTGCTGGAGAAACATCAGCTGCGTTATACCGTCGACTGGTGGCTTTCCGGTCAGCCGTTCCTGACCGAACGCGGTAAACTGGTGGATGCAGTGGTGAACGCCATTGAGCACTATAATGAGATTAAACCGCAGTTACTGACTACAGGCGGGACGTCCGACGGGCGTTTTATTGCCCGCATGGGGGCGCAGGTAGTAGAACTTGGGCCGGTCAACGCCACTATTCATAAAATTAATGAATGTGTTAATGCCGCCGACCTGCAGCTGCTTGCCCGTATGTATCAACGTATCATGGAGCAACTCGTCGCCTGATGAGTGTTCCTGTAAGAGGAAATGAGCATGGACTGGCTGGCAAAATATTGGTGGATTCTGGTGTTGGTGTTTCTGGTAGGCGTGCTGCTGAACGTGATTAAAGATCTCAAGCGCGTCGATCACAAGAAATTTCTTGCCAACAAGCCGGAGCTTCCCCCGCATCGTGACTTTAACGATAAATGGGACGACGACGACGATTGGCCGAATAAGGACCAACCGAAGAAATAATTAGTAGGCCGATAAGTCCCGTAGGCCCGGTAAGCGTTAGCGCCACCGGGCATTACGTGCCGGATGGCAACGCTTCGCGTTTTATCCGGCCTACGGTGATCGATCAGATCATGGCAATCACATCATCATCGTGAGGCTTACCGCCGCTCAGCGCTTCATCAAAGTAGTGCTTCGGTACGGTAAAACGCAGATGATCGAGCGCAAACTGCATGCTGCGTTCATCAATGGCGTGCCCCAGATTTTCGACGATATCCAGCGTCACATCTCCACCAGCGCGAATTAACGCTTCCTGCGCGGCAACGGCATGAGATAACTCAATTACCCGGTCTTCACCACCGTGAATCAAATGCACCGTCGTCGCGGTGGTTGCAGCCTCTGGCAAGGTGGCATAGCGGCCATTGAAGGCGATGACCCGCGATGCCAGCCCCGGCTCAGCTTTGATGCTCTCAAGTGACATAATTGAACCCTGAGAAAAACCAATCAGCGCGGTTGCCTGCGGCGAAACGCCGCTGTGCTTCTGCCAGTAGCGCACGGTTTCGATAAACACCGGCATAATGGCGTCAACACGTTCCTGACGATTCTCTTCTGTTACGCCCTGCACCGAAAACCACTGACGTCCGGACGTCGTTCCGTAAGGCTCTGCTCCACCAATGCTAACGATTAGCGCATCCGGAAACAGCGGCGCAAACCAGGAGCCGATTTCGCCCATGGCAACCGGGTTATCGCCGACGCCATGAAACAGCAGCAGTAGCTGTTGAGCGGGTTTATCGGGACTTTGAACAACAAAATGGTCATGTTTCATGGCGATCTCCTTAACTGATGAGAATCATTCTACGCCGCTTAACCGCAATGACCATGCCAGGAAATTGAAGAAGTTAGTGAAAAAATTGCCATTGTATAATGCGATTATGTAGCCGCTGTTCACGCTCTGCATCTAACTGATTTAATGCCTGCGCCGCTTCGGCGCGCTGAATGACCAGCAACGCTTTACGACCAGAAATCTTGAGCTGTTGACACAATTCGGCGTCGCTACGTTTAGCCTGGATGCGTCCGCGCAAGGCCGGAAGAGGTAACTCACTGTGCTCAAGCAGACGACTCAGACATCCTAGCGACGTCAATAATGGCCGATGCGCGAAGGCAAACCCAGCCAGCTCAGCCCAGTCATCCTCATTAAGCGTAGTCTCTTTCAGCGGGACCAGCGGAATGCTCTCACCGTTCCATCGCGCAAGGATTTCCGCATCACGGCGCAAATGCAGGAGCTCCCGCTCGGCAAGGCGTTTCCCCGCTTCGCTAATGGGAAGTAACGCCATGGCGGTATAACAGCCGCTGCTGGCTTCCCGATGATTTCCCATTCGCACCAGCACAAAACCGCAACGTTGCCAGAAACGCCATAGTTCAGCCGTATACCCAAAACTGACCGACAGATAGTCACACGATGTGGAATAGCGGTAGGCCAGCATAATCAGCTGTTGCCCAATACCTTCTCTTTGGCGCGCAGGATGAACCGCAATTCGACTGACCCGTCTCCCGACGAGCGTCGCCGCCAACGGGTCACCACCGTGCGCCGCCAGCGACTGCGCAACCAGATTCCCTCTCGGTCGACGATATCCGGCCCAGACGGCCTGGCTTAATTCCGCGGATAGTCCCCCTTCATCGACCAACCAGACGGCTCCCGCTACGGAGTCAGCGGTTGATGCCTGAAGAAAATGCTGTCCAGGCGCGTCCATCATTCGCCGCAGGTCCAATGGCGAGGTGCGATAATGCGCTCCAGAAAGCAGCTGGTATACCGCTAACGGCAGCGCCGGATTAGCATGCCAGGACTGTTGCTCAAATGCCGAGAAGTGAAGCTCCCCCAATGGGGCATGCGTGAACGTTTCATCATCAAACACCAGCGCATCGCTGACGATTTGCTCCAGAGGACATCCCTGCGCCCAGCGTACCGGTTGCTGCAACTCATAGCGTTGAAGATTGGGGAAGCGGGCACAGAATTTCAGCAAGAAGCCTCTCCCCGTTCCCTCGTAGCCTTGTACTGTAGTGGTTAACAGCGTACGAGGAAAACGCGCCACCAGTTGGTGCAGCAGCGGCGCGGGGATCGCGGCGGCTTCATCCACAATCAGCCAGTCTGCGATTGCAGAACTGCTTAACAGCGCATCCGGGGCCATAAAACGGTAACGCTCTCCGGCAAATTGCGCCAGCACATCGGTTGCCGCTTTGGCAGGCGCTGTCACAATCGCAGTGCCGTTAATCCGCGCTATGAGTTGCCCTGCCAGAGCGGACTTGCCCCGACCCCGTGCGGCCGTCACCGCAACCACACCGGGAGGCATAGCCAGCAAATGATTTAATATCATCGCCTGTTCTGGCTGGGGTTCGCCGGTTGCCGCATGCCAGGCTGCGCGAGCAGGAAAATGCGGACAGGCAACCGGCTGATGCTGTTGCCAGTGCAGAGCCTGTCTATCGCGGGAAATCACCCGTTTGATGTGCTCAATAAAGTGCGGTGTAGGGATCGGTTCAGCACAATCGCTCCAGCGTAGTGAATCCGCGTCCGGATGTGTGTGCCAGGAATGCCAGGGTGGGGTCAGCAATACCAGCCAACTGCCAGCAAGCAGTGTGCCGCTTAAGGCGGCAAACGCCGCAGCGTCAAAACCTTGCCTGGCGTCAAAAACCGCATGACGAAACTCGCGCCCTAATAATGTTTTTAGCGCCTGCGGCGTACAGCACGGCTCGGTAGGGGCTTGCTCCCCTACCCACAGCCAGTCGCCGGGTAACGTGCTACGTAGCGCTAATGCCTGTTCCTGACACCAGTTATCCTCGCCGCTGATAATCAGCAGACGACGGATCCCTTCGTGGGTCATTTGTTCGGTTAACGCGCTCAGCGCCGTGTTATCGGACATCCCTGCCACAGAGTCTTAAATACCTTTACCAAAAGTATTACATTGCCCCGGATCGCCGCTGTCAAAACCGCGTTTGAACCAGGTAAAACGCTGTTCAGAGGTTCCGTGAGTAAAGCTGTCCGGTACTACGCGTCCTTGTCCCTGCTGTTGCAGACGATCGTCACCAATGGCCTGTGCGGCGTTCAGTGCCTCTTCCAGGTCACCAGACTCCAGTACGCCCTGCTGCTGCATGCTGTGGCCCCAGACACCGGCAAAGCAGTCTGCCTGCAGTTCCATTCGAACGGAAAGACGGTTCACTTCTGCCTGTGAGGCATTCTGCTGCATCTGACGAACTTTAGGTTCAATGCCCAGCAGTTTCTGCACGTGATGACCCACTTCATGGGCGATAACATAGCCCTGAGCAAAATCACCATCAGCGCCCAGCTTGTTTTTCATGTCGTCATAGAATGAAAGGTCGATGTAAACCGTACCATCTGCCGGGCAATAAAACGGCCCCATCACGGACTGACCCGCACCGCAGCCGGTACGCGTCGCGCCCCGGTACATCACCAGCTTCGGCTGTTGGTAGGTGCGGCCCATTTTTTCAAACTGCTGTCCCCAGGTATCTTCTGTTGTAGCCAGAATCACCGAGGTAAATTTTGCCGCTTCATCATCGTTTGGGCTGATGGAGCGTGATGATTGCTGTTGGGAGACCGGCTGGCCAGTCATTAGCCCGGTGAGATCCACGCCATAATAACCCGCCACCAGCACCACAATCAGCAGGATGATGCCGCCTTTACCACTGGGCAGACGAAAACCGGGCCCACCCATAGAGGGGCCGCCGCCAGAGCTGTTTCGTCTGTCTTCCACATTGTCACTTTCACGACGCCCTTGCCAGCGCATAATCACCTCAACTTTTTATTCATTATGATGATGATCGTAGGCGGTTCGGAACAGGATTACCATAAGAAATAGTAATCAAATCAGGTGGGGTTAATGAGCCGGAGAGCAATCGCCGGCTCAGGGGGAGATTAGTCTAACTTCACACCCAGGCGATGCGCGACGGCTTCATAGGCTTCGATCAGGCCGCCCAGACTCTGGCGGAAGCGATCTTTGTCCATTTTATCCAGCGTTTCTTTGTCCCACAGGCGGCTACCGTCCGGTGAGAATTCATCACCCAGGACCACTTCACCTTTATACAAACCAAACTCAAGTTTGAAGTCGACCAGAATCAGACCAGCATCATCAAACATCTTTTTCAGCACGTCGTTAGCTTTGTAGGTCAGCTCTTTCATACGTGCCAGATTCTCTTTGCTCACCCAACCAAAAGTTTCGCAATAGGAATCGTTAATCATTGGATCGTGCATAGCATCGTTTTTCAGGAACAGATCAAACAGCGGCGGATTCAGCTCAATACCTTCCTCAACGCCTAAACGCTTAACCAGAGAGCCTGCCGCGCGGTTACGTACCACACATTCAACCGGTACCATCTCCAGTTTTTTCACCAGACATTCGGTATCAGAAAGCAGTCGCTCCATCTGGGTAGGAATACCCGCTTCTTGCAGTTTAGTCATAATGAAATGGTTGAATTTGTTGTTCACCATGCCTTTACGGTCAAACTGTTCAATGCGCGCGCCATCCCCTGCTGACGTATCATTGCGGAATTCGAGCACCAACAGGTCCGGGTTTTCCGTGCTGTATACGGTCTTCGCTTTACCACGATACAACTCAGCTTGCTTTTGCATCTTTATTACTCCTGGGTGTGAATTAACGATAAATATTGCGTTTTTCTGCCGACGCACACGTTTGCGTATCATATCAGAAAAAAAGGGCTGGAGTTATCCAGCCCTTTATTTTTACTTACTGAACGCTGCCTGGAAGACGGCGACCAGCGCGTCGTTCTGGCTTTGCGTCAGGGTATGCCCCTTCGGATCGATAAACTGCAAGCTGCTGCGGTTGTCTAAATCACCGACCTGCAGTTTATAGTCGCCGGATACCAGACCCGGATCGCTTGCGCCCAACTCCTGCCAGTTGCTATCGGACAGTGGTTTGTAGGTCACCGCGATGCTGCCCTGAGAACGGGTGCTGTCGGTTACCTTCATCCCCACTTTCTCAAGCGCTGCCGGCAGACGCTGCCACACCACGTTGAACGGTCCACGTACCACCAGCATTGGTAAACCGGTGTCATCGGCGGCGCTCTGAACATCCATGGTGGCTGCAGAGCGGTTCTGCGCGGCATTCGCGGCGTCGGTGGCGTTCTTATCCAGACCAGCAGAGATAACGTTCATCATCTCAGCGCTGTAACGCTGCATTGATGCCGCATCGGCTACGGGTTTACCCGCCTGCTCGAGGTTAACCAGTTTCACCGTTACCGCTTGCTGATAGCCCTGCGGTTTAACCGAGATTTGATAACGTCCACGGTACTGCTCGTCTTCATCCAGACGGTTCCAGTCAACCCAGTCGGTGGTCAACGTCTGGCTGGCATCATCACGTTTGGTGATCGTGTAGTTTTTAGACTGAATGACGCTAACGACCTGCGGCCACAGTGTGTTGCCACGACCGTTTTCCACCAGTAATGTCGACGTATCACCCGCGATCTGTGTGCGAGCACCGGTGACTAATGCTAACGGCTGAGCCGGTGGACGAATATCCAGCGCTTTACCCACGGCACCACTGCCGTTGGTTACCGGGATATTATAGTCGCCCGACATAACCGGCAAAATCATCCCAGCTGGAGCATGAAGCTCAGCAAGCGGTGCGGCCTCCAGATAGGATTCATCACCGCTCACCTGGCGCTTATAGCGCGAGTCAGAGCTACAGGCCGCGAGCAACATAACAAGCGAAACACCCGCAACCTTGGCCAGGCGCGACTTTTGTACTGAGTAAGCCATCAAATCTCCCTAAACTTTACAGCAAACCGGCATGCTTAAGCGCCGCTTTGACGATTTCACGAGCATTGTCCGTGATTGGCGTCATCGGCAGACGTAGCGTATCGGTCGCCACAAGTCCCAACTCCTTACACGCCCATTTCACGGGGATAGGATTGGGTTCGACAAATAGTTTGTTGTGTAACGGCATCAGACGCTGGTTAATCACCCGCGCCTCGGCAAATTGCCCGGCTGCCGCCAGTTTGCACATTTCAGCCATATCACGTGCCGCAACGTTAGACGTTACGGAAATCACGCCATGACCACCGAGCTGCATAAAATCCAGTCCGGTCGCGTCATCACCGCTGAGCAGAATAAAGTCGTCCGAAACCAGCTCTTTGATCTGGTGAACGCGACTTAAGTTCCCCGTGGCCTCTTTAATAGCGATAATATTTTTAACTTTCGCCAGACGACCCACGGTTTCCGGCAGCATATCGCAGCCAGTACGGGACGGCACATTATACAGAATTTGCGGCAGGTCAGTATGCTCAGCGATGGCTTTGAAATGCTGGAACAAACCTTCCTGGGTTGGGCGGTTGTAGTAAGGCGTCACCGTCAGGCAGCCGACAACACCGCTGTCGTTGAAACGCTGCGTCAGACTAATGGCTTCCGCGGTCGCATTGGCGCCGGTTCCGGCAATCACCGGAATACGCCCGTCAGCCAGTTCCAGCGTCATCATCACCACATCGCCATGTTCATCATGACTCAGGGTGGCGGACTCACCGGTGGTGCCAACAGAAACGATCGCCGAGGTGCCGCTGGCGACATGATAATCAATCAGTTTTTTCAGGCTCGACCGGCAGACTTTACCTTTCTCATCCATCGGCGTAACAAGCGCGACAATACTTCCCGTGAACATGGGCCATCCTCTGTGCAAACAAGTGTCTCAATGGTACGTTTGGTACGACAATAAAAGCAAGCGACCAGAGCCGTTCTGATTGTTGTATGCATGTTTTTTTTATGCTTTCCTTATGATTACCTCACCGCTCAAAGGAAGAACAGGTTTGACATCGTCATCGCAACACTATCTGGTCATTACTGCGCTGGGTGCCGATCGCCCAGGAATTGTGAACACCATCACGCGTCATGTCAGCAGTTGCGGCTGTAATATCGAAGACAGCCGACTGGCCATGCTGGGTGATGAGTTCACGTTTATCATGTTGCTGTCGGGCACCTGGAATGCCATCACCCTGATTGAATCAACCCTGCCATTAAAAGGCGCAGAGCTGGATTTACTCATTGTGATGAAGCGCACGACCGCGCGCCCCCGTCCGGCAATGCCTGCTACGGTATGGGTGCAGGTCGATGTCCCTGATTCTCCCCATTTGATTGAACGCTTCACCGCTCTGTTTGACAGCCACCAAATGAATATTGCGGAACTGGTTTCACGCACGCAACCGGCTGAGAATGGAAAGGCGGCGCAGTTGTTTATTCAAATTACCGCACATAGTCCTGCGTCACATGATTCGGCAAATATTGAAGATGCGTTTAAAGCACTCTGTACAGAACTCAATGCGCAAGGCAGTATTAACGTCGTCAATTACTCACAGCATGATGAACAGGATGGAGTTAAGTAATGAACCCACTGAAAGCCGGTGATATCGCACCGAAATTTAGCTTGCCGGATCAAGACGGAGAACAAGTAAATTTAACCGACTTCCAGGGACAGCGTGTTCTGGTTTATTTTTACCCGAAAGCCATGACACCCGGCTGTACCGTACAGGCTTGCGGCCTGCGCGATAACATGGATGAGTTAAAAAAAGCGGGTGTAGAAGTGCTGGGGATCAGCACCGACAAACCAGAGAAGCTTTCCCGATTCGCGGAGAAAGAAGTCCTGAATTTCACGCTCCTGTCCGATGAAGATCATCAGGTTTGCGAGCAGTTCGGTGTCTGGGGTGAGAAGTCATTTATGGGCAAAACCTACGATGGCATCCACCGCATCAGCTTCCTGATTGATGCCGAAGGGAAAATTGAGCATGTGTTTGATGACTTCAAAACCAGCAACCACCACGACGTGGTAATGAATTGGCTGAAAGAGAACGCCTGACCGTGAAATGCCGGATGGCGGCGTGAACGCCTTATCCGGCCTACAAATGCACGCACGTAGGCCGGATAAGACGCGTTAGCGTCGACATCCGGCAGATGACCGCCCGGTTACTCAAACGTCCCTTTCACACACGCTTTCTGCTCCCTGACTACGGCTTTTCCCTTCGCCCACAGGTGATGAACTTCCAGCGCGTCGTTGAGCACCAGAATGTCCGCATCGCATCCCACTGCCAGACGTCCTTTATGCTCAAGTGCCAAAAATTCTGCGACCGTACGCGTCAGCGGACACAGCGCCTGCTCCAGCGGTATGGCATGAACCTTCACCAACTGGCGCACCGTTTCCGCCAGTGATTCAAACCCTGCGACACCGATGCCGGTGAGATTGCCAAGCTCATCAAATTCCGGCTGGCTGCCGTTGCCATCTGAGCTAAGGGTAATGCGCGACAGCGGCACGTTCTGGCGCAGCGCCGTGGCGATAGCCGTGGCCGGGTCGACGGGCTCATCAATGCTGCTGGTAATGTCGATATAACCGCCTTTACGGGCATACTCCAGCGCCGCCTGGAACAGCGGTTCCGCACGGTTAACGTGTGTCGGCAACAGTTTAGTAATCGGCACATCGCAACAGTCAAGGATCTGGTACAACGGTTCCAGCATGCGCTGGCTGTCGCCCATATGGAAAACGCTGATCCCCGGTTTGCGCCCTAATAATCCGCCGACACGCGACTGCGCCGCCATATTTGCCAGCGCCGAGGTATCCGGGGCTGAAGAACGATGGTCCGAAACCGCACATTTCACACCAATAACTTTATCAATCAGCGCCACATCGCGATCGATACTGCCGGTGATCGTCGGGGAAGGCAGAGAGTACGCCCCGGTCAGCATCCAGGCGCTGATACCTTCAAACTCCAGCGCGCGGGTTTTTGCCAGCAGCGATTCAGGGTGACGGGTAATGCCATCGGTACCCAGCAAACCCACCACCGACGTGACACCAGCTTCAACCAGCCGTGACAAGCGCACTTCCGGCGTGCGGGTATGCGGCCCCGCTTCCCCACCGCCGCCAATAAGATGGACGTGTTGATCGATAAATCCTGGGCATACAATCGCGCCGTCAAGATTGATACACTCGCAACCGGGAAAGTCTTCAGGAGAAATTGACGGGGCGATGGCAACAATTTTGCTGCCGGAGACCAGTATATCCTGTCGCCCTAAATCTTCCGGCGCATACACGTGTCCCTGCTGGAACAACGTCAAATCAAGAATTGAACAGTTCATAACCTTCCTTGTCAGGCAATAACCTGCATAACCCAAATAGAGAGCAGTGCATTAATGACGCATACCGCAATAATTAGCGGGTAATAACGAGGATGAACCCCCGCGGTCCCCAGACAACGGCCCACATTTTGCACCGGATTTCCCATCAGGTAGATAGCCGGTAACAACACCGTGGCATCATGTCCCGAAAGCGTACCAGCGACAACCAGGCTGGCGCACACGCCGACACCGCCTCCCATACTCATCACCGCTGCCAGCAGCACAGTGGCAGATTCCCCCGGTAGCCCCCACAGCGCCATTACCGGCTCACATACCCGCCCTACAACCTCGAGCAGCCCTGTCACCTTCAGCGCCTGAATAATCACAAACGCCATCACCACGTTAGGCAACAGACTGGTTGTTGCAATGGTAAACCCGCGCCGTGCGCCATCGATAAACATATCCATGACGTTTTTACGTACCTGCGTTGTCATCTCACGCCTCCTGCTGCATACGGCGATTTTCCAGCTGCGCGATCCACACACGCAACAGGTTCGCGCCCACAAATTTGAAGACAAGGATCACCGCCAGCGGCGTAATCACCGGAACGGTCACCATCGTAAACAGCGCTGCGCCAGAAGAAAAATAGTTGGTAATGCATGCGCTGCCGCTGGTTTGCCAGCAGGCAAAAATAGCGCGTTCCTGCTCTGTGATAATGCCCTCTTCCGCCATTTCTTTGGTCATCCCGGCCGCGGCATCGGTATTTTGCAAATTCGCAATCAACGCCAGCGAACAAATACCCGGAATGCCCAGTAACGGACGCAGGACCGGCGTCATCAGCTGTTGTGCCGCGCGCAACCCACCCAGCCCTTCGGTGACAGAAATAATCCCGAGCGAAAGAATGACGGAAGGCGCCAGCTCAAGCGCGAATAAGAAGCCGTCTTTTGCCCCCATCCCCCCTGTGCCACGAAAAGAGACCGCCGTGTCGCCCGCAGCATTAATCTGCCCAAACGCACCGTTGAGGACGGTGAAGTCAAAGACCCGCCACCATTCGGTACTTTTCGCAAACATGCCGGAAAAAAGAATAATCGTAATAAAAAAAGCGAGATAACCGCCCCATCCCACCTTTTGCTGCGTGTGTGTGCTGTGACCCATTTTGTTCTCCTGTTGGCCTTAATCCTTGTGTGACTAAAAGACATCACGATGGTCAAGTTAAAGACAAACGCGGAGAAAAACGACACCAAAGGAGATTATTCAGAAAGAGTGGATAGAGGTCAGACAAGTTCAGATCCGGCGACATGATATCGCCGGATCTTGCAGATTAGGGTTCGTCAACGACCTGACCATCCGGCCAGGCATGCATTACCGCTTTGATTAACGTCGCCAGAGGAATCGCAAAGAATACGCCCCAGAATCCCCACAGACCGCCGAAAATCACCACGGAGAGAATAATCACCAGTGGATGCAGATTGACCGCCTCGGAGAACAGCACGGGAACCAGCAAATTGCCGTCCAGTGCCTGGATTATCAGGTACACAGCAAAACAGCTCCAGAACTCAGTGCCAAGCCCGAACTGGAACAGCGCCACGCCAACCACCGGAATCGTCACCACAAAAGCGCCGATATACGGGATCAGCACAGAGAACCCGACCAGCACCGCCAGCAACAGCGAATAGTTGAGACCAAACAGCAGGAAGCCGAGCCAGGTCGCTACGCCGACCACCACCATTTCCAGCACCTTCCCGCGGATATAGTTGGTGATTTGCTGGTTCATCTCTTTCCATACCTGTCCCGCCAGCCCGCGATTACGCGGTAGCACCCGGCGCACGGCGTTCAGCATCTGGCCTTTATCTTTGATCAGGAAGAACACCATCAACGGGACAAGCACCAGATAAACCGCCAGCGTCAGCAAACCGACCAGTGAGGCCAGCGAATATTTCACCACCGAATCGCCCATGGTGAGCATTCGCGAGCGCATATTTTCCGCCATCGCATCAATGATGCCCGCATCCATCAGCGCCGGGTAACGTCGTGGCAAGGTGGCGGCAAAATCAGACAATTTATTGAGCATGCCGGGCATGTCGCGGATCAGGTAAATTCCCTGCTGCCACGCAACGGGCATCACCACAAAGGCCATCAGCAGTAAAATACCGACAAATACCACCAGCACAATCGATGTCGCCCAACGCCGTGAACACCCAATATGTTCCAGCCGCACTGTCGGCCATTCAAGCAGGTACGCCAACACAATGGCGACCAGCAGCGGCGCCAAAAGACCGCTAAAGAAAAACAGGATGCCAAAACCGGCAACAAGAATAATCAGCAGGGCGATGGCTTCGGGGTCGCTAAAGCGGCGACGATACCATTGCATCAACATTTCGAGCATAAAACCCTTCCATGAACCCAATAGCGGGATTGCGATCCCGAATTGTATCGAAATGTCACAAAAAAGACTTCGCTTTTTATGGCTGATTACGCAAAGTGAAAAGACATTTTTCCTGGGTGTTCATCGTCAGGTTTCGCAGTTACACTCCGTAAGCTTGCGGAGTGTGAACGATACTTCACAGCATCGGTCAAATGGCTATCTTAAAAAAGAATACAGGACAGAGGTTATGTTCAGGCAGTTGAAAAAAAACCTGGTTGCTACCCTCATTGCCGCACTGACTATCGGTCAGGTTGCGCCCGCATTTGCTGATACTGCGGACACCCTGCCTGATATGGGAACGTCGGCAGGCAGTACGCTTTCCATAGGACAGGAAATGCAGATGGGCGATTATTACGTACGCCAACTGCGCGGCAGTGCGCCATTAATTAACGATCCATTGCTCACCCAATACATTAATGCGCTGGGGATGCGTCTGGTCTCGCACGCCGACTCGGTAAAAACGCCCTTCACCTTCTTTTTGATTAACAACGATGAAATCAACGCCTTTGCTTTCTTTGGCGGCAACGTTGTCCTGCACTCCGCACTATTCCGCTATTCCGACAACGAAAGCCAGCTGGCATCGGTTATGGCGCACGAAATTTCCCACGTTACACAGCGTCACCTGGCGCGAGCCATGGAAGATCAGAAACGCAGCGCACCGCTAACGTGGGTTGGCGCATTAGGTTCAATTTTATTAGCAATGGCCAGCCCGCAGGCGGGTATGGCGGCGCTGACCGGTACACTGGCGGGTACACGTCAGGGGATGATTAGCTTTACGCAGCAAAACGAACAGGAAGCAGATCGCATTGGTATTCAGGTGCTGCAACGCTCGGGATTCGATCCCCAGGCCATGCCAACGTTCCTGGAAAAACTGCTCGACCAGGCTCGTTACTCTTCGCGTCCGCCGGAAATTTTGCTGACGCACCCCCTGCCGGAAAGCCGTCTGTCTGATGCCCGTAACCGCGCCAACCAGATGCGCCCGGTGGTCGTCCAGTCGTCAGAAGATTTTTATCTGGCTAAGGCACGAACCTTAGGCATGTACAACTCTGGTCGTAACCAGTTGACCGATGACCTGCTGAGTAGCTGGTCGAAAGGCAACGTACGTGAGCAACGTGCGGCCCAGTATGGCCGGGCATTGCAGGCGATGGAAGCCAGTAAATACGACGAGGCGCGTAAAGCGCTGCAACCGCTGCTGGCGGCAGATCCTAACAATGCCTGGTATCTCGACCTGGCAACGGATATCGATCTCGGCCAGAAGAAAACCAGTGATGCCATTAACCGCCTGAAAAACGCCCGCGACCTGCGCACTAACCCGGTTCTGCAGCTCAACCTGGCGAATGCCTATTTACAAGGTGGACAAGCCAAAGAGGCGGCGACCATCCTGAATCGCTATACGTTTAACCATAAAGATGACCCTAACGGCTGGGATCTGTTAGCGCAAACGGAAGCCAACCTGAGCAACCGCGATCAGGAGCTGGCGGCGCGCGCGGAGGGGTATGCCCTCGCGGGACGTCTGGATCAGGCTATTTCGATGCTTAGCAGCGCAAGCTCTCAGGTGAAACTGGGTAGCCAGCAGCAGGCCAGATACGATGCCCGTATTGACCAGCTACGCCAGCTGCAAGAACGCTTTAAACCGTACACGAAGATGTAATTATCGAACCTTTGCCGGATGGCGACGCTGTAGCGTCTTATCCGGCCTACGTCAGACGCGATATGTAGGCCGGATAAGGTCTTTTGGCCGCCATCCGGCAGTATTGTTATGCAAGGAGAAGTCATGTCAGACGCGATTAAAATCTACCATAACCCACGCTGCTCCAAGAGCCGTGAAACGCTGGAATTGCTGAAGTCCAACGGCGTGGACCCGGAAGTGGTGTTGTATCTGGAAGCGCCGGCTGACGCAGCAACCCTGCGTGAACTGCTGCAGATGCTCGGCATGTCCAGCGCGCGTGAACTGATGCGCCAGAAAGAGGATCTTTATAAATCGCTTAACCTGGCGGACAAAAATCTGAGTGAAGACGCGCTGATTCAGGCAATGGTGGAAAACCCGAAACTGATGGAGCGCCCGATTGTGGTTGCCAAAGGTCAGGCTCGAATTGGACGCCCGCCTGAGCAGGTACTGGAAATCGTCGGTTAACCTGCAACCTGCCGCAGTCTTCTCGGCTGCGGCGCTTACAGCTTCAGAATTTCTTTTACGAACGGAATGGTCAGCTTACGCTGGGCGGTGATCGACGCATGATCTAACTGATCCAACGTCATAAACAGCGTTCGCATTTCACGATCCAGACGCTTCAGCAGAAAACGTCCCACATCTTCCGGCAGTTCAAATCCACGAAGTCTGGCGCGTAATTGCAACGCCTGCAGCTTATCTTCATCGGAAAGCGGTTGCAGCTTGTAGATTTGCCCCCAGTCCAGGCGTGAGGCGAGATCCGGCAACCCCAGATTCAGCTGTCTTGGCGGACGATCGCCGGTGATCAGCAAACGCGTTTTCCCCGACTCCAGGATACGGTTGTAGAGATCAAAGATCGCCATTTCCCACAGCGAATCGCCGGCCACACATTCGATGTTATCAATGCAAACCAGCGATAAATGCTCCATTCCGTCGAGCACCTCGGGGACGAACCAGGTGCGTTTGTCGAGCGGCACGTAGCCTACCGCATCGCCGCGCGCGGACAGTTCCGCACAGGCTGCATGCAGCAAATGACTACGGCCAGCGCCTTCACGCGACCAGAGATAAATATACCCGCTATGTTCCTGACGCAGCACGTTTTGCAGTGCAGCCAGTAAAGAGGAGTTATCCCCCGGCCAGAAACTTGCGAAAGTTTCGTCGTCAGGAAGATAAAGTGGCAAAGAGAGCTGTGCCGGTGTGTTCAGAGATACCTCAACCCAGGATTTCATAAAATCGCGTTGAGTTTAACACAGAAATACGTCGCGATAGAACCGGGCAGCGCTGCCGCCCGGTCAGAGATTTACTGTTGCGGACTGTCTGCATCTTTCGCGTCAAGCACGACTTCTTCCGGACGCAGCAGGCTGATAACTTTGAAAATCAGGCTCAGACAGACACCAACGATGGTCGCCAGTGCCATGCCTTTCAGCTCTGCGGCACCGATGTGAACTTTCGCGCCACTTACGCCGATGATCAAAATAACCGAGGTCAGGATCAGGTTCTGCGCCTTGTTATAGTCAACCTTCGACTCGATCAGTACGCGAATACCAGAAGCGCCAATCACACCGTACAGCAGCAGCGATACGCCGCCCATAACCGGCAGTGGAATGATTTGGATCGCCGCCGCCAGTTTACCCACGCAGGAGAGCAGAATGGCGAAAATTGCCGCACCACCGATAACCCAGGTACTGTAAACGCGGGTGATCGCCATTACGCCGATGTTTTCGCCGTATGTGGTGTTCGGCGTAGAGCCGAAGAAGCCAGAGATTACCGTAGACAGACCGTTGGCAAACATAGAACGATGCAGGCCAGGATCGCGAATCAAATCTTTTTTCACGATATTCGCCGTCACCACCAGATGCCCGACGTGTTCAGCGATGACCACCAGCGCCGCTGGCAGGATGGTCAGAATGGCAACCCATTCAAAACGCGGCGTGTAGAACGTCGGCAGCGCGAACCAGTGGGCCTGCGCAATCGGCGTAGTGTCCACAACACCCATCACGAAGGAGAGCGCATAACCGGCCAGCACCCCGATCAGAATCGGGATAATCGCCATAAAACCGCGGAACAATACGGAACCAAAGACCGTTACCGCCAGCGTTACCATAGAAATGATGATGGTTTTTGAATCCGGTAATTGCCCTTCAGCAGGCAGTAACCCCGCCATGCCTGCAGCAACGCCAGCCAGCTCCAGACCGATGACGGCAACGATTGCGCCCATCGCCGCAGGCGGGAACATGACATCCAGCCAGCCGGTTCCTGCCTTCTTAACAATGAAAGAAACCAGGCAGAACAGGACGCCGCACATAATGAAACCGCCCAGCGCCACTTCATACCCTAACGGCAGCAGCAGCAGTACCGGGGAAATAAAGGCAAAGCTGGAACCCAGATATGCGGGAATTTTACCCTTACAAATAAAGAGATACAGCAACGTACCAATGCCGTTAAACAGCAGAACGGTAGCCGGGTTGATGTGGAACAGGACTGGCACCAGTACCGTTGCGCCAAACATGGCGAACAGGTGCTGCAAACTAAGCGGGATTGTCTGTAAAAGCGGCGGTCTTTCACTCACCCCGATAGCACGGCGCGTCATAGTGTTTTCCTCTGAGTGTTGTTTGTTATTAGCCATTGGGTTGTTTTATTCAAAAAAAAGCCGACTCTTAAAGTCGGCTTCTTTTCACTTATTCGTTTACTTAGTACCAAAAATCTTATCGCCGGCATCGCCGAGCCCCGGAATAATGTATCCGTGCTCGTTCAGTCCCTGATCGATGGAGGCGGTGTACAGCTCCACATCCGGGTGCGCTTTTTCCAGTGCCGCGATACCTTCCGGTGCCGCAACCAGGACCAGCACTTTAATGCTGGTGCAGCCTGCATTTTTCAGCAGATCGATAGTGGCGATAACAGAGCCGCCGGTTGCCAGCATTGGGTCAACGATCAGCGCCATACGCTCATCGATGTTAGAAACCAGCTTCTGGAAATACGGAACCGGCTCCAGCGTCTCTTCGTTACGGTACATACCAACAACGCTGATACGCGCGCTCGGAACGTTTTCCAGAACGCCTTCCATCATGCCCAGGCCCGCACGCAGGATAGGCACAACGGTGATTTTTTTGCCTTTGATTTGGTCAACTTCAACTGGACCGTTCCAGCCTTCAATGGTCACCTTTTCGGTTTCCAGACCAGCGGTTGCTTCATAAGTCAGCAGACTGCCAACTTCCGAGGCGAGTTCACGAAAGCGTTTAGTGCTGATGTCGTTTTCACGCATCAGTCCCAGCTTGTGTTTGACGAGTGGGTGTTTGACTTCCACGATCTTCATACTCTTCTCCTTTCCTCAGACGAATGGCAACCACAAAAAAAATCGCCGGATTATACCGCTTTTCCTCTCTGGCGCAACACTGCATACGCTTGATATGGATCAACCAAAGTCATTTGCGTCTGAATGATGAGTATAAAACAAGCCCCGCACTGATGGCGGGGCTTGCTGTCAATGCTATGAATTTCAAAGATATTCAGCATTGGTCTGGATGACTTTTTGATACCACGAAAAAGATTTTTTAGGTGAGCGCGTTAATGTCCCGCTACCGTCATTATTTTTATCGACATAGATAAACCCGTAGCGTTTTTTCATCTCCCCTGTCCCGGCAGAGACTAAATCAATGCAGCCCCACGGGGTATATCCCATCAGATCCACGCCATCTTCCACCACCGCTTTTTTCATCTCACGTATGTGGGCGGCAAGGTAGTCGATACGGTACTGGTCGTTAACTGTACCATCGTCCTCGCGCACATCAATGGCGCCAAACCCATTCTCCACAATAAATAGTGGCAGCTGATAATGATCCCAGAACCAGTTCAGTGAATAACGAAGGCCAATCGGATCAATCTGCCAGCCCCAGTCAGATTTCTGCACGTACGGGTTGGAAACCAGGCTTTTCGACTCATCGTAATCCAGCTGTGGGTTGTCCGCCGTTGCCTGGGTCGCGAAAGACATATAATAGCTAAAGCCGATGTAATCAACGCACCCCTCGGTCAGCGCCTGACGGTCTTCCTCGGTGATATCCAGTTCAAAGCCACGACGAGTAAAGTAGTTGAGAAGATGCCGCGGGTATTTGCCGCGCACATGGACGTCAGTAAACCAGTAACGCCGGTGCATGGCATTCATCGCCATCATCATATCGTCTGGCGCGCAGGTCAGCGGATAGATTGGACACATGGCAATCATGCACCCTATCTGTAATTCCGGGTTAATCTCACGCGCGACCTTTACCGCCAGCGCGCTTGCCACCAGCTCATAGTGCGCCGCCTGGTACATGACCGGCTCGCGGTCTTCGCCTGGCTGGTATTTCAGACCTGAGTTAGTAAAGGGCGCGAAATCTTCGTGATAATTTGCCTGGTTGTTAATCTCATTAAACGTCATCCAGTACTTCACTTTGTGCTGGTAACGAGTGAATACCACCCTGGCAAAACGGACAAAGAAATCGATAAGCTTGCGGTTGCGCCAGCCGCCGTACTCCGTCACCAGATGGTAAGGCATCTCAAAATGCGACAGCGTAATCACCGGCTCAATGCCATATTTCAGGCATTCGTCAAACAGGTCATCATAGAACTGTAGGCCAGACTCATTGGGTTGTTCTTCATCGCCGAAGGGGAAAATACGTGTCCAGGCAATAGAGGTGCGAAAACATTTAAACCCCATTTCGGCAAACAGCTTTATGTCGTCTTTATAGCGATGATAAAAATCGATGGCCTCGTGGTTAGGGTAATTTTTACCGGCAATCACACCGTCGGTAATTTCACGCGCCACCCCATGCGCTCCCGCGGTCATGACATCAGCAACGCTGACGCCTTTTCCGCCCTCCTGCCAGCCACCTTCCAGTTGATGAGCCGCGACAGCACCACCCCACATGAAATCTGCTTTAAATCCTGACATACCCTTCCCCTATCGTGATGACTCTGCGCAAAACGCTGTTGATGAGGTCCGCAACAGAAAAAAGAAACCGGTTTCAGTAAGATACTGTGCAATCGCCTAACAGGATTCAAGCACAAGACTGTACCCGGTTTCATTTTCGTGGCGCAGCTCAAACAAATAGATAAATGATTGTAAAATGCTGAAAAAACCAGCAGATAAAACTTGATGCAGAGCAGGCTCGCAAACGTTTGCTTTCCCTGTTAGAATTGCGCCGAATTTAACTTTTACTGCAAGTAAACATGTGGGGAAGCAGGCAGTGACCGATAAAACCTCTCTTAGCTACAAAGATGCCGGTGTTGATATTGATGCAGGTAATGCTCTGGTTGATCGAATCAAAGGCGTAGTAAAGAAAACTCGTCGTCCGGAAGTTATGGGTGGTCTGGGTGGCTTCGGTGCGCTGTGCGCATTGCCGCAAAAATATCGTGAACCGGTACTGGTTTCCGGCACTGATGGCGTTGGTACAAAACTGCGTCTGGCGATGGATCTGAAACGCCACGACACTATCGGCATTGACCTCGTCGCAATGTGCGTCAACGACCTCGTGGTTCAGGGCGCTGAGCCGCTGTTCTTCCTCGACTACTATGCAACCGGCAAACTGGATGTGGACACCGCAGCCAGCGTCATTAACGGGATTGCCGAAGGCTGCCTGCAGTCTGGCTGTGCGCTGGTCGGTGGGGAAACAGCTGAAATGCCGGGGATGTACCACGGCGAAGATTACGACGTGGCAGGTTTCTGCGTTGGCGTCGTCGAAAAATCAGAGATTATCGACGGCTCAAAAGTTGCCGACGGTGACGTACTGATTGCACTCGGCTCAAGCGGCCCGCACTCCAACGGCTACTCTCTGGTGCGTAAAATTGTAGAAGTCAGCGGTTGTGACCCAGAAACCACCGAGCTTGAAGGCAAGCCGCTGGCCGATCACTTACTGGCCCCTACCCGCATTTACGTGAAATCCATTCTGGAACTGATCGAGAAGGTTGATGTGCACGCCATTGCCCACCTGACCGGCGGCGGCTTCTGGGAAAATATTCCACGCGTTCTGCCAGACAACACGCAGGCAGTGATCGACGAATCTTCATGGCAGTGGCCAGCCGTCTTCAACTGGCTGCAAACGGCGGGTAACGTCAGCCAGCATGAGATGTATCGCACCTTTAACTGCGGTGTAGGTATGGTTATCGCCCTGCCAGCTCCGGAAGTGGACAAAGCCCTTGCTTTGCTCAATGAGAAAGGTGAAAACGCATGGAAAATCGGTATCATCAAAGCTTCTGATTCCGAACAGCGTGTGGTCATTGAATGAAAAACATTGTGGTGCTCATTTCCGGCAACGGAAGCAATTTGCAGGCGATAATCGACGCCTGCGAACAGAAAAAAATCAATGGCACCATACGTGCAGTATTCAGTAACAAGGCCGATGCGTTCGGCCTTGAGCGCGCACGCGAAGCGAATATTCCGGCACACTCGCTGGAAGCCGCCCAGTTTGCCAGTCGCGAAGCATTCGACCGCCAACTGATACAAGAGATTGACGCCTATGCACCCGATGTCGTGGTGCTGGCCGGTTATATGCGTATCCTCAGCCCGGCGTTTGTCGCTCACTATGCTGAACGATTGCTGAATATCCACCCGTCTTTATTGCCGAAGTATCCCGGCCTGCATACGCACCGCCAGGTACTGGAAAACGGCGATGAAGAACATGGTACCTCAGTCCATTTCGTGACGGATGAGTTGGACGGCGGACCGGTCATTCTCCAGGCCAAAGTTCCAGTATTTGAAGGCGACAGCGAAGATGATGTCACGGCACGGGTTCAGGCTCAGGAACATACCATTTACCCGCTGGTGGTAAGCTGGTTTATCGATGGTCGCCTGAAGATGCGTGATAACGCTGCATGGCTGGATGGCGTTCGTTTGCCTCCACAAGGCTACGCCGCCGACGAATAATAAAAAAACAACCTGTAAGCCGAATGTCACCATCCGGCTTACAGGCATAACTACCTTTTCCGGTTAATACCACCGGTATTCATCTACGCTCCCCCTTTCTCTTTGCTATCAGACGGTTTATTGTCATATTTTTCTGGCACAGTTGGACATCTGAGAGCAATGCTCGCCATAATAAATCGGTAGTGTCCCGTGAATGAAACGGAGTAAAAGTGGTAATGGGTCAGGAAAAGCTATACATCGAGAAAGAACTCAGCTGGTTAGCGTTCAACGAACGTGTACTCCAGGAAGCTGCTGATAAATCAAACCCGTTGATCGAACGGATGCGTTTCTTAGGTATCTATTCCAATAATCTCGACGAGTTTTATAAGGTTCGTTTTGCCGAACTGAAGCGCCGAATCATTATTAGCGAAGAACAGGGTTCAAACTCTCACTCCCGCCATTTGTTAGGCAAAATCCAGGCCCGCGTATTAAAAGCCGATCAGGAATTTGACGGCCTGTACAACGAGTTGCTGTTGGAAATGGCGCGCAATCAGATTTTCTTAATCAACGAACGCCAGTTGTCGGTCAATCAGCAAAGCTGGTTGCGTCATTACTTCAAGCAATATCTTCGCCAGCACATCACGCCGATCCTGATTAACCGCGAGACGGATTTAGTCCAGTTTTTGAAAGATGACTACACCTATCTGGCGGTAGAAATTATCCGTGGCGATACGATCCGCTACGCGCTGCTGGAAATTCCTTCCGACAAGGTTCCTCGTTTTGTGAATCTGCCGCCGGAAACCCCGCGCCGTCGCAAACCGATGATCCTGCTGGACAACATCTTACGTTACTGCCTTGACGACATTTTCAAAGGGTTCTTTGATTACGACGCACTGAACGCCTATTCGATGAAAATGACCCGTGACGCCGAATACGATTTGGTGCACGAGATGGAATCGAGCCTGATGGAGCTGATGTCATCCAGCCTGAAACAGCGTCTGACCGCAGAACCTGTACGTTTTGTCTATCAGCGTGACATGCCCAATGCGTTGGTCGAGGTACTGCGTGAAAAACTGACGATTTCTCGCTACGACTCGATTGTTCCCGGCGGGCGTTACCATAACTTCAAAGACTTTATTAACTTCCCTAACGTTGGCAAAGCTAACCTGGTGAACAAACCGCTGCCGCGTCTGCGCCATATCTGGTTCGACAACGAGAAGTTTCGTAACGGCTTTGACGCCGTTCGTGAACGCGACGTGCTGCTGTATTACCCCTATCACACCTTTGAGCACGTTCTTGAACTGCTGCGCCAGGCCTCTTTCGACCCGAGCGTGCTGGCTATAAAGATCAACATCTACCGTGTGGCAAAAGATTCACGCATTATAGATTCAATGATCCATGCCGCACACAACGGTAAGAAAGTCACCGTGGTGGTGGAATTGCAGGCCCGCTTCGATGAAGAAGCCAACATCCATTGGGCCAAGCGTCTTACCGAAGCAGGCGTTCACGTCATCTTCTCCGCGCCAGGCCTGAAAATTCACGCCAAACTGTTCCTTATCTCGCGTAAAGAAGGTGATGAAGTCGTGCGCTATGCGCATATCGGGACGGGGAACTTTAACGAAAAAACGGCACGCCTGTATACCGACTACTCGTTGCTGACCGCCGATTCGCGCATTACCAACGAAGTGCGCCGGGTGTTTAACTTCATCGAGAACCCGTATCGCCCGGTGACGTTCGATTATCTGCTGGTTTCCCCGCAGAACTCACGCCGTCTGCTGTACGCGATGATCGACAAAGAAATCGCCAACGCGCAGCAAGGACTGCCTTCCGGCATTACGCTAAAACTGAATAACCTGGTCGATAAAGGTCTGGTTGACCGCCTCTATGCGGCCTCAAGCTCAGGTGTGCCGGTCAATTTGTTGATTCGTGGTATGTGTTCTTTGATTCCGAATCTGGAAGGTATCAGCGACAATATTCGCGTTATCAGCATCGTTGATCGCTATCTTGAACATGACCGGGTCTATATCTTCGAGAACGGGGGTGACAAGCAGGTGTATCTCTCCTCCGCTGACTGGATGACAAGAAACATCGACTATCGTATCGAAGTTGCCACACCGCTTCTTGACCCGCGCCTTAAGCAACGCGTGCTGGATATTATCGATATCCTGTTCAGCGACACGGTGAAAGCCCGCTTTATTGATAAAGAACTGAGTAATCGCTACGTACCGCGCGGAAACCGCCGTAAGGTTCAGTCACAATTGGCGATTTACGATTACATCAAATCACTCGAGCAACCTGACTAAAGATATGCCAATACACGACAAGACTCCACGACCGCAGGAATTTGCTGCGGTCGACCTTGGTTCAAACAGTTTCCATATGGTCATTGCCCGCGTGGTTGATGGCGCAATGCAAATTATTGGGCGACTGAAACAACGCGTACATCTGGCGGATGGCCTCGGCGAAGATAACAAGCTGAGCGAAGAGGCCATGGAGCGCGGGCTAAGCTGTTTATCACTGTTCGCCGAACGTTTGCAGGGGTTTCCTCCATCAAGCGTATGTATCGTGGGAACCCATACTTTGCGTCAGGCACTGAATGCGACTGATTTTCTCAAGCGAGCGGAAAAAGTCATCCCCTACCCAATTGAGATTATTTCCGGCAACGAAGAAGCCCGATTGATCTTTATGGGCGTTGAACATACGCAGCCGGAAAAAGGTCGCAAGCTGGTTATCGATATCGGCGGCGGCTCAACAGAACTGGTGATCGGAGAAGATTTCGAGCCTAAACTGGTCGAAAGCCGCCGTATGGGTTGCGTCAGCTTTGCCCAGATGTATTTCCCGCGCGGTGTAATTAACCGCGAAAACTTCCAGCGTGCCCGCATGGCGGCTGCGCAAAAGCTCGAAACCTTAACCTGGCAGTTTCGCATTCAGGGCTGGAACGTTGCGCTGGGCGCATCGGGCACCATTAAAGCAGCCCATGAAGTGCTGCTGGAGATGGGTGAAAAAGACGGTTTTATCACCCCCGAACGTCTGGACAAGCTGACATCTGAAGTGTTGAAGCACGCGTCATTTGATGCGCTCAGCTTGCCGGGGTTGTCAGAAGAAAGAAAAGCAGTGTTTGTACCCGGACTCGCGATTCTGTGCGGCGTTTTTGACGCGTTAGCTATTCGCGAACTTCGCCTTTCTGATGGTGCGTTACGTGAAGGCGTGCTGTACGAGATGGAAGGCCGTTTTCGCCACCAGGACGTTCGTAGCCGTACCGCCAGCAGCCTGGCGAACCAGTACAACATTGACAGCGAACAGGCCCGGCGCGTACTAGAAACGACGATGCAAATGTACGACCAGTGGCATACGCAGCAGCCAAAGCTGGCCAATCCCCAACTGGAAGCGTTACTGCGTTGGGCAGCAATGCTGCATGAGGTTGGGCTGAACATCAACCACAGCGGTCTGCATCGCCACTCTGCGTATATCTTACAAAACAGCGATCTACCTGGTTTCAATCAGGAACAACAGCTGATGATGGCAACATTAGTTCGTTATCATCGCAAAGCGATTAAACTCGACGACTTGCCCCGCTTTACGCTGTTTAAGAAGAAACAGTTTCTGCCGTTAATTCAGCTGCTGCGCCTGGGCGTGCTATTGAATAATCAGCGTCAGGCGACCACCACACCGCCGACTTTGACCCTGATAACCGACGACAGCCACTGGACCTTACGCTTCCCGCATGACTGGTTTAGCCAAAATGCGCTGGTGCTGCTCGATCTGGAGAAAGAGCAGCAATACTGGGAAGCCGTAACAGGCTGGCGACTCAAAATTGAAGAAGAGAGCTCACCCGATATCGCCGCATAAGATCTCAGCAGGTGTCAGTTCATCTGGCACCTGCTTTTCCAGAGTTTCATTCAACGGCAGTGGCTCACCAATCAGATACCCCTGCATGTAATCAATCCCCAGCGAAATCACCGCACTGCGTATTTCTTCGCTTTCGACGTACTCCGCAACCACCAGCATTCTTTTCATCCGCGCCAGATGGCAAATAGAGGCCACGATTTGGTAGTCGAGGCTGTTCGAAACAATATTGCGAATAAAGCTACCGTCAATTTTCAGGATATCGGCATTCACATTTTTCAGCCGCGCATAGCTGGCATACCCAGTACCAAAATCATCAATCGCAATCTGACAGCCCAGTGATTGCAGCTGCAGCAACGTTGCCTGTGCCTGTTCCGCATTGGTCAAGGCATTGCTTTCCGTCACTTCAAAGATAAGTTGCCATGCTTCAACCTTGTACTTATTCAGTAACTGATTGATGTCATTAGGAAGTTGCGCGCGACATACTGAGGTGGGTGATAAGTTGATAGCAAACCGGTGGGCGGGCATTTTTTCCCGATTCTGCGCCATAAATTTCAACGTATTTTCAATCACCCACAGATCGATACGGGATGACAAACCAAACTCATGGGCTACCGGCAAGAAGTTATCAGGGGCAATAGTTTCACCGTCATCCCCCTCAAGCCGCAGGAGGATTTCGTGATAAACGTCGCCACGCACGCCAAAAATCGGCTGCGCCTTCAGGAAAAAGCGATTGTTCTCCAGCGCCTGCTGAATACGGTTCATCATCGCAACTTTATCTTTCAGGTCGCGTTGCAGGTGCATCACACCACGCCGCTGCAAATTCTCTGGAGAATTGGTTGCCAGCGATAATTCGGCAATGGTACTTAACTCTCCCAGCAACAAATAGATATGGTTAACAGGAGAACGGACATAGCAAAAGCTGATCCCAACCTGCGGTTGCAAAGGCATTCCGTCCCAGACAAAACGAAACTGCTTGATATGCCTGTCCAGTGCTTCAATGCGTTCCTTGTGTAGCTCAGTGTTAAAACGCAGGATTAAATCATTACCTGACAATTGATAGACATGCTCATCCTGTTCAAGCAACGGTGTTATCCACTGAGCCAGTTTTTGCTTGTACTGGATACGCAGCATAATGCCGTAATTTTTCACCAGCAGCTCCATGCCCGGAACACCCAAAAAGCAAAGCACTGACCATGGCGCGTTTTTCAAATCCCGGTTCAAAGCGCGCAAATTCGGAATATGCACCATAGGGTCAAAGAAGGCCAGACGATGGTTGCGCCGGGTAACAAAACGTTGACGCGTTGCAAGGACAGCAATGAAATTCACGATGAAGGAAAAAACCAGATAACTTGATGAGGTAATAGCAAGCTGCGTATCATAGCCCGAATACCAGGGCATATAGCGCTGATAATAATGGATTGCGGTAATAAGTACGACCGCCCATATCAACGAAATAAATTTATAACCGTAACGCATTGCCCCCCACAGCATGACAGGCAGTAACAGTGACAGTGTATAATTCGTGCTGAATATTGAGCTTTGTTCATTGAGCGGCATACACAACATTGCCATTAGCACAGTCAATATAATCAACCAGACCACAAACTCTGTTTTAGTCACTTTGGTATCAAACTGCTGCTTTAACTGAGAAAAATAGCCTCTCAGATGCAAGGGGTTGCGAATTGTTCGAATGATGAAATAACACAGCGGCACACCTACAAGATTCCCCGCGAGTATGGACTGATAGTTGATTAATGTGCCTGTATTGAAGGGCATAACGCCCACCATGCCTGATTTGCTTTCATAAACACCCACAAATGCGGCAAACTGAAAGAGTATCAGAAACAGCGTAGCCGGGCAGAAGACTTGCCAGAACATACGCTGAAACAACAGATGAGAGTCGCCGTGGGAAACGTTGTTTCGTCGGGGAGAAAATACTTTATATCCTCCCCAGCTAAGCACGACTGTAACTATAAAGTGCGAAATTATTGAAAGTGTTTCAAATAACCCGACCTGCGGATATTTGTACCAGATAATGGAAATGATAATACCTGGCAATGCCGCCCAACCAAAAAAAAGCATCAGGCTAATCATCAGCGCTAACGGCAGGTAGAAAAGAATTACGGTCCCCGTACTAATATGGGCATAGGTGGTGGCAGTGCTCAATATAGGCAACAACAAAGAAGGTAAGATGAGAGGTAATGCCCACCATCTATCTCTAATATCAATATAATTTTTATTGAGTTTCATAGATGCTCAGTAGAATCCCGCACATCCTGTAGGGGGTATTCAGACAGGCATCCCACCTGACTTTAAAACGATAAAGTAAAATACATCACAATGATTCATCGATTTTAGTTGTCAGCAACGTGTGATGCTTGATACATATCAAAAAAAATGCCCCTCATTCATCAATTATTACTCTTTTCATTATTTTTTATCGTTAATACATTATTCATGCAAATAATAATATTAATTTCCATAACATAAGAAGATAAAACAACCGAAGCAATTTTACATAAGGAAGAATTGACCATTTCCTCTCAGTGTGCCTTAATGTGAGTATCGCCCTCAGTTGGGTACACTACAAGGAACCTTTTGTGAGCCAGGTTACCAGCCTACGCAAACGACACCGATTTAACAGTCGCATGATCCGGATCGTACTGCTTATCAGCTTTCTCTTCTTCTTCGGACGCTTCGTCTACTCCGCCATTGGTGCGTGGCATCACCACCAGGACAAAAAAGAATCTCAGCAGACCACTCAGCCGCAACAGACATCTTCTGCACAAATCGACGTACATTGATCGCTCGCGCCTGTGATACCCCCAGCATTAAGATTCCTTACCGGATGGCTAATCGCCTGATATTTAACCATCCGGTAAGGGATTTGAGTGACGAAACTTTACACACATCCCTCCTCTCTCGCTTAATTATCAGATAATCGGCCATATTTTTCGCACAAATGCACAATCTTTTCATCCCACTTCACCGCACCATTCGCGCTGATTTTTACGTTCCGGTTTAACGGACATAAAAAGACAAACAGTGCTCAAATAAACGCTAATTAATATCACCAGCAAATATCACTGACGCAAGCATTTATATTTCGCATGAAAATTAAATAGTTATTTGAATTGTTATCATTTTTAAATACTACAGGGTAATACCATGAGTGGTTTTTTATTATTCCCGAAAATAAGAAGCGGCCTTGAGTGGATCGCCGGGCACAGCGATGCTGTCATTCAATTCGGCTGGAATATCGTTGCCGCCGTGATCTTATTGTTTATCGGTAAATTTATCGCTCGTCTGCTCTCTCGTGGGCTGGAAAAGTTACTGCTTAAACGTAAAGTCGACAGAACGATCATTCAGTTCTTCACCGCGCTGGTACGTTACATTACCCTCGCCTTTTCCGTCGTCGCCGCATTAGGTCGCATCGGTATTGAAACATCCTCCATTATTGCCGTCATCGGTGCCGCCGGACTGGCCATTGGCCTCGCGTTACAAAGCTCGCTTTCCAACTTTGCCGCTGGCGTGCTGTTGGTTTCCCTGCGGCCTTTTCGCGCCGGAGAAGTAGTGCAGATTGGTGCAGTCACCGGAACAGTAGAAAAGGTGCACATCTTCTCCACCACCCTGCTAACCGCGGACAGCAAAGAAGTGGTGATTCCAAACGGTAAGATCATCGCTGACAACATCATTAACTATTCCCGTCACCCTTTTCGTCGTATCGATCTGGTGATTGGTGTGGGTTATCAGAGTCGGATTGCAGAGGTTAAGCAAGTTATTAATCACATTATCGAGCAGGACAGCCGCATCGATAAGCAACGTGGGGTAACCGTTCGTCTGGGCGAACTGGGCGCTTCAGCGTTGAATTTTTACGTGCGCGTATGGGTGCCCAATATCGAATACTGGAATACCTATTACGATCTGCTGGAAAACATTAAAGAGGCGCTGGACGCCAACCACATCGACCTACCCTATCCACAGATGGATGTGCGTATTCAGAATGTCGCACCTCAGCAGCAGCCTCAGCTGCAACTGGTCGATTAGCGTACTTTCCTGCAGAACATGCGCCTGAAGTATTTGCTGAAATGCGTGCAATAAAAAACCCTCTGTAAACAGAGGGTTTTTTGCATATTACCGGTTCAAAAACCGCTAACGGAAAGGGATATTATTCCCACTCAATCGTAGCTGGCGGCTTACCGCTGATGTCATACACCACGCGGGAAATACCGTTCACTTCGTTGATAATGCGGTTAGAGACGCGGCCTAAGAAGTCATACGGCAGGTGTGCCCAGTGCGCGGTCATAAAGTCGATGGTTTCGACCGCACGCAGGGAAACAACCCAGTCGTATTTGCGGCCATCGCCCATCACACCAACGGAACGAACCGGCAGGAACACGGTGAACGCCTGGCTTACCTTGTTGTACAGGTCAGCTTTGTGCAGCTCTTCAATGAAGATAGCATCCGCGCGACGCAGCAGGTCGCAGTACTCTTTCTTCACTTCGCCAAGCACACGTACGCCCAGACCCGGTCCCGGGAACGGGTGACGGTACAGCATGTCGTACGGCAGGCCCAGCTCCAGACCAATCTTACGCACTTCGTCTTTGAACAGCTCACGCAGCGGCTCAACCAGACCCATCTTCATCTCTTTCGGCAAACCGCCCACGTTGTGGTGAGATTTGATAACGTGCGCTTTACCGGTGGCAGATGCCGCGGATTCGATCACGTCCGGGTAGATGGTGCCCTGCGCCAGCCACTTAACGTCTTCCAGCTTCAGCGCTTCTTCATCAAATACTTCCACGAATACGCGGCCAATGATTTTACGTTTAGCTTCTGGGTCGTTCTCGCCTTTCAGCGCGTCCAGGAAACGCTGCTCGCCTTCCACGTGAACGATGTTCAGGCCAAAGTGGTCGCCGAACATATCCATCACCTGCTGAGCTTCGTTGAGACGCAGCAGACCGTTGTCGACGAACACGCAGGTCAGGTTTTTGCCGATAGCACGGTGCAGCAGCATCGCGGTCACGGAGGAGTCAACGCCGCCGGACAGACCGAGGATAACTTTATCATTGCCAACCTGCTCACGAATGCGGGCAACGGCGTCATCGATAATTTTTGCCGGCGTCCACAGCGCTTCACACTGGCAGATGTCGCGCACAAAACGCTCCAGCATGCGCATACCCTGACGGGTGTGGGTAACTTCCGGGTGGAACTGCACGCCGTAGAAGCGTTTTTCTTCGTGCGCCATGATAGCGAACGGGCAGTTGTCGGTGCTGGCAACGGTCACGAAACCTTCCGGAATGGCGGTCACTTTGTCGCCGTGGCTCATCCACACGTCCAGCAGCGGTTTGCCGTCTGCGGTCAGGGAGTCTTCAATACCGCGGACAAGCGCGCTGTCGGTCTGAACTTCAACCTGCGCATAGCCGAATTCACGTTCGTTAGACCCTTCAACATGACCACCGAGTTGCATTGCCATGGTCTGCATGCCGTAGCACACGCCGAACACCGGCACGCCCGCATTGAAAACGTATTCCGGCGCACGCGGGCTGTTTTCTTCGGTGGTACTTTCCGGACCACCGGAAAGAATGATACCGCTTGGGTTGAATTCGCGAATTTGTGCTTCCGTAACATCCCATGCCCACAGTTCACAGTAGACGCCCAGTTCACGTACGCGACGTGCAACCAGCTGAGTGTACTGCGAGCCGAAATCGAGGATGAGAATGCGATGTTTATGAATATTGTCTGTCATTGACGCTAATTCCGAGGCAAGTGAAACAAATTCGCCCGGCATATAGCCGGGCGCGGAAACTTATCAGGAGCCCATGCGGTAGTTAGGGGACTCTTTGGTGATGGTCACATCGTGAACGTGACTTTCCTGAATACCCGCACCGCTGATGCGTACAAACTCTGCTTTCGTTCGCAGCGCGTCGATAGTACCACAGCCGGTCAGACCCATACAGGAGCGCAGGCCGCCCATCTGCTGGTGAATGATCTCTTTCAGGCGACCTTTATAGGCAACGCGACCTTCGATACCTTCCGGGACCAGTTTGTCAGCAGCGTTATCGCTCTGGAAGTAACGGTCAGAAGACCCTTTGGACATCGCCCCCAGAGAACCCATACCGCGGTAAGATTTGTAAGAACGGCCCTGGTACAGTTCGATTTCGCCCGGGGATTCTTCAGTACCCGCCAGCATGGAGCCAACCATCACTGCGGCAGCACCAGCAGCAATCGCTTTAGCGATGTCGCCGGAGAAACGAATACCGCCGTCGGCGATAACCGGAATACCGGTGCCTTCCAGCGCTTCAACGGCATCAGAAACGGCAGTGATCTGCGGAACACCCACGCCGGTCACGATACGGGTAGTACAGATGGAGCCAGGGCCGATACCCACTTTAACTGCGCTGCAGCCAGCTTCAGCAAGCGCGCGAGCACCTGCGCCTGTAGCAACGTTACCGCCGATGATCTGCAGGTCAGGATATTTAGCGCGAGTTTCACGGATACGCTGCAGAACGCCTTCAGAGTGGCCGTGAGAGGAGTCAATCAGCAGAACGTCTACGCCAGCGGCAACCAGCGCGTCTACACGCTCTTCGTTACCTGCGCCAGCACCTACCGCTGCACCAACGCGCAGACGACCATGCTCATCTTTACAGGCGTTAGGTTTACGTTCTGCTTTCTGGAAATCTTTTACGGTGATCATGCCGAGCAGGTGGAAGCTGTCATCAACAACCAACGCTTTCTCAACGCGTTTTTCGTGCATTTTGGCAAAAACGACATCGCGCGCTTCGCCTTCACGAACGGTCACCAGACGCTCTTTTGGCGTCATATATACGCTAACCGGCTGGTTCAGGTCTGTCACAAAACGCACGTCACGGCCGGTGATGATGCCGACCAGTTCGTTATCTTCAGTCACTACCGGGTAGCCAGCAAAGCCGTTACGCTCGGTCAGTTCTTTCACTTCGCGCAGAGTAGTGGTTGGCAGTACGGTCTGTGGGTCAGTTACCACGCCAGATTCGTGTTTCTTCACGCGGCGAACTTCTTCAGCCTGGCGCTCGATGGACATGTTTTTGTGGATAAAACCGATGCCGCCTTCCTGGGCCAGGGCAATTGCCAGGCGCGCTTCCGTCACGGTGTCCATTGCTGCGGAGAGCATAGGAATGTTCAGGCGAATGGTTTTCGTCAACTGGGTGCTGAGGTCAGCAGTATTCGGCAGAACGGTAGAATGAGCGGGAACGAGGAGGACGTCGTCAAACGTCAGGGCTTCTTTTGCGATACGTAGCATGGGCAATATCTCACCTGGGAGGTTATTAAATATTGCCGCGGCATTATACAGAGCGTAACCGATTGCATCCACACTTTTTTGCAAAAAAACCTTGCGCTCCTCTGTGAGCATGTTACTTTCGACTGAATAACTTGCTGATTTAGAATTTGATCCCGCTCACATGTTATCCTCTCAGACCACCTCAATTTTTACCGTAAGCCGCCTAAATCAGACGGTTCGTTTGCTGCTTGAGCAGGAAATGGGACAAGTTTGGATCAGCGGTGAAATCTCGAATTTCACTCAGCCGTCCTCCGGTCACTGGTATTTCACGCTCAAAGATGACACCGCCCAGGTACGCTGCGCGATGTTTCGCAACAGCAATCGACGGGTAACGTTCCGCCCACAGCACGGTCAGCAGGTCCTGGTACGCGCTAACATTACGTTGTACGAACCGCGTGGCGACTACCAGATAATTGTTGAGAGCATGCAGCCAGCTGGCGAAGGCTTGTTGCAGCAAAAATATGAGCAACTCAAAGCCAAACTGCAGGCTGAAGGACTATTCGATCAGCAGTTCAAAAAATCACTACCCTCTCCGGCTCACTGCGTTGGAGTCATTACCTCGAAAACCGGGGCTGCGCTGCACGATATTCTCCACGTGCTGAAGCGTCGTGACCCATCCCTGCCCGTTATTATCTACCCGACCGCGGTCCAGGGCGACGATGCGCCAGGACAGATCGTTCGCGCCATTGAGCTGGCGAACGCGCGGGGCGTGTGCGATGTGCTTATCGTCGGGCGCGGCGGCGGTTCTCTGGAAGATTTGTGGAGTTTTAACGATGAACGCGTAGCACGGGCAATCTTTGCCAGCCGCATTCCGGTAGTAAGCGCCGTCGGCCACGAAACAGATGTCACTATTGCCGATTTTATTGCAGATTTACGGGCGCCTACGCCATCAGCAGCGGCGGAAATTGTCAGCCGCAATCAACTGGAACTGCTGCGTCAAATTCAGCATGGCCAGCAGCGTCTGGAAATGGCGATGGACTACTACATCGCCAACCGTACTCGTCGCTTTACCCAGCTTCATCACCGTTTGCAACAGCAACATCCGCAACTGCGTCTGGCCCGTCAGCAGACCGTGCTGGAGCGGCTGCGTCAGCGGATGAATTTCGCTCTTGAGAATAAGATTAAGCAGGCCAATCAGCGCCAACAGCGCGTAAGCCAACGCCTGAGCCAGCAAAACCCACAGCCGCGAATTTATCGGGCGCAAACCCGTATTCAGCAACTGGAGTACCGTCTGGCAGAGAATATCCGCGCGCGTTTAAGTGCACAGCGAGAACGATTCGGTAATGCAGTGACGCATCTTGAAGCGGTGAGTCCTCTCTCGACGCTCGCTCGCGGCTATAGCGTCACTACCGCGACGGACGGCAAAGTGCTGAAGCAGACCAAACAGGTAAAAACCGGTGATGTGCTCACTACCCGCCTGTCAGACGGCTGGGTAGAGAGCGAAGTGAAAGGCGTAACGACGGCAAAGAAAACGCGTAAGAAAAAGCCAGATTAAACCGGCACAAACTCCACACGTTTCTTCGAAATCAGACCATGACCATTCTGACAGAAGTAATCCACCGCGCCGCAGGCTTTTAACACCTGGAGTGGCTGATGGCACTCCGGGCAGCGCGCTTCTAACGGAATATCTTTTTTACAGTTTTCACAGTGTGCCACACCGTTTTGTGGTTCCAGTTCTGCATGACAATCCGGGCAGGTCATCGACATGGTGACTCCTTTAAATGGCGTTCAATTCTGCGCTAATTTTACCATGATACGCTTAGTGTGAACCACGCAACTGTTGCTGTAGGATCAGTAATCGTTCTACCTCATCCAGCCTGCGCTGCGTCGTGCGGCTCACCTCCTGCGGGCTGCGTTCAAACAGACTTTGCGTCCCCAGAATATGTTCCGCCAGACAATGGGCATAAATCGTACCAGGCAGACACCAGCGTTGCACAACATCACCGTCAATCAATTCGAGCACATCGTCGGCACCCCATCGGTCGTAGCTGATGATACGCCCATCACGCAGATAAAGGCGCAGACCTTTTTGTCCACCAGCAGGCCCCGCGTATTTATTCAGCCAGATATCCAACGGTACACCGCTCATCAGTCCTTGCAGATGCGCCTCTCCTTCAGCCGTGGTCAGGTCACCCTGGATGATGTTACGTCCCAGACGGTCTTTAGCGCTCTTCACCTGCAGGGTCATGCTGTCATTACCGCCCAGGTAACGCACTGTTTCACGCAGCATGGCCAGTACGTGTGTGCCAATGTCCAGAATCACACCGTCCGGGTGGCGAAGCTCACGCGTATCTGGCTCACCAGTGGCAAAGTTGAGCGCGATCGGCTCTCCTGTAGCGTTAAATCCGCTCGGCTCCTGCAAAAAACCGTCGATTTTAACAACGTCTGAAAAGTGAGAGACAAGTGCCTGTTGTGGGTTATCGCCCTGCCACTGTGTACCGAGTTTTCCCAATGCCAGCTGCATTGCGCCATTACGCGCCATCCAGTGGTCGAGCGCCAGCACACGGTCGGCAGCGTCGGGTTGCTCCAGCAGCGTTTTCAGTTTTTCAATTTGGGAAAGCGTGGCAACAATCGGTTTTTCAACCACGATTCGTGCGATGGGAGCGGCCAGCGCCTGTTCAAGCACATCGAGATGATGCAGAGAAGCGGTGGTGATAAACAGGGTATCAAGCGGTGTTGCAAGAAGTTCAGCGAGCGATGCACAGCGTGTCACACCAGCGGGCTGTTTTGCGGGTTGCAGGTCAAATCCCACACAGCACAGGGAATCACCGTAAAGTTTACGCAATGCGGGCAAGTATGCCGTTTCAACGACTGCGCCAAGCCCAACAAACCCTAACAGCATGTTCTCACCTCGTAAATGAATTGGCCGGGACATCACGTCTGCCCCGGCACAATCGAGGTGTTATCAGGCGCTAGTAGCCGGTTTAGTTTGCGTATTCTCCAGCATGCGACGGATCGGCACAATGAGGACGATCAGTACCGCGGCGCAGATAAGCAACGCAATCGAGCAGCGAGCGAAGAGATCCGGCAGCATATCCAGTTGGTCGGCCTTCACATGACCACCAATCAGACCTGCGGCCAGGTTACCCAGCGCACTGGCGCAGAACCACAGGCCCATCATCTGCCCGCGCATTCTTTCCGGGGCCAGCAGCGTCATGGTCGCCAGACCGATCGGGCTCAGGCACAACTCACCAAGCGTCAGCATCAGGATACTGCCCACCAGCCAGAATGGGGAGACGCCTGCGCCACCGTTACTGAGAACGTTTTGCGCTGCCAGCATCATCAGACCAAAGCCTGCAGCGGCACAGAGAATACCGATAACGAACTTGGTGATGCTGCTCGGGCGAATGTTCATGCTCGCCAGTTTCGGCCACGCCCAGCTGAATACCGGTGCCAGCAGAATGATAAACAGTGCGTTTATCGACTGGAACCAGACCGCCGGGATTTCAAAATCGCCGATCATACGGTTAGTGTAGTCATTAGCGAACAGGTTGAATGAGGTTGGCTTCTGCTCAAATGCAGACCAGAAGAACGCGGCGGAAACCAGCAGGATAAAGCAGACCAGCAGTCTGGCGCGCTCTTTACGGTTCAAACCGGCAAAGATGAACAGGTAGATAAAGTACAAGGCAACGGAGGCTGCAATCACGTATACCAGTATGCTGGCAACCGCGACCGGATTTATCACAATCACGCCCTGCGCAATCAGCGTAACGATAACGGCTACGCCGACGGCCAGCGCCAGCAGCCACGCGCCCACACCGTTACGTTTCACTACCGGGCTGTTCCAGGTTGAGTCCAGACCCACTTCGCTGTCATAACGTTTCATCGATGGAACGGCAAACACGCGGAAGATGATCAACGCCACCAGCATCCCGATACCACCGATGCCAAAGCCCCAGTGCCAACCGTGGGATTTAATCAGCCAGCCGGAGATCAGCGGCGCGATAAACGACCCCATATTGATGCCCATATAGAACAGCGAGAAACCGCCGTCGCGACGCGCATCGCCTTTTTTATACAGCGTGCCAACCATCACTGAGATACAGGTTTTAAACAGACCGGAACCGAGTACGATAAACATCAGGCCGATAAAGAACAGGTTGTTCCCCATAATGGCCGAGAGCGCGATCGACAAGTGACCGAGCGCAATCAAAATGGAACCGTACCACACCGCTTTCTGTTGGCCGAGCCAGTTATCCGCCAGCCAGCCACCTGGCAGCGCGGCGAGATACATCGTACCGGCAAAGATACCCACAATCGCCGAGGCATTTTCACGCGCCAGCCCCATGCCGCCGTCATAAACGGTAGCAGCCATAAACAGGATCAGTAACGGGCGAATGCCGTAAAACGAGAAGCGCTCCCACATCTCTGTGAAAAACAGCGAGCCGAGCGGATAAGGATGACCGAAGAAAGTTCGGCTTTCTTTTTGATTAACAGAGGATTGCATAATTCTCCCGAAAGTTATGTCGTCGTGCGTGTAAACACCGCGATGTACGCCAGCCAGTTACGTATCTGACCGATTTTTTACATGCGGCGAAAAGTTATTTAACCATTTGATAACCTAAGGCTAGTTTTGTCTAGTACCAGCCCCCGGACTTTAAGATGAAAACTCGACAAATGTCTACTTTCTTAGATTTAAACTTGGCAAAAAACGAATAGTGATTGACTTTACACAGGGGGGAGATCAGCAATGGGCAGACGAAAAAAAACCCGCGACAAGCGCGGGTTTTTATCAACATCAGCAACGATTATTTGCTTTTTTTAATGTGCTTAATCAAACGCTTACGTTTACGCATCTGGGTCGGCGTCAGTGTATTACGTTTATTCGCAAACGGGTTTTCCCCTTCTTTGAACTGAATACGGATTGGCGTCCCCATCACGTCCAAAGACTTGCGGAAATAGTTCATCAGATAGCGCTTGTAGGAATCCGGCAGGTCTTTGACCTGGTTGCCGTGAATCACCACGATTGGCGGGTTATAACCACCAGCGTGGGCATATTTCAGCTTCACACGACGACCACGCACCAGCGGCGGCTGATGATCTTCTACTGCCATGGTCATGATGCGCGTCAGCATCGCGGTGCTCACTCGACGTGTGGAGCTATCGTATGCTTCACGGACCGATTCAAACAGATTACCCACGCCGCTACCGTGCAGCGCAGAGATAAAGTGTACGCGCGCAAAATCAATAAAGCCCAGACGGAAGTCCAGCGTCTCTTTGACCTGCTCTTTTACTTCCTGCGTCAGGCCATCCCACTTGTTGACTACGATAACAAGTGAGCGCCCACTATTGAGGATAAAGCCCAGCAGCGACAGGTCCTGATCGGAAATCCCTTCACGCGCGTCAATCACCAGCATCACCACGTTGGCATCTTCAATTGCCTGCAGCGTTTTGATTACTGAGAATTTTTCTACCGCTTCGGTAATTTTGCCGCGCTTACGCACGCCCGCGGTATCGATGAGCACATATTCGCGTTCATCGCGCTGCATCGGAATATAAATACTGTCACGCGTGGTTCCCGGCATGTCGTAAACCACTACGCGGTCTTCGCCGAGAATACGGTTAGTAAGCGTGGACTTACCTACGTTCGGACGGCCGACGATTGCCAGTTTAATCGGCAAATCCTGCGGGTTGAAATCGTCTTCAGGCTCTTCTTCGCCGTTTTCTTTGGCTTCAAGCTGCGCCCAGTATTCTGCGTCTTCATCCACTTCTTCCTGAGGAGCAACGTCATCCATCCACGGCAGCAGAACATGCTCCAGCAGGCTGAGAACGCCACGACCATGGGACGCCGCGATCGGATAAATTTCACCCAGACCCAACGAGTAGAAATCAACAACCGCCTGGTCAGGATCGAGTCCGTCAGTTTTGTTGGCGACCAGGAACGTCGGTTTCTGGCGCGAACGCAGATGTTTAGCAATAGCTTCATCCGCTGGCATCAGGCCAGCGCGTGCATCCACCATGAACAGCACAACGTCTGCTTCTTCGATAGCCAACAGCGACTGTTCCGCCATACGGGTTTCAACACCGTCTTCGGTGCCATCAATACCGCCGGTATCAATACAGATAAACTCACGGCCTTCAATTTCCGCACGACCGTACTTACGGTCACGAGTCAGACCCGGGAAATCCGCAACCAGCGCATCTCGGGTGCGAGTTAGACGGTTAAATAACGTGGATTTGCCAACGTTAGGGCGCCCGACAAGCGCGACCACAGGTACCATGTTTAAAGCCTCATTTAAAAAATCATCAGACAACGGGCACATTTTTTGCCCCGTTGTTAAAAACAGTAAAACGGCCCCTGCACCAGGAGCCGTTTTTCAAAGCGAGCGGCCGGGACGATTAACGCGTAATAGAGTACAGCGTACCGTCTTTCGCCTGGATCAGCAGTTTACCATCAGCAGAGACCGGCTCGGTCAGGAAACCTGAGCTGTCGACTTTCTGCTGGGCAACAAAACGACCATCGTCAACGTTAATCCAGTGCAGGTAGCCTTCGCTATCACCGACGACCAGATTGCCATTATACAATACCGGGGACGTCAGCAGACGGTGCAGCAGATCGCTTTGCGTCCACAGCGTCACGCCGCCATCGGTGGTCAGCGCCAGTACGCGGTCATTCTGGTCAACCAGGTAGATACGGTTACCGTCGACGATGAAATCATTCACCGAGCCCAGTTCGCGTTTCCACATAATTTGACCACTGCGCAGATCCAGCGCCGTCAGGTTACCATTATAAGCCAGCGCGTAAACAACGCCATTGACGATAACCGGCGTGGTATCAACGTCGCTCAGACGATCGATTTCCGTTGGGCCTGTCGCCTGAGAGATACGCTGCTGCCAAATCATCTGGCCTTGCTGCATCAGCACGGCGCTCACGCGACCGTTATCACCGCCGACAATAGCTGCGCCAAAGGCGGTTGCCGGAGCGGATTCACCACGCAGAGACAGGGAAGGCATGTCGAGGTTAACGGTCCATTTGATGGCGCCATCAGCTTCGTTTAATGCCTGCAACTGGCCGTTGCTGGTGTGGATCAGTACTACGCCATCGCTCACAACAGGACGAGACAGCGCTTCACCGGCGACTTTCGTCTGCCATGCGGTGGTACCGTCGCTGGTATTCAACGCATAGACCTGCGCTTTTTCGCTGCCAATGTAAACATGTCCGCCGGACACGGTTACACCGCCAGAAAGCTGTGCAGATGCACGGGAGAACCAGCCGTCTTTCTCACCCAGATTCACAGACCAGACTTCTTTACCGTCGCCTGCGTTCAACGCTTTCACTACACCAGCGCGATCGGCTGCATAGACAACGTTATCCGCCAGCGCAGGATGAAGATTGGAATAGAAATCACCAATACCGTTGCCTACAGAGGTGCTCCATTCCGTAGACGGAGTAAACTGGTTTTCAACCACCGGTAATGGGGACATCTTAACGACATCTTCTTCGCCACTAAACAGTGAACAGCCGCTCAATAGGGTAACGGAAAGCAGCCCTGGCAGAAGTAATTTACGCAATTGCATCGGGTCCCTCTCAGATGGACAAATTATTGATTTTCATCTGCATCATTTCGCTCAGAGCAGGAGAGGCATCGCTTTTCACACCCGCTTCCCATGCGCTACGCGCACCTTGTTTGTCGCCTTTGCTCAGCAACGCTTCACCGCGCAGATCGGCAACAATAGCCGTCCACCCTTCACCTTTAATGGTGTCGAGTGTTTTCAGCGCGGTATCAGCCTGTTTAAGCTGAACCTGAACACGAGCCAGACGCAGGTTAATCACCGCTTTGAGATTTTCATCGCTGGTCGCAGCCAAGCCCTGTTGCAGCTGACTTGCGGCTTTCTCAAGTTCATTTTGGTCAACAAACTGCTGCGCAAGTTCCAGTGAAGCTAGCGCGCCGTAGGTATTTTTATTCTCTGCAGCAAATTTCTCAGCGGCAGGAATGCTGTCCGGTTTACCCGCGCTAACCGCAGTCACCGTATTTTGATATGCCAGAGAAGCAGAGCGTGCGGACTCCGTCTGATGGCTGGTCCAGTAACGCCAACCAACCAGCGCGCCAACCCCTAAAATGATCCCAACAGCCAGCGCCTTGCCGTTTTCAGCAAAGAAGCGTTTTACCGCATCAACCTGGTCGTGTTCGTTCTCGTAAATTTCCACGCTGTCCTTCTCCTTAGCCCAGTAAAGTGCGCAAATGCGCGGCAACGCTATCCTGCGCTACTGCCGTTTGCTCACCAGAGCGCAAATCCTTCACTACAACAGTACCGTCAGCCACTTCGGACTCGCCCAGTACCAGTGCAACGCGGGCGCCCCACTTATCGGCACGGGCAAACTGTTTCTTAAAGTTGCCGCCACCGTGGTTTGTCATCAGTTTCACACCAGGAACTTCATCGCGCAGACGTTCTGCAAGCGTCATTGCCGCCGACTGCGTGTCCGCCCCTGAAGCGACCAGGTATATATCGACAACAGGATCTGCGTTAAATTCCGGATTAACTGCCTGAACTAACAAAACAAGTCGTTCCAGCCCCATAGCAAAGCCCACGGCAGGCGTTGCACGACCGCCAAGTTGCTCGACCAGACCGTCGTAACGACCACCGGCACACACGGTGCCCTGAGAGCCCAGGCTGCTGGTGACCCACTCAAATACGGTGCGGTTGTAGTAATCAAGACCACGAACCAGACGCTGATTGACGGTGTAGGCAATGCCTGCGGATTCCAGCAGTTTGCACAAGCCCGCGAAGTGCTCGCGAGAGTCGTCATCAAGATAGTCGCCCAGTGCAGGTGCGTCGTTAAGCAGCGCCTGTACTTCCGGGTTTTTGGAGTCGAGAACGCGCAGCGGATTGGTGTACATACGACGCTTGCAGTCTTCGTCCAGTTTCTCTTTGTGCAGTTCCAGGTAGGCGACCAACGCATCACGGTAGTTAGCGCGGGCTTCAAGCGAACCGATTGAGTTCAGCTCAAGGCTAACATGCTGAGAAATACCCAGCGCGCGCCACCAGCGAGCGGTCAGCATAATCAGCTCCGCATCGATGTCCGGGCCTTGCAGGCCAAATACTTCGACACCCAACTGATGGAATTGACGATAGCGTCCTTTCTGCGGACGTTCGTGGCGGAACATCGGCCCGATATACCACAGACGCTGTTCCTGATTGTACAGGAGACCATGTTCGATGCCGGCGCGTACGCAGCCCGCAGTCCCTTCAGGACGCAACGTCAGGCTGTCGCCATTACGGTCCTCAAAGGTATACATCTCTTTTTCAACCACGTCGGTGACTTCACCGATCGCGCGTTTGAATAACGGGGTCTGCTCTACAATCGGCAAGCGGATTTCACTGTAACCGTAGCTACCGAGCACGTTTTTGAGAGTGCCTTCAATGCGCTGCCAGATGGCGGTTTCGCCAGGCAGATAATCGTTCATGCCGCGAATGGCTTGAATGTTTTTTGCCACGTTTATTCTCTTTATGAATATAAAAATGAACCCTCAGCGCTAACCCGAACAATGCGGGCGCCATGCGGGTTCAATCATACACGGGAAGCACGCCGCTTCCCATCACGTTGTTATTTTTCAAGCTGCTGCACGTCGATACGACGCGCTTCGTCCAGAATACTCGCTTTAGCGCGGATGCGGGCTTCAAGCTGCGTAATCATGTCGTCGTTATCGAGTCTGTCCTTACGCACGCCGTCTTCATACAGGCCACTTTTCTTGTTACCGCCCGTCACGCCCAGCGTAGAAACCAGCGCTTCACCAGGACCGTTTACCACGCAGCCGATGATCGAAACGTCCATTGGCGTAATGATATCTTCCAGGCGTTGCTCCAGCGCGTTAACCGTACCAATAACGTCAAACTCCTGACGCGAACAGGTTGGGCAAGCGATGAAGTTGATCCCGCGCGCGCGAATGCGCAGCGATTTCAGGATATCGAAACCCACTTTGATCTCTTCCACCGGATCGGCTGCCAGAGAAACACGCAGCGTATCGCCGATCCCTTCAGATAACAGCAGGCCAAGGCCGATCGCGGACTTCACCGAACCACTACGCAGGCCACCAGCTTCGGTGATCCCCAGATGCAGCGGTTGATCGATCTGTTTCGCCAGCAGGCGATAGGATTCTACGGCGAGGAAAACGTCAGACGCTTTAACGCTGACTTTGAATTGATCGAAGTTCAGACGATCGAGGTGATCCACATGGCGCATAGCGGATTCCAGCAGCGCCTGCGGCGTCGGTTCGCCGTATTTTTCCTGCAGATCTTTTTCCAACGATCCGGCGTTGACGCCGATACGGATTGGAATATTTTTATCACGAGCGCAATCCACCACCATGCGAATACGCTCTTCACTACCGATATTACCTGGGTTAATACGCAGGCAATCAACACCGTATTCCGCCACCTTCAGCGCGATACGATAGTCGAAGTGAATATCGGCAACCAGCGGGACGTTAACCTGCTGTTTGATAAGCTTGAACGCTTCTGCGGCATCCATTGTCGGTACGGAGACACGAACAATGTCTGCGCCTACGCGTTCCAGCGCTTTAATCTGATTAACCGTCGCTTCCACATCCGTGGTACGCGTGTTAGTCATAGACTGTACGGCGATGGGCGCACCATCGCCAATCGGCACGTTCCCAACGTAAATGCGTGTCGATTTTCTACGTTGAATTGGAGCCTGGTTATGCATTAAAAAATCTCCCGCATTGCCGTCTGTTACTGAGCCGGTGATTGTTCGGCATTAACGGTCAGACGTGCAACCTGGTTAGTTCTGATAAAACGACTCAGATCGACAGGTTTACCCTGGAACTGAATCTGCACTGCCGCCGGGGCGCCAATTTTCAGTTTGTACGGCGCTTGACCGGTCAGGTTTAGATTGCCGTCTTTACGCTGCATCCCGCTGAACAGTTTTTTACCGGTCGCATCGGTTACTTCCAGCCAGCAATCGGCGGTAAAGTTCATCACCAGCGCGTTAGGATCGGCTACAGGTGTAGTCACACCTGCCTGATCGGTCGGCAGAGGAGCCGCTGTAGCTGGCGCTGTTGGCGCTGCGGTTGCGGTATCGACGTTAGCCTGAGATGGGGCAACAACGGCGTTCTGTTGCGCATCAGCGGCGGGGGCCGGGGTCGCAGCAACGTCTGGCGTTGGCGCTGCGTCCGCTACCGCACCATCGTCAGGAGCCGGAGGGGTATCCTGCCCTGCTGCTGCGCTGGTATCTAACGGTACGTTCTGCGCACCCTCTTTACCGGCATTCAGCTCAGCAGAGGATTGATCGGCCATGGTGGTGATCTCTTCCTGCTGTGCTTTATGGTTCTGCCACCACCAGGCGCCTGTCAGTCCGACAACGACAAACAGCACAAGCCAGGTAAAGGTCATTAACCAGCCGTCGCGTTTCTTACGACGTTTGCCGAGCGAGAAGCTCTGCATCGGTGCGACTTTAGCTGGTCGAATCGGAGCCTGTTTTTCCAGCCCTGGCAACAGTTCTTCTTCAGGAATATGCACCAGACGCGCATAAGAACGGATATACCCGCGCAGGAATGTTGAAGCAAGATCGGCTGGCGCCTTATCTTCTTCAATATCGCGTACCGTGGAGACCTTCAGGCAAAGTCGCTCCGCGACTGCCTGCTGGCTGAATCCGAGTTGTTCACGGGCATTGCGCAGACGAACGCCGGTGGATAGTGTTTCATTTTTGTCGTGCGTGGCTTCAGTATTCATTCGCTACAGCTGCGTAAATTTGGGTTCTGATGCCGGCGAGCCACAATGCTCACCCACACCGCGAAACATCTGGTCAGTTAACCTTCGTCAGACAGTATAAAACGGTCAGACTATCAATGACAAAACGGCGTAAACCTGAGGGCTAAACACTTGTTACGCCGTTACATACTGCCTTAAAGTCGACAAAAACGCACCGTTATTATTGACCTGACGACGACAACAAAAAACCTCATATGGCTTACGTTGCACTACGGTACAGGAATTATACCGTAGTGCGCCAACATCAAACGGTCTTAATCTCGATAGCGTCGCCCTGCATACGCTTACGCAGAGTACGCTTGGTACGGTCGATAACGTCGCCCGCCAGCTGACCGCAGGCTGCATCGATGTCATCACCACGTGTTTTACGCACGATGGTAGTGAAACCATAGCTCATCAACACTTTGGAGAAACGATCGATACGGCTGTTAGAACTACGGCCATACGGCGCGCCCGGGAACGGGTTCCACGGGATCAGGTTGATCTTACACGGCGTATCTTTCAGCAGTTCTGCCAGCTGATGCGCGTGTTCAGTGCCATCATTGATGTGATCTAACATCACATACTCAATGGTTACACGACCCTGGTTAGCGTTGGACTTCTCCAGATAACGACGAACCGCGCCAAGGAATGTTTCGATATTGTACTTTTTGTTGATAGGTACAATTTCGTCACGAATTTCATCGTTCGGCGCATGCAGAGAAATCGCCAGCGCGACGTCAATCATATCACCCAGCTTATCCAGTGCAGGGACAACGCCTGAGGTGGATAGCGTGACGCGACGCTTGGACAGCCCAAAACCGAAGTCATCGAGCATGATTTCCATCGCCGGAACCACGTTGGTCAGGTTGAGCAGCGGCTCACCCATCCCCATCATCACCACGTTGGTAATAGGACGCACGCCCGTAGCCTTTACCGCACCGACGATCTTCGCCGCGCGCCAGACCTGACCAATGATCTCAGATACCCGCAGGTTACGGTTAAAGCCCTGTTGCGCCGTAGAGCAGAATTTACACTCTAATGCGCACCCGACCTGTGAAGAAACACACAGGGTCGCACGATCGTCTTCCGGGATATACACCGTTTCAACGCGCTGATCGCCAACCGCGATAGCCCATTTGATCGTACCGTCAGAAGAACGCTGCTCTTCCACCACTTCCGGGGCGCGAATTTCAGCCACTTCTTTCAGCTTGTTACGCAGCACCTTGTTGATGTCAGTCATGTCATCAAAGTTGTCGCTGCAATAGTGGTACATCCACTTCATGACCTGATCGGCACGAAACGGTTTTTCGCCCATCTCTTTGAAGAATTCGCGCATTTGCTGACGGTTCAGATCCAGCAGGTTAATTTTTCCATTTTTATTTGGAACCGCAGGAATGACGACTTCAGAGGTGTTAACTAATTCAGACATAATTTTTTCCGGCCTCGTTGTTACACGTTGTGGCCCGTGGAGGGTTAAAAAGAAACGCCCCGGCAAGCGATCTGCTCTTCCGGGGCGTTGCATTGTACAAAGTCTGGCGCAGGGATGCCACGTTTGCACGAAGCATTAGCGAAAATAATATGTAAAGGAAGATCGTAGGCCTGATAAGACGCATCAGCGTCACCATCAGGCAAAGCAGAGCCGGATGCGCAAATGCTTATCCGGCCTACAGGACGAGCTTATCAGCGAGTGCGCGGGCAAACCTCACCTTCACCAAAGAAATAGGCGATTTCGCGCGCCGCTGACTCAACGGAGTCGGAACCGTGAGTACCGTTCTCGGTGAAGCTGTCAGCATAGTCTGCACGCAGAGTACCGGCCAGCGCATTCGCCGGGTTGGTTGCGCCCAGCAGATCACGATGACGCTGTACGGCATTTTCGCTTTCCAGAACAGAAACAACGATCGGACCGGAGGTCATGAATTCAACCAGACCGTCAAAGAACGGTTTGCCATCGTGCTCAGCATAGAAGCCACGTGCCTGCTCAACGGTCAGGTGCAGCATTTTAGTGCCGACAATTTTGAACCCTGCTGCTTCAAAGCGCGCAAAGATGCTCCCAATAACGTTTTTTGCCACCGCGTTTGGTTTGATGATGGAAAAAGTACGTTCAATAGCCATGATAACCTCTGTAATGTGTTCTGTTGTTGTCTATATAGATGTACGACCTGGCGCGGATTATAAAGAGCATCCCGGCAATTGACTATTGATGAAGGTAACATTTCTTTAAAATAAGATGAATTTTAGCAACAAACAGTCACCAACTGGTCTACTGCATCGAAAATCTCACCGTCGCTACCTGACCAGCATCATCCATCACCAGCAGTTGATAATCCCCTTTAGTCACCAGCCGTAGCGTAAGACGACGCCCGCGTTCATCCAGCCTTTCACCGTTAAGAAACCACCAGCGTTCACCGCTCCCACCGCTGGTTTGCACCGGCAATGAGGCTTGAGCAGAACCGGGTAAACGCTTCACAATCGCGCCATCACGAATGCCTGTCAACTGCAACGGCTGCGAAGCGTCTTGCCCCAGCGGCGGACATGTGGCAGAAACTGGCGGTAATCTCTCCCCACGGCGTTCTGATTCCGGTAGCCATGGCTCCAGCGGCAACGGCCAGACGATTAACGTTTGCTCGTGCGCCTGCGGGCAATCCGCCGCCACACGTTTGCCTTCATCATCCAGCCAGACAGGAAAACGAATGCCATTAACCCCTTCCTGCTCGGGCAATAATAACGTTGGTGGCTGACTGCCATCCAGTAACCAGGTTGCCAGACGGCGACGGCAGTTGCTGTCTCCGGGGGCAAGGGATTGCCCACCCGGCCAGCACACCACGCCGCGACTCACGGAATCAGGACGTGGATCTTCCGGCTGATTGGTCCCGCGAGAGAGCAAAAGATTGTTGACCTGATTGAGCAGCGGCACGGCGCTGGCAAATCCAAACTGGCCCACCACCGGCGTTCCGTCTGGTCTGCCAGTCCAGATACCGATCACATAACGAGCATTAACACCAATCGCCCAGGCATCGCGATAGCCATAGCTGGTGCCCGTTTTCCACGCCAGCGGAACCACTCTGCTCAGTGCGTTATCCGGCAGCGGTTGCGCTTCGTCGGCCATAATACGGCGAATAATCCACGCCGCACCCGCCGACATCAACGGACGTTCAAGCAGTGGGTCACCCGGCTGCAGACGTAGTTTTCCCGCTTTTCCCTGGCGGGCAAAGGCGCTGTACGCTGCGGCCATATCTTCCAGCCTTGCCCCCGCACCACCTAAAATCAGCGACAGATTCGGCGCGGCCCCTGCGGGCAGATACAGCGGTAAGCCGACATTACGTAACGATGCGGCAAAGCGCTTCGGACCATAGGCTTCAAGTACCTGCACGGCGGGTAAATTCAACGACCTTACCAGCGCTTCGCTCATGCTCACCGGGCCATGAAAACCGCTGTCAAAATTCCCTGGTCGATAGTCCCCGGTTCGCCGCGGCACATCCTGCAACAACGAAGCGGGATGAATGAGTCCGTCATCCAGCGCCAGACCGTAAACAAACGGCTTCAGCACCGAGCCTGGCGAACGGATCGCATTCACCATATCCACATGACCAAAGCGGGAGTCGTCATTCATATCTACCGACCCCACCCAACCACGCACGCTCATATCGGTGTGATCGACCACAATCATTGCCAGCGAACTGCGTGCAGGTAAGCGCCCCTTCCAGTTCTGCGCCAGCTCTTCCAGTTGACGCTGCAATCCGGCATCAAGGGTAGTCACGATTTTATCGCTCCGGCTTTTTCCCAGCATCATGCGCGAGAATAACGGCGCTAACTGCGGCATTTGCCGGGGCGCCAGCCAGACCGGTTCTTCACGCGACTCCTGTACCTGTCTGGCAGACCAAATACCCTGGGTCGCCATACGTTCGAGCACTTTATTACGCGCCGCTTCAGCACGGTCCGGCCAGCGATCCGGACGCAGGCGACTCGGTGCCTGTGGCAAAACAGCCAGTAGCGCGGCATCGGAGTAACTCAATTGCGCGGGTGATTTACCAAGATAGGCCCAACTTGCCGCCCCCACGCCCTGCAGCGTACCGCCAAACGGCGCACGGTTGAGATACAGTGTCAGGATGTCGCGTTTGGAGAGATGCCATTCCAGCTGCAATGCGCGCCAGAGTTGGCGAAACTTGCCGCCGAAGGTTCGCGGATGGGGATCGAGTAATCGTGCGACCTGCATGGTGAGCGTACTACCGCCCGAAACCACACGCCCAGAGGAGAGGTCCTGCCATGCTGCGCGCAGTACTGAAAACGGATTGACGCCGGGATGCTTCCAGAACCAGCGGTCTTCATAGTTAATTAACGCCTCAAGGTAGCGGGGCGACACCTCATCAATCGTTACCGGATACCGCCAGATACCTTCGGCATCGGCAAAGCGCCAGAGTGGCGTACCATCATGTGCCACCACGACCCGTGCCGGATCGACTTCGTGCAAGGGCAGCGGCCAGATTTTATCTGCCGCCCAAACTGCCGCCACAATCAATAGCGCAACGGCTGCCAGCCAGAGCCAGCAGCCGCGTTTACCCAACCCGCGCATCATTTACGGTCTGACAATCAAAAGTCCCTCTGTCGCACCGGTCGCGCGCCACTGCGGAACATACATTGATTCCACCTGTGGGACGGGAACCTGGTAGGTCCCCGGCGTTACCGCTCGCGCCAGATACACCAGCGTAACCGGTTGTCCTTCATTGACCGCCACCGCAGCGACAAAGCGATCGTCACGGAACTCAACGTGCTGGATATCTGCCTGCTGCATCTGATTAAGCAGATTCGCCACTTCGCTACCGCTATCCTGCAGGCTGGCGCTGCCGTTGGCCAGATTCTGGTTTTCCAGTTCCAGTCCTGCTGGCAGTAAGTCAACCACCAGCGCATCCGGCACGTTCTGGCTGGCTTTCACCTCCAGCCAGACCAGCACCAGCTCGCCGCTGCGCAGCGAATCCAGCGATTTGCTGTTTCCGTCGAGCCCCAGAATTTGACGCTCAATATGCAGAACGTTGCTGGCAGGCGTCGGTGAGGTTTGCGGATAACCGCTCACATCCAGACGCAGCCACAGCGGTTGATTACCGGTATTGGTGACGCGCAGCGTAGACAGCGCATCGGCATCCAGATTACGCGTCTGTGATTTCTCCCCGGCTAACGGTTGCTCCGAGAGTGACGTTTGCGCCTGCCATGTGCCTGCCAAGTCCTGTAACGTACGCGCGGCAAGGAACAACGCATTATTTTCCTGAGTCGAGAGCCAGCGCTGCCCAAAGGCCTGTTCTGACAACGTGTTCAGCAGCGTATTCTGCACGTCAGGTTTGAGCTTGTTCTCTTCGAGCAAGGCCAGCATCAACGCGTTATCCCGTAACGCACTGCCGTAATCCGCCATCCACTGTTGCGTATCGCGGCGCGGCGTATTCAGCGCCAGCGTCAACGCCTGTTCACTGCGGTTAGCATCGCCCATATTTTTCAGCGCGATTCCCAGTTGTAACAGCGGTAAACCAGAGGCCGCTTGCGCACGGCGCTCCCAGATCTCACGCAGTGCGCCAAGCGGGGCTTTTTGCTGACGCGCCAGAACCAACGCGGCGTAGGCTTGTACGGCAAACCGGCTTGCTGAAGAGTCGTCGGTATAGCGAATCGACAACATTCCGGGATCCTGCAAATAGCGCAGCAGCCGCTCGTTGCCACGGTTAATGACCTCTACCGGGACGCTGTAGCCCTGTTCATTTGCCCGAACGAGGAAATCCATGACATACGCGGTCAGCCAGTACTCTTCCGACCCGTTTTTATCCCACAACGCGAAACCGCCGTTATCACGCTGCATCTGCACTAAACGAGAAATCCCAATATCGACTGCCGCGCGGCGTTTTTCATCGCTGTCGCCCACAATACCTAACGCCTTCAATTGCGCAGCGTTGGTGTATAAGGATGGGAACAACCCGCTCGCCGTTTGCTCCAGGCAGCCGTAAGGGTAAGCCTTCAGTTCGCGGATATAACGCGCCAGATTTAGCGGCGGCTTACCGCTGAACAGCAGTTGCCCCTGCATCGTTGCAGGGGAGAAGTTGGTCAGTTCTTCGCCCGGAAGCTGCCAGGTTGCGCCCGGCTGAAGTGCGACACCGTTATTAACGGTTTGCGCCGGGAACGCCGGACGCACGCCAATCTTCCACTGTTTATGCTGAACTGGCAGCGTTTCACCCGGTAAAGTCAGACCGCTAATTTCTGCCTGAATTTCGCCATCGCTAAACCCCTCCCGCGCACGCACCGGAATAAACAACGTAGTCCGTACGCCTGGTGCCAGATTCAATGGAGCAGGATCTTGCCCCATCAGCTCCAGTAAACCGCTGGCCGCGAGCTTAATATTCAGTGTTTGCGGTTTGTCAGTCAGGTTAGTCACGTCCAGCGTCAGTCGCGAGGTATCGCCTCCCGCCAGAAAACGCGGCATATTCAGTTCAGCAATTACCGGCGCGGCAACAATCACCTTGCTTTCACTGCTGCCAAAGTCATCCGCCGTCCAGGCCTGTGCCATTACCCGTAGCTCGCCGTTGAAATCACCAATCGGTAGCGTCACCGTACCTTCGCCCTGCTCGTTGAGCGTGACCGGCAGCGCCTGTTGCGCCACGATATTGACGTGATTAACCGGTGGCTTACCGCCGCGCTTTAATTCATCGCCATCACCACCAAAGCGCAGTGCCGCCAGCCGCCCTTGCCCTTCGATCACCTGGCCGTAAATATCATAAATATCCGCGCCATAGCGTTTTTGTCCGAAAAATGCCTGCCACGGATCTGGCGTGGCGTAATCGGTAATGTTCAACACCCCGCTATCAACGGCAGAGACCAGCACGTTAACCTGTTTTGGTACGTCGCCATTTTTGACGCTGGCTTTAATCTTGACGGTCAACGGCTGATTTGGCCGTATTTTCGCCGGGTTTTCCAGCGCCAGCGCCAGACGACGGTTTTCATCACCTAACGGCAAATGCAGTAAACCAACCGCCCGTTTTGGCGTGGCCGAACGGGACTTGTCGCCAGGACGAACCACCAGCGCACTGAGATACAAATCGTGGCGATTCCAGGTTTTATCGATCGGGATGGAGATATCGAGACCATCCGCCGGTACGTCTATTTCTTGCCACCACAGCGGGCCTTCGCTGGATTCCACCATCGCATAACCTTTGCCAGCAGCGGGAGCGGCAACGTGCAGCTTCATGGTATCGCCAGGACGATAGCTGGGTTTGTCCAGTTTCAGAGTCACGCGATCGGGACGCACGGCCCCACTGCCGTCGCTGTTATCCTGCCAGCTATAACCTGCCCAGAAGCGTACGCTGCTCACCGCATCATTCGGGGCTTTCACTTCCAGACGATAGGCACCCCACTCAACCGGGAAGCTGACTTTACCGGTTTCATCGGCCTTAAGATCCAGAGTCTGCTCACCTTCAACCAGATCCTTTTGATCGAACTGTGATTGCCAGCCCTCGCCTTCAGACCAGTTCCAGTAATAATCCCGGCGCTCGCGGATCAAACGCACCTGCAAACCGGACACCGCTTTTTTCTCGCCCTGCGCATCGGCATAAACAATGTCGAAAGCGGCGTTGCTGTTTTCATCAACGATAGGCTGATTCACGGTGGTATCAGTGCGGTAGTCATAGACGGCTTTTGCCGCAAACTGCGGACGAATACCCGGCAGCGTGTCCGCAGGCCAGATGGCTTGTTCAGCCCGACGCGTCACCGGGCGGCCACCTGACTCCAGCAGGCTGGCTTGCAGGATCACCTGTAACGGGGAATGCGTCTCCTGCCATTGGCTGTTGGTGGTCACTTCGCCGCGACCGTGTTCATCCAGCGTAAGCTGAACTTCATCGAGGCTGCGGGACAGGTTTTCTTCAGCAATATTACCAAACTGGAACCCCGGTAATGCCTGCACCGCTTCGCGCAGCGGGCGCAGGAAAAGCTGCCCTTGCAGAGCATTGCCGTTAGCAGGCGCGCCGTACAGGTAGTAGCCCACTACCGAGAACTTCACTTCATCAGCCGGAGCTACCGGAATCTTATTAGCGGAGAGATTGAGCGCCATCCGCTCAGGCATAAAATCTTCGACGTGGAAATCCCACATCCGTGACTGGTTGTCGCCCGTATTAGCACGAATATGCCACATACCGGTTGGCGCGTTGGTGTCCAGCGGCCAGCTAAAGCGATACAGACCGTTCTCCGGCTGGCTAACCACCGAACGTAACACTTGCCCATCGGGCTTCACGACCTCCAGCTTCACCGGCTGGTCGGGCAACGTGTTGCCGTCGCTGTCACGCAGTAATCCGTTGAGGATCACCGTTTCGCCAGGACGATAGAGGTCACGGGGACCAAACATAAAGAATTGTTTGCTGTATCCCGGTGCACCGGCAATATCAAATTCAGCCAGATCCAACGCCGGGAGTTTCAAATCCAGCAGCGTGGTTTGCCCGTCTTTGCGGGCCAGCAATAAAGCCGCGTCTTTATCAGTCTCCAGTTTGACATGACCCTGCGCGTCGCTGGTAGCCTGCGCCAGCGTCTGTCCTTTTTCGTTGAGTAACGTGACCTCAATACCCTGCTGCGCAGCGCCGTTTTCCAGACTCTGCGTAAAGACATCCAGTTGATTATGGTAACGGTGTGCAGACACACCAATATCGCTGAGCGTGAACAGCGTAGCGGCATTACTGTAGTTGTATTGTCCAGCCTGATTCATCACCGCGATGTAAACACCTGCTTGCTGCAACGGCTTGATATCGCTCAGCGGCAGCAGCAGCTTCTCACGGGTGTTACGCGCAGGATTGAGATCAAAGCGTCCGGTATACACCAGTTCCGCCATTTTCAGTAGATTGTCAGATTCCCAGTTCGTCAACGAATTGCGGTATTCCCACTGGCTGACAAATGCGCCGAGCGATTCAGGCTTCACGCGAAAGAAGTTCACATCCACACTGTTAACGTTGAGGGCCATTACCGGCAGGCCTTCAATTACTTTTCCCGGCAACAGCGAGCCGCGACTGGCAAACCCAACGCTTGGCTGTACATCGCGGGTGGTAATGTTTTTTTCATAATCAATAGCGAACGTCGCTTTATTCAGCGCCAGCAAATCACGCTCAATGGTCACCACCAGTTCCCGGTTAGGTTCCAGATGGCGTAAGCGCAGCTCTTTCAGATTTGGTGCCAGCTCCCAGGCACCATCCACTTTGCCGCTTTTTTTATCAACAACGTGCACGACGCGGGAAAAATCTTGTTCTGGATCGAGGGGAATGGAGAAGGTCAAAACGAGCGTTGCCGCACCGTCGAGCTGGACCTCTGAGGCATCCAGCAGCGTCAGCGACTTGCCCTGGCTTTGTTGCACCAGCTTTTGTAATTGGGCCTTGTCTTTTACTGGCGCAGTCTGGGGAGCTGGCGAGTCAGGTTTCGCAGCCGTCGGTGATTTTTCGTTATTATTATCGCACCCGACCAGTGCCAGCATCAGCATGCAGGCCGCTACGCGTAAATGTTTCATTTTTCATCCCTGGCCGTAGTGGCCCGTTAGCTACGTAGAACAACTATTATGCGTCAGATTTCCGGCTGTGGAAGTCAGTAACTGAACAACGTTGTCTTAATTTAAGTGATTAATGTGGATTCACCTGACAAATCAGCCTGTTTTACTTGTCGCTTTACGGTAAACATCCGACAATTTGCCAAAACCTGGTAAAAATGGAGATGCCTATGACCACCGCCTTCTTTGTCGCTGCCGACTGGCTTGCCGAACACATTGACGACCCGGAAATACAAATTCTTGATGCCCGGATGGCACCTCCAGGACAGGAAGATCGCGATGTTGGTGAGGAGTATCGTGCGGGCCATATTCCTGGCGCAGTCTTTTTTGATATTGAAGCACTTTCCGATCATACCTCACCGCTACCGCATATGATGCCACGCCCCGAAGCCTTTGCCGTTGCGATGCGCGAGCTGGGCGTTGATCAGGATAAGCATCTGGTTATCTACGATGACGGTAATCTGTTTTCCGCGCCACGTGCATGGTGGATGCTGCGGACATTTGGCGTCGAAAATGTCTCCATTCTGGCAGGCGGTCTGGCAGGCTGGAAGCGCGATGAGTTAATGCTCAAGGAAGGCGATGAGGATTTACCTGAAGGTGAATTTAACGTGGCCTTTACGCCTGACGCAGTTGTGCGCGTTACCGATGTACTGCTGGCCAGTCATGAAAAAACGGCGCAGATCGTCGATGCCCGTCCGGCTGCGCGTTTTAATGGCGAAGTTGACGAGTCGCGTCCTGGTCTGAAACGTGGTCATGTGCCGGGTGCGCTTAACGTACCGTGGACAGAACTGGTTCGTGACGGCGAATTGAAAACCACCGATGAGCTGGATGCTATTTTCTTCAGCCACGGCGTGAGCTTTGACCGCCCCATTATCGCCAGCTGCGGCTCCGGCGTAACGGCTGCCGTGGTCGTGCTGGCACTTGCCACGCTGGGCGTTTCTGACGTCGCATTGTATGACGGCGCATGGAGCGAATGGGGAGCGCGCAACGATTTACCGGTAGAACCGCAATTATAAAGCTGGAAAAGCCGGATAGCGCTTCGCTTATCCGGCCTACAATTTAGATAATCCGGTTCTGTTTAAAGTCGCGCAGGAAACCGCCCCAGCGGCGTTCGTAGAACGGTGCGATATGCTCAGTGATAAAGTGGCTCACGCCCTTCTCACCCTTCTTCACCTGGCAGATATCAATAGGTTCATCGCCCGGCAGCGTATCGGTCGCGACGCTGCCAGCAGCGTGGATGATCTCTTCAATATCCCCTTCCGCTTCAATACCAATCAGCAGATTCGGCTGGGCTTCCGCGCTTTCTTTGATTGAGCAGAGAAACGCGCGTTTTACCGGCTTAATGGTTTTAAACAGCGTGGTCAGCGAGTCAATCATCTGCGCCGGAGGTTCAGCGACTTCAGAGAGGATCAGCGATTCACCGCCTTCCAGTACTTCCTGGGTGCTGAGCGGATTCCCCTCTTCCCCCATCAGCAGGCTGATTTCACGCGGCATAAATTCTTTGCCGGTCGGCAGTTTCGCGTTGAGAAAGAGCGTTTCGCCGAGCGTCATTTCAAATAACGTACGCACCGGCATAACGACAAATGCTTGCTCATCTTCCACCGCCTGCTGCAGGGCTTCCAGAGAAGTGAAGAACGGGATCACGGTCGTGCCGTCTTCTTTTTCCCAGTGCTGCAGGTCGAGAGCGCTGTCTTCAACCACCGCCTCGCCTTCTGCGGCAGTACCCGGCACCCAGACTGTGGATTCCAGTAAAGTACGGAAAAATGCCGGACGATGCGCAGGTTCTGTCGCCGCTTGTTCAAGCAATGTTTCTAATTCGTTTTTTGTTTCGGACATAAGTATCACAAATTGGATGAATACATGTAGGCCGGATAAGCGTAGCGCCATCCGGCAATACAGTAATAAATTATGCGGTCAGCAGATTCGCAATCGTGCGCACACCCAGACCGGTTGCGCCCGCAGACCACTGCTCAACCGGCGCTTTGCGATAGGTTGCGGAGCAGTCGATATGCAGCCAGCCCTGCTGGTAGTTTTCCACGAAATGGGACAGGAAGCCCGCCGCGGTGCTTGCGCCAGCCGGGTAAGCCGCGCTGCCGGTGTTATTCAGTTCGGCAAAGTTAGACGGCAACTGACTACGGTGAAACTCTGCCAGCGGCAGACGCCAGAACGGTTCGTTTTCTTGCGCCGCACTTGCCAGCAGGCGAGCAGCCAGCTTGTCGTCAAAGCTGAACAACGCGTGATAATCGTTACCCAGGGCGGTTTTCGCCGCGCCGGTCAGCGTGGCAGCATCAATGATCAGTTCCGGTTTCTGCGCACTGGCATCGATCAGGCCATCGGCCAGCACCAGACGTCCTTCGGCATCGGTATTCATCACTTCAACTTTTTTACCGTTGCGATAGTGAATAATGTCGCCGAGCTTAAAGGCGTTGCCGCTAATCAGGTTATCCGCGCAGCACAGATACAGCTTCACGCGCTTGTTCAGACCACGGGTGATGGCAAATGCCAACGCACCGGTGACCGTTGCCGCACCGCCCATGTCGGACTTCATTGAGTCCATAAATGCGCTTTGCTTGATGCTGTAACCACCGGAATCAAAAGTAATTCCCTTACCAACCAGGCAGGCATAAACCGGGGCTTCTTTATCGCCTGTTGGGTTGTAGTCCAGCGCCAGCAGCACTGGAGGACGTTCAGAGCCGCGACCCACGGTATGCAGACCCATGTAGTTCTGCTCGCGCAGATCTTCGCCTTTGGTGATGCGGTAAGAGACGTTATCGCACGCGACGGAGCACAGCAGATCAACAGCGCGCTGCGCCAGCTGTTCCGGGCCCAGCTCTTCTGCCGGGGCGTTAATGGTATCGCGCACCCAGTCAATAATCTTCAGACGGCTATCCAGCTCTTTGCGCTGCGCTTCGTCCAGAGCGGCCCACTCAACTTTGCGGGTGCCTTTTGGTCCCTTGTAGCCCTGCCAGAACGCCCAGCTACGTTCAGTATCCCAGCCTTCACCGTCCAGTTGCACGTGTTTAATGCCCAGGCCGTCGATTTTACGCGCGGCACGCTGGATAAGGCCGAGGTCATCTTTTCCGTTCAGGTGCAGGGTAATGCCGTCATTATTAATGCTGTATGTCGCCTTTTCACCCCAGCGGGCATCGGCGGGTTGCGTGGAAAGCGTAATTTTCATGGCTTCTGTCATTTTATTTATCCTTATTTTCGCGCATACAGGAAAACGGGCCACCCGTGGGCAGCCCGTTGACTTATTCGGCTTCGTCCAGCCAGACCAGCAAAATGGCCTCAAGGATTTTTTCGTTCGATGCCTGAGGATCATCATCGAACTCTTCCAGGTCACAGATCCACTGGTGCAGATCGGTGAAACGAACGGTCTTGGGATCGAGATCGGGGAAAGCGTCATACAGCGCCTCGCCGATTTCGCGGCTATCGGTCCACTTCAGTCCCATACTACCCTCTGTTAATGCTCACGCGCATGATTGATTGTGTAACGTGGGATTTCGACCACTAAATCGTCCTCGGTTACCCGTGCCTGACAGCTTAAACGGCTCTCCGGCTCCAGTCCCCAGGCTTTATCCAGCATGTCGTCTTCTTCTTCTGTGCTTTCCGGCAAAGAATCAAAACCTTCACGCACGATGCAGTGGCAGGTAGTGCAGGCACAGGATTTTTCACAGGCGTGTTCAATCTCAATCCCGTTACGCAGGGCAACGTCGAGAATGGTTTCGCCTGTCTCAGCTTCCAGAACTGCGCCATCGGGACAGAGATCCTGATGAGGCAAAATAACAATCTTTGGCATATTAAACCTCGTCCACGGAATGGCCTTTCAGCGCGCTACGGACGGATTTGTCCATGCGGCGAGCGGCGAATTCCTGGGTTTGTTTGTCTACGTTTTTAATGGCTTGTTCTATCGCGTCAACATCGTCACCCTGTGCAACCTCGCTCAAGTGCGCGGCGGCGGTGTCGATAGCCTGACGTTCTGCGGCGCTTAACAGCGCGGCATCAGCGTTCAGCGCACCGGATAAACTCTCCAGTACGCGTGCCGCTTCGACTTTCTGTTCTGCCAGCATACGGGCTTTAACGTCCTGCTCGGCAAAACTCATCGAATCCTGAATCATGGAGGCGATTTCACTGTCAGTCAGACCGTAGGACGGTTTAACCTGGATTGAGGACTCAACGCCTGTGGATTTCTCCATGGCGGTGACGCTCAGCAGCCCATCGGCATCCACCTGGAAGGTCACGCGGATATGCGCGCCGCCTGCTGGCAATGCCGGGATGCCGCGCAGCGCAAAACGCGCCAGTGAACGACAGTCCTGCACCAGCTCACGCTCGCCCTGCATCACGTGAATGGACATCGCGGTTTGGCCATCTTTAAAGGTGGTAAAGTCCTGCGCGCGCGCCACTGGGATAGTGGTGTTACGTGGGATCACTTTCTCCACCAGACCGCCCATGGTTTCCAGTCCCAGAGACAGCGGGATTACGTCCAGCAGCAGCATTTCGCTGTCCGGTTTATTTCCGACCAGAATATCCGCCTGGATTGCCGCACCGATAGCGACCACTTTGTCCGGGTCAATAGAGGTCAGCGGCGTACGGCCAAAAAATTCACCGACGCGTTCACGTACCAGAGGCACGCGCGTTGAACCGCCAACCATCACCACTTCCAGCACATCTTGCGGCTCCACGCCCGCATCTTTCAGCGCGCGACGGCAGGCCAGCAGCGTACGCTTGACCAGTGCGGAAATGAGTTCATTAAAGGTTTCACGGGTGATTTCCCCCTGCCATCCAGCCACGTTAACCGTTACAGAATCAGCGTCGCTAAGTGCGATTTTCGCTGCAATCGCGGCATCCAGCAGTTCACGCTGTACGCGGTTATCGCTGCGATCGGCCACGCCCGCCTGCTCGCGAATGTAATCGGCCAGCAGATGGTCAAAATCGTCGCCGCCGAGCGCGGAATCACCGCCGGTCGCCAGCACTTCAAACACGCCACGGCTCAGGCGCAGAATAGAAATATCAAACGTACCGCCGCCAAGATCGTAGACTGCGATCACGCCTTCCTGACCGGAGTCCAGACCATACGCGATCGCCGCTGCGGTCGGTTCGTTCAGCAGACGCAATACGTGCAGGCCCGCCAGACGCGCGGCGTCTTTGGTCCCCTGACGCTGTGCGTCGTCAAAGTAAGCCGGAACGGTGATTACCACGCCGTCCAGTTCGCCGGACAGCGATTCGGTAGCCCGCGCGGCCAGCGCTTTCAGAATATCAGCGGAGACGCGCACCGGATTAAGCAATCCGGCAGCGGTTTCAATCATCGGCAGACCGTTTTCGCTCGCCTGGAACGTGTATGGCAGATGCGGGTAACGCGCCTGGATATCCGCCAGAGAGCGGCCCATCATGCGTTTTACCGAGCTAACGGTGTTTGCCGTATCCAACGCTGCATTGGCGCGGGCATCGTAACCGACAGAGTAGCCCTGCTGCTGATAGTGAACCACTGACGGCAACAGGTGGCGACCTTCATGGTCTGCCAGCGTTTCGGCCTGGCCACTGCGTACGGTCGCAACCAGGGAGTTGGTAGTGCCTAAATCGATACCTACCGCCAGACGACGCTGGTGCGGCGCGGCGCTCAGACCAGGCTCACTAATTTGTAATAAGGCCATTTTCGCTTCCGGAAATTAAAAATCGAGCAGTTTTTCTTCGAGTTGTTCTGCACTGCTTCGCAGTTTATCGAGAAAACGCAGCTTACGCACGGTATCTGCCGCTGCGTCCCACGTCTCGCTATCCAGCTGTTCCACCATCAGTTGATGGCGAACGTTATACATTTCGCTGACGCGTTTCATAAACGCATCTAAACGTTGACTGTCTTTTGCCTGTTCAATCTCGTCCAGCTCTTCACGCAGCTCCAGTTGCTCCATCAGGAACGCGGTATCGCGCACCGTGTGCTGCTCGCTGCGGATTTCAAAACCGTGTAAAGACAATAAGTATTCGGCGCGCATCAAAGGATGACGCAGCGTTTGCCAGGCCTGGTTGATAGTGGCGGACTGCGAAACCGCAGCAAGTTGTTCCGCCTGGGAACCGCTGGCGAATTTATCAGGATGATACTGACGTTGTAGATCCTGAAAACGTAGGCTCAGCGCCTGAGTATCGAGCTGATAACGGGCCGGTAAGCCAAAGAGGGTGAAGTAGTCCATAACATTCTCAGGGCATCGATTCTCTGTTGTTCGATGAGGCAAAACCAGAGAGTCAGGTAAAACAAACCCCACGCGCAGGCGACCACGGTGGGGTTATCAGTAAGCGCGTTACACGTGGAAGCTTTCGCCGCATCCACATTCGTCTTTCACGTTCGGGTTAGTGAACTTAAACCCTTCGTTCAGACCTTCTTTGACGAAGTCTAACTGCGTACCGTCGAGGAATTGCAGGCTCTTACCGTCGATCACGACTTTTACGCCTTTGTCTTCAAACACGGTATCTTCAGCCGCCGGCTCGTCAACAAATTCCAGTACATAGGCCATACCTGAGCAGCCGGAGGTTCTCACGCCCAGACGCAGACCAAACCCTTTACCGCGGTTTGCCAGGAAGGTATTTACACGCGCTGCTGCACTGTCGCTTAAGGTAATCGACATAATAAAACCTCAACTCTTAATTATTTTGCTTCACGTTTGCTTTTGTAATCCGCAATCGCGGCTTTAATCGCGTCTTCAGCCAGAATAGAGCAGTGAATTTTCACCGGTGGCAGTTCAAGCTCGTCGGCGATATCGGTGTTTTTAATCGCCTGTGCTTCGTCCAGAGATTTCCCTTTTACCCATTCGGTAACCAGAGAGCTGGAAGCAATAGCGGAACCGCAGCCGTAAGTCTTGAAACGCGCGTCTTCAATGATACCCTCATTGTTGACTTTGATCTGCAACTTCATCACGTCGCCACAGGCTGGTGCACCGACCATGCCGCTGCCCACGTTCTCGTCGCTGTTGTCAAAAGAGCCCACGTTACGTGGATTCTCGTAATGATCGATAACTTTTTCGCTGTAAGCCATGTTGAATTCTCCTTATCGGTGCCGAATTAGTGATGTGACCATTCAATGCTGTTCAGATCCACACCCTGTTTGAACATTTCCCACAGTGGAGAAAGGTCGCGCAGACGGCCAATGGAGTTGCGAACCAGATTGATGGCATAGTCAATCTCTTCTTCGGTAGTGAAACGACCTAAAGAGAAACGAATTGAGCTGTGTGCCAGCTCGTCGGTCATCCCCAGCGCGCGCAGCACGTAGGATGGCTCCAGGCTTGCAGAAGTACATGCAGAACCGGAGGATACAGCCAGGTCTTTCAGCGCCATAATCAGCGACTCGCCTTCAACAAAGTTGAAGCTGACGTTGAGAATGTTCGGTGCGCCCTGCTCGAGGTCACCGTTGAGGTACACCTCTTCCATATCTTTCACGCCGTTCCACAAACGGTTACGCAGACTGCGCAGGCGCGCCATCTCGGTTTCCATCTCTTCTTTAGCGATACGGTATGCTTCACCCATGCCGACGATCTGGTGCACAGGCAGCGTACCGGAACGCATACCGCGCTCGTGACCGCCGCCGTGCATCTGCGCTTCAATACGAATACGCGGTTTACGACGAACGTACAGCGCGCCGATACCTTTCGGACCATAGATTTTGTGGCCGGAGAAGGACATCAGGTCAACTTTCAGTTGGCTCAGATCGATAGGCAGTTTGCCCACGCTCTGGGTCGCATCAACGTGATAGATGATGCCGCGAGCACGGCACATTTCGCCGATAGTCGCGATATCCTGCACCACGCCGATTTCGTTGTTCACATGCATGATGGACACGAGGATGGTGTCGTCACGCATTGCCGCTTCAAGTTCTTTCAGGTCGATAATGCCGTTACGCTGCGGGGCGAGGTAGGTAACTTCAAACCCTTCACGCTCCAGCTGACGACAGGTATCCAGCACGGCTTTGTGTTCGGTTTTGCTGGTGATGATGTGCTTGCCTTTTTTCTGATAAAAGTTGGCTGCACCTTTAATCGCCAGGTTATCGGATTCAGTCGCACCGGAAGTAAATACGATTTCACGCGGGTCAGCGCCCACGAGGTCGGCAATCTGGTTACGGGCGATATCTACCGCCTCTTCAGCCTGCCAGCCGAAACGGTGTGAACGAGACGCTGGGTTACCAAAGTTTCCGTCCAGGGTCAGACACTGCATCATTTTCTCGGCAACACGCGGGTCCACCGGCGTGGTTGCGGAGTAGTCGAGATAGATCGGTAATTTCATTGCTCTATAAACTCCGTACATCGCTTCAATGCAAGGAATCAGGCAACCGGCTGGATGTACGACCGAGTTAACGGGGTGTGTAGCACCCCGGCCTGATTCTAAAATACTTTTATTATGCGCGTAACTTAACGTCGATCGCGTCTTGAGCACGATTAGTGCGTGGAGCGTCATGGGTATGCTGGCGACCAGACACATCCAGGACTTCCTGATTATTTACCAGTTCGCCCAACGTAATGTTGTTGAGGAAACCGGTCAGACGATCGCTCAGATCGCGCCACAGCGCGTGGGTCAGGCATTTATCGCCGCCCTGACAACCGCCTTTGCCCTGGCAACGGGTCGCATCTACAGACTCGTCAACAGCGCTAATCACTTCACCTACTGCGATGCTGCCGGCATCTTTACCCAGCAGATACCCGCCGCCTGGTCCACGTACGCTGGAAACCAGACCGTTTTTACGCAAACGGGAAAACAGCTGCTCCAGATATGACAGGGAAATTCCCTGACGTTCAGAAATATCAGCCAACGGTACCGGGCCCGTTTCGGAGTTGAGCGCAACGTCCAACATTGCGGTCACGGCGTAACGCCCTTTTGATGTCAGTCTCATGTCTTACTTAGCCTCAAACTCGCCCCTGCCCGGGGTTTTTTATTGTAAAATGGGGGTATTGCATAGCAGGGGCAAGTCTGACATTCCCGACTAAATCAGTCAACTATTTACTTGACTAATTTAGTCAGGTATTTAACCTTCAGTGCCATTTTCACTTGCCGGATGCGCTTCGCTTATCCGGCCTACGAATCGTGCGGCCTGTAGGCCGGATAAGCGAAGCGCATCCGGCATTAGTACAGTTACTTGCTTTTATTCTGCTGCTCGATTGAAGCTAAAATCCCGCGCAGGATGTTCAGTTCCTGGCTCTCTGGACGCGCGCGCGTAAACAAACGACGCAGTTTATTCATCACCTGCCCCGGGTGCCCTTCGCGGATAAACCCGGTCGACAGCAGCGTTTGCTCCAGATGACCGTAAAAACGCTCTAAATCATCGACCAGCGGATACTCTGCTTCTTCGTAATTTACGGTCTTGTCGCTTTCCTGCGTCGCCAGCCAGGCCATGCGCACCTCATAAGAGATGACCTGCACTGCCATCGCCAGGTTGAGCGAACTGTATTCCGGGTTCGCGGCAATGGCGACGTGATAATGGCACTTTTGCAGTTCTTCGTTGGTCAGACCAACACGTTCACGACCAAAGACCAGCGCCACCGGCGAGTTCGTCGCTTCAGAGACACTTTTTAAACCGCATTCACGCGGATCCAGCATCGGCCACGGCAGCGTGCGGGAACGCGCACTGGTGCCTACCACCAGGCTACAACCTGCCAGCGCTTCATCGAGCGTATCGACGATCTGCGCACTGCCGATCACATCACTGGCCCCCGCAGCCAGGGCGATTGCCTGGGAGTCCGGTTTAACCAGTGGATTTACCAGCCACAGATTGGTTAAACCCATGGTTTTCATTGCGCGGGCTACAGAGCCCATGTTGCCAGTGTGAGAGGTTTCCACCAGCACGATTCGAATATTTTGCAGCATTGTATTTCTTCGGCTAAAGATTATTCGGGCATATTATCATAAAACGAAGACATATTCCGAACTCGCTGCTATACTCTGCGCCGTTTTCCCGTTCTTTAACATCCAGTGAGAGAGACCGATGCATCCGATGCTGACCATCGCCGTGCGCGCAGCGCGCAAGGCGGGTAATGTAATTGCCAAACACTACGAAACCCCAGACTCTGTAGAAACCAGCCAGAAAGGCAGCAATGATTTCGTGACTAACGTCGATAAAGCCGCCGAAGCGATTATTATCGAAACGATTCGCAAATCTTACCCACAGCACACCATCATCACCGAAGAAAGCGGTGAACATGTTGGTGAAGATTTGGATGTTCAATGGGTTATCGATCCACTGGATGGCACCACCAACTTCGTAAAACGTCTGCCGCACTTCGCGGTATCCATCGCTGTACGCATCAAAGGTCGTACTGAAGTCGCCGTTGTTTACGATCCAATGCGTAACGAACTGTTCACCGCAACCCGTGGCCAGGGCGCACAGCTGAACGGCTACCGTCTGCGTGGCAGCACCGCCCGCGATCTGGATGGCACCATCATCGCCACCGGTTTCCCGTTCAAAGCCAAACAGCACGCCGCTTCTTACATGAAAATTCTTGGCAACATGTTTACCGAATGCGCGGACTTCCGCCGCACCGGTTCTGCTGCGCTGGATCTGGCCTACGTTGCCGCAGCCCGCGTTGACGGTTATTTCGAAATTGGCCTGCGCCCGTGGGATTTCGCCGCAGGTGAACTGATTGCCCGTGAAGCTGGCGCACTGGTTTGCGACTTTACCGGTGGTCATAACTACATGGCGACCGGTAACATCGTTGCAGGCAACCCGCGCGTAGTGAAAGCCATGCTGGCGAACATGCGTGACGAACTGAGCGACGCGCTGAAGCGTTAATCAGCTGTGGTGCCGGATGCGACGCTTTCGCGTCTTATCCGGCCTACAATTCATACTATACCGCTCTGACCTAAAACGGTCTTATCCCTCGCCCCACCGGCACCGCACTCATCCACATCACTACCGCAGCAGCGATCAGCACCGCACCACCGGCTAATGCCAGCGTCGTCCAGCCAATCTGTCGCCACAATACCGGCGCTTTATGCCCGCTAAGTTTCACCGCCAGCGAGCGGAAACTGTGTACCAGCAGAGCCAGTGACGTAATCGTCAAAGAGGTTCCTGCCGCCATCGCCAGCGCCGACGCCATACCCCAGCTAAACACGCCAACCATTTTGCTGAACAGTAAAACCATGATGGCCCCCGAGCACGGGCGCATCCCCATAGACAGCACGATCATCAACCGGGCACGCCAGTCATCACCACTTTGCAGCTGTTCAGGATCGGGTAAATGCTGATGCCCGCAGCCGCAACCCTCGTGATGCACATGATGCGGCGTGAAGGCTGTGAATTTTGGGCGGCGCAGCAGCTGGCGCAATTTCTTCAGCGCACGGACGCACAATAAAACGCCCAACACGCCAACCAGCGCATAACTTCCTTTCTCCAGCCAGAAACTACTCATATGTAGCTGTCGTGCAGGCAACTGCAAGATGGTAAGCACCACAACCACCAGTCCGATAGCGACCAGCCCCTGTAATAAAGATGAGGCCAGCGTCAGGCCAATACTCGACTTCAGCTTCGAGGGGTGCGTTGCCAGCCAGGTGGTAATGACGACTTTTCCATGCCCCGGCCCCAGCGCGTGCAGAACGCCGTAGAGAAAACTAAATAGCAGCAGCGATCCCCCGGCCTGGGCCGGCCTGGCAGCAACCGCTTTCAGCAACCCGCTCATCTGTTGGTTAACGTCGCGCTGCCAGACGACACTTTTCATCATCACCTGCGGCCAGGCCTGCCATAGCCACAGTATGCAGCCTGCCGCCAGCAGCAAAAACACCGCCAGCGGCCATAGCATGAGCCAGCGACGTCTGGCTGCGCGTTGTTGATACACTACTGACATTGCAGCGTTACCGTCTGTGCAAACTGTTTACCCAACTCCATATCCTCCGGCGGTGCGTCTTCTTTATCCAGCGACTGCGCAAAGCTCAACGTTTGTTCATTCGGCGTCGGCGTATGTACTGAAATCCGGCATTTTTGGCTTATGGACTGCCCCAGCCTGGCGTCGCTATCTTTGTCATAGCTCATATCAACGTAGTAGGTCGGGTCGAAGGTTGAAATGGTATATTTTTGACCACTCAGCGGCTGAGCTTCGGCCAGCGGCAAAACGAACGTCAGCACTGCCTGGTGTTCCTCCCGCGCCATGCCATATTCCGTCGGCCTGTTTTTAAACTTTACCTTTTTCCCGTCGTGCCACACTTCGGTGAAATAGTGCTGCCCGAGAACGTTGGCCATCACTTCCGCCGCCAGTTTCTTCCAGATCTCATCACCAGGTTTGGCATTCCCCGCATCGTAAAGCAGATCCGCCGAGGTAATTTCATCCATCGTCCAGCGCATTTTCAGCGCGACGAACTGGTCATTCTCGCTCACTATCTCAGTTTTCAGATGGATAAAGCTGTGGGGATGCGCGCCTGCGCCAAAGGACAGGACAGCGAGAAACAACGTGATAATGATACGTTTAACGCCTTGCATGAGTTCTCCACGATGAAAATCTACACCGCCACAAATAATGATGCCTGGTTTGGCGAAAGTGTGCTGAGGATACCATTGAACGAAAAAATATTGAGCACCCTTTTCCGGTATCGATTCAGTTCTCAGTTTCGATAATTTCTTCTTCGGGAAATTCCCCTCAAACACCTTTTCGGCGTCAAAACTTAAGCCAAATGATAACGATATGTTAATTAATGGTTTCATTTTAATATTTAATTAACACTTAATTTGAACGACTGAATGTAAAACCATGCAAATTTAACTAATTATTAACCATTTTATTTCCATAAATTCACAACAATGGGCATAGATCACATTCGCAAAACTTATGATTCATTCCCTCTTCCATTCATTGTTAACTTCACGCCGTGACATGTCCTGCCCCCTACGAAAGGTACAACTATGAAATTCAAACTCGCATTACTCAGTGCAACCCTGGTTTCTGCATGCATGTTGTCCGGCACGTCCTTTGCGGCGGAAAAATATGAAATTGCTGTGGTTGCCAAAGTCACCGGGATCCCATGGTTTAACCGGATGGAAACCGGCGTAAATGAAGCAGCAAAAAAACTGGATGTGAATGCTTACCAGACCGGACCTTCAACGCCGGACCCGGCGCAGCAGGTGAAAGTGATTGAGGATCTGATCGCCAAAAACGTTAATGCGATCATCGTGGTGCCGAATGATGCCAAGGTCCTTGAGCCGGTACTGAAAAAAGCACGCGATAAAGGCATCGTGGTGCTGACGCACGAATCCCCGGATGAGCAAATTGGCCAGTGGGATATCGAAACCATCGACAGTGAAAAATACGCACAGGCCAACGTCGATGAGTTAGCGAAAAATATGGGCGGCAAAGGCGGATATGCCATCTATGTTGGTTCGCTGACGGTTCCACTGCATAACGCGTGGGCGGATTATGCAATTAAGTACCAGAAAGAAAAATACCCGGAAATGTTCGAGGTCACTTCACGTCTGCCGGTCGCGGAAAGTATCGATAAATCCTACGCCACAACGCTGGATCTGATGAAAACCTACCCGCAGATGAAGGGCATTATCGGCTTCGGCTCACTGGGTCCAATCGGTGCGGGTCAGGCTGTGCAGAAAAAACGCGCTAAAGATAAGATCGCCGTCGTCGGGATCGCCATGCCAGCGCAGGCAGCACCTTACCTGATGCGCGGTGATATCAAAAAAGCGCTGCTGTGGGATCCAAAAGACGCGGGCTACGCGCTGGTCACTGTTGCCGATCAGCTGTTGCAGGGCAAAGAAGTGAACGCCGATCTGAGTATCGATGGTTTAGGGAAAGCCGATATCGACACGGAGAAGAAAGTGATCCGCTTTAACAAGATCCTCGAAGTCACCAAAGACAACGCACAATCACTTGGTTTCTAAGGCTTTAGCCAACACCAGGGAACCTTAACGCCGACCGCCTGGTCGGCGCTATCAACCAAACTAACACTCAGCGTCCCCCCGGACGCGCGCAGGGGTATTGTCCATGGCAGACACCACCGCATTTATCACTCTTGAGAATATCAGCAAACAATTCCCGGGCGTGCTGGCGCTGGATAACGTGAATCTGACGCTGAGAAAAGGCGAAGTTCACTGTCTGGCGGGTCAAAACGGCTGTGGTAAAAGTACCATTATTAAAGTGATCTCCGGGGTTTATCACCCGGAAAAAGGCGCGCAGATTTTACTTGATGGCAAATTGTTCCATCACCTGACGCCGCAGCTCTCTTCGCATTATGGCATTCAGGTTATTTATCAGGACCTGTCATTGTTCCCCAACTTTAGCGTCGCAGAAAATATCGCGGTCAACCGCTATCTGCCGGGTGGTGATATCTGGGTGCGTCGTGGTGCCATGAAGCAGCAGGCGCTGGCAGCCATGAAACGTATTGGGGTGAATATCGATCCTGATAAAAAAGTTGAAAAACTCTCAATTGCTGATCGACAGCTGGTCGCCATTTGCCGGGCGATTGCCGCCGATGCGCGTCTGGTGATTATGGACGAGCCCACCGCTTCGCTAACCCGCCAGGAGGTTAATGGCCTGCTGCGAGTAGTTAATGAACTGAAAGCGGCCGGAATTTGCGTCGTGTTTGTCAGCCATCGTCTGGATGAGGTGATGGAAGTGGCTGACCGCATCAGCGTAATGCGCGACGGCAAACTGGTGGGTACATACCCTGCCAGCGAACTCGACAGCCACGAGCTGGCCTTCCTGATGACCGGACAACGCTTCCACTACAGCCCGTTGCCGGAAAGGCCCGCGATTGAGCAAGAGCCGCTGCTTGAGCTGCGCAATCTGAGCCGCAGAGGCAAATACCAAAACATTAATCTGTCGCTGCATGGCGGCGAGATTGTCTCCATCGTCGGTCTGTTGGGTGCCGGACGCACCGAGCTTTGTCTGAGCCTGTTTGGTATGACGCACCCGGAAAGCGGCGAGATTCGCATTAACGGTCAGCCGGTTACTCTGCGCAATAACCATGACGCCATCAAACACGGGATCGGCTATGTCTCAGAAGATCGCCTGACGCAGGGGCTGATCATGGAGCAGTCGATCTACGACAACACCATCGTCACGGTGTTTGATCAACTGCACACCGGTAGCGGCCTGCTCGATCACCGTAAAGCGCAAAAGTTGGTCGCCGATTTGATCCGCGAGTTGAACATTAAAGTCTCCGATCCGCACCTGCCGGTCAAAACCCTTTCCGGCGGTAATGCCCAGCGTATCGCCATTGCCAAATGGGTGGCGACCAATCCCCGCATCCTGATCCTCGACTCGCCTACCGTCGGCGTGGATATCGCCAACAAAGAGGGCATTTACCAGATAGCCCGCGATTTGGCGGAACAGGGTATGGCGGTGCTGATGATTTGCGATGAAATCCCGGAAGCGTATTACAACAGCCACCGCGTGCTGGTAATGCGTCGCGGCAAGCTGGTGGCGGAATTTAATCCTCATCAATGCCGTGAAGAGGAGATTGCTGAAGTGGTCGAGGTAATCAATGAATAAGATGCATCTCTCCCGTTTAATCGGGCAACATGAGTTCTGGCTGGGCCTGCTGGTTGTAGCCCTTGCCGTTGGGCTGAGCATCAGCACCGACGAGTTCTTGTCTTTGGGGAACCTGACGGATGTGGCCACCAGCTACGCGATTCTCGGCATCCTGGCCTGTGGGCTGTTTGTGGTGCTGATTTCCGGCGGGATCGACATCTCATTTCCGGCGATGACCGCGATAGCCCAGTATGCAATGGCCAGTTGGGTTATCGGTCACGGCGGTAACTTCGCGCTGGCGTTAATCATCGCCATTGCGGTGGGGCTGCTGCTTGGGCTGATCAACGGTTTTCTGGTCTATTGGCTACGCGTTCCGGCAATCATCATTACCATCGCCACGCTGAACGTATACTACGGTCTGCTGGTTTACGCCACCAAAGGCACCTGGCTGTACGGCTTCCCGGACTGGTTTATGAACGGCATTAACTGGTTGTCGTTCACCGCGACAGACGGCTACGACTACGGTTTAACCCTGCCCCTGCTGTGCCTGGCGGCGGTGATCATTTTTACCGCCGTACTGATGAACTATACCCGTCTTGGCCGTCAGGTTTACGCCATGGGCGGCAACCGCGACGCGGCCTCGCGCCTGGGGCTGAATCTGCTGAAGCTGCATTTCTACGTCTATGGCTACATGGGCATTCTGGCAGGCGTTGCCGCCGTGGTTCAGGCGCAAATCACCCAGTCAGTTGCGCCCAATTCGCTGCTCGGCTTTGAGCTGACGGTGCTGGCGGCGGTAGTACTCGGCGGAACCAGCATGAGCGGCGGGCGCGGTACGTTGACCGGAACCCTGCTTGGCGTGGTTCTGCTGGCCTTCTTACAAAATGGCCTGACGCTGCTCAGCGTCTCCTCTTACTGGCACACCGTGTTCAGCGGCGCCATTATCCTGGTCAGCATTAGCGCCACGGCCTGGAACGAAAAACGCAAACTGGCAAGGGAGCTTTGAGATGAAAACAATCGCCAGATTTTTACCCGGTGATGCCATCATTCGCCTGCAATGCGTGATTATTGTGGTCGTTGCCCTGGTCTTCTCGGCCCTGCTCGGCAGCCGTTTCTTCAGCGTCGCTAACTTCCAGTCGATTGGCTCACAGCTACCAATCCTCGGCATGCTGGCCCTCGGGATGGGCATGACCATGCTGACCGGCGGCATTAACTTGTCGATTATTGCCGGGGCGAACGCATGCTCGCTGGTGATGGCGGCGATTATCGTCACCCATCCGGATAACCCGCTGTTTCTGGTGCTGGCGCTGCTGGCAGGCGCTGCCGTGGCGGTGGCTATCGGCACGCTCAACGGTGCGCTGATTGCCTGGGTCGGGGTCTCGCCTATTCTCGCCACGCTCGGCACGATGACGCTTATCTCCGGGCTGAATATTCTGCTTTCCAACGGGACGGTGATTTCCGGTTTCCCGACCGCCATTCAGTACCTTGGTAACGCCACGATTGCCGGTATTCCGGTGGCGCTACTGCTCTTTTTCCTGGTGGCAATCCTGCTGTGGGTACTGCTGGAACACACCACACTTGGGCGTAGCCTGTATCTCGTTGGTTCCAATGAACAGGCTACCCGCTACAGCGGCGTAAATACCGTACGGGTACAAATTTCGGTGTACGTGATTTCTGCCCTGCTCGGCTGGGTCGCCGCCATTTTGATGATGGCGAAATTCAACTCAGCTAAAGCCGGATACGGTGAATCCTACCTGCTGGTCACCATCCTTGCCTCCGTCCTCGGCGGTATCAACCCGGATGGCGGCTTCGGGCGCATTATCGGCCTGGTGCTGGCACTGATTGTGCTGCAAATGCTGGAAAGCGGCCTTAACTTGCTGGGGGTCAGCAGCTATCTGACGATGGCGCTGTGGGGCGCGGTGCTGATCCTCTTTATCGCATTACAGAATCGTAAAGCCTGATTTCAGGAGAAAAAATTATGGCAAGTTACTTTATTGGTGTGGATGTCGGAACCGGAAGCGCCCGTGCTGGCGTGTTTGATCTCAACGGCAGAATGGTCGGTCAGGCCAGTCGGGCCATCGAGATTTACCGCCCGCAGGCCGATTTTGTTGAGCAGTCTTCCGATAACATCTGGCAGGCGGTGTGTAACGCGGTTCGCGATGCGATTAACCAGTCGGATATCAACCCTATCCAGGTTAAAGGTCTCGGCTTTGACGCGACCTGTTCACTGGTGGTGCTGGACAAAGAAGGTAAACCGCTGACCATTAGCCCGTCCGGGCGCAGCGAACAGAACATCATTGTGTGGATGGATCACCGCGCCATTACTCAGGCCGAGCGCATCAACGCCCTGCATCATCGGGTGCTGGACTACGTTGGCGGCATTATCTCCCCGGAAATGCAGACGCCAAAACTGCTATGGCTGAAGCAACATATGCCCAACACCTGGGCCAATGCGGGATACTACTTTGACCTGCCCGATTTCCTGACCTGGCGCGCAACGGGCGATGACACACGCTCATTGTGTTCGACGGTGTGTAAATGGACCTATATGGGCCATGAAGACAAATGGGATGCCAGCTATTTCCGCCAGATTGGGCTGGAAGATTTGCTGGAGCATGATGCTGCCAAAATTGGTCGCTACGTGAAAACCATGGGCGAACCGCTCGGTCACGGGCTATCCGCGCGCGCCGCCAGCGAAATGGGGCTGATTCCGGGGACCGCTGTCAGCGTCTCGATCATCGATGCCCACGCCGGTACCCTCGGCACGCTCGGGGCAAGCGGTGTTTCCGGCGAGGTTGCGGATTTTGACCGTCGTATCGCGCTGATTGGCGGCACTTCCACTGGACACATGGCGATTTCCAAAGAGCCGCGTTTTATCGGCGGCGTCTGGGGCCCTTACTACTCAGCCGTGCTGCCAGAATACTGGCTTAACGAAGGTGGACAGTCGGCAACCGGGGCGTTAATCGACCACGTTATTCAGTCGCATCCTTGCTACGAAACCCTGCTGGCGCAGGCTAAATCTCAGGGGCAGACCATTTACGAAGTGCTGAATGCGCTGTTGCGTAAAATGGCCGGTGAACCGGAAGATATCGCATTTTTAACCCGCGATATGCACATCCTACCCTATTTCCACGGCAACCGCTCGCCGCGCGCTAACCCAACGCTCACGGGCGCCATCACCGGACTGAAACTGTCACGTACGCCGGAAGATATGGCGCTACAGTACCTTGCGACCATCCAGGCCATTGCGCTGGGAACCCGCCATATCATTGAAACGATGAATCAAAGCGGCTACACCATCGATACGATAATGGCCAGCGGCGGCGGGACGAAAAACCCAATCTTCGTTCAGGAACATGCCAACGCCACCGGCTGCGCGATGCTGCTGCCTGAAGAGAGCGAAGCCATGCTGCTGGGTGGCGCCATGATGGGAACTATCGCCGCGGGCGTTTTCGAAACCTTCCCGGAAGCGATGTCGGCGATGAGCCGGATTGGTAAAACGGTTACCCCGCAAACAAATCGCATTAAGCAGTACTACGATCGCAAATATCGGGTATTCCACGAGATGTATCAGGATCATATGAAATACCGCCAGTTGATGCAGGAGGACGCATGAGCGACTCCTGGTCTCAGGCCACCGGCGTATTTCAGCTCTATAGCGATGCCCTGGCGGGTCTGGGGCAGCATCTGACTGAACCGCTCTGGCAGTCGCTGATGGCGGAGCTGCGCGGCTGTCAGGGGAAAATCGTCGTTACCGGCGTCGGTACCTCCGGCATCGCAGCGCGTAAAGTGGCGCATATGCTTGCGTGCGTGGAACGCCCGGCGATCTACCTCAACGCGACGGACGCGGCGCATGGCGATCTCGGTTTTTTACGCGCCAACGACCTGGTGATTATGCTGTCGCGTGGGGGGAATTCGGACGAACTCACCCGGCTGCTGCCCGGACTGACTGCGCGAAATGTGCCTATTCTGAGCGTGACTGAAAACGCCGATTCAGCCATTGCTAAAGCGTCGAGGCTGGTGATTTCCACCGGCGTCCAGCGTGAGGCCGACCCGCTGAACATGCTGGCGACGACCTCAATTCTGCTGGTACTGGCGATCTTTGACGCCGCCTGCGCCTGTCTGATGAGTGAAAGCGGCTACTCAAAGGAGACGCTGCTGGCGGTGCATCCCGGCGGCGATGTGGGATTAACGCTGAGTCGTGGTAAGTAACGCCAGACAGCTGTTTCGGAGGTAATGAATCTGTTGCCTCCGGTATATTGCTACGTTCACCTTATGTTTTTCACTTCTCTGAAACGATACTGCCTGTGAACGTGTTAAGGGTACTATCGCCGTACCCTTAACAATCCCGGCTCCCCGCGGGAAAATTGTTGCTACGCAATACCCTCCGCTTATTCCTCCAGGCTACCGGGCCGGGCGCGAGGTAGCGTCCTTGCAAAGCGCGCCCTGAGCCAGCATCCATGCTGGCTCTCCCGGCCTTACGGAAACACGTCGGCAATTTTCAGCCGGACCAGCCACACCTGACCATCTGCGTTTTTTGTTTAAACAGCAAAACGGGTTTCACTGGAAGTCAGAGCGTTGAAGCGATGACCCCGGTCCGGCTGAAAATCGATGAGTCGTTGACGGCTGACCGGGTCTGCCCGCTGGGATGCGGGCAGAGTGGACGGCCTGCAGGGACGCAGGCTCGTCCCCGACCCGACAGGCAGACGGCATAAGACGAATGAATCGCATCGCGACGATTTTCCCGCCGGGAGCCTGGGATGCAAGGGAGGCGGCGGTGAGCCTCCCTTGCACGTTCACGGGTATCTATGATTCAGAGAAGTGATAACGCTGGGGTGAACGGAACCCCATAGCGGAATAAAATATTCTCCATCATGTTTAACATGACATGCAGTACATCTCTGGCATATCTAAACAAAAGATAAAACAGTGAAAAAGCGGATTAACGCGCTGCGTTCCACTACCGCTATCTGTTCCGCACGTTAAAAATTCTGTGACGCTCCCCAGCATTCCTGGCGTAAAGCTTTCCATTCCTCAAATCTATGCGCAAACTTTAACTATTCTTATCAAACATACTCACGGGAGATCCTACAGATGATGTCAACGCTTGCCCCACCATCTGTACTTTCCGCTCCCCAGCGCCGTTGCCAGGTGCTGCTGACGCTTTTCCTGCCGGGGCAAATCGCTACTACACAAACCTTCAGCAGCCTCAACGGTGTCGATGATGCCACGGTTCAGGAAGATATTATTGGCGCAGGACTCGAAATCCAGCGCTATCACCGGCTCGCGATAGCCACCGCGCAGAATGGTGGCTATACGATCGAAGGAACCCCGCTAAATCAGCGTCTGTGTCTGTTGCAGTGGCTGCGCCGTGGCCTGCGGATTTGCCCTGCCTTTATCGCCCAGCAGTTTACCCCGGCGTTAAAAGCAGAACTAAAACAACGGGGGATCGCACGTACGCTGTATGACGACACCAATCTGCATGCGCTCATTAATCTGTGCTCCCGGCGCTTGCAGAAGCCGTTTGAGTGTCGTGACATCCAGTTCCTGCGCCTGTATTTACAGTATTGCCTGCTACAGCACCACGCGGGGATCACCCCGGAGTTTAACCCACTCCAGCAACGCTGGGCGCAATCCTGCGCGGAATATCCTCTCGCAGAGGAAATTGGCCGTCACTGGCAGCGCCACGTCATGCAGAGTGCACCGCTGGGCGAATCGCTGTTTATGGCGTTGCTGTTCTCAATGCTTCGCATCCCCGATCCCATCCGCGATAATCACCAGCAGGATCGCCGCTTGCGTCTTGCTATTGCGCGGCTGGTGCTGCGTTTTCGCGAGTATGGCAATGTGCGCTTCAGCGATGAGCAAGGGCTGAATGACCAGTTGTATATCCACCTGGCTCAGGCACTGAACCGCAGCGTGTTTGCCATCGGCATTGATAACACGCTGCCGGAGGAGTTCAGCCGCCTTTATCCCCGGCTGGTTCGTACTACCCGCGAGGCGATTCACGGCTTCGAGGCCGAATACGATGTGCAATTTTCCGAAGAAGAGATCGGGCTGGTGGCCGTTATTTTCGGCGCCTGGCTGATGCAGGAGAAGGATTTACACGAAAAGCAGATTATCCTGCTGACCGGTAGTAACGAACAACTTGAAGTGCATATAGAGCAACAGCTGCGCGAACTGACGCTGCTGCCGCTCAACGTAAAACATATGCCGATGCAGGACTTTCAAAAAGAGGGTGCCCCGCGCGGCGTAACGCTGATTATTACGCCTTACACCACGCCGTTACCGCTATTTTCACCCCCGTTGATTCATGCGGATCTGGCGCTTACGCCGCATCAGCAGCAGCAGATCCGCAAAATCCTCGAATCATAACGTTGCAGGCTGCGCGACCACCTTCGGGCGCAGAACGATTGCCGGGAGCGCCACCAGCGCCATCACCCAGAACACGCCGCTGCCCAGATTCTGGTACAGATAGCCCGCGAATACGGTCATGATGGCGATACTGCCGCCCATCGCTATCGCGGAATACACCGCCTGCAAACGAATAACTTCGCTCCCCTGGCGTGCCGCGATATAACGCATTGCCGCCAGGTGACAGACGGTAAAGGTTCCGCAATGGAGGATTTGCACCACGATCAGCCACGGCAGCTCGGTGCTCCAGCCCATCAATCCCCAACGCGCCACCCCGCAAACGGCGGAAAGCAGCAGCAGATCGCGGGCGCTGAAGCGACGAAACAGCTTGTGGCTAAGCGCGAAAATAATCACCTCCGCCACCACACCTAGTGACCATAAATAGCCCACCGCCGAAGCGGAATATCCGGCAGACTGCCAATAGATGGCGCTGAAACCATAATACGCAGCATGCGCACCCTGTAGCAGACTCACGCAAGCAAGAAAACGCCAGCTCTGGGTTATCAGCGCACGCCAGGCGGGCCATCCCGCACTCTCCTGCTGACGGTTTTCACCCGCAGGCTGCACGCTCGGGCGAATCATCATGCCCAGCAGCATCGAGGCGACGCCAAGCGATAGCAGGACCAGGATCACCCGATAGTCAAACAGGCTCACCAGTTTGCCGGTTAGCGCGGAGCCGATCACAAAAGCCACAGATCCCCACAGTCGCACCCGACCGTAATCCATGGTTATCTGTTTCTGCCAGGTGTTGGCCAGCGCATCGGTCAGCGGTACCAACGGTGAGAAAAACAGGTTAAAACCGACCATCACCACCATCAGCCACGCCACGTTGGTTCCCGCCCAGAAGGCCAGCGCAAACACCAGCGTCAACAGGGCCAGAATACGTAACGCTGAGATCAGCCGAGAGGGATCGCTCACACGCGGCGCAATCAGCAAACTACCGAGAAAACGGGCAATCAGCCCCGCCCCCAGCAGTAAACCGATGGTTTCCGGCGTCAGCCCTAACCCTTCGAGCCAGACGCTCCAGAAAGGCAGAAAGATACCGTAGCTAAAGAAGTAGGTGAAATAACCGAGCGCCAGCCAGCGCGTGGAATGCAAAGCCATGAATCCCTCCCGTTTGGAGGCGATAGTCTGGCGACAAACGCAGGCTGGCGCAAGAGAGCATTAACAGGCAGATAACATGATTTTTGCCCTATTCGATGCTAATTTGCATCGCAAAATGGCAGCGTTCTCCCTGCGCTAAAACCTGCAATCCCGGCTGCCCCTGCATGTTGTGGGCATTCACCGGATGCGTTTGCGGCTCCAGACACAGGAACTCCTCACCCGACATTCTGAACAGCATCAACCACGGAGTTTGCGCTAAAATCGTGACTTTCATCACATCACGATGAATAACGGCCCGCCCGCTCCAGCCAGAATATCCGACATTCAGCCAGCTATCCTCACCGTATTGCGCATGCATGAAATCAGCCGCTGAAGGGATATCACGTTGCCATTCCAGCGGCAGATGCTGCTCCCCCTCAGGCCAGTAGCCGCTTGCGGTGAACTGCGCCGTACTGCGCTTATCAAAGGCGAAAAACGGATGGAACCCGCAGCCGTAAATCATTGGCTGCTCACCGCAATGAGTGAGCGTCAACGAGGCGTGCAGGCTCGAGGTTTCCAGTTGATAGCAAAGCTGCGCCGTATAGTCGTAGCCACAGGGATGCCAACTGCGCAACTGCAGCAAACAACCGCTTTGGGTGACAGTGATAACCTGCCAGCGTTGCAGCCAGCCGTCACCGTGCAGGAAAAAGGTGTCATCTGCGCCATGTTGAGGTAAAACCACCTCTTCACCGCGCAGCATAAAACGATTTCCCGCCACCCGATTCGCGACCGGCAGCATCGGGAACAGGCCGCAATCACCGGGTTGCTGACCATGACCTTCGCGTAAAATGGCCTGTTGATGTTGTAACGAAACCAGACTTAATAGCGAACCGCCCTGCGAGTCTACGCACATCCGCAGATGTGCGTTTTGTAGCGTCAGCAGACCATCCATTATCGGGCGCTTCGTTGCTGGGCTGATGTGCCAGCTTTTGTATGTTGCGCCGCCAGCTGTTCTTCCAGCGCTTCCAGCGTCACGCCTTTGGTTTCCGGTACATTACGCAGAACATATATGAAGCCCATCGCGCAAATCACACCGTACAGCAGGAAGCTTCCCGACGCGCCCAGACTCGCATTGAGCAGCGGGAAGGTATAGGTCAGCAGGAAGCAGGCAATCCACAGCGCCAGCGTCCCCAGCGACATCGCCAACCCACGAACGCGATTAGGAAAAATTTCAGACAGCAGCACCCAGGTCACCGGAGCCAGCGTCAGGGCATAAATAGCGATCGCCGCCAGCACCAGAACCAAAACCGGCCAGCCCATAATGCCCAACCCGTACGCCCCGGCAATCAGTACATAAATAACCGTTAATCCTGACGCACCGAACAACATCAGTTTACGACGACCAATTTTGTCCACTAACGGCAGAGCGGCAAGGGTAAAGACCAGATTGATGATCCCTGTCGCCACGATCGATTTTAACGTACCGTTGATGTCGAATCCGGCAGAAGCGAAGATCTCCTGCGCATAGTTGAAAATAACGTTGATCCCACACCACTGCTGAAACACTGCCAGCACCATACCAATAATCACGATCGGTTTGATCTGCGGTTGTAACAGCGTTGACCACGCGACCTTGTGATTATCTTTTTGCAACGTATGTTCAATCTCTTTCAGCGTTTGCCCGGCATATTCCGCCGAACCAATGCGCTGCAGCATGGCGCGCGCACGATCGGCTTTTCCCGCTTTCACCAGCCAGCGCGGCGATTCAGGAACAAAGAACATCAGCACCAGGAAAATTACCGCGGGCACTAATTCTGCGCCAAACATCCAGCGCCAGCCCGTCTGACCGTTCCAACTTTCAACAATTGCTTGCTGCGTAGCGCCTGTAGCAACAGGTTCGGCAATCATCAGGTTGATAAGCTGCGCCGCCAGCACGCCAATGACGATGGTGAGCTGGTTAACGGCCACAAAGCGACCACGCTTTTCAGCGGGGCTAACCTCGGCGATATACAGTGGGCTTAGCGCAGACGCCAGACCAATCCCCACGCCGCCAACGATGCGATAAACAATAAACATATCGAAGTTACTGGCGACGGCGGTTCCCCAGGCGGAAGCGCTAAAGAGGATCGCTGAGAGAATCAGCGGCATTTTTCGGCCAAATTTATCGGCGCACCAGCCGGAAATCAGCGCGCCAAAGATACAACCAACCAGCGCGGAACTCATCGCCCAGCCGGATTGTGCCGGATCGGTAATCGAAAAATATGCTTCATAGAAGGGTTTTGCCCCGCCGATCACCACCCAGTCATAGCCAAACAGTAAACCTCCGCAGGCCGCAACCAGGCAGATAGTCCAGACGTAACCAATCTTTAAATGTGTCTGCGCGTTATTCATTATGATTCCTCTTTCAGGGAAACGCAGGGTACAGTAGGTTTCGGGTGAGGTTACCCCCACCCGTTTCGGGTGTTACTGGAAAAGCCTTACGTTAATGGCGTGACGCAGCAGTAATGCCTTGTCATGTGCCGGATTGAGTTGCAGGAGTTCATCAAGTTCACGCTGACAGGCGGCGCTATTTCCCAGCCCCAGATGCCCAAGCGCATTGATAAACAGGCAGTGTTGCTGGTGTTTTGCTTGTGCTGAGGTATCCAGCACCACCAGGTCGGGTAGCGAGACGGCGAAGAAATCGACATCCGGCACGTTGTCGTGATGCGACTCAACCCATTGCAGGAAGCTATTGAACAAAGCGTCCGCCTCTGCGTCATCGCCAAGTTTTCTCTGCGCCATACCCTGCCAGAAGAGATAGTCCACTGGCTGGTCGTTGTAATAACGTCCGGCATCCAGTGAGCTGCCGCCACGCGTCGCACGGGAGAAGTAGCGCTGGGATTCCTCGAAATGGCCTTGCAGCTGCGCGCAATGCCCCAGCAAATACCAGATGTCATTATCCGTTTGCCCAGGCAGACGCCCCTCCCCGAGGTTTTGTGGGTAGTGCAACGCCTGTTGCAGCTGCGCGATGGCGGTTTGCAGGTCGCCGGACTGAACGGCAGCAAGGGCACGATGCATCTGATTCAGCAGATATTGCCCGGTGGCTTTACCTTCACCACCTTCCCACGGATGGAACACGCGTTCACGTAACACTGCGGCGGCATCGTCGTAGCGCCCCACCCCATTCCACAAGCTGAGCAGTTCCACCGTCAGATCGTCTCGATGGAAGACAATCTCTTTACTGGCTTCCAGTCGCTGCAGACGCTGCTCAGCGGGTTGTGCCATTAACTTCTTGAGATAGTCGAGTTCAAACAGGAAGCGAGCATTCTGTGGTTCCAGCGCCACGGCCTGCGACAAATACTGCATCGCCTGCTGTGCATCGTGCAGTTTGTTCCAGGCATAGATTCCCAGTAAACGGTGTACCGGTGCGAAATCCGCTTCCTGCGCAAGCGTGAACTGCCAGCAGGAAACCGCCTCGGCATAACGCCGTTTGCTGTACCAGAAGCAGCCGAGGAAATAGCGGGCAAAAGCACTTTGCTCAAGAGTTTGCAGCATCTGCACTTCATCCAGCGTATTGGGGAAGCGCACGCGGTTTTGCAGACACTCACGAGCACGTTCAATGAACGGTTGTGGATTATCGCTCAGCGAAGCGCGCCACAGCATCGGCAGCGTTTCCTGGCTGTCGAGCAGTTCCAGCACGCTACGGGCAGCATCCTTTTGCCCCAAAGAAGTCAGCCAGCCTGCCAGTTCACACGCGTTGGTACCGCGCCGCCCGGTAATCGAGATTAGCGCCTGTGCAGTGGCCTCATCCTGGCAAATAGCCCAGCGCGCATAGTGCAGGGTGTAACTCAGCGGATAATCAACCAGTTGTTGGCGAATGTAGTCCAGCGCTTGCGCATTGCGATCAAGCTTTGCCAGCGCCAGCGCTTTCAGCCCCATCGCCAGGTTATTACTGCCGTTAAAGCGCAGGCTCTGCTCGACCTTTTCCAATGCGCCAGCGTAGTCCTGACGCTTCATCGCCAGACGCGCTAACGACCAGAAAGCCGCATCCCGGCAGTTGCCGCTCCAGCTGGCCTTATAATAATTATCCCACGCGCTGTCATCATCGCCCTGACGTTCCTGTGCGGCGGCCAGCAGCATACTTGCCTCACCATCACGCGGATTTTTATTGAGCTTATGCGCCCGTTCCAGCGCCTTGCCAGCACATTGTGCCGCCAGCGCCCAGTCGGCGCGGTTTAGCGCCTGCGTCCCCAGGGCCACATTATTGCGGTAGTCCAGCGGATCAACGTCCAGCGCGCGGCGATAATAATCTTCGGCATAGCGGCTGGCGTGGTTGTACTGCTCCAGATGCTGACCAATAAAATAGAGTTCATCGGTATTAGAAAGCGCTTCTGGCAGCGCTGGCGCAACGGCCGCCGAAGGCAGCGGTAATTCTTTCGCGATGTGCTCTTCGTACTGCAAAAGCGTAGTGCCATCGACGCTTGTGACGGTCATCGTCACCCGGGCATGGCCATTGTCAGACACATCGGCCAGCCAGCTCTGTCCAGGCTCAAGGGTGAGGGTATTTTCATAGAACGGCTGCCCGTGCGCAGCAAGCGTAACCTGAACATCGCGTAGCGGCGCAATCGCATAAACGCCCACAGAAAGCTGGCTACGCTCACGCACCAGACGAAGCGCCAACTGCGTGCTGGCGTTTTGCACCATTCCCAGTTCGCTGTAGGGCAAGAAGTTTTGCACGAAGACTTTCTCTTCGTACGGCGCAAGCCAGGTGAAATCCGGCTGATTATCGGTAAAGACCCCGGTCATCAGTTCAATATACGGACCGTTGTCATCGGTGAGATTACGATCCCAGGCAACACCAAAGTCGCCGTATCCCCAGGTCCACTGTTTTTTCCCCGGCGAAACATGGTGATCGGCCACATGCAGCAACCCACCACGCTCGCCGTGATGCCACGCGCCAACAAAATCATAATCTGATTTTTCAGCCATATAGGAGGTCGGTACGGGTACGTTCTTGTAGCGTGAGATATCCACACCGGCCGAATAGTCCACTTTGTAGTATGTGCCGGTGGCGATTGGAAACGCTGAGACATCGCGCTTACCGTGGTCAAATACCGCCGTCACATCCGGAGGGAACACGCTCTGATGATCGTCGCCGCCCTTCACCGCCGGATTCGCCCACCATAAGAAGTGGCGCGGGGTAGCGTTACCGTTAAACACCTTCCCGGTTATCTCGATCAACGCGCGATCCGGATACAGCGTGAATCCGGTCATCACCTGTAAACCGCGCATGGGTTCAACCTCACCCATCCACACGGTGTATTCACCCTGCTCACCCTGCTGCTGAGTAAAATCCACCGGCATAAAGGTGGTCGGGCGATGATGTTGCGGCCAGTTAAACTCGATGCCGCCGGAGATCCACGGCCCAAGCAGACCGACCAGCGCGGGTTTCACCACTTCGTTGTAGTAGACGAAGTCGCGCTGCTGCACTTTGTCATACGCTCGATGAATACGCCCGCCTAACTCCGGCAGCAGCATGATGCGAATGAAGTCATTCTCCATCCACACCGCCTGATAGTCGCGCATTTCACGTTTGCCGGTCAGCGTATCAATCACGCCGTAAGGGTAAACCGCTCCAGAAGATCCCTGATACACCCGTTTTTCCAGAAACATTGGGTTGGCATCTTCTTCACCCGCCGCCCAAGTTGGGAGGGTGATCGTTTCCTGCCAGACTTTAACTGAACCGTACATGCCGCTCTCCACTCAATAAACAAAAGTAAAAATTCAACTTGATGCTATTCTGCGGCAGTTAGGTGGCGTTAAAATGCGCAATGCTCACGCAATATAGTTAAGGGAGTTAAGTGAATGCAGCGTTCGGGGTTCAACAACGTCAGGGTCCGTCAGGCGAATAAACAGATCTTTTTGTCTCACCTGTGGCGGGAAAAACAGCTCAGCAAGTCACAGCTGGCGCAGCTCACCAGCCTGTCGATCCCGGCGGTCAGCAATATCCTCGAAGAACTGATGGATGAAGGGAGAATCAGCCATTCGCGAGAAACCTTAAGCCAGCGCGGTTTGAGCAGCGGCAGCTATCATTTGCCAGAAAAAGGCGCCTGGACGCTGTGCATCAACGTCACCCCCACCAGCATCACCAGTCAACTGGCGGACGCGCGACTGGTGGCTGTAGGCGACTGGCAGCATGAAGTCATCAACCCCGAATCGCCAAAAGCGCTGCTGTCAGCCCTGGCGGCACACTGGCGGGAGTATCGTCGGGAATTTCCCGATGTGACGATTAATCTGGCGCTTGGCGTTCATGGTCAAGTTGATCCGATAACCGGTGCATCAAAAACCATGCCCCAGGCCCCGTGGAAAACTCCGGTGGAAATAAAATATCTGCTGGAGGAGAAGCTCGGCGTGCAGGTCCGGCTGGACAATGACTGCGTGATGCTGGCGCTGGCGGAAAAATGGCAAAACCCGGCGGCAAACGGTGATTTCTGCGTGATTAACGTTGATTACGGTATTGGCTCATCGTTTGTGATTAACGATAACATCTGGCGCGGTAGCCTGTATGGCAGCGGTCAGATTGGGCATACCATCATTCATCCCGATGGTGTCGCCTGTGACTGTGGTCGCTATGGCTGTCTGGAAACCGTAGCGTCATTAAGCGCATTGAAAAAGCAGGCCCGGGTGTGGATGAAATCGCAGCCGACATCCCTTTACGATCCGGAAACGCTCACCACTGACCAGCTAATTGCGGCCTGGCAGCACGGAGATGTCCGCATTCAGGCCTGGGCCGAAAATGCCGCCAGCGCCATCGGGCTGAGTCTTTATAACTTTCTGAATATACTGAATATTAACCAAATATGGTTGTATGGGCGTAGCTGCGCATTTGGCGACAGCTGGCTCAATACGCTGGTGCAGCAAACTGGGTTTAACCCATTCGATCACGGCGATAACCCGCGAGCCAGAGCCACGCAGATAAGCTTCGGTAAGCTTAATCGCACCCAGCAACTTATGGGCATTGGCTATCTGTATGTCGAGTCACAGCTTAGCGAGTTATAGCCATTACTCCGTCAGGCTCACCGCTAAACGTTCATGTACCGTGGCGATAAAATCGGTCAACGCCGGTTTGATTGGCCCTTTTTTCCACGCCATCAACAGCGCAATGGTCGGAACATCGCCAACAATAGGGCGGAAAACCACCTGTCCGGTATTAAAATTATTCATATAACCGGGTATCAAAGTCACCCCCAGCCCCATGCCGACCAGGTTCATGGTCACCAGAATGTTGGTTGCCACCTGCACAATGTTGGGCTGGCTTTTTTGCTGCTGAAACCAGTTTTTGACAATCATCGCTAACGCGCCAGAGTAGGCCGGATCGGTGCTGACAAAATTCACGCCGTGTAGTTGTTCTGCGGAGATTGCTTGCTCATTAGCTAACGGATGATTCACCGGTAAAACCACTACTAACGGCTCATGAATCAGCTCCAGATAATCGAGATCCGGGCTGTACACCGGGTGGCGCATTAAGCCCACATCCAGCTCTCCACTCAGGATCTTCTCTTCCTGTTCGGTGGTGATCAGACTCACCAGCTCAATGTGCGTATCAGGCTGTTTTAAACGAAACAAAGGCAGCACCTTCGGCAGCAGATTTACCTCTGCGGAAGGGACAAAACCGATGGCGAAATGATTATCTTCCTGCACCGTTTTACGGGCACGAACTTTGGCGTTTTCCGCCTGTTCGAGGATCGCCTGCGCATCTTGTAAAAAGCACTCTCCCGCCGCCGTCAGCGCAACTTTTCGTTTATCCCGCACCAGCAACGGAACGCCCACGCACGTTTCCAGATCGCGGATCTGGCTGCTTAACGACGGCTGAGAGGTATGCAGCTTTTCTGCCGCTCGGGTGAAATTCAGCGCCTGCGCCACCGCTACGAAATAGCGTAAGTGCCTCAGTTCCATGCCCTTCTCCTTGTTATCGAAAAAATGTCTCAACTGGTAGAAATTTACTATTTCACAGATTGATAACTAACCAGCAACATCCTTAGGGTACAAAAAAAGAAGGTCAATACATCTTAGCTTTCAGGATTAAAAAATATGACCACACCCTCAAATTTAGACATCTACCAACTGATCGACACGCAAAACGGTCGCGTAACCCCACGAATTTATACCGACCCTGAAATTTACCAACTGGAGCTGGAACGCATCTTCGGACGCTGCTGGTTATTTCTCGCCCACGAAAGCCAAATCCCCAAACCCGGTGATTTTTTTAACACCTACATGGGCGAGGATGCAGTTGTGGTGGTTCGCCAGAAAGACGGCAGCATCAAAGCGTTTCTCAACCAGTGTCGCCACCGCGCAATGCGCGTCAGCTACGCCGACTGCGGCAATACCCGCGCCTTCACCTGCCCGTATCACGGCTGGTCGTACGGCATTAACGGCGAGCTGATCGACGTCCCGCTGGAACCGCGCGCCTACCCGCAAGGGCTGTGCAAATCGCACTGGGGGCTGAACGAAGTTCCTGGCGTAGAGAGCTACAAGGGACTGATTTTCGGCAACTGGGATACCTCCGCGCCTACGCTGCGCGATTATCTCGGCGATATCGCCTGGTATCTCGACGGTGTGCTGGATCGTCGTGAAGGCGGCACCGAAATCGTCGGTGGCGTACAAAAGTGGACCATCGATTGTAACTGGAAATTCCCCGCCGAACAGTTTGCCAGCGACCAGTATCACGCGCTGTTCAGTCATGCCTCGGCCGTGCAGGTGCTGGGGGCAAAAGACGACGGCAGCGACAAGCGCCTGGGCGACGGACAAACCGCCCGCCCGGTGTGGGAAACCGCCAAAGACGCGCTACAGTTCGGTCAGGATGGGCACGGCAGCGGATTTTTCTTTACCGAAAATCCCGATGCCAACGTCTGGGTCGACGGCGAAGTCTCCAGCTACTACCGTGACACCTACGCGGAAGCCGAGCAGCGTCTGGGAAAAGTTCGCGCCCTGCGTCTGGCCGGTCACAACAACATTTTCCCAACGCTTTCCTGGCTCAACGGTACTGCCACCTTAAGGGTCTGGCATCCGCGCGGGCCGGATCAGGTCGAAGTATGGGCATTCTGTATTACCGATAAAGCCGCCTCTGATGAAGTGAAAGCCGCGTTTGAAAACAGCGCCACGCGCGCCTTTGGCCCCGCCGGATTCCTGGAGCAGGACGACTCGGAAAACTGGTGTGAAATTCAAAAACTGTTGAAGGGTCATCGCGCACGCAACACCAAGTTGTGTCTGGAAATGGGGCTTGGCCAGGAGAAACGTCGTGAAGACGGCATTCCGGGGATCACCAACTACATCTTTTCGGAAACCGCCGCGCGCGGCATGTATCAGCGCTGGGCCGATTTACTCAGCAGCGAAAGCTGGCAGGAAGTGCAGGAAAAAACCGCCGCTTACCAGCAGGAGGTGATGAAATGAGCACCTTAGTTTCTCAGGAACTACACCATCGTATTACACAGTTTCTCTACCATGAAGCCAGCCTGCTGGATGACTGGAAGTTTCGTGACTGGCTGGCACAACTGGATGAAGACATTCGCTACACCATGCGTACGACGGTCAATGCCCAGACGCGCGATCGTCGCAAAGGCGTGCAGCCGCCGACCACCTGGATTTTCAACGACAACAAAGACCAGCTCGAACGTCGTATCGCGCGGCTGGAAACCGGCATGGCCTGGGCGGAAGAGCCACCGTCGCGTACCCGGCACCTGATCAGCAACTGCCAGGTCAATGAAACTGGAGTTCCCGACGTCTTTGCCGTGCGCCTTAATTATCTGCTGTATCGCGCGCAAAAAGAGCGCGATGAAACCTTTTACGTCGGCATGCGCATAGACAAAGTGCGCCGTTTGCCGGGCGATGAGTGGCGCTTACTGGAGCGTGAGATCGTGCTGGATCAAGCGGTGATCACCTCCCATAACCTGAGTGTACTGTTCTGATGAGTCGTGTTTATGCTTGCCCCGTAGGGGATTTGCCGGAGGGTGAAGCGCTCCGGCTTGATACCTCGCCCGTCATCGCGCTGTTCAACGTTGGCGGCGAGTTCTATGCCATTAACGATCGCTGTAGCCACGGTAACGCCTCGATGTCGGAAGGCTATCTGGAAGACGACGCTACGGTGGAATGCCCGCTGCATGCCGCCAGTTTTTGCCTGAAAACCGGCAAGGCGTTGTGTCTACCCGCCACCGATCCGCTAACCACCTACACGGTATATGTGGACGGTAGCGATGTGTTTGTTGATATTCCAGAGGACGCAAGATGAGCGATTTACGCGATAACGTGGTCTTTATCACCGGTGGCGGCTCCGGTCTTGGCCTGGCGCTGGTCGAGCGTTTCATCGAAGAAGGTGCGCGGGTCGCCACGCTGGAGTTGTCGCCAGCTAAAGTTGCCAGCCTGCGTCAGCGCTTTGGCGAACATGTGCTGGCAATCGAAGGCAACGTCACCTGCTACGCCGACTATCAGCGCGCGGTAGATCAAATCCTGACGCATTACGGTACGCTGGACTGTTTTATCGGAAATGCGGGGATATGGGATCACAACGCCTCGTTGGTCAATACGCCTGCGGATGCGCTGGAGAGCGGCTTTCATGAGCTGTTTAACGTCAACGTGCTGGGCTATCTGCTGGGCGCGAAAGCCTGTGCCGCTGCGCTTATCGCCAGCGAAGGCAGCATCATCTTTACCCTGTCCAATGCGTCGTGGTATCCCGGCGGCGGCGGCCCGCTGTATACCGCCAGCAAACATGCGGCTACCGGGCTGATTCGCCAGTTGGCATACGAGCTGGCACCAAAGGTTCGTGTTAACGGTGTCGGTCCATGCGGTATGGCGACAGATCTACGCGGCCCGCAGGCGCTGGGACAAAACGATACATCGATTATGCAGTCGCTGACGCCGGAAAAAATCGCCGCTATTTTGCCGCTACAGTTTTTCCCTGAGCCTGCGGATTTTACCGGCCCGTATGTAATGCTGGCGTCAAAACGCAACAACCGCACATTAAGTGGCGTGATGATCAATGCCGACGCCGGTCTGGGTATTCGCGGTATTCGTCACGTCGCCGCCGGACTGGATCTCTGAGGAGACGTTATGAACCCAAAAACTATCGCTATCGTCGGCGGCGGTCAGGCGGCGGCTATGGCTGCCGCTGCACTGCGCCAACAAGGTTTTGACGGCGAATTACACCTGTTTTCCGATGAGCAGCATCTGCCCTATGAACGCCCACCGCTCTCCAAAGCAATGCTACTGGACGACAATCCGCAACTTCAGCCGATACTCCCCGCTGACTGGTGGCGGGAACACAACGTACAGCTGCATCTGGGGGTTACTGTGCAGACGCTCGGCCGCCAAACCCATCAGTTGGTGCTGGCTAATGGGCAGAGTTATCCATGGGATCGGCTACTGATTGCGACGGGCGCTGCGGCACGCCCCTTTCCGCAACTGGATAAGCTGGGCGATCGTTGCTTCACCCTGCGCCACGCGGGCGATGCCGAGCGCCTGCGCGACAATTTATTGCCGGGCAAGTCGATTGTCATTGTCGGTGCGGGCACCATTGGTCTGGAACTGGCGGCCAGCGCGACTCAACGCGGCTGTCAGGTGACGGTGGTGGAGCTGGCGCCAACGGTCATGGGCCGCAACGCGCCTGCTCCGGTGCGCGACTACCTGCTAGCCCGCCACCAACTTGCGGGCGTGCGGGTATTGCTTAACAGCGCTATAGAGCATGTCGAAGCAGGAGAGTCTCTCTCGCTCACGCTACAAAACGGCGAAACTCTCACCGCTGATGCGGTGATCTATGGCATCGGTATCGTGGCGAACGATATGCTGGCCCGCGAAGCGGGGCTGGAGACGGCGAACGGCATTATCGTTGATACCGCCTGCACCACCTCCGATCCCGCGATTTTCGCCGCCGGTGACGTAGCGATAACGCGCCAGGCTGACGGTTCGTTAGTACGCGTGGAAAGCTGGGAAAACGCCAATTTTCAGGCACAGGTTGCCGCCGCCGCGATGCTCAATCAACCGCAGCCAGCAGCAACGCTGGGCTGGTTCTGGACCGATCAGTACCGTGATAATCTACAGTTTGTCGGCGAAATGCAGGGTGAGAACTGGCTCCTACGCGGCGATCCTGATGCGCAGAAAGCAATATGGTTTAACCTACAGGATGGCATGATTGTCGGCGCAGTAACGTTGAATCAGGGCCGAGAAATACGTTTATTGAGAAAATGGATTCAGGCAAAGAAAAAGCCGCCAGTGGCGACTTTAATCGATGAAACAATCTTGCTTAAGTCAATATAACTGCCGGATGGCACTTCGTTTATCCGGCCTACATGTGAGTTACCTGTAGGCCGGAAAAGGTGTTTACACCACCATCTGGCAATCCGTATGACTTACGCGTAAACCGGGAAACGTGCACAGATATCCAGCACTTTACCTTTGACGCGCTCGATAACAGCTTCGTCATTGATGTTGTCCAGAACGTCACACATCCAGCCAGCCAGCTCTTTCACTTCAGCTTCTTTAAAGCCACGGCGAGTCACAGCCGGAGAACCGATACGGATACCGGAAGTCACAAACGGGCTCTTCGGATCGTTCGGTACGCTGTTTTTGTTAACGGTGATGTTAGCACGGCCCAGCGCGGCATCAGCTTCTTTACCGGTCAGGTTTTTATCAACCAGATCCAGCAGGAACAGGTGGTTTTCAGTACCGCCAGAAACCACTTTGTAGCCACGGTTCAGGAACACTTCCACCATCGCTTTGGCGTTTTTGGCAACCTGCTGTTGGTAAACCTTGAACTCAGGCTCCATCGCTTCTTTCAGCGCCACAGCTTTCGCCGCGATCACGTGCATCAGCGGGCCGCCCTGCGCACTTGGGAACACAGCGGAGTTCAGTTTTTTGTACAGCTCTTCGTCACCGCCTTTCGCCAGGATCAGGCCACCGCGTGGACCCGCCAGGGTTTTGTGGGTGGTGGTGGTCACAACGTGTGCGTGTGGAACCGGGTTCGGATAAACGCCTGCGGCAATCAGACCCGCAACGTGCGCCATATCGACGAACAGATATGCGCCGATGCTGTCAGCGATTTCACGCATTTTTGCCCAGTCAACAACACCGGAGTAAGCAGAGAAGCCGCCGATGATCATCTTCGGTTTGTGCTCTTTGGCCTGCTTAGCCATGTCTTCGTAGTCAATTTTACCGGACTCATCAATACCGTAAGGGATGATGTTGTACAGTTTGCCGGAGAAGTTAACCGGGGAGCCGTGAGTCAGGTGGCCGCCTTGTGCCAGGTTCATACCCAGAACGGTATCGCCCGGTTGCAGCAGAGCGGTGTAAACAGCAAAGTTAGCCTGAGAACCAGAGTGCGGTTGTACGTTAGCGTAGTCAGCGCCAAACAGCTCTTTTGCGCGATCGATAGCCAGTTGCTCAACGATATCAACGTACTCGCAACCGCCGTAGTAGCGCTTGCCCGGATAACCTTCAGCATATTTGTTGGTCAGCTGAGAACCCTGCGCCTGCATAACACGCGGGCTGGTGTAGTTTTCGGAGGCGATCAGTTCGATGTGCTCTTCCTGACGTACTTTTTCCTGCTCCATAGCCTGCCACAGTTCGGCATCATAATCGGCAATGTTCATTTCACGCTTTAACATCCGCATCTCCTGACTCAGCTAACAATAAAATTTTCGGCCTTAAAAGGCGGTCCGTAGGACAACGGCGAACAGTATAACCGAATCATTCTTCGATAACAGGTCTTGACAAAGGATTTTACGCAAACGATTACCTTCATGGTACGCAAGGCTTTGGAGAACAAAGGTCTGCTGAATTTCAACGGATTTCTTTTCAGGTTTGTGATGCAGATTTTTCACGATGTAACCTTTACAACGCAAAGTTACAAAGAACCATTTACAATGCAGGGGTATTTTTTATAAGATGCATTTGACATACATCATTAAAGTCTCAGATAAAGGAAGACCGTATGCTTGACGCACAAACCATCGCTACAGTGAAAGCCACCATTCCCCTGCTGGTTGAAACAGGCCCGAAGCTGACCGCCCATTTCTACGACCGCATGTTTACGCATAACCCAGAGCTGAAAGAAATCTTCAACATGAGTAATCAGCGTAATGGCGATCAGCGTGAAGCGCTGTTTAATGCTATTGCCGCGTATGCCAGCAATATCGAAAATCTGGCGGCACTGTTGCCGGCTGTTGAGAAAATCGCACAGAAGCATACCAGCTTCCAGATTAAACCCGAGCAGTACAACATCGTGGGTGGCCATTTACTGGCAACGCTGGACGAAATGTTCAGCCCAGGCCAGGAAGTTCTGGATGCGTGGGGCAAAGCATACGGCGTGCTGGCGAACGTTTTCATCAACCGTGAAGCGCAAATCTACAGCGAAAATGCCAATAAAAATGGCGGCTGGGAAGGTACCCGTCCTTTCCGCATCGTGGCAAAAACCCCACGCAGTGCACTTATCACCAGCTTTGAATTTGAACCTGTCGATGGTGGCGCAGTGGCTGAATATCATCCGGGGCAATATCTGGGCGTCTGGTTAAAGCCGGAAGGTTTCCCGCATCAGGAAATTCGTCAGTACTCACTGACCCGTAAACCCGATGGCAAAGGCTACCGTATTGCGGTTAAGCGTGAAGACGGTGGTCAGGTTTCAACCTGGCTGCACAACCATGCGAATGTTGGCGACGTTGTTCACCTGGCCGCACCTGCGGGCGATTTCTTTATGGACGTCGCGACCGACACCCCGGTATCTCTGATCTCCGCGGGCGTGGGACAAACCCCAATGCTGGCGATGCTGGATACGCTGGCAAAAGCGAAGCATACGGCGCAGGTTAACTGGTTCCACGCGGCAGAAAATGGTGACGTGCATGCCTTCGCTGATGAAGTCAATGAACTCGGCAAAACGCTGCCACGCTTTAGCGCACACACCTGGTATCGTGAGCCAACCGAAGCCGATCGCGCGAAAGGTGCGTTTGATAGCGTAGGTCTGATGGATTTGAACAAACTGGAAAGCGCAATCAGCGATCCGGCTATGCAGTTTTATCTGTGCGGTCCGGTTGGTTTCATGCAGTTCGCCGCGAAGCAGCTGGTCGGTCTGGGCGTGAAAAACGAGAACATTCATTACGAATGCTTCGGTCCGCACAAAGTCTTGTAATGTGTTACGCGAGTAGGCCGGATAAGGCGTTTACGCCGCCATCCGGCAATCACTCTGCCTGATGCGCTACGCTTATCAGGCCTACAAATTAACGGCGCGGCTTAGATTGCCGCGTCGTCTTCTTCACCGGTACGAATACGAATAACGCGTGCCACGTCGAATACAAAAATCTTACCGTCACCAATTTTGCCGGTCTGGGCAGTACGGATAATGGTGTCGACGCAGGTATCGACGATGTCGTCGGTAACCACAATTTCAATTTTTACCTTCGGCAGAAAATCCACCATATATTCCGCGCCACGGTACAACTCGGTATGGCCTTTCTGACGGCCAAAACCTTTCACTTCTGTCACAGTCATACCGGTAATGCCGACTTCTGCCAGCGCTTCGCGGACGTCGTCCAGCTTGAAGGGTTTAATAATCGCATCAATCTTTTTCATGCTATTCCTTGAAAAGGTCGCCTGTCTTTTGATTGAATAAAGCTAACATAATCCGCAGATTTATTCTTTGAAATCGTTTGCATCCAGCTCGTGCCGAGAAAGCAATTTATAGAATTCGGTGCGGTTGCGCCCCGCCATTCTTGCCGCGTGGGTCACATTGCCCTTGGTGATTTGCAGCAGCTTACGCAGATAGTTGAGCTCAAACTGGTTACGCGCCTCAGCAAAGGTCGGCAGCGCGGTGTTTTCCCCTTCCAGCGCCTGCTCCACCAGCGCGTCGCTGATCACCGGCGAAGAGGTCAACGCCACGCACTGCTCAATTACGTTGACCAGCTGACGCACGTTGCCCGGCCAACTGGCGGTCATTAACCGCTTCATGGCATCGGTTGAAAAGGCGCGTACGAACGGTTTGTGCCGTTCAGCAGACTGGCGCAGCAGATGGTTCGCCAGCAGCGGAATATCTTCCGTACGCTCGGCCAGCGCAGGAATCTTCAGGCTCACCACATTGAGGCGATAGTACAAATCCTCGCGAAATTCGCCCCGTGCCATCGCTTTGGGTAAATCGCGGTGGGTCGCAGAAACGATCCGCACATCAATGTCGATATCGCGGTTACTGCCCAACGGTCTGACTTTTCGTTCCTGCAATACGCGCAGCAGTTTCACCTGTAACGGCGCAGGCATATCGCCAATCTCATCGAGAAACAGCGTGCCGCCTTCCGCGGCCTGAAACAGCCCTTCACGATTGCTCACCGCACCGGTAAAAGCACCGCGCGCATGACCAAACAGTTCTGATTCCAGCAGTTGTTCCGGCAACGCGCCGCAGTTAATGGCAATGAAAGGTTTTTGGCTGCGTGGGCTGGCGTTGTGAATAGCCTGAGCGAAAACTTCTTTCCCGGTTCCGCTTTGACCGTTGATCAAGACGCTAACGTCCGATTGCGCCACCATTCGCGCCTGTTCCAGCAGGCGTAGCATCAGCGGGCTGCGGGTAACGATAGATTCGCGCCAGCTGTCATCGGTGGCGGGCGCAGACTGTTCCAGCGCCCCGTCAATCGCGTGATACAACGCGTCCTTGTCGACTGGCTTAGTGAGAAAACTGAACACCCCTTGCTGGGTCGCCGCAACGGCGTCCGGGATGGAGCCGTGAGCGGTCAGGATAATCACCGGCATCCCAGGCTGTACTTTCTGGATTTCAGTAAACAGCTGCATGCCATCCATTTCATCCATGCGCAGATCGCTAATAACCAGATCCACTTTTTCACGGTTCAGCACCCGTAACCCTTCCTGCCCACTTTCCGCGGTCACGACGCTGTAGCCTTCGCTGGTCAGTCGCATTCCAAGTAATTTCAACAGGCCCGGATCGTCATCCACCAGCAGCAGATGCGCGGGCTTACGGCTTATCATGGCGTAACCTCATCGGCAGACGGCGCTGCGCCTTCTTCGTTATCAGGCGTAGTGAGTTTATCGTTCCCGTGCAGCGCATCAGGATTGTAGTTACCGCCAGGTTTGCGCGTGGAAAGCTGGCGCTCAATATCGGTCAGATTCTCCAGCTTGCGGGTCGTGAGATCGAGCTGGGACTGCAAATGCTGTTGCTGTTGACGCAGCGTATCGAGATCGCTGTCGGACGCCTGCTGGAGTTTGCTGTAGCGCATACGCTCTTCGGCAAGCTGCAACTGCAACGTTTGGCTGCTGCGCCAGACCTGATACAGCGGGCGTACCTGCGGCGGAATTTGCGGGCTTAACGCATCGAGGCGCGTAACAGCCTCCCGCCTTTCAGGCGGCGTAATGTTGGCATTATCGAGCAGGATCCCACGCCTGAAAGCGCCCTGCCAGGTATCTGCCATCAGGGTGCTGGCTTCACTACGCGCCTGCACCGGCATCAGGCGATTGGCACAATCCATCGCCCGCAGCCAGTACAACGGATTGGTTTCTGTAGACTGGCCAGACAGCGACCAGATATCCGTACAGTCGGTTGCAAGGTAGTCCGCCAGTTGATTAGGCGGAATTTTCTCCTGCGAGGGATCGCCGATAATATGATTCACCGCGTTCGGGACACAACCAACCAGCGCCAAGCACGGCAGGCTTGCGAGGATGACGCGACGAAGAAAATGTCGTTTAAGCATTCGGACAACAACGTATGGCATACTCACCAGACTTAGGTTTATTTTAGTGATTTTTCGCAGCAGCTAGCGGCAGTTCTATGCGAAAACAAACGTTTTGCGCATGGTCATCAACCAGATACAGCTTGCCCCGCATACGGCGGATGCAATCTCTGGCAATGCTTAGCCCCAACCCGCTTCCTTTTACCGCCCCTTTTCGCTGATGACTCCCCTGGAAAAAAGGCTCGAAGATCATGGTCTGTTCTGCTTCTGGAATCGGTGTGCCGGTATTCATTACATCGATGTATACCGTTGAGCCATGCAAACTGCTGCGGATCCAAATGTTACCGGATTCAGCACCATAGTGCACCGCATTGGAATAAAGATTGTCCAGCACGCTCATCAACAGCATCGGTTCTGCCAGGCAAGTGTTCACCGCAAGCGCAACATCAGTATGTATCATTTTGGCGCGAGCGGGCAGGCTATGCGCAGAAACAACGCTTTCCACCAGCGGCGCGATTTCCACACTTTCAAGTTCCACCTCGTCATCCGCCAGCTTGCGGTTGTAATCGAGGAGTTGTTCAATCAGCTTTTGCAGGTTACGGCTGCTGTCATCCAGAATACCGACCACCTCTTTTTGCTCCGGTGTTAACGGGCCAACCACCTGATCGGCCAACAATTCGGTACCTTCGCGCATGCTCGCCAGCGGTGTTTTCAGCTCATGGGAAAGATGGCGTAAAAACTGATGCCGTTGCGACTCAAGCCAGGAGAGGCGTTCGCTTAACCAGATGATACGCTGCCCCACGGATCTCAATTCCCGCGGCCCGGTAAATAATACGCTATCCCCCAGCGAGCGCCCTTCTCCCAGACAGTTGATCATCCGTTCAATGCCCTTCACCGGACCGATAATCATGCGGGTAAACAGCAAGACCATCGCCAGGCTGACGAGAAACAGCACCAGTGCCTGCCAGCCAAAAAACTGCCCGCGTTCGGCTATTTCCTGCTGTAACTGCTGCCCACGAGAAAAGACCACGGTACGCGTCGCTTGCACCATCTCGGTATTGGCATTGGCGAACGCTTCCAGCCGTGCAGCCGACACACTGTCAGGACCACTGTTTTTACACTGCAACTGCGCGAGATCGTTAAGATCCTGACGCAACGCCTGGTAGAGCTTGGTATCCGGCAACACCCCCGCATGCGCATCCAGCATGTCGCTGTAGCGTTTACGCTGGCTTTGGTAGACCCTGGCCAATGTTGGGTCATCAAGCACGCAGTATTGCCGATAGCTGCGCTCCATCTCCAGCGCGACGTTGGTCATCGCCTCGCTGCGTCTGGCATCAATCAGCGTGGTGCGGTTTGTCAGCGCAGCCTGCGCGCTCAGGGCATTCAGACTTTGCCATGCCTGCCAGGCCAGAACTAACAACGGCAGCAGGATAAGCAAGAAGGCCAACGTCACCAATTGACGTAAAGATCGGGGAAAAACTGACCAGCGCTTCAAGGCGTTACTCTCAATGGACAGGAATAGATTGATGCTAACTGAGGGGAACGCCAGATACAACAAAGCCGGGATTAACCCGGCTTTGTTGTGGAATAAGGCGGTGCCTAACTCGACGTTTCGCCCGGAGGTTGATATGAGCAATGCTAATATCAGATGTTGGACGGCAGGCACCTTGTTGTGCGTCATTCGAAGTTTATGTAGCACGTCCCGAAGGGGCTGACATAAGAAGGTGAATGAGCCACTGGTTAATATTATGCAGCATCTGTGCCAATATTCAAAACACTTTATTAACACAATGATAAGTATGAAAAATATTATTATTTTCACAAATAACAATTCTGGCTGTTTTTTGTTCTCTCTGTCGCCAATCAGCAACACTTGCAGCATTTAAAAACAAATCCCTATTAAATCAAATAATTAAACGTCTCTTTTTGACGACACCACAACCCTGTCCATGTCGGCATTTCCCGACACTTTACTTTTAGGTGCAAGCGCTGAGTTTATTGCCGGATGGCGGCGTGAACGCCTTATCCGGCCTACAACCGCATTTTCCCTGTAGGCCTGATAAGCGTAGCGTCATCAGGCGGGTTTCATCCGGCAGACAAAAAAAAGCCCCTCGCGAAGAGGGGCTTGATGACTATTGAGCGAATTAACCGAGCTGTTTACGCGCGTTGCGGAAAATACGCATCCACGGGCTATCCTCGCCCCAGTTTTCCGGGTGCCAGGAGTTGCTCACGGTACGGAACACACGTTCCGGGTGCGGCATCATAATGGTGACGCGACCATTTTCAGTGGTCACTGCAGTAATACCGTTCGGCGAACCGTTCGGGTTAGCCGGATAGGTCTCGGTCACCTTACCGAAGTTATCAACGTAGCGCAGCGCCACCAGACCTTTGCTCTCAAGCTGAGCCAGATGCGCACCGTCACGCACTTCCACACGACCTTCACCGTGAGAAACGGCAATCGGCATCATCGAACCCACCATATCAGCAAGCAGTAAGGATGGGCTTTGCGTCACTTCGACCAGACTGAAGCGGGCTTCAAAACGATCGGAGTGGTTACGTACAAAGCGCGGCCACAGGTCGCTTCCTGGGATCAGCTCACGCAGGTTAGACATCATCTGACAACCGTTACACACGCCGAGTGCCAGCGTTTGCGGGCGATGGAAAAAGGTTTCGAACTCATCACGGACGCGGTTGTTGAACAGAATCGACTTCGCCCAACCTTCACCAGCGCCGAGCACATCGCCATAAGAGAAGCCGCCGCAGGCCACCAGCGCCTGGAAGTTACCCAGGCCGATACGTCCGCCCAGCAGGTCGCTCATGTGCACATCGATGGCTTCGAAACCCGCACGGTGGAAGGCTGCTGCCATTTCAACGTGGGAGTTCACGCCCTGCTCGCGCAGTACGGCCACTTTGGGACGCGCACCGGTAGCGATGTACGGAGCGGCAACATCTTCGTTGATATCAAACGACAGTTTAACGTTGAGACCAGGGTCCGCATCGTTGGTTTTAGCGTCGTGTTCTTGATCGGCACATTCCGGATTGTCACGCAGACGCTGCATCTGCCAGGTGGTTTCCGCCCACCACATACGCAGGGTTGTACGGCTTTCGCTAAACACCGGCTGGCCGTTAGCGGTCAGGTTGAAGCGGTCACCTTCAACGGCTTTACCGAGGAAGTGTACGCAGTCTGCCAGGCCGTGGGCAGCCAGAATCGCTTCCACCGCCTCACGCTCAGCAGCACGAACCTGAATCACCGCACCCAGTTCTTCGTTAAACAGCGCCGCCAGACGATCTTCACCCAGAGAGTGGATATCAGCGTCAATACCGCAGTGACCGGCGAAGGCCATTTCCGCCAGCGTAACCAGCAGACCGCCGTCAGAACGGTCATGGTAGGCCAGCAGCTTACGCGCAGCGACCAGCGCCTGAATCGCATCGTAGAAGCCTTTCAGTTGCTCAACGTTACGCACGTCGGCAGGCTTATCGCCCAGTTGACGGTAAACCTGCGCCAGCGACGTAGCGCCCAGCGCATTGTGACCAAGACCGAGGTCAATCAGCAGCAGGGCGTTGTCTTCAGTAGACAGCTGCGGGGTAATGGTGTGGCGCACATCTTCCACGCGGGCAAAGGCGGTGATCACCAGCGACAGCGGCGAGGTCATTTCACGCTGCTCGTTACCTTCCTGCCAGCGGGTTTTCATCGACATAGAGTCTTTGCCCACTGGAATGGTCAGGCCGAGCGCCGGGCATAGCTCTTCCCCGACGGCTTTTACTGCTTCGTACAGGCCAGCATCTTCACCAGGGTGACCCGCAGCCGCCATCCAGTTTGCCGACAGCTTAATACGTTTGATGTCACCAATCTGCGTTGCCGCAATGTTTGTCAACGCTTCACCGACCGCCAGACGCGCAGAGGCAGAGAAGTCCAGTAGTGCAACCGGCGCGCGTTCGCCGATAGACATCGCTTCGCCGTAGTAGCTATCGAGGCTTGCGGTAGTGACCGCGCAGTTAGCGACCGGGATCTGCCATGGACCAACCATCTGGTCACGCGCAACCATGCCGGTAACGGTACGGTCACCGATGGTCACGAGGAACGTTTTCTCCGCGACAGTCGGCAGATGCAGCACGCGGTTAACCGCATCTGCAATCGAGATTTCACCACGATTCAGGGCATCGCCTTTGGCTTTCAGCGTCTGCACATCGCGGGTCATTTTCGGTGTTTTACCCAGCAGCACATCAAGCGGCATGTCGATCGGCTGGTTGTCGAAGTGGCTGTCGCTCAAGGTCAGATGCTGTTCTTCGGTAGCTTCACCAATCACCGCATACGGCGCGCGCTCGCGCTTACACAGTTCGTCAAACAGCGGCAATTGTTCGGCAGCAACCGCCAGCACGTAGCGTTCCTGGGATTCGTTACACCAGATTTCCAGCGGGCTCATACCCGGCTCGTCGCTGAGGATATCGCGCAGCTGGAACTTACCGCCGCGACCGCCATCGCTTACCAGCTCCGGCATAGCGTTAGACAGTCCACCCGCGCCAACGTCATGGATAAACAGAATCGGGTTCGCATCACCCATCTGCCAGCAACGGTCGATAACTTCCTGGCAACGACGTTCCATTTCCGGGTTGTCACGCTGTACGGAAGCGAAATCAAGATCGGCATCAGACTGGCCGGAAGCCATAGAGGAGGCTGCCCCGCCGCCAAGGCCAATGTTCATTGCCGGGCCGCCGAGGACGATAAGCTTAGCGCCAACGACGATCTCGCCCTTCTGCACGTGATCGGCACGGATGTTACCGATCCCGCCTGCCAGCATGATCGGTTTATGGTAACCGCGCAGCTCTTCGCCGTTATGGCTGTTGACCTTTTCTTCATAGGTACGGAAGTAGCCAGTCAGCGCCGGACGACCAAATTCGTTGTTAAATGCCGCGCCGCCCAGCGGACCTTCGGTCATGATATCAAGCGCGGTAACAATACGGTCCGGCTTACCGAAGTCTTCTTCCCACGGCTGTTCAAAGCCAGGAATACGCAGGTTGGAAACGGAGAAACCCACCAGCCCGGCTTTCGGTTTTGCACCGCGACCTGTTGCGCCCTCGTCGCGGATTTCGCCGCCGGAGCCGGTTGCAGCACCTGGCCACGGAGAGATGGCCGTCGGGTGGTTGTGAGTTTCAACCTTCATCAGGATATGGGCTGGTTCCTGATGGAAATCGTAGCGGCCAGTTTTGTGATCGGCAAAATAGCGGCCCACTTCAGAGCCTTCCATTACCGCAGCGTTGTCTTTATAGGCAGACAGCACGTGGTCCGGCGTGGTTTCGAAGGTATTCTTGATCATCTTGAACAGCGACTTCGGCTGCTGTTTACCATCGATAACCCAGTCGGCGTTAAAAATCTTGTGGCGACAGTGCTCAGAGTTGGCCTGCGCAAACATGTATAGTTCAATATCGTTCGGGTTACGTCCCAGTTTGGTGAACGCATCCTGCAGATAGTCAATTTCGTCTTCCGCCAGCGCCAGACCCAGACGCAGGTTAGCGTCGATCAGCGCCTGACGCCCCTCACCCAGTAGATCAACGCTGGAGACCGGCGCCGGTTGGTGATGGGCAAACAGTTTTTCGGCATCGTTCAGCGAAGAGAAAACCGTTTCCATCATGCGGTCGTGCAGTTCGTCGGCCACCATCTGCCATTGCTCAGCGGTCAGCGTAGAGGCTTCTACATACCAGGCAATGCCACGTTCCAGGCGGCTAATCTGTTGCAGACCGCAGTTGTGGGCAATATCAGTCGCTTTAGAAGACCACGGGGAGATGGTGCCAGGGCGAGGCGTAACCAGCAGCAGTTTGCCTTCCGGGGCGTGGCTTTGCAGAGCAGGACCATATTTCAGCAGGCGTGCAAGCTGCGCGTGCTCATCTTCATTTAACGGTGCATTCAGATCGGCAAAATGGACGTACTCGGCGTAAATGTTGTGGACCTGGAGGTTGGCAGCCTGAAAACGTGCCAGCAGTTTGTTAATACGGAATGCAGACAGTGCAGGTGAACCACGCAGAATTTCCATCATAAGTCTCTCGTCTTCTAAGCTTTCGGTGTGCCCAAGTGGGGGAAACGGGCGTCATTATAAAGAATCTACCGCGCCGACGAAACCGTTTGCGTCGAAATAAAATCACGACCGTCACTTATCATCAAATGCGGTCAGATTTCTGAATAAGTTGCCAACTGACGCAAGTTTAAGCAAAATGCCGTTCATTAATGACGACTTCACTTCTTAATCAACACCACAGCAGACAGAGACAACGTACGGTTCAGAGAATTAACTAATTGAAAAAATTAAAGATTAATTATCTGTTCATCGGCATATTGACGCTGTTGTTGGCAGCGGCCCTTTGGCCATCTATTCCCTGGTTCGGTAAAGCCGAAAATCGTATCGCCGCCATTCAGTCGCGGGGAGAGCTGCGCGTCAGTACCATCGACTCACCGTTGACTTACGCGACCCTCAACGGCAAAAAATTCGGCCTGGATTATGAACTGGCCCAGGAATTTGCCGACTACTTAGGCGTGAAGTTAAAAGTTACCGTACGCCAGAACATCAGCCAGCTTTTTGACGACCTGGATAACGGCAATGCCGACCTGTTAGCCGCAGGTCTGGTCTATAACAGCGAGCGGGTGAAAAATTACCAGCCCGGCCCGACCTATTATTCGGTTTCACAACAGCTGGTGTACCGGGTTGGGCAATACCGCCCGCGCACGCTTGCCACCGTGAACGAAAACCAACTGACTATCGCCCCGGGGCATGTGGTGGTTAATGACCTCCAGCAGCTAAAAGAGAAAAAATTTCCCGATCTGAGCTGGAAAGTCGATGACAAAAAGGGCACCACCGAACTGCTTGATGATGTAATCGCCGGAAAGCTGGATTACACCATTGCCGATTCTGTTGCCATCAGCTTATATCAACGCGTGCATCCTGAGCTGGCCGTAGCGCTCGACGTCTCTGACGAACAACCGGTGACATGGTTTAGTCGGCTGGACGATGACAACACGCTGTCTGCCGCCCTACTGGATTTCTTCAACACCATGAATGAAGACGGTTCTCTGGCACGGCTGGAAGAGAAATATCTCGGGCATGGCGATGATTTTGACTATGTTGATACCCGCTCCTTTTTACGCGCCGTAGACAGCGTGTTGCCGGACCTCAAGCCGCTGTTTGAGAAATATGCGCAAGAGATAGACTGGCGACTGCTGGCCGCTATCTCGTATCAGGAATCACACTGGGACGCGCAGGCCACCTCTCCAACCGGCGTACGCGGACTGATGATGCTGACCAAAAATACTGCTCAAAGTCTCGGGCTGACCGACCGTACCGATGCTGAACAGAGTATCAGCGGCGGCGCGCGATACTTGCAGGATATGATGAGTAAAGTACCGGATACCGTCCCCGAAGGAGAACGCATCTGGTTTGCCCTTGCAGCCTATAACATGGGTTATGCACACATGCTGGATGCGCGGGCGCTGACGGTGAAAACCAAAGGCAATCCGAACAGTTGGTCCGACGTAAAACAGCGATTACCGCTGCTCAGCCAAAAACCGTATTACAACAAGTTGACCTATGGCTATGCGCGCGGCCACGAAGCTTACGCCTATGTGGAAAATATCCGTAAGTACCAAATTAGCCTGGTGGGATATCTGCAAGAGAAAGAAAAACAGGCGCTAGAAACGCAGCAACTGGCGCAGGATTACCCGACGGTGACGCCCGCAGAGCTATTAGGTAAAGAGAAATTCCCACTTTCGGCGTTTCTGTCTCAAACGTCGTCAAACTACCTGACGCACTCCCCTTCCCTGCTGTTTTCACCGCATAAAAAAGAGGAGAAGTAGTCTTGTACGCCTGATAAGCGCACTGCCATCAGGCTGAGAGTTACTGATTAGCGGATTTTTTCAGGGCCTTGATTTCCTGCCGGCGCATGCGGAAAAAATCACTGAGCAACGTGGCACATTCATCCCGCAGTACCCCCTCTGTCACTTCAACCCGATGATTCATTCCAGGGTGATGCAGTACATCCATTAATGACCCGGCAGCGCCCGTTTTCGCATCGCGCGCGCCAAAAACGACCCGACCGATACGGCTGTGCACCATCGCGCCAGCGCACATTACGCACGGCTCCAGAGTGACGTACAGCGTGGCATCTAACAGGCGGTAGTTTTGCAGCACCAGGCCGCCCTGACGAAGCGCCATAATCTCAGCGTGGGCAGTCGGATCATGATGTCCAATAGGGCGGTTCCAGCCTTCGCCAATTACTCGGTTGTTATGTACCAATACCGCACCCACCGGGACTTCACGCTCATCCCAGGCGCGCTTAGCCAGCGTTAAAGCATGACGCATCCAGTATTCGTGGCTAAATTCAACATCTGACAAAGGGGTAACTCCAGTAATCAAAGCGGGCGCATTATACACGTCATACTTCAAATTGCATGTGCGTTAGCTATTCGAGTTGCTGAAGCTCTCCGCGCGGCGTGACGCGCCAGCGATGCTGGCAAAAAGAGAGCAGAGGATTGTCCTGATTACTGTCACTATAGCCACTGTAAAGCTGTAGCGGCGTGCCAATGTGGCGTTCCAGTTGTGTCACTTTCTCGTGGCCCAGACAGCGCAAAGTCAGTACCCAGCCGCCGTATCCCCGCGCCATTTTGCTGGCGATCAGATTGACTCGCGGTAGCCATGGAGTATCAAAGTAAACCTGCTCGACCAGTGACTGCGGAGAGCCGGTAATAAGCCAGATATCAGCATCAGAGCTTAACAGGTAGGTTGTCAGCCGCTGCTGCACGAGCGGAAACGCCGTCACGTTACTGCGAAACCAGCGCACAAAGTCGGCCTGATGCGCTTTCAGACGCGCTTCGCTGCGCCCAAAAGTGCATCCCCATAACAGCAGGCTCATTGGCCAGCGGGCGGCACGTCCTTTTATCAGCAACGCCAGCGCAATCACCGGTAACAAAGGCAGCACAAGCAACGCATTCAGCGGCTGGCGACGCAGCAGATAACGAATAAAACTACCGAACATATCCTGCTGGTGTAACGTGCCATCCAAATCAAAAAAGACAACGCGGCGCTGGTGATTGGTCAAACCTTATTCCTCTGGATCAGTGAATCCCAATAGCCAGGTAAACAGGAACCCGGCGATAACTGCTACCAGATAGCCTAACAGATAGAACATCACTTTTCCGGCAACAATCGTCAGTGCCAGCGGTAATCCGGAGATGCCAAAGGTGATGACCGTCGCCACCTTCCAGTAGCTAATCAGCGCCCCACCTACCGCGCCGCCAAGACAAGCACCGATAAACGGCTTACCCAACGGCAGCGTTACGCCAAAAATCAGCGGCTCGCCAATCCCCAGCAGTCCGACCGGTAGCGCCCCTTTGATCACTTTCTTTAGCCGCGCATTACGGGTTTTCATCAGAACCGCGATCGCAGCACCTATTTGCCCAACGCCCGCCATCGCCAGGATCGGAAAAAGCGCGTTATAACCGTGCGCCTGAACCAGCTCAACGTGGATGGGCACCAATCCCTGATGAAGTCCGGTGAGCACCAACGGCAGGAAGGTTCCTGCCAGCACAGCACCGACCAGAAAACCGCCGCGATCGATAGCCCAGGATGCGCCGTGAGCGATAGATTCAGAAATCCATCCGCCAAGCGGTTGCAGCGCCACAATCGCGATGACACCGGTAATGATGGTGGTTAGCAGCGGGTTAAGGATAAGCTCCAGTGATTCCGGCAACAGCGTGCGGAATTTACGTTCGATCCAGCACATCAGCGCAACCACCAGCAATACCGCAATCACCCCACCGCGCCCCGGCTGCAACGCTTCGCCAAACAGGGTAATTTGCGCCAGTTGAGGGCTGGAAAGGATCCCCGCCATCACCCCGCCCATTGCCAGGGAGCCACCGAAAACTTTGGCGGTATTCACCCCGACCAGAATATTCATAATGGCAAACACGGCGCTGCCAAATATGCCCATCAGTCCCAGCATATTTGGATAGTGGGTCGCAAAATCCCCCACGATATCCGGGCGCTTAAGGATGTTAATAATGCCGGTAATCAAACCGGAGGCGATAAACGCCGGAATAAGAGGGATAAAGACGTTTGCCAGCTTGCGCAGCGCATCGCTCATCGGCGCTTTGTACTTCGCTTTGGCTTCTGACTTGGTGCGCTCAATATCATTGGCACCTGCTCGCTCGCCGCCATCGGCAATCAGGGAACGCATGGCATCCACCACTTTGGCAGCTTTACCGGGGCCGACAATAATCTGGTGCTGTGCGCCCTGCTTCACGTAGCCGCTAACGCCGGGCAGTTGCCTGAGGCGGGGAATATCGATCTGCCCGTCATCCTGAACTTCCACCCTGACACGGGTCATACAGTTTTCCAGACGCAGAATATTGTTCTCTCCGCCAACGCCCAGCAGGATGTCGCTGGCCAGCAACGCCGTCTTATCCATATACACCTCTTAGTGTTCTAACGCCGCGCGTAAAAAACCCTGGTGAGCGGCAAGCTTTTCGCGGGCGGCAGCGGCATCCAGGCCGGTGAGCGCCATTAAAATAGCTGGCTTAACATCATAATCCGTCTGCTTCAGCAGCGTTTCAGCTTGAGCCCGCGCAATACCGGTGGCTTCAACCACCATACGGCACGCCCGATCGACCAGTTTGACGTTGGTTGCCTGCATATCCACCATCAGGTTCTGGTACACCTTGCCAAATTTCACCATCGCGCCGGTGGAGATCATATTGAGCACCAGCTTTTGCGCGGTGCCGGATTTCAGTCGTGTTGACCCGGTCAGCGCCTCAGGCCCCACTACCGGAGAAATGGCAATATCCGCTTCATGCGCGATAGGGGAATCTGGATTGCAAGAAATAGCCGCCGTTGTACAGCCCACCGAACGCGCATATTTCAACCCGCCAATTACATACGGCGTGCGACCAGAAGCTGCCAGCCCCACCACCAGATCCTGTGCGGTAAGATTAAGCTCACGCAGATCGTCTTCGCCTAGCTGCGGGTTATCTTCTGCGCCTTCTACTGCCTTCAGCAAAGCGCCCGGTCCCCCGGCAATCAGCCCAACCACCAGACCGTGCGGGACGCCAAAAGTCGGCGGGCATTCAGACGCGTCCAGCACCCCAAGACGCCCGCTGGTTCCTGCTCCCATGTAAATAATGCGTCCACCGGCTTTTAGCGCGTCAGCTGCCGCATCGACCGCACGCGCAACTTCAGGAAGAGTTGCTTTTACTGCTTCAGCTACCAGCGTATCCTGTTGATTAAAACGATGAACCAACTCCAGAGTGGAGAGCGCATCCAGATCCATGGTCTGAGGATTGCGGGTTTCTGAAACTAACGCACCGAGATTCATTTTTTGTTCCTTAGGAATTTTTAATTCATAATAATCTGTCATAATGGAATATTATATTCACTAAGGCGAGTGATATTTTGTTTTGTAATCGCCATCACATTTTCGCCAGGAGAAAGCATGAACTGTTTAATTCGCATTCGTCAGCGTTATCCGGATCTCGCGCAAAGCGATAAAAAACTTGCGGATTATCTTCTTGCTCAGCCGGATACTGCGCGTCATCTCAGTTCACAACAGCTGGCCTTTGAAGCGGGCGTCAGCCAGTCCAGCGTGGTGAAATTCGCGCAAAAGATGGGCTTTAAAGGATTCCCGGCACTCAAACTGGCGATTAGCGAAGCATTGGCCAGCAATCCCAACCCCCATTCCATTCCGGTACATAATCAGATTCGCGGTGACGACCCAATGCGAATGGTAGGCGAGAAACTGATTAAAGAGAACGTGGCGGCGATGCATGCGACGCTGGACGTCAACAGCGAAGAGAAACTGATGGAGAGCGTCACGATGCTGCGTTCAGCCCGCCGCATAATCGTGACCGGGATTGGCGCATCGGGTCTGGTAGCACAGAATTTTGCCTGGAAGCTGCTGAAGATTGGTTTTAACGCGGTGGTGGAACGCGATATGCACGCCCTACTGGCGACGGTGCAGGCGCTTTCACCAAGCGATTTGTTGCTGGCCATTTCGTATACCGGAGAGCGTCGCGAACTCAACCTGGCTGCGGATGAAACGTTGCGCACCGGCGCGAAAATCCTCGCCATCACCGGATTTACACCGAACGCTCTGCAGCAACGGGCAAGTCATTGTCTGTACACCATTGCCGAGGAGCAGGCCACGCGCAGCGCAGCGATTTCCTCCACCCATGCGCAAATGATGCTCACCGATTTACTGTTTATGGCGCTGGTGCAGCAGGATCTGGAGCATGCCCCGGAACGTATTCGCCACAGCGAAGCACTGGTAAAAAAACTGGTCTGAGCAAAGAATGCGCGTATAATGCCCGCCCGATTTGTGATGTTTTGAGAGTTTCCTGATGGCCCTGTTAATCACTAAAAAGTGTATCAATTGCGATATGTGCGAGCCAGAATGCCCGAATGAGGCGATTTCGATGGGTGATAGCATTTACGAGATTAACAGCGACAAGTGTACGGAATGCGTAGGCCATTACGACACGCCAACCTGCCAGAAAGTGTGCCCGATCCCCAATACTATTTTGAAAGATCCGGCGCATGTCGAAACAGAAGAGCAGCTGTGGGATAAGTTTGTGCTGATGCACCACGCCGATAAACTTTAGCCGCGTCGCCATCTGGCGATGAAGCCCCTACCCTGCCCCTGCAACAAACGCATAACCCGTAGGCCGGATAAGACACTACGCGTCGCCATCCGGCATCGTCCTGAATCTAACTTTCGATAATCACCGTGGCGCAGGCGTAGTGACGCTCATCGGCCAGCGTCACATGCATGTGCGCAACGCCGAGTTTTTCCGCCAGTTTTAACGCCTCTCCCCATAATCGCAGACGCGGCTTACCGAGTTCATCGTTAAAGACTTCAAACTGATTAAACGCCAGCCCATTGCGAATACCCGTGCCAAAGGCTTTTGCTGCCGCCTCTTTGACTGCAAAACGCTTCGCCAGAAAACGCACCGGCTGCTGATGCGTTTCCCAGATTGCCCATTCGTTGTCGCTGAGCACACGTCTTGCCAGGCGGTCGCCGGAACGGGAGATCACCGCTTCGATGCGGGCAATCTCCACGATATCCGTACCTAGTCCCAGAATCGCCATTAGCCACGCGCTTCCAGCATCAGGCGCTTCATTTCGACTACGGCCTCTTTCAGGCCGCTCATCACCGCACGTCCAATAATGGCATGGCCAATGTTCAGCTCGTGCATTTCCGGGATCCGCGCGATAGCTTTAACATTGTGATACGTCAGACCGTGACCCGCATTCACCTTCAGGCCAAGACTTGCAGCATAGGTTGCCGCTTTGGCGATACGCGCCAGTTCGCTGGCCTGTTCTGCGTCGGTTTTCGCATCGGCGTAACAGCCGGTGTGAATCTCAATAAACGGTGCGCCAACTTCCGCAGCGGCCTTAATCTGTTCTTCATCGGCATCGATAAACAGCGAAACCAGAATGCCTGCGTCCGCCAGCCGTTTGCAGGCATCGCGCATCTTGTCACGCTGACCGGCGACGTCCAGCCCACCTTCAGTGGTAACTTCCTGACGTTTTTCCGGCACCAGGCAGCAAAAATGCGGCTTAGTCTCAACGGCAATCGACAGCATCTCTTCGGTGACTGCCATTTCCAGATTCATGCGCGTATCCAGCGTCTGGCGCAAAATACGTACGTCACGGTCGGTGATATGACGACGGTCTTCACGCAGGTGTACGGTAATACCGTCCGCGCCCGCCTGTTCAACGATAAACGCTGCCTGAACCGGGTCCGGATATGCGGTACCGCGTGCATTACGTAAAGTGGCAATGTGGTCAATGTTGACGCCTAACAGTAATTCGGCCATGACAATCCTCGTTTTTTATTTTCGCTTCGGCATAAACTGCCGGAATAATTCGCGGCTCTTTAAGGGCTTACCACCAAGATACGGCTTTAACGCCATGCGGGTAAAGCGTTTCGCGGCGCGAAGCGTATCAGCATCCGGAAATTCCCGCGATTCGAGTGCTTTCAGATGGCGTCCGGTAAAGGTGGCATTATCAATCACAACGCTTGCGATAAACCCTTTTTCTTCCCTGTAGCGATAGGTCATGGTGTCGTCTACCGGCTCGCCGCTGCCCGCACAGTGGGTAAAATCGACGCCATACCCCAGATGACCAAGTAAGGCCAGCTCAAAGCGACGCAACGCAGGTTCTGGCGAACCCGTGGCGCCAGCAAGCGCCTGAATACAGTTCAGGTAATCGAAAAAGAGTGCAGAAAAGCGGGTTTCGTACTCGAGTACGCGCGAGATAAGCTCGTTAATATACAAGCCGCTGTACAGCGTGATTCCGCTAAGGGGGAGTGCCAGAGAAACGGCTTCGGCGCTGCGCAAGGTTTTGACCTCACCACGTCCACCAAAGCGAAGCAACAACGGGGTAAAAGGCTGGAGTGCGCCTTTAAGATTGGAGCGTTTGGAACGTGCGCCTTTAGCCACCAGGCGCACGCGACCCGACTCTTCCGTGAAGACGTCCAGCACGAGACTGGTTTCGCTCCAGGGGCGACTGTGCAGGACAAAAGCGCGTTGCCATCCTTCCATCATAATACTCGTCGTCTTTCAAGTTGCAGGTGCGTTGGCTGCGCCCGTTCACCCCAGTCACTTACGAGAGTAGGCTCCCGGGGATTCACGGACTTGCCGCGTGACTCTGCCTCTGGCCTCGCTCCTTCGGAGCCAGCGCAAGCGCTGTTCAAAACACTATGTGTTTTGTCCTGCACCTCGAAAGCCATAGAGTATTAAAACTACTGGTCGTCGCCGTAACCGAGGCTGCGCAGCGCGCGTTCGTCATCGGCCCAGCCGGATTTCACTTTCACCCACAGTTCCAGGTGAACGGGCGCTTCGAACATCTCCTGCATGTCTTTACGCGCTTCGATGCCGATGGTTTTAATCTTGGCCCCTTTGTTGCCAATAACCATCTTCTTCTGCCCTTCACGTTCGACGAGAATCAGGCCGTTAATGTCGTAGCCACCGCGTTCGTTAGAGATAAAACGCTCAATCTCCACGGTAACGGAGTACGGCAGTTCAGCACCCAGAAAACGCATCAGCTTTTCACGGATGATTTCAGAGGCCATAAAGCGCTGAGAACGGTCGGTGATGTAATCTTCCGGGAAGTGATGAATAGCTTCCGGCAAATGCTTACGCACGATGCCCGCAACGGTATCGACATTCAAGCCGGTTTCGGCAGAAATCGGTACGATATCAAGGAAGTTCATCTGGCTTGCCAGGAACTGCAGGTGCGGCAGCAGATCGGCTTTTTCCTGAACGTTGTCGACTTTGTTGACGGCCAGAATAACCGGGGCTTTGCCATCACGCAGCTTGTTGAGCACCATTTCGTCGTCCGGCGTCCAGCGGGTGCCTTCGACAACGAAAATAACCAGTTCAACATCACCGATCGAGCTGCTCGCCGCTTTGTTCATCAGGCGGTTAATAGCCCGTTTTTCTTCCATATGCAGACCCGGGGTATCAACATAAATCGCCTGATACGCGCCTTCGGTATGGATGCCAACAATACGGTGACGTGTTGTCTGAGCCTTACGTGAGGTAATAGAAATCTTCTGCCCAAGCAGATTATTCAACAGGGTGGATTTGCCGACGTTCGGGCGACCGACGATAGCAATAAATCCGCAGTAAGTTTTCTCTTCGCTCATTCCAGCTCCAGTTTTTTCAACGCCTGTTCGGCGGCAGCCTGCTCAGCCTTACGACGGCTCGAACCTGTGCCAACCACCGGTTCACTCAGGCCGCTGACCTGGCAGTGGATAGTAAATTCTTGATCGTGTGCTTCACCACGGACCTGCACCACCAAATAAGACGGCAGAGGCAGGTGGCGACCCTGCAAATATTCCTGCAGGCGCGTTTTCGGATCTTTTTGTTTGTCGCCTGGGCTAATTTCATCCAGACGAGTTTGATACCAGTTCAGGATCAATTGCTCAACGGTTTGAATATCGCTGTCGAGGAAGACGCCGCCGATCAAAGCTTCAACGGTATCCGCCAGGATTGATTCACGACGGAAGCCGCCGCTTTTCAGCTCACCTGGCCCCAAACGTAAACATTCACCGAGGTCAAACTCACGGGCTAATTCAGCCAGCGTATTGCCGCGAACCAGCGTCGCGCGCATGCGGCTCATATCACCTTCATCCACACGCGGGAAACGGTGATACAGCGCATTAGCGATAACAAAGCTCAAAATAGAGTCGCCTAAAAATTCTAAACGCTCGTTATGTTTGCTGCTGGCGCTCCGGTGAGTTAATGCCTGCTGCAACAGCTCCTGATGATTAAAAGTGTAGCCCAGCTTCCGTTGAAGCCGATTAATTACGATGGGGTTCATGCGATACCAATAAATGAATGCGTCAACAATTCAGCACACGAAACAGACCTGATATACGCACTTCGCTGAGCCATCTGGCTTCGCCTGCATGCATTTATATACAAACCAACGCTGTTTCGTGTGCCGTGGCAACCTGTCGGTGCCAACCTAAAACTTCGGGGGAATATTCTATACACAACGACAAGGGATGTCGTTAGTCTGCGGGAATTTATCCGAGAAATAATTCACGCTGCCGCCGTAATGACGACAACGTGAACGATTATCAGTGATTAGTGAATGCCACCAATACGGCTTAAACGCACACCGGTCGGCCATTCACCTTCTTGCTTATCGAAACTCATCCAGATAGCGGTCGCTTTACCAACCAGATTCGCTTCCGGTACAAATCCCCAGTAACGGCTGTCCGCGCTGTTATCACGGTTATCACCCATCATGAAGTAGTGTCCCGGCGGAACGATCCAGGTTGCCAACGGCTGACCAGGTTGACGGTAATACATCCCCACCTGATCCTGCGCAATCGGCACGGTCAGAATGCGGTGCGTAACCTCACCCAGCGTTTCTTTACGCTCAGAGAGGCGAATACCGTTCTCTTTCGTTTCGTTCAGCGGAACTTCAAAGAAGCCGCTGGTCGCTTCACCGCCGTTACGACGAGCAAAGGTCTGTACAAAATCACTTGGCTGAACATCAGAGTACGTTACCGGCAGCGCGTTTTCACACGCCTGACCGGAACGGCATCCTGGCTGAATAGTCACCTCTTTCGCCACTGGATCGTACGTTACTTTGTCTCCCGGTAAACCGACAGCACGTTTAATGTAGTCCAGACGCGGATCTTCCGGGTATTTAAACACCACGATATCACCGCGTTTCGGATGACCGGTTTCGATCAACGTTTTCTGGTAAATCGGATCTTTAATCCCGTAGGCGAATTTCTCCACCAGGATAAAGTCACCGATAAGCAGCGTCGGCATCATCGAACCTGACGGGATCTGGAATGGTTCATAGATAAATGAACGCACCACCAGCACAATCGCCAGTACCGGGAAAACGGACGCCCCGGTTTCCAACCAGCCTGGCTTAGGTGCCACTTTTTTCAGCGTAGCTTTATCCAGTGAATCACCTGCAGCAGCTTGCGCTGCTGCCTGACGCTCCCGGCGCTTTGGCGCGAAGATGAATTTATCTACGCACCATAAAATGCCCGTCACCAGTGTGGCAATCACCAGAATCAGGGCAAACATGTTCGCCATGCCAACTCCTTAAGATTATTTGCTGTCTTTACCGACATGCAGAATGGCGAGGAACGCTTCCTGCGGCAGTTCGACGTTACCGATCTGCTTCATGCGCTTTTTACCCTCTTTCTGTTTTTGCAGCAGCTTTTTCTTACGGCTGATATCGCCACCGTAGCATTTCGCCAGAACGTTTTTACGCAACTGCTTAACCGTTGAACGCGCGATGATGTGCGTACCAATGGCCGCCTGGATCGCGATATCAAACTGCTGGCGAGGGATCAGATCTTTCATCTTCTCAACCAGTTCACGGCCACGGCTCTGGGAGTTGTCGCGGTGGGTAATCAGCGCCAGTGCATCGACACGTTCGTTGTTGATAAGGACATCAACACGCACCATATCAGACGCCTGGAAGCGTTTGAAGTTATAGTCCAGCGACGCATAGCCGCGAGAGGTCGACTTCAGACGGTCAAAGAAATCGAGTACGACTTCCGCCATCGGAATCTCATACGTCAGCGCCACCTGGTTACCGTGGTAAACCATGTTGGTCTGGACGCCACGCTTCTCGATACACAGGGTGATGACGTTGCCAAGGTAAGCCTGCGGCAGCAGCATGTGACACTCAGCGATTGGCTCACGTAGTTCGTAGATGTTGTTCAGCGGCGGCAGCTTGGACGGGCTATCGACGTAGATAGTCTCTTTCGCCGTGGTTTCGACTTCGTAGACTACGGTCGGCGCGGTGGTGATCAGATCCAGATCGTATTCACGCTCCAGACGTTCCTGAATGATCTCCATGTGCAGCAGACCAAGGAAGCCACAACGGAAGCCGAAGCCCAGCGCGGTAGAGCTTTCCGGTTCGTAGAACAGGGAGGCGTCGTTCAGGCTCAGTTTGCCAAGCGCGTCACGGAAGTTTTCATAGTCGTCAGAGCTCACCGGGAACAGACCAGCGTAAACCTGCGGCTTCACTTTTTTAAAGCCTGGCAGCGGTTTGTCTGCCGGGTTACGCGCCTGCGTCAGGGTATCGCCAACCGGTGCGCCGAGGATGTCTTTAATCGCACAAACCAACCAACCTACCTCGCCGCATTTCAGCTCGGTACGGTCAACCTGTTTTGGCGTGAAGATGCCCAGACGGTCGGCGTTATAGACCTGACCGGTGCTCATCACTTTAATTTTGTCGCCTTTACGCATGGTGCCGTTTTTAATACGCACCAGTGACACCACGCCAAGGTAGTTATCGAACCAGGAGTCGATGATCAGCGCCTGTAAAGGGCCTTCCGGATCGCCTTCCGGCGGCGGAATATCGCGTACCAGACGTTCAAGAACGTCAGTGACGCCAACGCCGGTTTTCGCCGAGCAGCGAACGGCATCCGTCGCATCGATACCAACGATATCTTCGATCTCTTCTGCCACGCGTTCAGGATCGGCGGCTGGCAGGTCAATTTTATTCAGTACCGGTACTACTTCCAGATCCATTTCCATGGCGGTATAGCAGTTAGCCAGGGTCTGCGCTTCTACGCCCTGTCCGGCATCAACCACCAGCAATGCGCCTTCACAGGCAGCAAGCGAGCGGGAAACTTCATACGAGAAGTCAACGTGGCCCGGGGTGTCGATAAAGTTAAGCTGATAGGTTTCACCATCAGATGCTTTGAAATCGAGCGTCACGCTCTGCGCTTTGATAGTAATACCGCGCTCACGCTCAAGATCCATCGAGTCGAGAACCTGCGCTTCCATTTCACGGTCAGACAGGCCACCGCAGATCTGGATAATACGGTCAGACAGCGTCGATTTACCGTGGTCGATGTGAGCTATGATTGAAAAGTTACGTATGTTCTTCATATAGTGTAATTATTGTGCCTTACGCCCGCCGAAGCAGGCTCTGAGAAGTCGCTGATCTGAGCTTAACGTCTGTTTAAGTGAAACGCCGCATTCTACACTACAACGCTGAGGCGAGGAAACGTTCATAGAGCAAGGATAGCGGGAACTGGAAACAACCTTGCAAAGTCGGTGAAACTTTTGCCGGATGGCGGCATAAACGCCTTATCCGGCCTACGTCTGCATCTGAGCACGCTGTAGGCCTGATAAGCGCAACGCCATCAGGCAAAGATATCACTGCTGGGTTTCGACGCGAATAAGATCGGGTGGGAGAGCAACGTTTAGAATGACCGGCTGCCAGGCTTCGCGTTCAGCAAGCTTACGAGAGTATCCACGAGCAATCAGGAATCCGCCCACGCCCCCCAGCACTGCGCCGCTTAATGCCGCAAGATCGGAACCAAACAGCACCTGGAACAGCGCTGCAAAAAGAAACAGCCCCGCCAACGGAGGCATGTAGACCAGCATCGCCGATCCCAACAGGCTACCTTCGGCAATGCCCAGTTCAACTTTTTGACCTGGGGTCAAGGGTTCGTCGCAGGGCACCACGATGGTGTGTGTGGTCTGTGGTCCCAGTTTGTTCAGCACGCGGCTCCCGCATCCGGCCCGGGAAGCACAGCTGCTACATGATGCTTTAACATCGCAGCTGACCGTCGCCAGACCATTATGCCAGGAGACGACCGTCGCCCACTCTTTAATCATTGTGCTGCCCTGAACTTGATATTGTCCGCGATACGCTTCGCCGTTTGTGGTGGAAGCTCGCCCACAATCGTAATTTCCGCATTATCACGCACGCTGGTGCTGACTGTTCTACGGCCGGTACGCAGCAGTTGATCGGCGCTGTTCTGCGTCGCACGGTTTACGTTCACGGAGAAACTAAACAGGCCATCAGAATAAAGGCGTGATTCAATCGGCATGTTATCCATCGTCGGCAGCGGACGTCGACTGCTTGAGACCTCACTGAAACCTTGTGGCAACCACGACGGACTCCAGTTGAAGTTGGTTTTCTCACCCGCAGGAACCGACAGCAACGGTGGTAAATTCGCTTTTGCTAACGTCTGCATGCTGTCGCTAACACCGTTATTCACGGTAAAGGAGATTACACGGAACTGTTCCAGCGTTTCGCCATCACGATCGAGGAGATCGACACGCATCGGCAGTTTGGTCTCCGTGTCCATCCAAACGATATAGCTGTAACGGGTGCCGTCACGCGCCACAACGCGGATCACTTCACAGAGCCGATCGGCAATACGGGTGCGGCCTACTGAGATAAAATCATAGTAGGGAGCAAGGCGTTTGAAGTCGGTGTAAATCAGGGATGGCAGAGAGTCAACGATATAATCGCCATTCAGCGTGAACGGTTCGAGGCCAGGCTCAAAATAGCTAATTTCGTTGCCGCGTTGCACCACTTCCCGGCGCGGTCCATCCATTTGTAATAGTTGCGCGAGTGGACGGTTATCCTGGCGGGCATGACGATAACGTAGGGATTCAACACCCTGCTTATTGATGCTGACAAATGACAGCTCATAGGTTAGCGACTGGCTGGCCAGATTCATCTGCTGCAACAACGCCCCGGACGCAGGATTGGCCGAGGCGTTTACAGAGAAGAACAGGCTACCAGCCACAAGTGACATGGCAAACCAAAGTTGCTTCATTACTGCGATTGCGTTCCTAAAGTTTGAATTCCTGGCACCTGCACAGCGGCTTGCTGTGTTTGGGCCTGCTCAAACTGAAGCTGTTCAGAGTGCAGTCGACGTTGCAATTCGTAATCCTGCAACATGGCATTAATACGACGACGCTGCTCCTGTACCTGCTGTTGTTGACCGCCGCTGGCCGTCGCGTCAGAAGGTACACCCAAGCTAACCGGACTGGCTTTACCCATCATCGGTAATGTATTAAATACCGGTGTTTCGGGCTGCTGGGACGTTTCAGATTGCCCATTATAGTGCTGGACGCCAACGATAACTGCAAGTGATACGCACGCGGCCACACCCATTTGGGTAAGCTGCGCGGCCCACGGACGCATTTTCTTCCAGAATGGCATTTTCTGCCACTGGTGCGGTGCTGGCTGGGCCTCAGGAATCAATGGCACCGTCTGACGTACTGGCTCATCCTGGATGGCGGCCATTACGCGGGCGGAAATATCGAAATGGAGAACATCGGCGGTATCACCTCGCATGGAATCGCGAATCAGGTGATAACTCTCCCAGGTTTTTTGCATTTCCGGGTCGTGAGTTAGCTCTTTGAGTAACTCAGTATCCAGCGTTTCGCCATCCATTAAAGCGGAAAGTTTCTCTTTCTGCATGCCTAATACCTTTTCCAGTATCCCGCTATCGTCAACGCCTGATAAGCGGTTGAACTTTATTATCAATAGCTTCCCTCGCTCGGAAGATACGTGAACGCACCGTACCTACCGGACAATCCATGATAGCGGCTATCTCTTCATAGCTCAGGCCATCCAGCTCCCGCAAGGTTATTGCCATGCGTAAATCTTCCGGGAGGGACTCAATAGTTCGGAAAACTATCTGTCTCAGTTCTTCTGACAACATTAAGTTCTCAGGGTTCGAAATTTCTTTCAGCGCACCGCCACTTTCGTAATTTTCTGCTTCAATCGCATCAATATCACTGGAAGGTGGACGACGCCCCTGAGCGACCAGGTAATTCTTCGCTGTATTGACTGCAATACGATACAGCCAGGTATAAAAAGCACTATCTCCCCGGAACGAGTCCAGCGCACGATAGGCTTTGATAAATGCTTCTTGTACTACATCGGGTACATCACCCGACGGTACATAGCGAGAAACCAGACTCGCCACCTTATGCTGATAGCGCACTACCAGTAGGTTAAAGGCTTTCTGATCTCCCTTCTGGACCCGTTCTACCAGGACCTGGTCCGTTAACTGCTCGCTCATCCGAGGTAAAGTCTCCCCAAACCAAATTTCCACGCGCTTTCGAAACGCCACTCCATCAGCTTCACTATGAGCAAGCAAATGCTTAGAGTGCTCAAGTTTCGTAAAGTTCCGTTACGCATTGTTTTTTGTTTGTCATGTTGTAGACAGGTCTTATCTCTCATTATAAGTCTACATAACCCGATCAACGCACTATCTGTACAGAAATGCCCATTTCACCGCTTGCAGAGTAACCCAACGGGCACTTTATTTCATCACATAATCTGATGCTAACGGCCTGCTTCACAAAATATTTTTGCCTATTTCGCCCTCATCATGCTTTTCTTTCATGTTTAGTCATTGCAACACATTTAAAAATAAAACGTGCAGTATCGCGCAATGTGGTGCTATGGTGACCAAACACTGTTTAGTAAATTAAACAAACATCATGAATACGACTCCTGAATTATCCTGTGACGTGCTGATCATTGGCAGCGGAGCTGCCGGACTCTCACTGGCGCTGCGCCTGGCTGAAAAACATCAGGTTATTGTCCTGAGCAAAGGGCCGGTCAGCGAAGGCTCGACATTTTATGCCCAGGGGGGTATTGCCGCGGTTTTCGATGAAACCGACAGTATCGACTCCCACGTTGAAGATACGCTGATTGCCGGGGCCGGGCTGTGCGATCGGCATGCGGTTGAATTTGTCGCCAGCAATGCCCGCACCTGCGTTCAATGGCTTATCGATCAGGGCGTCTTATTTGATACACAGGTTCAGCCTAACGGCGAAGAGAGCTATCACCTGACCCGTGAAGGCGGTCACAGCCATCGACGCATCCTGCACGCTGCGGATGCTACCGGCAAAGAAGTCGAAACCACACTCGTCAGCCAGGCACAAAATCACCCCAATATCCGGGTTCTTGAGCGTAGCAACGCCGTCGACCTGATTGTCTCCGATAAAATCGGTCTGCCGGGAACGCGTCGGGTTGTCGGCGCATGGATCTGGAACCGTAATAAAGAAGCCGTCGAAACCTGCCATGCGAAGTCGGTAGTGTTGGCCACCGGCGGCGCGTCAAAGGTGTATCAATACACCACCAATCCGGATATTTCCTCGGGTGACGGAATTGCAATGGCCTGGCGCGCAGGATGCCGCGTCGCCAACCTGGAGTTTAACCAGTTTCACCCGACAGCGCTGTATCATCCGCAGGCGCGCAATTTTCTGCTGACCGAAGCGCTGCGCGGCGAAGGCGCGCACCTGAAGCGCCCGGACGGTTCACGCTTTATGCCCGATTTTGACGAACGTGGCGAACTGGCTCCCCGCGATATTGTCGCCCGCGCCATTGATCATGAAATGAAGCGCCTTGGTGCAGATTGCATGTTCCTCGATATCAGCCATAAGCCAGAAGAATTTGTTCGTCAGCATTTCCCGATGATTTATGAAAAGTTGCTGGGATTGGGCATTGATTTAACCAAAGAGCCGGTTCCCATCGTGCCTGCCGCGCACTATACCTGCGGCGGTGTGATGGTGGATGACTTTGGCCGTACCGATGTCGACGGGCTGTATGCGATCGGCGAGGTGAGTTACACCGGCCTGCATGGTGCCAACCGGATGGCATCGAACTCATTGCTGGAGTGTCTGGTTTATGGCTGGTCCGCGGCTGAAGATATCGACAGGCGCATGCCTTATGCTCGCGGCGTTAGCATGCTCCCGGGCTGGGATGAAAGCCGGGTAGAAAATCCGGATGAGTTGGTTGTTATCCAGCATAACTGGCATGAGCTGCGGCTGTTTATGTGGGATTACGTCGGTATTGTGCGTACGACCAAGCGCCTGGAGCGCGCTCTGCGCCGTATCACCATGCTGCAACAGGAAATCGACGAGTATTACGCCCATTTCCGCGTGTCGAACAATTTGCTGGAACTGCGTAACCTGGTGCAGGTTGCCGAGTTGATTGTCCGCTGCGCAATGATGCGCAAAGAGAGTCGGGGCCTGCACTACACGCTGGATTACCCAGAGCAGCTTCCAGAAGCCGGCCCGTCCATTCTCTCTCCGCTAAGTCATCACATAAACAGGTAAAACGCCTGGGTCAGTGCCGTGTAACCTTCAGAGTAACGTTGGTCTGGCCCACGAATCACCAGCCTGTCGCTAAAGCACTCCCCGGCCTGCGGGGAGAATGCCAGCAATACCCGATGCGGTAGTCGGGCTTCCGTTTCTGCTACATCCGTACGTAATCGCAGATGCCAGCCCATACTTAATGCCTGCTGGGTAAACGCGTTCCCAATCTGTTCCGGCAGCACGACACAAAAAAAACCATCTTCTGTAATACTCCCCGCCGCCAGTGCCAGCAATGCTTCATGATCAAGTGCGGTCGTATAACGTGCCTGCTCGCGCTGCGGCGTGGCGCATTCCACTCCCTGTTCATAATAGGGTGGATTGCTGATAATCAAATCAAAACGCACGGTCTGGCGCGGTATCCATTGCTGCGCATCTGCTGTATGAACGCTGACGCGATGCCTCCACGGAGATTGCGCGATGTTCTCCTGCGCCTGCTGCGCGGCGTCAACATCAAGCTCCACGGCATCAATGGTGACATTTTCATCAGTGCGCTGGGCCAACATCAGTGCCAACAGGCCACTCCCGGTACCAATATCCAGGATCCGCTTTACGCCCGCAACGGGGGCCCAGGCCCCCAATAAAATGCCGTCTGTTCCGACTTTCATTGCACAGCGATCGTGTGCCACAAAAAACTGCTTAAAAGTAAATCCATTACGTCTCAGTACGGATGTAGACTGGGGCATGAAGAACAACCTTCCTGGAAAAAAAAACGATAACATAGGATAAAAACAATACCTGAGAAGGTATATCCATACAAACAGATGAAGATTGCAGCCGTAACGTCTATAATCAGCGCCCCACTCAGAGGTAGAACATGACTGTAACGACTTTTTCCGAACTTGAACTCGATGAAAGCCTTCTGGATGCCCTCCAGGAAAAAGGTTTCACTCGCCCGACCGCCATTCAGGCTGCCGCCATTCCGCCTGCGCTCGATGGCCGTGATGTACTCGGTTCTGCGCCGACAGGCACCGGTAAAACGGCGGCATATTTGCTGCCAGCGTTGCAGCACCTGCTCGACTTCCCGCGCAAGAAATCTGGTCCGCCGCGCATTTTAATCCTGACGCCAACGCGCGAACTGGCGATGCAGGTTGCCGAACACGCTCGTGAGCTGGCGAAGAATACACATCTGGATATCGCTACGATTACCGGCGGCGTGGCTTACATGAACCACATGGAAGTCTTTAGCGAAAACCAGGACATCGTGGTCGCCACCACGGGTCGTCTGCTGCAATACATTAAAGAAGAAAACTTCGACTGCCATGCGGTTGAAACGCTAATTCTCGATGAAGCAGACCGTATGCTGGACATGGGCTTTGCCCAGGACATCGAGCATATCGCCGGTGAAACACGCTGGCGTAAACAAACCATGCTGTTTTCCGCCACGCTGGAAGGCGATGCGATTAAAGATTTTGCCGAGCGTCTGTTGGAAGACCCGGTCGAAGTCTCAGCGGATCCGTCCACCCGTGAACGCAAGAAGATCCATCAGTTTTACTACCGTGCCGATGATATCGAGCACAAAACTGCCATGCTGATCCACCTGTTAAAACAGCCGGAAGCGACTCGCTCGATTGTCTTCGTACGCAAACGTGAGCGTGTGCACGAGCTGGCAGGCTGGCTGCGCCAGGCGGGCATTAATAACTGCTATCTCGAAGGCGAGATGGTGCAGAACAAACGTAACGAAGCGATCAAACGCCTGACCGATGGTCGTGTGAACGTGCTGGTAGCAACCGACGTCGCCGCTCGCGGGATCGATATTCCTGACGTCAGCCACGTGTTTAACTTCGACATGCCGCGCAGTGGCGATGCCTATCTGCACCGTATTGGCCGTACCGGTCGTGCTGGCCGTAAAGGCACTGCGATCTCTTTGGTTGAAGCGCACGACCACCTGCTGCTCGGCAAAGCGAGCCGCTATATTGACGAACCGCTGAAAGCTCGCGTCATTGACGAACTGCGTCCAACCACGCGCGCGCCAAGTGAGAAATCTAACGGTAAGCCATCCAAGAAAGTGCTGGCGAAGCGCGCTGAGAAAAAGGCGAAAGAGAAAGAGAAGCCGCGGGTGAAAAAACGTCACCGCGACGCCAAAAATATCGGCAAACGTCGTAAGCCGAGCGGAGCTGCTACCCAGCAGTCCGACAAAGAGTAAACCGAATGCCGGGCCATTTAGCCCGGCATTTTTTCACGTGATGCAAAACTCTCTTCAATGCACTCAAGAAACACCCGCATCGCCGGACTAACGACTTTTCCGGCATGATAACCGCACAATGCCGTAATTAACTCAGGTTGTTCACTGAACGGTAATTCAATCAACTCCCCTGAACGTAACTCCTTCTCGACGGCAAAACGCGGTAAAAAGCTGACCCCAAGATTTGCCGATACGCACTGCTTAATGCTTTCAATGCTCCATAACTCAATGGTATTTTCCAGCGTAATCTGTCGTTTACGCAGTAGCCCCTCGAAGCGTTGTCTGAAAATACATTGCGGCTCATTAATGATAAAACTGCAGGGAATGTGCTGGTTATGCTGAGTAAAATCAACGTGCTGAAGCAGTGGCGAAGCAACTAATGCCAGTGACTGATCGCCAAGCGGCATCAACTCCAGGGCATCGTCATTACCCACCCGATAAAAGACCCCCAGATCGACCTCGTCACTGAGCAACGCATCGCGAATGACATAACAGTTGAGCGACTGTAAAGACAACCGCACATGAGGCGCACGTTGTTTAAATCGCTGTAAAACCTGCGGCATTCTATACGCCAGCAGCGTTTCACCTGTTGCGACACGTAGATCGCCGCTCGGCTGCGCATCCTGATGTGCCGACTGTCGAATCGATGCCATCACGCGCGTCAGGTCATGGATATGCGGCATCAGCCGTTTTCCCTCACTGGTGAGACACATCCGGCGACCAATTTTTTCAAACAACTGCACCGAAAGCTCTTGCTCAAGCTGTTGAATATGAAAGGTAACCGTTGATTGCGTACAGCACAGTTTTTGTGATGCCCGCAGAAATGAACCCTCTTCCACCACCGTTTTTAGCGTAATAAACCGACGTAAATCCATCCGCACCAACCCATCGAAAACATCGAACTCAGAATGCAAAAACATTCATTTTTTTTAATGTTTTGCCTCGGGTACTGTCTATCAAAACAAAGGAGATAACAAGTGACCCCCACCCTTTTAAGTGCATTCTGGACCTATACATTGATTACCGCGCTAACTCCCGGACCAAACAACATCCTTGCGCTCAGTGCCGCGACGTCACACGGTTTTCGTCAGAGTACACGCGTACTGGCCGGAATGAGTCTGGGCTTTTTAATCGTCATGCTGATGTGCGCCGGGATTTCATTTTCACTGGCGGTCATGGATCCAGCCATCATCCATTGGCTTAGTTGGGCTGGGGCCGCTTATATCCTGTGGCTGGCGCTGAAGATCGCCACCAGCCCGACCTCGAACGATCGATTGCAGTCAGAGCCGATTAGCTTCTGGGCAAGTTTTGGATTGCAGTTTGTTAACGTGAAAATCATTTTATACGGCATTACCGCGTTATCCACGTTTGTATTACCGTACACTCAGGACGCCCACTGGCTGATTGGGGTGAGTATTCTGTTAGCGCTGATAGGCACCTTCGGGAATGCCTGCTGGGCGCTGGCGGGCCATCTTTTTCAGCGCGTTTTTCGCCATTACGGTCGACAGTTGAATATCATTCTGGCGCTGCTTTTGGTGTATTGCGCGGTGAGGATCTTTTACTAACAGATGCAAAAAAGCGGAAGACGCACTGGCATCTTCCGCTTTTTGATTCTCTGCTAAACGGGGTTATTCCCCGTGAGCCTTACAGGCTCTCAGTAAAGGTACGAGCAATAACGTCGCGCTGCTGTTCTGGGGTCAGAGAGTTGAAACGCACTGCATAACCCGAAACACGGATGGTCAGCTGCGGATATTTTTCCGGATGCTTAACTGCATCTTCCAGCGTTTCGCGACGCAGAACGTTCACGTTCAGGTGCTGACCACCTTCCACGCGGACTTCCGGCTGTACGTCTACCGGTACTTCACGGTATTCGATTTCGCCCAGTTTGCTGACTGCAACGACTTCATCAGCATTGAAACCTGCTTTCGCAACGATGCAGCGAGCTTCGCCTTTTTCGCTGTCCAGCAGCCAGAAAGAGTTCAGCAGGTCGTCGTTTGCAGCTTTAGTAATCTGGATACCTGTAATCATTTGATGCCTCCCCGGCAAAATTATTTGATCTCGGTTGGCCGTCATCCGGCCAATTGGTAAAACCATTGTTGCTTGAGTGTATATATACCCCTCACACACCCTTGAATCTTTGATTTAAATCAATAAAAACCACACATGAAAAGTGGTGATAGGTGGATTTTATTGTTTTACATCAACTTACGCTATGTGCGCAGCTAAACTTTTTACATAAATTTTCAACTATCTTTAAGGGGTAGACCATTGAGTAACGTACAGAATTTTGCGACGTCGAAAGAAGCAGTTAAGCTAGGGGGATTGAAAATTCGCAGGAGAGCGAGATGGCCACCGAATTAACCTGGCACGATGTGCTGGCTGAAGAGAAACAGCAGCCTTATTTTGTTAACACACTGCATACTGTTGCCGGCGAGCGTCAGTCAGGTATGACAATTTATCCGCCGCAAAAAGATGTGTTTAACGCTTTTCGCTTTACCGAGCTTGGTGACGTGAAAGTCGTTATCCTGGGTCAGGATCCTTACCACGGTCCAGGCCAGGCACACGGTCTCGCGTTCTCTGTTCGCCCCGGCATTGCCACTCCCCCCTCGTTGCTGAACATGTACAAAGAGCTGGAGGCAACGATTCCAGGTTTCACGCGCCCAACGCACGGATATCTGGAAAGCTGGGCACGCCAGGGGGTACTGTTACTCAACACCGTACTCACCGTCCGCGCCGGTCAGGCGCATTCTCACGCCAGCCTTGGATGGGAAACATTTACCGATAAAGTCATCAGCCTGATTAACCAACATCGGGAAGGCGTGGTTTTCCTGCTCTGGGGTTCTCACGCACAGAAGAAAGGCGCGATTATTGATACGCAGCGTCACCATGTGTTGAAAGCGCCCCACCCATCACCGCTCTCTGCGCATCGCGGTTTCTTTGGCTGCAATCACTTTGTACTGGCGAATGAATGGCTGGAACAACGAGGTGAAAAGCCAATTGACTGGATGCCGGTATTACCCGCAGAAAGCGAGTAAAAAAATGCCAGCGATTCGCTGGCATTTTTATTATCAGGCTTTGTTCTGACGCCACCACTCCGCGAGCAGCACGCCTGTTGCCACAGAAACGTTGAGCGTTTCTACCTTGCCAGTGCCGTCAATCGCTATGCACAAATCGTCGGCTGAGCATGCTGCTTCTGGCAGAGCTTCACGCTCACGCCCTAATACCAGCACCATTTTTTCCGGCAGCGTGGTAGTAAACAGCGGTTTGCCTTTCGCGCTTGAGGTCATCACAACCGTGTAACCCGCCTGGCGGAAGTCGTCCAGCACATCAACAATGCTGTCGCCGGTAATCGGCTGAACGTGCTCTGCACCACCTTCAGCTGTACGGATGGCCGCACCTGATTCCAGCAGCGCCGCGTCCTGTACCACCACGCCTTTCACACCAAAGTGGGCGCAGCTACGCATCATTCCGCCCAGGTTGTGCGGGTTAGCGATATCTTCCAGTGCCAGCACGCAATCCTGCGCCCCTGCCTGACCGACCCATTGCTTAACGGTAGTACCGTTACGTTTTTTGATCAGGAAACAGACGCCTCCATGGTGTTCAGTGCCAGAGGCTTTCGCCAGCTCGGCTTCGTCAACCACGTGATAGGCTTTGCGGTTTGCAGCCATCCAGCGTAATGCTTCTTTAAAGCGCGGGGTTACGCTCTGAACAAACCAGGCGCGGACGATGGCGTCCGGACGACTCTGGAACAGAGCCTGACAGGCATTCTCACCGTAAACGCGGGTTTCTTCCGCACGCTGACGGCGTAATACTTCAGGATCGATAAAGCTCTTACCGCTAATACCGCCGTGATCGGCTTTATCCGCCGCGTCATCATTCGGTGCGCGGGACACGGTACGCCACGGTGAATCTTCACGTCTGCGGTCACGTTCTACATCGCGGTCACGACCACGTTCACGACCGCGTTCGCTGTTCGGACCCTTTCGGTCATCACGGGCAGGGCGACGACCGCCTTCGGCTCGGGAAGTACCGGGGCGACCACCGCCTTTGCCAGTACGTGGATTTTGGGTGCGTTTATCCGAGTCATCGTCACTGCGGACGTACATCACTTTGACCTTGCCGTTTTTGTTCTTCAGTTCGTCGCTCATGTTTTTCTCCACCTGCTCTGCGCGAAGCGCGCAGATTACCCGATGTGCACGTCGTTAGCCATTATTTCATTTAAAAGCTAAGGACTATTGTACTCATTGAATAAAACGCATTGTTGTTTAGAACAGACTCCCCGATAATATGTAACATAATAGAAACATACTGGCGTTCCTGCCGTGAAGTCCACTCCACTCATCGAGAGGTTAGTTATGAATACCGTTTGTACCAGCTGCCAGGCTATCAACCGCATCCCCGACGATCGCGTCCAGGAAGCGGCTAAATGCGGACGCTGTGGTCACGACCTGTTTGATGGGGAGGTGATCAATGCGACCGGTGAGACACTGGATAAACTGTTAAAAGACGATCTCCCTGTGGTCGTTGACTTTTGGGCCCCCTGGTGTGGTCCATGTCGTAACTTCGCCCCGATTTTTGAAGATGTCGCGGAAGAGCGTAGCGGTAAAGTGCGTTTTGTTAAAGTGAATACGGAAGCCGAACGTGAACTCAGCGCCCGTTTCGGTATCCGCAGCATTCCGACCATTATGATTTTCAAAAAAGGGGAAATCGTCGACATGCTTAACGGCGCTGTACCAAAAGCCCCGTTTGATAGCTGGCTTAACGAATCATTATAATCTCTACGGGGCGCATCTTGTGCCCCGTTTTCACCTCTGCGACAATAGCGTTTTTCAACGTGTTTCCCCATGACCGATAACGCTGTTCTTCAGTTACGCGCTGAGCGCCTCGCGCGCGCCACGCGTCCTTTCCTTGCCCGAGGTAATCGCGTCCGCCGCTGTCAGCGCTGCCTGCTGCCGCAGAAACTCTGCTTGTGCGCAACGCTGGCACCCTCTGAGGCAAAAAGTCGCTTTTGTCTGGTGATGTTTGATACCGAGCCGATGAAGCCCAGCAACACGGGGCGTTTGATTGCTGATATTCTGCCCGATACCACGGCTTTTCAGTGGTCACGCACCGAGCCGCCGCAGGCGCTGTTGGAACTGGTGAAAAATCCAGATTACCAGCCGATGGTTGTATTCCCGGCCTCCTATGCGGGTGAAGAGCGTGAAGTGATTTTCACGCCACCAGCCGGTAAGCCACCATTGTTTATCATGCTCGACGGTACCTGGCCTGAGGCGCGTAAAATGTTCCGCAAAAGCCCGTACCTCGATAACCTACCGGTGATCTCCGTTGATTTATCACGCCTTTCAGCTTACCACCTGCGTGGCGTTCACGCTGAAGGGCAATATTGCACTGCCGAAGTGGCCATCGCCTTGTTGGATCTGGCGGGAGATACGCAAGCCGCAGAAGGGTTAAGCGATCATTTCACTCGCTTTAAAACCCGCTACCTGGCAGGAAAAACTCAACATCAGGGAAGCGTCACAGCAGATTCATCAGAAAACGTTTAAAATCATTCGGTCACTGGTGTCATTAAGGAAGCCGATATGAGTCAGCGTGGTCTGGAAGCACTACTGCGACCGAAATCCATTGCGGTGATAGGGGCGTCAATGAAGCCTAATCGCGCGGGTTACCTGATGATGCGTAACCTGCTTGCCGGCGGTTTCAATGGGCCTGTTTTACCGGTGACGCCCGCATGGAAAGCGGTCCTGGGCGTACTGGCATGGCCCAATATCAACAGCCTGCCCTTTAGCCCGGATCTCGCCGTGTTGTGCACCAATGCCAGCCGTAACCTGGCGTTACTCGAAGCGCTCGGCGAGAAAGGCTGTAAAACCTGCATTATTCTCTCAGCTCCCGCGGCGCAGCACGCAGAGCTGCTGGCCTGCGCATCACGCTACAACATACGTTTGCTGGGCCCCAACAGCCTGGGACTTCTCGCGCCCTGGCAAGGGCTTAACGCCAGCTTTTCCCCCGTCCCGATTAAGCGCGGCAAGCTGGCTTTTATCTCTCAATCCGCTGCCGTATCCAATACCATACTCGACTGGGCACAGCAGAGAGAAATGGGCTTTTCTTACTTTATCGCGCTGGGTGATAGCCTGGATATCGACGTTGATGAGCTGCTGGATTACCTGGCGCGCGACAGCAAAACCAGCGCGATATTGCTGTATCTCGAACATTTAAGTGATGCCCGACGCTTTGTTTCCGCCGCCCGCAGCGCCTCGCGCAATAAACCTATTCTGGTGATTAAGAGCGGTCGTAGTCCAGCGGCGCAGCGTTTACTGCATACCAGCGCCGGGATGGACCCTGCGTGGGATGCCGCTATTCAGCGCGCCGGTTTACTACGCGTACAAGACACACACGAGCTGTTCTCGGCGGTCGAAACCCTGAGTCACATGCGTCCACTACGTGGCGACAGGCTGATGATCATCAGCAATGGGGCCGCGCCTGCCGCACTGGCATTAGATGAACTGTGGTCAAAAAATGGCAAGTTGGCGACGTTGAGTGAAGACACCTGCCAGAAATTACGTGATGCGTTGCCTGAACATGTTGATATCGCCAACCCGCTGGATCTGCGTGATGATGCCAGCAGCGAACACTACGTTAAGACACTGGATATTTTGCTCGCCAGCCAGGATTTCGACGCGCTGATGGTGATTCATTCACCCAGCGCAGCCGCTCCCGGAACCGAAAGCGCACTGGCATTGATTGAAGCGGTAAAGCATCACCCCCGAGGAAAATTCGTCTCGTTGCTGACCAACTGGTGCGGAGAGTTTTCCTCTCAGGAAGCCCGCAGACTGTTTAGCGAAGCCGGACTGCCCACCTACCGCACGCCGGAAGGTACCATCACCGCATTTATGCATATGGTGGAATATCGGCGAAATCAGAAGCAGCTACGAGAAACGCCTGCGCTGCCTGACAGCCTGACCTCCAACACCGCCGAAGCGCATAATCTGTTACAGCGGGCGATTGCTGAAGGAGCGACATCGCTTGATACCCATGAAGTGCAGCCGATTTTACAGGCTTATGGCTTACACACGCTGCCAACGTGGATCGCCAGCGACAGCGCGGAAGCCGTACACATCGCGGAGCAAATCGGCTACCCGGTGGCGCTCAAGCTGCGTTCTCCTGATATTCCGCATAAATCAGAAGTTCAGGGGGTGATGCTCTACCTGCGTACAGCCACTGAAGTGCAGCAGGCCGCCAATGCAATTTTCGATCGGGTAAAAATGGCCTGGCCGCAGGCACGCATTCACGGCTTATTAGTGCAAAGTATGGCGAATCGCGCCGGCGCTCAGGAGCTTCGTGTCGTCGTTGAACACGACCCGGTATTTGGCCCGTTGATTATGTTGGGTGAAGGTGGTGTTGAGTGGCGACCGGAAGATCAAGCCGTGGTGGCATTGCCGCCATTGAACATGAATCTGGCGCGTTATCTGGTGATCCAGGGGATCAAAAATAAAAAGATCCGCGCGCGCAGCGCACTGCGCCCATTGGATATCGCCGGGTTGAGCCAACTTCTGGTGCAGGTCTCCAACCTGATCGTCGATTGCCCGGAAATTCAGCGTCTGGATATTCATCCGCTGCTGGCCTCGGCCGGAGAATTTACCGCGCTGGACGTTACGCTGGATATTGCCCCTTTCACGGGCGATAACGAAAGCAGACTGGCTGTACGTCCCTACCCTCATCAGCTTGAAGAGTGGGTGGAGTTGAAGAACGGCGAGCGCTGTCTGTTCCGCCCCATTTTGCCGGAGGATGAACCTCATCTTCAGCAGTTCATTTCTCAGGTGACAAAAGAAGATCTTTATTATCGCTATTTCAGTGAGATCAACGAATTTACCCACGAAGATTTAGCCAATATGACGCAGATCGACTACGATCGGGAAATGGCCTTTGTTGCGGTGCGTTGTAAAGATAATCACGAAGAGATCCTCGGCGTAACGCGAGCAATCTCGGATCCTGATAACGTAGACGCTGAGTTTGCCGTACTGGTTCGTTCCGATCTCAAAGGGCTTGGACTGGGTCGCCGATTGATGGAAAAATTAATTGCCTATACTCGAGATCACGGACTTATACGTTTGAATGGTATTACGATGCCGAACAATCGTGGGATGGTCGCCCTGGCCCGAAAGCTCGGGTTTGTTGTTGACGTCCAGCTCGAAGAGGGAATTGTTGGGCTAACGCTTAATCTGGCCCAATGTGAGGAATCGTGAGTAAGGTACTGGAAATGTTGACCACATTAATGGGTACTGGTGGTATCATTGCCCGCTTATGTCGTCTGCATAGCACAGAGGACCCTTCAATGAACAGAGAAGAAATGCACTGTGATGTTGTCAAAATTTAAGCGTAATAAACATCAACAACACCTTGCCCAACTACCCAAGATTTCTCAGTCAGTTGATGATGTAGATTTCTTTTATGCTCCCGCTAATTTCAGGGAGACTCTGCTGGAAAAAATAGCCAGCGCGACGCGACGGATCTGCATTATTGCGCTGTACCTGGAACAGGATGACGGTGGTAAGGGCATACTTGACGCTCTCTATGCGGCAAAACGGCAGCGTCCTGAGCTGGATGTCCGGGTGCTTGTCGACTGGCACCGAGCCCAGCGCGGTCGTATTGGTGCTGCGGCATCCAATACCAATGCTGATTGGTATTGCCGAATGGCGCAAGAAAACCCTGGTATCGATATTCCTGTCTACGGTGTCCCGATTAACACCCGTGAAGCGCTTGGCGTCCTGCATTTCAAAGGCTTTATCATTGATGACAGCGTCCTGTACAGCGGGGCCAGTCTGAACGATGTTTACCTGCATCAGCATGATAAATATCGCTATGACCGTTATCAGTTGATTCGCAACGCGCAAATGGCCGATATCATGTTCGATTGGGTGACGCAAAACCTGATGAACGGTCGCGGCGTTAACCGTCTTGATGATATCAACCGCCCTAAAAGCCCAGAAATTAAAAACGACATCCGCCTGTACCGTCAGGAACTGCGCGATGCGTCATTCCATTTTCAGGGTGATGCTGATAACGAACAGCTTTCGGTTACGCCTCTGGTGGGCCTTGGGAAATCCAGTCTGTTAAATAAGACCATTTTCCATCTTATGCCCTGCGCGGAGCACAAGCTTACAATCTGTACCCCTTATTTCAACCTTCCCGCCATACTGGTGCGCAATATCATTCAACTGCTGCGTGAAGGGAAAAAGGTTGAAATCATTGTCGGTGATAAAACCGCCAACGACTTTTTCATCCCGGAAGATGAGCCATTCAAGATCATCGGTGCGCTGCCTTATCTGTATGAAATCAATCTGCGCCGTTTCTTGAGCAGATTGCAGTATTACGTGAATACCGACCAGCTGGTCGTACGCCTATGGAAAGATGATGACAACACCTATCATCTGAAAGGTATGTGGGTTGATGATAAATGGATGCTGCTCACCGGCAACAACCTTAACCCTCGCGCCTGGCGTCTGGATCTGGAAAACGCCATCCTTATTCACGATCCTAAGCAAGAGCTCACCCCTCAGCGCGATAAAGAGCTGGAGCTTATCCGTACGCATACTACCGTCGTTAAGCACTATCGCGACCTGCAAAGCATTGCTGACTATCCAGTCAAAGTGCGTAAGCTCATCCGTCGACTACGCCGTATTCGTATCGACAGATTAATTAGCCGTATTCTGTAATCAAGACCCCGTCCAGTGACGGGGTTTTTCATATGGAGGCAACGGTGCGCCTGTTCATTCTTACCAGTATCCTTGCCATTTCGGGCTGCAGCCATATGGCTAACGACCAGTGGAGCGGGCAAGACAAAGCTCAACACTTCATCGCCTCCGCCATGCTTGCCGCAGCCGGCAATGAATATGCCCAACATCAGGGCAACAGCCGCGATCGCAGTGCGGCTATCGGCCTGATGTTCTCAGTCAGCCTGGGTGCGTCAAAAGAGCTGTGGGACAGCCGTCCCGCTGGGAGCGGCTGGAGCTGGAAGGACTTCGCCTGGGATGTTGCAGGCGCATCTACCGGCTATGCGGTCTGGCAACTGGCACATTACTAGAGGCGCAGACCTTTCCCTTTCCCATGCAGCATTAGCGATACTAAAAACGCAACGACTGCCAGCGCAGTGACGTACCAGAAGAATGTCGTTTCCATACCGACAGACTTCAGGGACAACGCGACATATTCGGCTGAACCGCCAAACAGCGCATTGGCCACCGCATAAGATAAGCCGACCCCCAGAGCGCGTACCTGTGCCGGGAACATTTCGGCCTTCAGAATACCGCTAATTGACGTATAGAAACTGACGATTAACAGGGCACACATCACCAGAGCAAACGCCATATACGGGGATGTTACGCTTTGCAATGCTGTCAGAATGGGAACGGTGAAAATCGCGGCCAACGCGCCAAAACACAGCATTGAAGTACGTCGGCCAATTTTATCTGACAAGGCGCCGAACAGCGGTTGTACCAGCATGAACACACACAGTGCCGCCGTCATAATCCCACTGGCTACGTTGGCATGCATACCGGCTGTGTTAACCAGGTACTTCTGCATATAGGTTGTGAACGTATAAAAACACAATGATCCCGCGGCGGTAAAACCAAGCACCATGACAAAAGCTTTGCGATTACGCCACAGACCTTTCAGGGAACCCGCTTCTTTCAGCGCGCGAACATCCTGTTTCGAGGTTTCATCCAGTTGGCGACGCAGCCATAGCGCAACAATAGCCAGCACGGCACCCAACGCAAATGGAATACGCCAACCCCACTCTCTGAGCGCTGAGTCTTCTAACGTGTGCTGTAATATGACCACAACCAGTAATGCCAGTAACTGTCCGCCGATTAACGTTACGTACTGGAATGAAGCATAAAAACCTTTCTTACCTTCAACGGCGACTTCACTCATATAGGTCGCGCTGGTTCCGTATTCACCACCGACAGATAACCCCTGGAATAGCCTTGCCAGCAGTAATAGCGCAGGCGCCCAGGTACCGATAGTTTCATATCCCGGTAGACAAGCGATCACCAACGATCCCATGCACATCATACAAACGGACAGCAACATGGACTTTTTACGCCCGTGCTTATCCGCGATACGGCCAAACAGCCAGCCTCCAATTGGTCGCATCAAGAAGCCAGCGGCAAAAACGCCAGCGGTTTGTAAGAGTTGTGTGGTGGTATTTCCTGATGGAAAAAAGATATGAGCAAAATAAAGAGAGCAGAATGAATAGATATAGAAATCAAACCATTCGACCAGATTCCCTGATGATGCTCCGACAATCGCCCATATACGACGGCGGGTATCGCCGTCTGCCAGCGCCCCGTTCTCAGTTACACTACTATCAGCCATTAGAATTGTACCCCTGCCAACAATCGCGTGAATTTATCAATGATGGTCGTGTGTTTTTGGTGAATGGAATGTTATATAATTGTTATATCTTATTGTGCGGTAAAGATCACGATTTTAATTAGCAGAGAAAGGATTCAGATATGTTCGAGGGAGAGATCCGTGTAGTAGATCGAGACAGTGTGCTTTTGTTGGTCGATTAAGGCTGTTACGTCGAATCCGGCAATGTACTGCCGCGTTGCCTGATGCGCTGCGCTTATCAGGCCTACAAAATACGTTCAGCCCAGCCCCTGTAGGCCGGATAAGGCGGCACGCCGCATCCGGCAATGTACCGCCGTGTTGCCTGATGCGCTGCGCTTATCAGGCCTACAAAATACGTTCAGCCCAGCCCCTGTAGGCCGGATAAGGCGGCACGCCGCATCCGGCGGTTTTTGCCCCGCACAGACGCAAAAAAGCCCATCCGTCAGGATGGGCTTCTTCACTAAATTAATGCCTGGCAGTTTATGGCGGGTGCCCTGCCCGCCACCCTCCGGGCCGTTGCTGCGCAACGTTTAAATCCGCTCCCGGCGGATTTGTCCTCCTCAGGAGAGCGCTCACCGACAGACAACAGATAAAACAAAAGGCCCAGTCTTTCGACTGAGCCTTTCGCTTTTATTTGATGCCT
>NZ_JAOWGU010000045.1:0-379141 GCF_030332975.1 Citrobacter sp. Cpo032
TGAATCGCCACGGATAATCTAGACACTTCCGAGCCGTTGATAATACTGGTTTTCATATTCTGTCGGTGACATCTGATTGCTCGAACCATGCCGACGCTTACTGTTATAAAACATTTCGATGTAATCAAAAATATCGCTGCGGGCTTCTTCCCGCGTTCCGTAGATCTTTTTCTTTATCCGTTCGCGTTTCAGCAACTGGAAAAAGCTTTCTGCAACCGCATTATCGTGACAGTTACCGCGACGGCTCATGCTCCCCTCCAGGCCGTGTGATTTCAGGAACGACTGCCACTCATGGCTTGTGTACTGACTGCCCTGGTCCGAATGAACCAGCACCTGTTTTTGGGGATTACGCCGCCATACAGCCATCAGCAGTGCGTTCAGGACAATGTCCTTTGTCATCCGGGATTGCATTGACCAGCCGATAATTTTGCGTGAGAACAGATCAACAACCACAGCAAGATACAGCCAGCCTTCGTGGGTCCTGATGTAGGTTATGTCCGTTACCCAACGCTTATCCGGAGCATCCGGATTGAACTGTCGCTGGAGCCTGTTGGGCGATACGATACTGGCCTCGCCTTTGCGTGCCCACGGGCTCCGGTACCCGACCTGAGCCTTTATCCCGGCACGATTCATCAGTCGCCAGACTCTGTTCACTCCGCACTGTTGACCGCTATCCCGCAAGTCCAGATGGATCTTGCGATAACCATAAACGCAACCGGACTCCAGCCAGAACTGTTTGATCTGTCCCGTCAGTCTCAGATCTACCTGGTGGCGCTGAGAATACGGTTGCTTAAACCAGGCGTAAAAGCCACTGGGATGAACATCCAGCACCCTGCAGAGCAGACGAACAGGCCAGCAACGGGAGTTGTCACGAATAAAGGCGTACCTCAGTCGGACAGCTTTGCGAAGTACGCCGCGGCTTTTTTTAATATGTCCCGTTCGTCAGTAACCCGCTTCAACTCCTTCTGGAGTCGGCGGATCTCGGCCTGAGCATCTGACTGTTCTTTATTAGTGGATGAGTCCGGACCGTACTTCTTTATCCAGGCGTAAAGGCTGTGGGTGGTGATATCGAGACGTGTTGCAACGCTGGAAACAGAATGACCGCGATCAATAACCTGTTTGACTGCTTCAATTTTAAACTCTTCGGGATAACGTTTACCGCTCATGGGCACCTCTCTTTAAGTCATCTTAAATGACTCCGAGGTGTCTGTTAAACCCGTGGCGATTCAACATACATGCTGGATAACTCTTAATGGGGTCAGTTTGGATATCGAAAATTATTGTACGTTAAGGCTGATTTTTTGTAAGTACCCCACTTAAACGCCCCATTCTCTTTCAGAGACCCTCTGGCACATGGATTAGGTTTTCCGAAAGCGAACTTCCGCTCTTCGCTCATAGATGCCGGTCAAACATCCCGCATTCAGCATGTGAGGCGGTAGCCTCATCTCTGATGTACTGAATAACAGTAACGTCTTGCTGGTGTGTCTATCCCGGCTTTACCATGACGTATAGCGATAGGGTCAGTGGGTTCGTAAATGCTCAACGGCACTCTCAGTGAGAGTCAGTACCGATTTAACGCTGATGCTTATTCTATCGATAATGGCCTGCCGGGGACCATGACGCCATGCTTCGCTATCATAAAAGGTGTCCTGGGCAGTTTTCAGGTGAGAGAGGCTGTTATAAGCCCTGATCAGATAGTAAGCATCGTCGTCATGTGCTGATATACCATAAGAAATAACATCCATTCCCACTGAACGGTGAAGTGGAACACTCACTTCTTTCATTATTCTATGAAAGTCTTTTCCAGTACCGGGTTTGAGGGTGTACAGCAAAAATTCGACAGTTTTCATCTTCGATATCCTATTCTGTTTTTCTCATCATAGCGAATTATGGCGACGTGTAGTCGTGAAACCGAACAGAAGAACTGGACTGCCAGGCTGTCCCCAGCAGTTATGGCTCTGAATGTCTCATGCGTGCCAGGAGCGGACGTTGCTAACATAGAGATGCTCTAATCTGCAAGGAGCAGCTCCCCCTTTATCAGACAATCTTGTCTGACGCTCCGGACAGAAATATGCTGGTTTTATCTGTTCAGAACACTGAACTATGTTCGGGAAATCACAGAGTCAGGCTAACGGAATAGAATAGTGAGCGGTGTCTTAACCCCTTAAATCGTAAAAGCACCGGTTGATAGCTGATGATGAACGCTTCTCTGATTTAACCAAGCATCGGCATTGAGAATGAATCAAAAAAGTGAAAATATCAAAGGGTAATAGCCTCCGTTTGAACCGGACACCTCACCAGTAAGACATAGTCATAGAGCTATGTTTAAGGAGTGTCCTGTGCAAAGAATCGAAGTGATCACTGGCGAGCAAAAACGCCGTCGTTATACTCCTGAAGAGAAAGCCCGTTTTGTTGCGCTCGCCATGCAGCCCGGCTACACCGTCTCACTCGTTGCCCGGCAATATGACATCACACCCAGTCTTCTTTTTAAGTGGAAACGGCTCATGAACGAGGGTGGAAAGTCTGCGATCGTCGCTGGCGACGAGGTCGTCAGTGTCTCCGAGGTCCAAGCGCTGGAGAAAAAAGTCAAACAGCTTGAACAAATGCTGGGCCGCAAGACGATGGAAGCCGAAATCCATAGGAACGCGCTTGAGATAGCCTAGGCAAAAAAGTTGATATCGCGCATGCCATTGCTGCCACCGGACGATACCTCCTCATCCGAATAGCAGAAGTGCTCTGCGTATCGCGTTCGAATCTTTATGAACGGCTGCTAAAGAAGCGCCAGCAGCGGCCAGCCCGCTATAGCAAAGATGATGACGCCCGACTGTTACCGCTTATCCGCCAGATATGCAGCGAGCGGGCGACAAACGGCTACCGTCGCGTGACGGCACACCTCAATCGTGCGCTGAAGGAACAAAACTGGCGGGTTAACCACAAACGCATTTACCGGATCATGCAGGCGAATAACCTGTTGCTGGCAAAATCTGGCCATAGAAAGCCAGAGCACAGTCATACCGGCAACGTCGTGACACTCAAGCCGGATACGCACTGGTGTTGAAATCCGCTGCTTGAATCGGGAAGTCGTGCGGGTAGTGTTCAGCCTTGACTGCTGTGATCGCGAAGCCATCTGCTGGTCGGCGACAACAGGTGGAATAAACAGCGTTATGGTGCAGGATCTGCTGACAGAGAGTGTGGAAAAGCGCTTTGGCAATACGCTTTACCTGCCACATGCCGTTGAGTGGCTGACCGATAATGGCTGTTGCTACATAGCGGACTCAATAAGAACGTTCGCCACCTCACTCAGGTTCATCGTGTGTACGACGCCAGTGCGCAGTCCGGAGAGCAATGGGATGGCTGAATCGTTCGTTAAAACGTTCAAGCGTGACTACGTGTATGTTAATGACCTGCCGGATGCCATGACAGTGATGTGAAAACTGACGGAATGGATGGAAGACTATAATAACTGGCATCCCCATAAAGGGCTGAAAATGCAGTCACCAAGGGAATACAGAAGTTCGCTGCTAGCTATAAATTAACCGTGTCCGTTTTAGCGGGGGCAACTCCACAAAGAGGACGTGGAGCTAAAATATTTGCACGGATAAAAAACCATACTTAACTATTAGTATTACATTAAAAAAATACGGACTCTTTATCAGCAGTCCGCTAAAGTCTATTCAAGGAAAAAACATGTGGCATATCAAGCATTAAAAATTAGTATATAGTGGCAGATTTTATCAAGGTATATATTCCTATAGATACCCTAAAATGATTATCTATTAATCCCCTAATTTAGCGGTCATATGCACTCGATTACCAGTATACGCAGAGAGAATTTTGTATGACGTTTGTGCTTCTTTTGCTTTAGCAGCAATTTTTGCTTCTGCACTGTCAAGAGTGGAAGCAGTTACGCTGACCGTCTGCGCCATACCAGAGAATGAGACAACAGAGAGAAAACCAGCTGCTGCGAGAAGTTTGATATTTTTCATAGTGATAACCCTAGTAAAGTTAATGTTCATCATAAGAGCATACTGCTCGTTTCCTGTTGATGAGCATTAAAAACCCTGCAACTACTATAGGGTCAATACTTTTTATTGTATTTTTTATATAGCGCTGACTGTCTTGAACATCCACTTATCGAGAAATTTTTCTTAAACAATAAAATTCACTCATAATCAATAAGATATGGCAATTTTTATATCGTTTTACACTGAAGATATTTTTTCTTACCCCATTTATATAGGTTTCAAAATATGTCTTTGCAGGTAATTGGAGGCTGGAACTCACGCATTCCTATCCCCTTCCCTTCAAACAACTCTAGCTTTACTCTGATCAAAAGAATAAATACCCAGACATTAAATCACGTGACATGAAATGCCAAAACTGTCTAAATAAACTGGACTGACCCCAGGATTAGATATAACCTTCAATTAGTAATGTCGGTTGGTTTTTCTTCATATTTCCCGTTTCGCCAGCCTGCTGGAAATTCAGCTGGAGTCTGGTAATCCAGCGATGAATGTGGACGGCACTCGTTATAATCCTGCCGCCAGTCATTAATCGTTTTCCTGGTGTGAACTGATCCTACCCACGTAATGTGGACACGGCCCTAAGCAAGGTTCTGGTTTTCAAATTGTTCAGGACTGAGCCCACCACAGGCACTGTGGCGACGCCAGCGATTGTAATCGCACTCAATATAATTAAATACAGTTGTTCTCATCATTTCCCGGCTGATAAAGCGTTCACCGTGGATGCATTCCACTTTCAGCGAGTGGAAGAAGCTTTCCACACACGCATTGTCGTAACAGCAGCCTTTCGCGCTCATGCTCCCGCGCAGATTATGCCGCTTCAGCAACGCCTGATAGTCCGCTGAACAGTACTGGCTGCCACGGTCAGTATGAACAATGACATTTTTCGGGCGTTTACGCCGCCACAGCGCCATCTGCAACGCATCGCAGGTCAGTTGTGCCGTCATTCGCGGTGCCATTGACCAGCCGATGACAGCTCGCGACCACAGGTCAATCACCACTGCCAGATACAGCCAGCCTTCATCGGTGCGTAAGTAGGTGATGTCTCCCGACCACTTCTGATTCGGGCCGCTGGCGTAAAAGTCCTGCTTCAGCAGGTTCTCAGACACAGGCAAGCCATGCTCACGATAACTGACCGGGCTGAACTTGCGGGCTGCCTTTGCCCGAAGCCCCTGGCGACGCAGGCTGCCAGCTATCGTTTTGATGTTGTAGGCCGGGAGCTCATCCGCAAGCCGTGGCGCACCATACCGTTGTTTTGCATCAGTGAATGCTCTGAGAACCGCGGCATCACAGGCCAGACGGAACTGCTGTCGCGTGTTTATCTGATGACGCCGGGAGCACCAGGCATACCAGCCGCTACGGGCCACGCGCAGCACCCGGCACATGGCTTTGATGGTGAACTCAGCCTGATATTTTTCGATAAAAACATACTTCATTTCAGGAGCTTCGCGAAGTATGTCGCGGCCTTTTGGAGAATAGCCAGCTCCTCTGCCTGCTCCGCAAGCTGGCGTTTAAGCCGGGCATTTTCAGCATCCAGTTCGCTTTCGCGTGCAGATGATGTCAGTTGTTGCTGTTGTTTTTTTCGCCAGCCATAGAGTTGCGATTCATACAAACTGAGTTCGCGGGCAGCGGCAGCGACGCCAATGCGTTCAGCAAGCTTCAGAGCTTCCTGGCGGAATTCGGGAGTGTGCTGTTTACGCGGCTTTTTACTGACGGTTACTGATTTAGTCATGTGAGCTACCTCTGGTTGAGAGTTTACTCACTTAGTCGCGTGTCCACTATTGGCGGGTATCTGTGCCAACAGCTCTCAGGCCAAGGGCCGCGTTAAGCGCGCCAACCTGACGCTGCAGGAGCGGCTGGTTAAGGAGATGTGCCTGGAGAATATCACCTGCATTGATGCCGCCAACGCCTGGATCGAAACGTTCATCAGCGACTTCAACCACCGCTTTGCCAGACTGGCAAAATACCCGAAAAACCTTCACCGCACGGTCTAGAGAGCCACCTGGAACTGGACGACATTTTCGCCTGGCAGACGCTTCGGACGCTCTCAAAAGCACTGACTTTTCAGTATGAAAAAATCCTTTATCTGGTTGATCCCACTGACGAAAACTCACGCATAGTCGGAGAAGAAATCCTCGCTTTTGATTATACGGACGGTACGCTCAAATTCCGCCATGGAAACAGAACACTGAAATATCAGATGTTCGATAAGCTGGACTGCATCAGTCAGGGGCGCATCGTTGATAACAAAAGGCTTGACGCGGTGCTGAAGCTGGCGAAGGAAAAACAGGATGAGCTTGAAGCCGCAGGAAAAAGAAAGGCGCAGCCAGAGTATGCCTAAAAGGCGGGCACAGATTCAGGCTCAGCTCAGAGCCATCAATCCGGTTCTGGCTGAACCCTCTCTTTTCAAATCAAGCCTGAAAAAATGAGCTCACTGCCCTTTTTTCTTCATCAGAAATCAGCAGAAAGTGACATTTAAAACCGGGAAATCAGGGTGACATTATCAATAAGGAAAGACAGCGAGTATAATAGTTGTAATATCCGCACCTCCCCAGAACATCTGAATTTGTCTTTGACAGAAAGAACCGCGCTTCCGGCAGGAAGCCGGCCCCCTTGAAAACTCTCTTATCCTGTTAAAAAGCCTGATATGGTTCGGAGTTAGTCGGTGTTTCCTCCGGCAATAGTGCAGTTGGCTTCACAACAGCGTACATTATCACATCAGATTTATGCCAAAACGGCGTAACGCACTGGCCCACAAAAAGAAAATAAGGACGGTTACGACGCAGCAGCTACCCAGCGTGATCCAAAAGCCAAATCGCTGACAGAAAACAGGGAATAGTAAAAACATAGGTAGTGTCGGCACTACATACCAGAATGTATACCACGCATGATTGGCTATTTTTTGCTGACTCTGTCCTTCCAGCTTCATCCACACGAGCACAAGCACAGTAACCAGGGGAAGCGCGGCGACAAGACCACCAAGCCGATCACTACGCTTGGCAACTTCAGAGATAAAAACAACCATTCCGGCGGTGATCGCGTACTTAATCAGTAGCCATAACATCATAAACCCTCACTAATCCTGTAAGTTAACGGCCCTGCACCGACCTATCTCCCCAGCGCAATCCCGGTTTCGCGGTGTCTGTTACGGCCGTATTTTCTCATGCCTCGTCAGCCACGGTGAGGCTCTTTCAAGAGCTGGGTTGTATGAAAACGAAAAAACACAGCCAACAATAATTTACAAAATAACTTATTGACCCTGTATTTACTACAGGGTTTTTAATGCACATCAACAGGTGAGACGGCGATGATGCCGGTATCACCAGATGACCAGATAACCCAAGGAATATGACCATGAAAAATATCAAACTGCTTGTTGCTGCCAGTATGCTCTCCGTAGTCTCTTTCTCTGGCTTCGCCCAGTCAGTCAGTGTTACTGCTGACACACTCAGCAACGCGGAAGCGAAAATTGCCGCTATCGCCAAGGAATCCGGTGCTTCGTCCTACCGCATCACCAGTGCTGACCAGAACAACTTTGCCCGCATGACTGCAGTCCTAGATAAGTAACCCGGGACTGTACTACCCTGAACCTGACCAGTTAACGCAAGAGATGGTCGCAGAGCAAATAGCCGGACTGGCTGTCCCCCAGTGGGATGCATCTGGTTCCGCTGGCGACCTCACACGCAATCCCTCACTGTAACGTTTTCTGATCTCACCACGCTGGCCATAACAGATTGCCCTAGCCACTGCATTACGACCTTCTCTCCGGTTAAGCTGAGTCAGGATACGTCGGCGATAATACTCATCATAAATATAATTAAGAAGGTATAAATTGCTTCATTCGGCGCACTATTGTAAACGTTTTTGGCGGGACAGGATGTACTTGTGTGTACGAAACCGAGGGCCAACAATAAATATTGATTTAATGCAAAGGCCCATATAAGATTGATTTACAAGGTGATGGTGCTCCACCTTTCCCAACCGCCGGTTTTTCAACACCGGATGATGGCGCCTGATATACAGATGAAGTTGTCCTCTTATAGGCATGTATGTCAGGTATAGCTATGCAAAATAAAACCACATTACCGCTTACCGCAGAATCTCTCTCTTTTCAAAGAGATAATCCGATTTATGTCTTCGGTCATCGAAATCCTGACAGCGATGCTATTTGCAGCGCGCTGGTTGTGGCTGACTGGCTTAATTACACCGGTCGTCCCGCAACGCCCTGGCGCCTGGGGGATATCACCCCGGAAACCCGTTATATCCTCAACGCTGCGGGTGTTTCACAACCCGATTTACTCACCGTCGATCTGACAGATAAAACCGTATGGCTGGTTGATTTTACGGATGCAGAGCAGGGACCGTCTTCGCTGATGGACAGCAACGTCATCGGCATCATTGACCATCATCGTATTGGTACCCTTGTTACCCGCAATCCACCGGATGTCTGGGTGCGGGCGGTAGGATGCTGCGGAACAGTAATTCTCTCAATTCTCATGCATGACATTCCGATGCCGCTGACTGCCGCTCAGGCTGTGTTGCTGATGGGGGCGATCCTCAGTGATACCGTTGCGCTGACGGGTCCCACCACCACCACTCAGGATCAGGAATCCGTGGCTGTTTTGCGGGAAATCGCCGGTATCGATTATGACCAGTTTGTGACAGGGCTGCTGCGAGCCAAAACAGATATAACCGGGCAATCCGCGTCGGTTTTACTCAATCGTGACGCCAAAAATTACCGGATCCATGATGTGCCGCTGTTGTTGTCACAAATTGAGGTCCGCGACATGGCTGATATTACTCCCCTGTTGCCTGAGCTACTGCAGGAAATGGATAAAACCTGCAAGGACAGCGTGCTGGACATGGTGATCCTGATGGTGACAGACATTACCAGCCGGAACTCCGTTTTGCTTTTTTCAGACAGCAGCCTGACAGGCTCCCGCCAGGTATCGCTGCCCGGCATGACAAGCCGGAAAAAAGAAATCCTCCCCTGGCTGACCAACCGCTTCGCTTCTTATAAGAGGTGATTTATGCAAATTTACCGGCATGCCTTGTTACTTGTACAGAATGAAACCGATGGTCTGCTGTTGCTTGAGCAGGCAGAACGTCTGGCAAAAGAGATGGGCACCCGTATTACTGTCGGGCATCTCAGTGCTGACTATAGGGAACTGGATTATACCAGTGACTCATTAACCAAAGACCGTCAGTCCCGCGAAGTTATTGATGCAAAGGCAATGCTTAGCCGTCTGGTGGAGTCCAGCAGTATTGATATCAACGTCAGGTCCATCGTCAGCATCCATCGTTTCCGGGACGTTGAGGCCGTTGTTCAGCATGAAGATATCGATCTGGTCATGCTGGGGCATGAAAACCGCCTGTTCGGGGTTTTTTCCTCCTTTTCTTTCGAATTCATCAATCACCTTTCTGTTGATGTTCTGATTAAACATATTCCAGCCCCTTAAAAGAAGGTCAAACTTATGAGCTTTGAAATTGAATGTATCATCGCAAGAGAAATTCTGGATTCCCGCGGTAACCCGACCGTAGAGGTTGAAGTGACTTCTGTAGGGGGCAGTATGGCCCGTGCCTCCGTTCCTTCCGGTGCCAGCACCGGCTCCCGTGAAGCCATCGAGCATCGCGATGATGACAAGACACGTTTTGGCGGTAAAGGTGTTCAGGATGCGGTCCAGTGCGTCAATACCGAAATTAACGATGCCCTGCAGGGCTACGATGTACGCCGCCAGAAAGAAATCGACAACTGTCTGATTGCCCTTGATGGCACAGAAAACAAAGGCCGGCTGGGTGCTAATGCGATCCTTGGCGTATCGCTGGCAGTATCCCGCCTGGCGGCACAACTATCCTCTACCCCGCTCTACCGCTATCTGGGTGGCGTCGGCGCGAATCTGCTGCCGGTTCCCTGTATGAATATCATTAACGGCGGAGTTCATGCCCGCTGGCAGGGCGCTGATTTTCAGGAGTTTATGATTGCACCATGGGGAGCCTCTTCCGTACGCGAAGCTATTCGCTGGGGCAGTGAGGTCTACCAGGCCCTGCGTCAGGTCCTGCTGGAAAAAGGTTTATCCGCCGGCGTGGGCGATGAAGGCGGTTTTGCACCGGCCGTTTCCTCAAACCGTCAGCCGCTGGAGCTTATCGTGGAGGCAATTAGCAAGGCGGGATACCGCCCAGGCGAAGATATCGTTATTTGCATGGATCCGGCCTCCAGTGAATTCTACGTCGATGGGAAATATACCCTGCGTACCGAAAATACCCGGCTCAGCGCCGACGAAATGACCCGCTACTATGAGCAACTGGTGAAGGATTTCCCGATAGTCCTGATTGAAGATGGCCTTGCGGAAGACGACTGGGCCGGCTGGCAGCTCCTGCACCGCGCGCTCGGCGATAAAGTTGAGCTGGTTGGCGATGATATCTTTGTGACCAATGTGAAATATATCCAGCGAGGTATCGATGAAAACCTGGCCAATGCCGCATTGATCAAACTGAACCAGATAGGCACCCTGAGTGAAACCATCGAAGCCGTCCAGTTGTGTCAGGATAACAACTGGGGAACCTTTATTTCGCACCGGAGCGGGGAAACCGTGGACAGCTTCATTGCAGATATGACCGTCGGCCTGCGGGCTGGTCACCTGAAAACCGGTGCACCCAGCCGTGGGGAGCGCATTGAGAAATACAATCAACTGATGCGTATTGAAGATGAATTAGGTGATGCCGCCATCTTCGCCGGTAAAGCCGCCTTCAAAAAACGCTGATTCCGTCACCCTTCCCGTATGCTCAGATACGGGAAGGGGTAGGGTGGTTCTGTGAACGGAAAAATACTCATACTGTAACAGCAACGGGGATCCAGGCAAACTGTCTGGTTTTCCTGATCGCTGATGCCTTTTTTAATATACTGCCGGATGATACCAGTGCCGTTGTAATCGCGCTGTTCATCGGGAGCGGTGCCCATCTTCTGATGCGTCACCTCCTTGACCGGAGTCCAGGTAAATCCGGGTAATCAGTACAAACAACTCAACGGGTTCAGGTCCTTCCGGTTCAGTTGTGGGTGACAGACAGGTAGTTGTTATGGGGAAAATTATTTTACTCCGCCATGGCGAAAGTTAGTTGAATCGCAAAATCGTTTTACCGGATGGGAAAATGTCCCGCTGATGCTGAAAGGAGTGGAGGAAACCCGGCGCGCAGCAAACCTGATAAAACGGTCCGGAATCAGTGTGCCACTACAATCATAGATGGAGCCTGCACATCCGTTCTGAACCGGGCAATTCATTCGCTCTGGCTGATAATGGAAGCGCTGAATCAATTGTGGTTACCGGTGGACAAATCATGGCGGTTAAATGAACGTCATTACGGTGCGCTTCAGGGAATGAACAAAGATGAAGCCACTCAACAGATTGGCCAGAAAATCGTTTATCACTGGCGGAGGAGCTATCGTGGTATCTCCCCTCCGTTGCCGGATGCACCTGCTTCACTTCATCGTGAGGCACGTTATCGTCATGTGTCCCTGACGGATTTGCCGGGGGGAGAAAGTCTGGAAATGACGCAACGAAGGTTGTTGCCTTACTGGCACCACGTCATTGTCCTGCGCGTCGCCAGTGGCGAAACCATGTTGCTGGTCAGTCATGCTAATACACTGCGTGCGCTGACCATGTTTATTGAGCAGATTGATGAAAATAAGGTTCCCGATCTGCATGTCCTGACGGGAATCCCCGTACTGTATGAAATGAATGAAAAACGGGCCATCACCGCACGTTATTCCCTTGAATGACGGTCTGATGGTGCCCTGATTTCAGCGAGGTGGTATGTACAAATCATTATTCGCGGTGGTGATAGGCGGATCGATCGGCTGTGTGATCCGCTGGATACTGTCCATGCGTCTCAATGCACTTTTCCCCAATCTTCCACCTGGTACCCTGGTGGTTAATCTGGTTGGCGGATTTATCATCGGTATGGCACTGGCCTTTTTTGTCCGGCAGCCTCACCTTGATCCCGCCTGGAAGTTTTTTATTACCACCGGCATATGTGGCGGTATGACAACCTTTTCCACCTTTTCTGCTGAGGTGGTGGTGTTACTTCAGAATGGCAATTATGCATGGGCTGTCATTTCCGTACTGACGCACGTAACTGGCTCGCTTCTGATGACTGCCACTGGTTTCTTTGTGATGACACTGCTGTAAAAGCATATGCGCCATACACTTAACCGCGCCATGTCTCCGGCAGATTTTCATTTTATCGCCATAACAACATACCTGACCTGCCGGGTCAGGTATTTCCGGAGAAGGGTGTATGGAGATGCTCCCTGAGAATATCGTGAAGGGACTTTCCGAAGCCGAGGTGCAGACCCGGCTGGGTCAATGTGGCTATAACGAAGTGCGTGAACAGCCTCCGGACCAGGTGCGTGCTATCCTCAAACGTCTGCTGGGTCCCATCCCCTGGATGCTCGAAATTGCGCTGGTACTTGAAGTGGTTCTGGGAAAGACGACTGAACCAGTGCGCGCTCAGACAACGACGAACCATCCATTCACCTCATTCGGAGGTCACAGATAGTCGCTGTCTCACACGCCGAATCCCCTCCTGAGTTCACCACGATCCAGCAGGTCATGGCGGCGTCCGGCGCCATGATCCTAGCAGTCGCAACCGGCAGCGACGGTCATCCCCATATCCGCGGGTTGCAATCATTAGTCGAAGCACTAGGCGATGATACGGCAGGACTCGTCAGGGATACGGTTTCCAGTGAAAGATTAGACTTATTGCTGCCGGCAGTAGTGTCAGCGTTGCCAGTGTGGCTGAAAGCAGCCCACCAATAATGGCAAATGCCATCGGTCCCCAGAAAACATCCCGGGCAATCGGCAGCATCCCGAGAATGGCCGCCGAAGCGGTCAGCATGATGGGGCGTGAACGGTGCAGCGCGGCGACTTTGATCGCCTCATCCGCAGTGAAACCATTTTTCATCCCCACATCCACTTCGCTAATAAGAATGACGGCATTACGGATGATCATCCCGGCCAGTGCAATGATCCCCAGCAGCGCCACAAACCCCATCGGTATGCCAAAAGGCAGCATAGCCACAACTATCCCAGGCAAACCAAACGGTGCCATCAGCAGGGCCAGCAGCATCGACGAAAAGCGTTGTAACTGAATCATCAGCAGTAACAGCATCACCATCAGCGTGACAGGCAATACCGCATACACTGAGCTGTTTCCTTTCTCCGATTCCACAACCACTCCACCTTCCTCCACACTGTAACCCGGCGGGAGACTCTCCCGGAAACCGGCAACCACCGGAGAGAGTGCCGATGACACGGTCTCTGCACGAACGCCGGGCGCGGTATCCGACTGAACCGTGATAAACGGCAACCGCTGCCGACGCCAGATAACCGGATCATCCAGCGTCCATTCTGGCGTGGCGACCTGTCCCAGGGGAACTTTATTCCCGGTCGATGATGTCAGCATCAGAGCATTCAGTAACGCCGGGTTTTGTCGTGAGGCTTCATTTCCCCGCAGCACCACATCAATCTGGCGGTTACGGTCGCGCAGGGTGGTCACGGTGGTTCCGGAAAACAGCGTGGCAAGCGTTCCTGCCAGTGACTGAGACGTCATGCCGGTGGCACGCGCCTGCGTCTGATCCACCCGCAGACGGATGACCCGCTCCGGTTCACCGGACGTCAGATTGACACCCCGGGTATCGGGATTGCGGGCAATCATCCCTGCCAGTTGCGTGGCCAGTTCACGTACACGGGTATTATCCGGCCCGGATACCCGGTATCTGACCGGCCAGCCCACCGGAGGGCCCAGCTCCAGTGTGGATACCCGGGTTGTGAGCGTACTGAAATCTTTCGACAGGATCTGCTCAAGCTGTTTCTGCAGCCGGTTTCTCGCCGCTTCATTTTTCGCCACTACGACCAGCTGGGCAATGTTCTCTTTCTGCAGCAGAACATCCATCGGCAGATAAAAACGCACAGCGCCGGAACCGATGTAGCTTGAGTAATGGTCAATATCAGGATTATCGCGCAACTTCGCTTCAAACTTCAGGACGTCGCGGTGCGTCTGTGCCTGGCTGACATTCTGCGGCAGAGTCAGGCTCACCAGCAGCTCCGGGCGATCGGACGCTGGGAAAAACTCACCCTGCATCAGCAGGGCTCCGCCCCCGGACAATATCAGTATCGCCAGGGCACAACCGAGTGTCTTGCGCCGGTGCTGCATCACCCGGTCGAGCAGGCGGGTATAATGACGGTGAAAGAAACTGTGCTTATGTGACTGATGTGAATGCTGTTCCGGCAGTAACCAGACGCCGGTAAGCGGCGAGAAAAGAACCGCAACCAGCCATGAGCTCAGCAGCGCTGTCAGTACCACCACAAACAGGGAGTAGCAGTATTCTCCTGCGCTCGATGCCGCAAATCCCACCGGTATAAATCCGGCAATCATCACCAGTGTCCCCGTCAGCATCGGGAACGCGGTGGTACGAAATACCTGCGTGGCGGCCACACTCAGGGCATCGCCAGCCTCAAGCCGCGACACCATGGCTTCTACGGTGATCATGGCATCATCAACCAGCAGTCCCAGTGCAATGATCAGGGCACCGAGGGAGATTCGCTGTAGCCCTATTCCGGCCAGTTCCATCCCGGTAAATGTCATGGCCAGCACCAGCGGAATGGCCACGGCGACCACCAGACCTGCCCGGCTGCCCAGCGAAACAAAAGAAACGGCCAGCACAATAATAACGGCCTCAACCAGCACCTGGACGAATCCTCCCACCGCGTCACTGACTACGGCCGACTGGTCTGCCACCTTCTCCACACTGATCCCGTAAGGAAGATGCGTGCGGATCCTGTCCATCGTCGCGTTCAGCGCCCGACCAAAATCAACAATATTTCCACCGCGAGCCATCGAAATCGCCAGCCCGAGTGCTGGTTTACCGTTAACCCTAAACTCCGGTGAGGGCGGATCTGCCTGCTGCAGTGTGACCGTGGCCAAATCGGTGAGTGGGATAAAACGGTTTCCGGTATGCAGCACAATTTGCCGCAGGCTGTCCACGGATGTGAAGGCGCCACTGACTTCCACCGACATATTTTCCTGTGATGTCCGGATACGTCCGGCGGGCGTGACGGCATTCTGTGCCTGCAGAGCCGCCGTCACCTGCTGAAGATCGAGTCCCATTCCCGACAGTTTCAGTGGATCAAAAGCAATCACCACCTGTTGTTCGCTGTCACCCAGCAGCGTAACTTTCCCTGTTCCCGGAACAGCCAGCAGAGATGTCCGGATATCATCGACGGTATCGCGTAACTGCCGGGGAGTGAAGCCGTCCGACGTGAAGCCATAAATTGTGCCGTATGTATCATCGAATTCATCATCCACGGCCGGGGTGGTGGTGCCGTCCGGCAGGGATGCCCGGATGTCGTCCATCTTTTTCCGCACGCTATACCAGATACCCGCAACCTCTGACGGCGGTGTGTCATCACGCAGGTTCACAAAAATCACCGACGAGCCCGGACGCGTGTAACTCTCGATATAATCCAGATGTGGGATTTCCTGGAGCTTCTTCTCCAGCGTGTCGGTGACGAAACTGACGGTATCTTTTACCGTTGCGCCCGGCCACTGTGCCGACACCACGGCGGTCTTAATGGTAAACGCCGGATCTTCGCTGCGCGGCAGATTTAGAAAGCTCATGACGCCTGTCACCGTGACCATCAGCATCAGAAAAGCCACCAGTTGTCGGTGGGCCAGTGCCCAGGCAGAAAGATTAAAACCGCCGGAAGCGTGCATAACATTTTTCATTTTTGGTTCTCCGTCAGCACGTTTTCCCCGTCACGTAACTGACTGACCCCGGCAGTGACCACCTGTTCACCGGCTGTCAGCCCTTTGCGGATGAGCACCGAATCGGTCATATAGGCCGCAATGTCAACGGGTGTCAGGCGCAGGCGATTTTTGCCGGTGTCCACCACGAACACTGCCGGTTTCTGTTCTTTCCTCGTCAGGGCAGATGCCGGTACCTGAAACACTTCACTGCCGCCCAGGGGTAATGACCCGGTGACCGTCGCCCCCATAGCCATTACCGCGGGTGCATTCTCAAGGTCATAGCGTACCCGCCAGGTCCGGGTCTGTGTGTCGGCCTGCGGGCTGATGTCACGCAGCGTTCCGGTTACCGACACCGACGGGTTATCCGCCATACGCAGGGTGAGTGTCTGCTGCTGTTTCAGGGTGTCAGCCAGAGCCCCCGGTACGCTGAAGACCGCATCACGGGCCCCTGACTGCGCCACCCGCAGGATTTCCTGTCCGGTGGTCACTACCTGTCCCGGACCGGCGCTGACGGTGGTGACCACCCCGGTAACCGGTGAGAGCAGTCGCGCATACCCCAGACGGTCCGCTGCACTGCTCAGGTCGGCCTGAGCGCTCTGCAGTTTTGCTGTTGCCGTGTCGCGGTTTGTGCGGGCCTCGTCAAGCTGAACCCGGGCAACCGCACCCTGCGGGGCAAGCAGCGTCATGCGTCGCAGGTTTATCTCAGCAAGCCTGGCGCTTGCCTCGGCTTCCTGTACTGCCGCCTGAGCACTGCGGTACTGATTACGCAAATCGGTATCATCCAGTTCAGCCAGTACCTGCCCGGCAACCACTGACTGCCCCACATCCGTGAGTCGTTTCACCATCCGGCCATCGGTACGGAAGCCGATAATCGTCTCTTCATGGGGCAATATTTCACCGGTCATCAGCGTCTGTCCGCCATGATTGCCGGCAGATACCTCCGTGGTCATCACCGGTCTTGGTGGGACATGGCGGGATACCGGCTCATTATCACAGCCGGTCAGTTGCAGGGCGAGGGCGAAAACCAGGGCTGAGCCCCGTCGCCAGAAAAGCAAAGACGCTATCAGGGGGATGAATGAATATGATGGCATGGCAGCCTCCGGAAAAAATGCTGCCATGAGTAAACCGCAGGTGTGTCCAGATACGTTCGACGAACCATCAAGATTTGGTCAAGAAAAGTGAAAAAGAAAACTCATACGGGCAGTTTCACCCGAAACAGGAGTCCGTTCCCCTCTTGCGGGATACTGGCGGTCAGCGTTCCGCCGTGAGACTCACAAATGGCTCTGGCAATCGACAGACCCAGTCCACTGCCTCCTGAATGACGGGAACGGGAAACATCAGAACGGGTAAACCGGTCAAACATCACCGGCAGAAAATCCGGTTCGACGCCCGCGCCGTAATCCCGGAAGGAGAACGTCCAGTAGCCTGACTGAACGGAACCCTGTATCGTTTGCTTCCCGCCTTCCGTCGCGTAACGCAGTGCGTTCTCCATTAAAATGGTAAAGACCTGTCCGATTCGCAGCGGGTCCGCACAACATTCTCCCGGAGGGATATCCGTGTCGTAACCGAAATGCCCGGCGGTAGCCTGTGGCCGTAGCCAGGCAATCTTTTCCTGCAGTAATCCGGCGGGTGAGAAGCGTTGTTTATTCAGCGTAAGCTGCCCTGCATCAGCCAGTGAGAGCAGGTGCAAATCATCAATCAGACGGCTGAGGCTCAGGAGCTGGTTCATCACCATATTCATCTGCGCTTTATCAGCCGGGAATACGCCGTCCATCATTCCCTGTAGACGGCCCACCGCGGCCGTCAGTGGAGAGCGCAGTTCATGCGCGGCTGCAACATGAGATGCCCGTAATTCCCGGTCATAACGTTCAAGTCTTTCGGCCATGGTATTGAAGTTCTGCGTAAACAACATCAATTCAGAGGGCGCACTTGCATCCATTTTTGAGCGAGTGGTAAAACGCCCCTGCGCTATCGCTGCGGAGGCTCGCGTCAGCAGACCGAACTGCCGGGCGAGAGGCCGGGCGGCCAGCAAACCGAGCATAATTATCAGCGGTGTCACAAACAGGACCAGCCCTCCCAGCGTCAGCCAGTCTGTTGACGCAATGGACGGATCTGAGAACTGCAGTCCGTACCAGTCATCAATAATTTCATGGTAACGGATGCGATTAAGATCGGGATTTTCCCGCAGATGCAGAAATTCCTGTCGTACCGCCTCCGGCATCCGATGCTGTACCCAGGCATCCAGCAGGGCAAAACGCAGCCACATGCACAGGGCGATAAGCACGACACTGCCGGCCGCCAGCGACAACACCCTGACGCAAATCCAGCGCCATAATGAACGGGACTCTCTTTTTTTCATGGCTGCAGATACCGGTAACCGATCCCTCTCACGCTGGTCAGCACACCGCTGACCCCCGCTTTTTCCAGTTTGCGGCGTAGGTTATAGATGTGTGTATCAACCACCCTCTCCAGCGCATCACTTTCCGGCAGGCAGTGTTCAAGCAGCGTCTGACGGGAACAGACGCTCCGGGGGCGGGTCATCATCATGTCCAGCAGTGAAAACTCGGTGGGGGTCAGCTCAAGGTGCACCCGGTTTTCATCGTGAATAACAGCGACTGACATGGTGTCCCGGTTGAGTTCAACGGCCCCCACCCGGCGATAATTTTCAGCGCTAGCATGCGCTGCCGCCCCACGCCGTAACACCGCCTGCACCCGGGCCACGACCTCACCCGGATCATAAGGTTTGACGACATAATCATCCGCACCGAAGCGTAAGGCCCCGATACGGTCCGGGGCCTCGCCCATTGCGGTGACCATTATCACGGGAACATCGGATTCGCGGCGCAGCCGGCTGAGTATTTCTGTTCCGGTCATACCCGGCAGCATGATATCAAGCAGAATAAGTGCAGGATGCTGGGTAAGGGCGGCTTCAAGTCCTGCTTTTCCATCATGGGCCAGTATGACCCCGAAGTTTTCACGGCGAAGATAGGCTTCGAGCACATTCGCCGCATCCCGGTCGTCCTCGATAATCAGAATACGTTTTGTGTTCATTCATTCTGCCTTGATGGTTTCTTGATGGTTTCCACGCTGAGTCTTGATAAAGCATCGTCATAATCCACTGCGGGTGGCCGGGCGGGTCACAGCTTACCGTAATGCATAAACATAAAACGAGGGATATATGATGGCAACGTATTCGTCTGTAACAGGGTGTACAGTGATCCTGCTGGCAGCGACCTGCGGGTCCGCTATTGCCGACAGCGGCAATCAGGATGGAGTGACGGTGGGGATAATGGGAGAAAACGCCCCCCGCTACAGTGGCGCGGATAAGCAGCACTGGACAGTGATGCCTTCCCTGCAGGTCCGTAAAGGCGCGTTTTTCTTCGACTCAACAAAAGGTATCGGTTATGACCTGCAGACGGATAATGGCCTCTATTTTGAAAATGCGTTCGGATACAGTTTTGGCCGTGCCGATCAAAATTCATCGTGGCGCGATGGTTCTGACAAACTGAAAGGAATGGGAAACATCCGTGGTGCACTGAACACGCAGGTTGCTGTTGGCTGGCAGGTGAACAGCTGGTTTACCCCGGAAATCCGTGCAACTCTGCCGCTGACGGATTCACAGGGGGTACAGTACCAGGCCTCGCTGACGCTCGTGCCCTGGCAGAACGACACAGATACGGTTGCCCTGCAGGGCGCGGCACTTTTTGGTGACGCCCGGTACATTAACACCTGGTACGGCGTTAATGCTGCCCAGAGCCGCACAACCGGTTTCCGGGAATACAACCGTAGCGCAGGATTTTATGCTACGCAGACTACCCTGAGCTGGCAGCATCAGTTTAATGAACACTGGGGCACCCTACTGGGCGCTTCATATGCCTGGCTTGCGGATAAAACCAGTGACAGTCCTGTTGTGTCAGCGCGAGACAATATCAGCGGTTTTGCTGGTATCAACTGGACATTCTGACACGCCAGGAACTGGCAGAGTCTCCGAAAAGTGGACTATCAGAAACATATATTTGAATGTTGATATCAGATGATGTTTTGCGAGTCATCTACTGGCTTGGAAATGGCTTCAAGCCCTGAGTGATATATCACCGGAAGATTACGAGCAGGAGCATGTACTATTACACTTTCAGTGGAGTGGATTATAAGCGCAGGATAATAGCATATGAGGACAGCATTAAAATTCATTACATTCCCAAATCCTTTATCTATATTCTCGCTAGTATAAAATCATGTATAGCGAAAGAAAACCCTAGCACCTTAAATAAGACCGCACCGACAGTCTTTTGCGCCGAGGTTCTTCTCCCCCCCATAAACAATGACCACGAAAATATCAGGAAAACTACGACATCACATGTCAGATGGGCCGAATCCCAGCTTAACCAGAATTGACGAATGAATACTTGAAAAATTTGACATAAATTGAATATCGTCATTCCATAATAGTATGGGCATAGTACGAACTGCCAGCTAGTTTGTTCCGTCCGTTGAGTCTCTAACTGACTATTATTTTAAGACTAACATATCAGTCTCTTTGATTTTTAGATAGCAATAATATTTGCTGATATTACTTCATTGAGTACTTCTACCGCCATACTGGCATCAAGATTCTTGACCGACACATAGACCTTTATATGAGCCTCCACGCTATCGAGAATTATCTCGAACGTACGGTCAAGCTCTTCTGGATAGTAGTTCATCACGCTGTCGAACACGCTATTGTACGATGCCCTGACAATCCCATTACATACCGTAAGGAATAAGGCGATATTTCTCATTCAGAACTGAATCACATGCGGTAGCAGGAGGATGAAAATCAGCTACTGAAGAAACAGGTGGCTGGCCTGAGTGTGGACAAGGAGATGCTTCAGGAGATGCTGAAGCAAAAGTTCTAAGGCCGGCACAGAAATACCAGTCGGTGCATTCTCTGCGGGAAGCATATCGTATCAACGCCTACCGGGGACGCGGGTTACTAATGCAAAGCAGAACTGTTTAACCGCCGCTATCGGACATAAATACTGGATTTTAATCTATTTAGAACTCAGAATGAGGTACGGGAGAATTACATTATGCTGGCTGAGGTAATACAATAACGAGCGGCCTCATGAATCTCTGAATAACCTGATACAGGAAGAGGTATCGGCTGATGACTGAAAACCCGGAGCTATCAAGAAGTGCATGGAACAAAAATGGCATGCTTAAACTTACAGCGTTTGGTTTACGTATACTTCGCTCTTCTTACTTTTTATGATGATAAATTTGGCATACCACCCTGTTCTTAATATATTTAAAAAAAACCAAATACTCCCTCCACAAATACTTGACGTCACATGATACATTAATGAGGCCTTAAAAGAAAAAACCGATGATTTAGTAAATCACACATAAATATTGAACACAATACATTTAACATAGAGAAAAAATTAGTGAGTTAAGTAATAGACATATTAAATCAAAACTACAACTCAAGACATCTAAACACCCCACCATGGTGCATAATAATAACAGAAATACTTCTAACCGTAAGGATACATGATAAAAAATGGTTACCACAGCGGGGAGGTAACCATTTTTAGTTAACTACTCTCTCGGAGGAAAACCTGCCTCACGTAAAGCATTAGCAACTTGTTCAGTAGATAAAGAAGTTTTCACTTCGATCTTACGAGTCGGTGGATCAGTTATGATACTTGCCTCAGGATCAATATTTTGAATCACTTTAGTCACTGTCCGGGCACATCCGCCGCATGTCATATTTTCTAGATGTAATTGCATATATATATCCTATTTAGTTGTAGTAACTTCAATGATAGAACTTGCCACCGTTGTAAGGTCAAGCCCTATCGCCAAAAATTTTCGTGCTTATATTCTCTGACTAAGCGTTTCACCTGAGGTGGGGATATATACTGCCCCAAAGTATTTCAAGTAAACCGTTCAGTTGTGCTTTCTGCCGGCTGTCGGGCAACAAGACGAAGACGTAGCAGTCCTCGCAGTAAAAGAAGTGGTTGCCGCGCCGTAACCCCTTATCCCTACGACAATGCAATACGCGGGCGGTTTTATCCCTCCACCCACGTATTGCCGACCTTATCGCCAGACAGTGGCGTTAACCTGCCCGGAGAGTTATGGCTTAGCCGGAGAGCTTTCTGTCCATCCGCCCCCCAGCGCTTTATACAAATTGACCAAATTGCTCATTCGCGCCAGTCGGGTCTGAACCAGAGTTTGCTGTGCACTGAACAGCGCTCGTTGCGCGTCAAGCTCCGCCAGATTATCGTCAATACCGGCCCGGAAGCGCTGTGAGGCCAATTCATAGTTAGCCTGGCTGGCCTGCACCAACAATTGTTCTGAACGGAATTGATCGTCCAGGGTTTGTCTGCCCGCCAGGCCATCAGCCACTTCGCGGAAGGCAACCTGAATCGCCTTCTCGTAATTCGCAATTTCGATGCGCTTTTGTACCTGGGCTAGGTCCAGATTGGCGCGCAGAGCGCCTCCCCGGAAAATAGGCAACGAGATTTGCGGAACAAAACTCCAGGCCGCTGACCCCGGCTCGAACAACCCGTCCAGACTCGAACTGGCCGTACCAGCCGATCCTGTCAAACTGATTGCCGGGAAAAATGCCGCGCGAGCGGCCCCGATATTGGCATTGGCCGCACGCAGTTGCTGCTCTGCCGCACGGACATCCGGACGACGCACCAGCAATTCTGCCGGCAAGCCCGCCGGCAACGCGGAAGGGATGATGTCATCGGGCAAGGTATTCGCCTTATCCAGGCTGGCCGAGAGTTCGGCCGTCAATGGCTGCCCTAAAAGCAAAACCAGTGCATTGCGATCCTGCGCCGCCACCCTCGTATAAGCAGCCTGACTGACTTCCGCAGTACGCAACGCAATCTCTGCGCGCCGCAAATCAATTTGCGTTGCATTACCCGCATCAAACAGCGCCTGGGTCAATGCGTAAGTCCTCTTTTGCGTGCTCAGCGTATCGTGAGCCAGTTGCAGCAACTCCTGATCCGCACGCAACGTCAGATAAGCGTTTGTCACCTCAGCGAGCAGGCTCAGCCTTGCCGCAATCCGTGTTTCATCCAACGCCAGGTACGTTGCCAGCGCCCGATCGCTGAGGCTACGAACCCGTCCCCACAAATCCAGCTCCCAGGCTGACACCGCACCATTAACGTCATAACTCCGCGTTATCTGCGTTGTACCACTCGGGCTGACATCTGCGGGCAGACGCTGCACGGTAGCGCCCGCATCCACATTCAGTGTTGGCAACATATCGGCACGACGGATCCGGTACTGAGCCCGCGCGGCCTCAACATCCAGCACCGACTTGCGCAGATCGCGGTTGTTTGCCAACGCGACCTCAAGTAATTGTTGCAACAACGGATCACGATAGAAATCGCGCCAACCGATATCAGCCACGGCAGTCTGAGCCGCTGAAACTGTTCCCTGAGCATAAGCCGCTCCCGAAGGATAGCTTGAGCTCGTTGGTGCAGAAGGCCGTTCGTAGTCCGGCGCCATAGTACAACCGGCCAATACCAGCGCCATCGCCAGCACCGAGAGTTTATTAATACGATGGTTCATTTCATACTCTGCTTTCATTATTCTCTCTCCGCCCGTCATGGCCGTGAATCACTGATTGCCCGCTGTGCCTGCTTGATTTCCCGGCGAATAACCAGCTTACGGACCACGACATAGAACACTGGCGTCAACAAGAGTCCGAACAGCGTCACCCCCAGCATCCCGGCAAACACGGCAATCCCCATGGCATGACGCATTTCCGCACCGGCACCGCTCGCGATCACCAAAGGCACAACCCCCGCAATAAATGCCAACGAGGTCATCAGTATCGGGCGCAGACGCAGGCGAGCGGCCTCCAGCACAGCAGCCAGAGGATCGACGCCTTCACTCTCTCTGGCGCGAGCGAACTCGACGATCAGGATTGCGTTTTTCGCCGCCAGTCCCACCAGCACCACAAAACCAATCTGCGTGAAGATGTTGTTATCTCCATTCGATAGCCAAACCCCGGCGATCGCGGAAAGTAATGCCATTGGGGCAATTAACAGCACCGCAAACGGCAGCGACCAGCTGTTGTATTGTGCGGCCAGGATCAGGAACGCCAGGAACACCGCCAACGGGAAGATATACAGCGCCGAGTTGCCAGTCTGCTTCTCCTGGTAAGTCAGATCGGTCCATTCGTATGTCATTCCCTCAGGCAGCGTTTCACTAACGATCTTCTCAATAGCTGCCGTTGCCTGTCCGGAGGAGTAGCCAGGCGCTGCGCCACCGGTAATATCCGCCGACGGATAACCGTTGTAACGCATAACACGGTCTGGTCCAGAGGTACGGGTAATGTTCACCAGCGTTCCCAGTGGGATCATGTCACCCGCGGCATTACGCACTTTAAGCAACCCGATATCTTCAGGCTGCATACGGAATTGCGCATCCGCCTGAGTGATCACCCGATACGTACGACCGAAGCGGTTAAAGTCATTTACATACAGCGACCCCAGATTCACCTGCAACGTATCAAAGATATCGGTCAGTGCGACGCCCTGAGACTTGGCTTTGACGCGGTCGATATCAACCTGCAACTGAGGTGCGTTGGTCTGGAAACTGGCCATCATCCCTGCCAGTTCAGGAGCCTGCATGGCCTTCGCCATAACCATCCCTTGAACACGGGTCAGCTCTTCAAAGCCAAGCCCTGCCCGGTCTTCGATCTGGAGTTTAAATCCTCCCATGCTGCCCAGCCCCGGTACCGGTGGTGGCGGGAAGATCCCGACAAAACCGTCAGGTATCTGGCTAAATTTCCCCATCAGGCTACCGGCAATAGCCTCGGCAGACAGCGAAGGATCCTTACGTTCACTGAAGGGTTTCAGCATGGTAAACATCAATGCGGAGTTAGGCATGTTAGGGCCGTTTACCGACAACCCAGGAAACGCCACGACGCTTTCCACTCCAGGTTCCGCCAGCGCAATTCGGGACATCTCTTTCACTACGGCTTCCGTGCGATCCAACGAGGCGCCGGAAGGCAATTGAGCAATCCCAACCAGATAGTATTTGTCCTGAGCGGGCACAAAACCGTTAGGAACCTGCTGGAACCCCAACAGTGTCAGGCCCAGGAAACCGGCATACAGCACCAGCACGATGATACTGCCGCGTACGGCCCGGCGGACTGCGCCAACGTAGTTGTTCGACAATCTATCGAAGAAAGCGTTAAAGCGACGGAAGAAACCACCGAATACGCGATCCATGATGCGCGTCAACCTGTCGGCCTGCGCCATATCCTGATGGGGTCTAAGCAGAACCGATGCCAGCGCCGGCGACAACGTCAACGAGTTGATCGCAGACAAGATCGTCGAAATGGCGATGGTCAGCGCGAACTGGCGATAGAACTCCCCCTGCAATCCTGACAGGAACGCAGAAGGAATAAACACAGCAGCCAAAACGGAAGTAATGGCTAAAATAGGGCCAGTCACCTCGTCCATGGCCCTTCTTGCCGCTTCTTTCGGAGAACGGCCCTGTGCAATATGCCGTTCGACGTTTTCAACCACCACAATGGCATCATCGACAACGATACCAATCGATAACACCAGACCAAACAACGACAGCGTGTTGAGCGAAAAGCCGAACAAATACATGAGGGCGAAAGTACCGACCAACGAAATAGGTACCGCGACCAGAGGGATGATCGAAGCCCGCCAGGTTTGCAGGAACAGCATCACCACCAGTACCACCAACACCGTCGCCTCCAGCAACGTCATTGCCACTGATTTCAACGAGGCGCTGACAAACACTGTCGGGTCATAAGCGATACGGTATTCGATACCTTCCGGGAAGTTGGCCTGCAGCCTCGCCATCGTCGCCCGAACCGAGGCAGAGACGTCCAGCGCATTGGCGCCTGGCGTCATAACGATGTGCATACCCACGGCATTTTTATCGTCCAGCAGGCTGCGCAGGGAATAGTTGTCCGATCCCAATTCCAGACGCGCAACATCGCGCAGGCGGGTAACCTGCCCGTCAGCGCCAGCTTTGATCACGATATCGCCAAACTGCTCAACGGTGGTCAGACGCCCCTGGGCATTGATACTGACTTCGAAGGCTGAGGAGCTGTTCGGCTGTTGACCGACAGAACCGGCCGCGACCTGGACATTCTGCTCACGAATTGCTGCGGTCACATCACTGGCCGTCAAACCGCGGGAAGCGACTTTGGTCGGATCCAGCCAGACGCGCATCGCGTATTCACCCTCGCCCCCAAGCGTGACGCTGGCAATACCTGGCAAGCGTGATAGCTCATCACGCACGTTCAACATGGCATAGTTGGAAACATAAAGCGGATCGTAGCGATCGCCCTGTGCAAATATATGCACAACCATGAGGATATCCGGTGACGTTTTCTCCGTCACGACACCGATCTGCTGCACCTCAGTCGGCAAGCGCGGCAAGGCCCGAGAAACCCGGTTCTGCACCTGAATCTGCGCAATATCGGGGTCGGTTCCCTGCCGGAATGAAATCGTCAAGACCATTCGACCGTCGGCAGACATCTGGGAACTCATGTACAACATGCCTTCCACCCCGTTGATTGCCTGTTCCAGTGGAGCAGCAACGGTGTCAGCAATCACCTTAGGGTTAGCACCAGGGTAGCTTGCCGAAACCTGCACGGTAGGCGGTGTTACCGATGGGTATTCACTCAGCGGAAGCTGAAAGAAAGCCAGAGCGCCAGCTATCAGCATAAACACCGATAACACAATCGCGAAAATAGGCCGCTGGATGAAGAAGTGTGGGAATTTCATTATTGGCCTCCCCCTTCAACGGAGCCGGCTTTTTCCCCCTCGCTAACCGACGCGCCAGAAGCCTGCATCGGGGTCAAACGCGGCGTCACCGCCATACCGGGACGCACCAGCCCCTTGATAATAATGTTCTCACCGGCTTTCAGGCCACTCTTGACCACGCGCAAACCATCAACCACCGCGCCCAGCTCAATCGGGCGATACTGCGCCTTATTATCCGCACCCACCACCAGGACATAGTTGCGTCCCTGATCGCTCCCTATCGCCTGATCGTCAATCAGAATCGCCTGATGTGCCGCACCGGTGGCCAGCTGCACGCGGGCAAAGGCACCTGGCGTCAGTTTCCCATCGTCGTTAGGGATTACGGCACGTACCCTGACAGTACCGGTACTACGATCGATCTGATTCCCGACAAAATCGAGCGTTCCCTGATGCGGGAAACCTTTTTCTGTCGCCAGCCCAACATGCACGGGTAAACGCTCTTCCACCTTGTTAACTGCGTCAGGACGTGCCTTGCTGACTGAATTAAGGAACGTCGCTTCGTCAATATCAAAGTAAGCGTATAGCGGATTGACGGAAACAATCGTTGTCAATAGCGTCGCAGATCCCGTACCACCGCCGCTGACCAGATTTCCCTCAGTCACCAGCATGCGATCCACGCGGCCGGTAATCGGTGCCACCACGCGCGAATAAGACAAGTCCAGTTTCGCCGCCGCAACCTCGGCCTTTGCAGCCTGCACCTCAGCCTGACGAGCATGACGTGTAGAAGCGGCGTCATCGTAATCTTTCCGGGATACCGCGCCATTGTTCACCAGCCGACCAACTCGTTCAAAATCGCGATTGGCCTGGATAGCCAGCGCTTCTGCCTGCTTGAGTCGTGCTTGCGCGCTGTCAAGAGCCACCTGGAATGGACGAGGATCAATTTGGAACAGCAGCTGCCCCTGACGCACCATGCTGCCTTCAGGTACGCTGACAGCGTCGATGGTACCGCCAACGCGTGGGCGTAGCTCTACGGTTTTTGGGGCCGCCAATGAACCGGTAAACTCTGCCGAAGGGACTATCTGACGCGAGAGCACTTCGGCTACGGGAACCTGGGGAGCCATAGGTGCGGCCGCTGCGGCCGGCTCATCGTTGCCGCCACTATCCCGGGCAAACGCAATCCCGGCAGTGGCGATGATTGCGGCCGACACAATCAGAACCCCAATTTTCATTTTCATAACAGTGATCCTTTCATACGCCACAGGCAGCCCCGGCCCATCCGAAAACGGCGCTGTAGCAATTTCTTACAAGGCTAAAGGTTGATGTTACTGGAAGGTCAAGCACACCAATTAAAAAAAATGAAAAACATCCAATCAGGCTTAATTAATATTTAATGTGTAAGCGTTAAACGAGCGCCGTATTGACGATTATTTATCGGGAAGAACCACGTTCCATGGAAGTAGTTCGGCCACTTTGTTGCTGGACTACTCCGGTAGTATGCTCAAGATATGGCGAAGGTAGTGACCCATGCAGCAATTGAGCTCACCGCTGAAGACTCACGCCAGACCTTCCCCCTTCTCCCGGGATAGCCGCCTGCGGCAGCATGTCATTCGTCATCGCGCTGCCAACCTGACCATTCAGAACCAGCGGCACAACATGCCGCATTTCTTTACGCAACTGGCTGATTTGCTAGCGCGGGACCAGCAGATGATTGGTAGGTGCTTGGCTGTCCGCGTGTCTCCGGGGTCAGACACTGACCTTTACTGACAGCTGGCGGCCCCCATTAAGGTCGGAACCACAGTACTTGGCGGGCTGTGCTGCAGGCGCTGATACTGCCCCAGTACCAGTTCGGCGCTGTTCAGAACATTTAGCATCCAGAACGGGGACATGTCTGCCATGCGCTCGTTACTATAGGGCAGGATCGTCTACCGGGGTGGGGTCAGTCCATCAACGGCTCGGAAGTGTCTAGATTACCCGTGGCGATTCAAGAAGGTTGAATATGATTCCCGACTCATTAATGGAACGCTGCATGATGTTATGCATTACGGGTTGACATTACGATGTGACGGGCCGGGTTAGCTGTATGGAGCCTGTACACAAGTTTGTGTAATTGCCTGATTTTGATATGTTCAATTCAACATCAAAAGCAGGTTACTTTATGGACGAAAAACAGTTGTAGGCTCTGGCTAACGAACTGACCAAAAATCTCAAAACCCCTGACGATCTCAACCAGTTCGATCGCCTGCTGAAAAAAATCAACGTTGAGCGCCGCCTCAACGCCGAAATGCTCCATCACCTCGGCTACGGTAAACATCAGTCTAAACCGGGTGCCAACTCCCGCAACGGCTATTTCACAAAAACCGTTACCACCGGCGATGGCCCGCTGGAACTGCGTACGCCGTGCGATCGTGACGGCTCCTTCGAGCCCCAACTGGTGAAGAAAAACCAGACCCGGATCACCGGGATGGATAACCAAATCCTGTCACTGTACGCCAAAGGGATGACCACCCGTGAGATAGTGGCTGCGTTCAAAGAGTTGTATGACGCGGATGTCTCACCGACGCTGGTAGTCCTTCATGCTCCGGAAGGTCAGACTGATGTTGTCTTCACTGCCATCATCAGCAAGCGTGTTTTTAACGGTAAGATTGACTTTTGGGGAATATTCAGAAATGACAGAATCACAATTATTTTTATTCAAATCAACTTTTTTGCGCTCAGACAAGGGGCAGACTCCTGACCATTACTGAAGTCGCCCGCCACGAGCAATTTCAGGGGGAGCTCCGTTTTCTTGCTCGCACCACCGGTATGCAAATCAAGTTTTAAATTAATACGCGCTTTAGGGATTTCGGACTGAAAGGAAGAATTAGACATGGCTGTCCCTGTTCTATGGAGTGATAGAAACGGTCAATGCCAGTGAAAAATAAATAAGAAAAAATTACCCAGCCAGAACAACTTTCCGGTTCGCGTCATCCGACGTAAATAAAAATCCCGGAACCAAAAAAAGCGGGCGCATTCCATCCACCAGCATGTCGACACTGTATTTTCTGGGTATTTGTCTGAAATGAAAAATTTCGGATAAGGCCCAATGGCTGGAGTTTGGGAACGTTCCCTGCCAGATCGAAAATGAAAAAATGTAACAAAGATTTACATTCCTGGCTTTTAACAAAAAAAATATCATCTTTCTGATTTATAAAAATTTTACACCATAACCCTTCAGGCCCCGCGGGATAAGGATGTACAGAAAATGATCAATTTGGCTTAGGGTGTATATTTGTACAAAATATCACCAGTCACGTGAAATATCTGATTTTGTACTTTTATCAGAAATTGAGAAGCTGGACGTGACTGAGCATGTGAAAAACTGGCGACAGTTTCAGGTTTCCATCATTTCTTATTATTCACGTAAACCGGGCTTATTTATTTTTTTTCAGATTAAAGGAATTGCAACGCCCGGACTTTACGCATATCTCATACCTGTACCAGCGATATGAATATCTCAGCCGCCGGTGCATTAGCGCGACCAGGAACAACACCCGTTCGGTTTACAGAAAGACAGACGTGGACAGTGATGAGCTTTGCTGCGGGTTGAGAACGGTTGTTTTACTGCTCAAGGTTGTAACACGATCCGATTCGACTCCAGCATGACAGCCGACAGTGTATGAGCCGCAAAAACAGCCATACAGGCTGACAAGTCGCCATTCACAAGAAACTCAACCGGCGCAACGAGTTTCCCTCCATCCGAAAATCCGCAGGTCAGTGCCGACTTCCTTACCAGCAGTGCATTCGCATCGCTGTATTCCAGGGCCAGAAGCGTTTCATTGTCCCAGTCCCTGTCACTCACCGCTGCATTGACCCAGCCCCGCGATTTAAGCTGTTCAATTGCGTACGTCAGCCGATACAAATCCGACTGCGCTGACACCGGTCCGGTGCACGAAGACCACAGATATTCCAGACGACTGAATAAGCTGGCGGCAAGGCCTTTGTTACGCCCCAGCGTCAGCAATCCCTCAATATCAGATGCGATTGCACGTGGAAACCGTTTTTGCTTATACGCCACCGTTAACCAGCGCAGTATAAATGCATGCGTGCTGAGTGGCGACAATGCCTGACCATCCTGCTGAGCGGTACGTAAGGCGACAAGGGCGCACCAGGCGAAATGCGCAAGTGCTGTGACGGTTTGTTCCGGGGGTAAGGTATCGTGAGCTTTTTTCATTCAGGGATTATATCGGCGCTGCAGACACCGGGGAAGACCTGGATAACTCCCCCATTAATTAGAGAAGCTATTACTTTCACGGACAAATCATCCCCGTTCTGGCCGTTGCTATTGGCTCTGACATGGCCTTAACATGCACGGTAAGCTGGTTAAAGGGTGTTGCGAAGACTCCCTGAGCGACGCGGTTAATAATGATCTGCGTCATACTCGTTACACCGTCAGTGCAGGCGGTACCGGTCACCTTTTGCCATGCGTCGGCGATGATGGCGTTAAGCCCCGGAGGCGCACTGTCGGTCAGTTGCAGGTTTCGCCCTGTACCCAGCGTATCGAGATTGAGCAGCAGCACCATTTTGCACTCCGGTGCGCTGGCCGTCTCCCATATCCAGCGTAACAGCGTCGGGAGTGAACGATGTCGTGCCTGCTGACGCTGGCGCGAATATTCGCCGGTGCGCTGCCAGACTTCAGAGTGAAAACGCAGAATCAATGACCGGTATTCGCTCATGGCTTCACGATACGGTAGCGCCAGCGTAAAGCTGAATGCCGCCAGTCGCGGGTAATGGTCAACGGCCTGTTGCAGAAATGCACGCGTGCTGACGGCATCCGCGCTGACAGCATCAGACGCCCGTATGTAAGAATGATTCATAATGCAGACTCTCTTTAGGTTAAATCAGGGAGGACACCGCCTCTACGGCGGTATCTGGTTCATAAAGACGGGGAACTATCTGGTACTGCAGCAGTAGTTTCTCTGCCAGTGCGCTTCTTCGATGCTGTAGATACCAGTCAGACACCGGGGACAGTGCTTCACGCCCTGGTAATGGTCGCCGCACCACACGCAGTACCAGGAGAGCACCATTACCGTCGCTTCCAGCCCGTTGATGAGACTGCGCAGCTTTCGGTGCCGGGCTTCGGTTTTCACTTCCGGGTCAAGGTGGGCGCAGGCCATCAGCACATGCCGGGCCACGCTCTGCTGGTCATGTTCAAACCACGGCGGCTCCCCGTATGTCCCCGCATGGAGCACCAGTCGACAGCCGCAGGACGCGCAGCTCCATATCTGCCCCGGCGCACTCACGGCCTCCCCGGCTGTCGCGAAGTGGCCTTCGCGGTCATTGGCCAGATAACATTTCAGCATGCGCATGCCGTCACTTCCTCTATCCGGTTGGTATCAGCACGCACATCACTGTGCTCGCCCGTCCGGCAGGTGAGGCAGTAGCGCTCACCGTGGTAATCACTGCCGCAGCCGTGACAGTGCCAGTCTGCGTAGAAAACCAGGGGACGGGCTTCCGGTACATAAGACTGCAGTTGCCGGATATGGCGGGTCTCCCTCACCCCGGGCTTTACATACGGGCAGTGCTGTCGACCGTTCTCCGAAAGCTTTGCTGCATGATGTTCAAACCACGGACGTTCGGTGTCGTATTCAGGATGGTACTGCAGGGCACTGGCACACAGATGGCAGCTGTAGCGGTCATACGGCGCGGTCTGCGCGGTTATGGCTCCCGTGAGACGGCCGTTGCCGTCCAGAGCCATAAACGATTTTGCATACATAGTGGTACTCTCCTTACCGCCAGACGACACGCAGGCGTCAGCCGTCCCGGTACGGGCAGCGTGGCAGGGTGAATGGCGGTTCAGTTATGCGTTAGCGGGTCGGTACGGTTGGTGGTCGGCACCGGAATACAGAAAGGTTACGGTTGTGCAGGTGCGTCGGTGGGTCTGAAACAAACGGGACAGGGTCTGGCGCCACAGTACTGTCGCCGGCAACGGGGACACGTCCAGCGAACCGGGATGGCCTGTGGCTGAGTGCGGCGTCGTTTTTCCATTCAGATATCCTCCCTGCTCAGACGCCACGGGAATCAGCAATACGCTGCTGCATCCAGGCTTCCACCTCGCTTCTGCGCCAGCGGGAGCTGCGCCCCAGCTTGATGGGTTTCGGAAACAACCCGTCGCCAATCAGTTTGTAAAACCATTTGTCGGTCATCCCGGTAAACGTGGTGATAAAGGTCATGTCGATAAGCGGGTCCTGAGCTGAAAGCAGTGTGTCAGGGCTGGCATTAATATTCGTATTCAACGTGGTCATGGTATTTTTCTCCCTCTGAGGATATGGCTATCGGGAGACGTCCGGTGGTGGTTGAATCATGGGGTTACCGGTTCTCCTCAGAGGATAGGGGAACGTTGTAAAAAATTACCCGGCCCGCACAATCAGGCCTGATGAATCGAGATATGTCTGGCTCAGCCACGGCTGCAACCGAAGTTACGCTCACCGTCACCGGTGATTTTGGTCTCCAGCTTGGCTAAATAGGCCGCCTGCGACAGGGCCTGTTGCAGTTGAGCACCATCGCCACGTGTCAACCATGAGACTGGACTCGCCGGGAAACGAGCCAGAACGGCATGCGCCTGTGCATCCACCTTCAGGGCGCTGCACCACGCTTGTTTAATCATACCTGCAAGCGAATCCGGGTCTTTGTAATCTCCCGGTCCGCACCACGTATCGCGGTTCAGCAACAGCACCGCGTGGTAATGCTTCTTCCCTTTGATTTCACCAAACTCCCGCGCCCAGATAAAACGCAGCGTGGTCGGCCAGACGCGTTTGCCCTCGCGACGTTGACGCGTCTGAAGGGCATCAATCCGGGCTTTCAGGGAATCGGTGAAGCGGGAGATAACAGCAGCATCGGTGGCCGCTGGCGTATCCGGCAGACGGAGGTCAACACGCAGGGCCAGTAAGCGGGTGTAAGCGTTAAGAGCGCAACTGAAGGTATCAGCGATGCGTTGCTGCCAGTAAGGGTCGTATGTGTAACTCATTAAAATGGACTCCGGTGGGTTATCGTTCATAACCATTACCGGTGCTGTTAAAAAAAACTTATTGCCTTCAGCGAGTCCGCCAGTCGATCCCTCAGAGACGGCTGGCTTCAGTAAAATATCGTGGCTGGCAGAATGATTGCGTAAAGGGTAATCGCCTCTCAGAAATCGGTTCTAATGCCGGGTGACCCGAAGGCTGCGAAAAAACAGTCTTCCCGTTAGACGATGGCGGGTACGCTTGACATAAGCGGCGTCAACGAGTTCATCGGGTGGCAAATCACGGGTGATATTACAAATCGTCGCCAGTGCTGTATCGGAGAGTTTAAAACTCCGTGACAAGGCGTAGTAATCCCCGGTTTTTTGGTTACTGATGTTATCGAATAACGCTCTGAAGAAATCCGTCTGTGAAGGTCTGCGGGCGTTGATAATTGCCTCTGTCGCTTCATCCCTGAATGTTACCTCCACCTCTTCCATCCCCAGTGAGCGAATGATCCCGGCAATGTCAGGCCAGTAGCGAAGATCGAAACTGTTAAGTCGCTGCAATTCTGGCTTACAGAAGCAGCTGAAGATTGCGATGCCCTTGTATTGACCTGGACCCAAAATAGGTTGTGGTTACCCTGAAAAGCAAATATTACCCCAGAGGGATGTATATACCCGGGGCAAGAGCCCCTGTACCAGTCCCTCATTGCTGTCATGATATTATTACCCCGTTCAATAAGCCCGATAAATAATCGTTATCGGGACTACTGCTAAAACGCCCTGTAACGCATCAGGAGCGCCATATTCATACTAACCACAGATTTCCACTATCGTGTTATTCAATGCGCTTATGCAGGCTCACAGGAAGCTATGGCGGTATAAGACACTACAGCGCTCAATTACTTATTAAATAGCTTGCGGTGATTACCAGGATAATCACCCTATTCCACGTCACCTCAATCGGGTTATTCTGTTTACGATACAATCATGACTATTATCACCAACACGGATAATGCCCCGTTTACAGTCGTTACCAATGGCCTTGTTTACACATATCAAAAAACTTTCAGGGATAACGGGTCACCGTAGTATCTGTAACTGACAGGTATTGTAAGCGTCAATATCAGGCAGACAGAGCAATACCGACAGGCTTACTACAGGTTAGTTCACTGACTGAGCATTTAACGCTCATCACTAATACGCAGACCAGTAATAAACCATTGATACTCACCTGCTGATTTTCAGGCATGACCATTCACCCAAAACGTTACTGTTAACCAGTAACCACCCTGTCGTTATGATTATTAGATTACTGATGTTAATCATCTTCACTTTTATCCTGACGAGGACTAGTCAATGGTAATATCGACTCAATTCAATTCTGTTTTCTTAATGATAGATTTTTAATGAGTGCTAAACATTCAGGTTGTGACTACATTGAATGGTGTATTTCTTACCTGATGGCAATGATTGCTCAATGGATACCATCCAATAGTACTATCCCCTTAGTGAATACCTTCAGATAATAATACCTCCCAGGCATAACCCACTTACTGATAACACATCATCGATTACTGTTACAAATGATAAGACCCCTTCTTTAATATATTAATACCAATCCAACACGCCAGGCATAACAATAGCTATGAAGATAACCACGCCAGACAGCACTTACCTACAACAAACGCCTGCATCAGTTACTCTGGAATTATCTTTTTTCAATAACATGAAAATAGACACCACGTCATATCAAATAACCTCAATCAAATTAACCCCGTATCATCACTGCCCGCAGAAGCCCTCAATCCTGATTATGAGCAACAAAATGGAAATACCTCATGGCAGCCCGACCTGATACCAGAAATGCCCCCTGAAGCGAACCAGGCACCATGATGGGGATGAAAACGAAAGCATGCAGGAGAACAAGATAACCTATTGAGACGATACTCATCCAGTAAACAGAGAAGCATCTGAGAGATAAACAAAGAAAATGACAACTTTAAAACCATGGTAAAACCTTGTCAAAACCAGTATAAATCAACAATAAAACCTCACGATGACTACCAGATGTGTTTTTAAGTGACGATAAAACCATCATCGTGATACTGTGTAGCTACAACAATCACCACCATAACCACTACTATGTAGTTTACGATTACAGGTATCCACAATGGTTGTACATTACGACAATGGCAGACAACATCTTATAAAAACCCGTGACCTGAGAGTCTGTGCTTTTTATGCCGGGTGGCTGGGTGTTAATAAAATAATTAACACCCGTGACATTCCTCACCAGGATGCAGAAAGTTGTCGACAGGCACTCAACAAACTGATTAATCAGTTCATACCGAATGCAGAACAGCGGGCAAGACTTTTTTCTGATATGGAAACAGCCCGTGATGAAAACATCCTTCCGCTGGAAAGTTTTGACTGGCTAGAACAGGATGAACGGGCAACATTCTGGTTATGGGCGTATATTTGCAAGGCCGGAGACTACGAACTTGGTATTGACAAACCAGCAAATGCAGAGTTCGGAAAGAACTGGTATCAGCGAATGAATCTGAGTGTATCTCCGACAAGCCACCAGGAAAGAATTAATATTATCATCTCTTTTTTCGACAACATTATTATTCCGACCCCACCGGTAAATCATCTCAAGCGCCAGGTCATGGACAGGCTGAAAGACCAGTGGAAAAATATTTACAGCAAACCAGCTCCGCTGAAATGGTTACCTAATGAAGAAGACGCGGTACTGTGGGCATGGAACAGCCTCAAATCGCTTCAGGAAGAAAGAAATGCGCCCACTATCGGGCTCTCATTAAATATTTCAACGCCAGGAATGAGTACCTGGTTTACCCCCCTGAGTCATTCTGAACGCAATTTAGCCCTGCGCACGGCGATCGACTTATGGGACGATGCACCGGATACAAAGCGTTTATTCCTTCTGAACCTGAATAAAGCCTGGAACCAGCAAAAATTACGTCAGTCCCGTACCGATAAAAAAGCACTCAATACGTACCTGAAGAACGAAACAAAAACTCGACTGGACTTTATGGCAGAACGTAGCGGAGTTCGCATCAGTGATATGCTGGAAATGCTGATTAATGACCATTACCGAAAAACCTGTGGTGGTGAGTGAGGGCTTTGCGCTAAAAACAAGGTGAGCGGAGGCAGTAATACAGACCAGAAATGACATTCAAAATAATTTCAGACCTATATTACCGGTGTGAGAACGGCAGCAGAAGTGCTGCCGTTTTGTTATTTCACTCACGGAGGTTAATGTGTCCAGTAAGAACAAACGGGGTCCCGATACCCTGTTACCGTCGTTATTCCTTCTCCCGGGTCAACTGTCCCACAAAATACCCGTGCGTATGCTTCTCGCGCTAAGTCACAGCTATGCTTTCTGTTCCGGTACCCAGGTCTCTCTGATACACGGTCCGCCAGCTCATGAAGGCGGCTATTTATTGCCAGTAATAAGGGAGAAAGAAATGCATTGTCCGAATTGCGGTTCGCAAAACATACGACTGCGCCATGTGGGTAAAAAGACGGGTGGGGTCATTGGCGCAACAGCCGGAGGCATTGCCGGGCTTGAAGGAGCCTCCACCGGTGCGCTGATAGGTTCAGTCATTCCGGTTGTCGGTACGATAGCCGGAGGCCTCATTGGTTTTCTGTCCGGCGCCTGTGCTGGTGCGGTGGCAGGCTCTCTGGCCGGAGAACAACTGGACGGTACCGTCTTTGATGAATACGGCTGCACGCAGTGCGAGCATATCTTCAGTGCACCGTAACGTTAATAAGGGTCAGCCCATCCTGCACAAAGCCTGAGCCGCTGACCGTACTCGCTACGGCACGACTGATGACAGGGCGTGTCAGCATGCTGTCGTCATTTCAGCTACCTGGCACTAACCCTTTGTTAATTCTCCTGTTTACTGAAAGATGAATTTTACTTTTTCTTTTCCGCCATTACGGGGGATGGACATAACGTGTCCCTCCCCGCCCGCATAATAACCGCATGAAATATCAACCTATTTATCGCACACGGAGCGTCCATGCAACGACCCGATGAAGAGGCCCGCTACGACCGGCTGGCCGTCAGATTGTCGGTCATTATCAGCCGGTTAATGGCCGGAGAAACGCTGACCCTTCAGACACTGTCCGGTGAGTTTGGTGTATCGATACGCACCCTGCGTCGTGACTTACATCAACGGCTGGTCCACCTCGACATTATCGGGGAGAACGGCACGTATCGGCTCAGTGAGAGCGCCACGCGTGATCACTCTCCGGGGGCCGTTTCCTTTGCCCGCAGTACCGGTATCGCACGCATTATCCCGTCGCAGAACCGGCAACTGATGCACCTGCTGATGAATGAAACGGGCACCTCACCCTGCTTTATCTGGCACGACTTACCGCCAGCATGGACACAGGCTGACAGTTTTCATCGTCTGGCCGAAGCCATTTGTCATCACCGGGTGGTCAGTCTGCTGGTCGGCGGTGTCCGTCACGATGAGCAGGAGCCTTACCGCCTGATTTACCGGCATCAGCACTGGTATCTGGTCGTCTGTTGCCGGGGGAGCCTTCGGGTGTTCCGGCTGGAAGACATTATCTCGGCCTCACTCTCAGAGCAAACCTTCCGTCGCCGGAGCGAAATCAGTTCGCTCATTACTGAAGAGGGATTTATCAGCGCACTGCCCCACTTTCGCTTTATCAGTGATGTCATTCACACCTTCAGGGAACAACACCCTGAACATCCATCCAGACCCAAAGGAGTCAAATCGTGAAACCTGTCGAAGGCCCTCTGCTGCTCTTCACCCTGATGTTGTCTGCCGTAACCCTGAGCGGCTGTGGCGACAAAAATGAACGCGAGTTTATCCGGGGATGCAAATCAGGCGGCGGTACTACCGCCGTCTGCGGATGTATCCGGGATGACCTCAAAACGAAATATACGCACGGGGAGCTGGAGAAAATGAACCAGCAATACGGTTATGTCCCCCCGCGCTTCATGGACAACATGCTGAGCGCTGCTCAGCAGTGCAGAAAATAAGGAAATCTGAACATGGCGCTTGTCATTAAATATTTCGCGATTGCCTTCGCCATCGCGCTTGTGGTCGTGCTGTTTAACGTGTTCGGGAGTACCGGCGAGATACGCAGTTTTGGTCAGGGAATGGAATATCTGTTCTGGATGACGCTTGGGCCCGGAGCCGGTATGACGGTCGGTGCTGCTCTTCGACAATGGCTGATGCCGGATGCGGTATACACCCGCGAAGGAATGACCGGATTACTCAAGGCCCGTCTGTTCTGGCTTGTGGGCCCACAGTATATCGGCTGGCTGGCCGGACTTATCGTCGTGGGTAAACAACTCATGTAACACGGCTGCCCCCCAACAACATTTTTGACTGAGAAGGAAAAATACCATGCGATTCATGCACGCCATCCTGTCAGCAGGATTACTGACCTTTGCCATCACGGCACAGGCGGTCCCCAATATGTGGAGCAGTGGCTTCGGTATGGGCGTCACCGAGTACATCATCACCAGCCCGGAAAACGTGATGATGAACCTGAACTGCACCGGCAACCCTGACGACCAGAATATCCTGCAGCATCACGTCATGCTCACCCTGCCTGACGGCAGCGGTGCCGATTCACAGGATGAGAAAACCGCCATCACCGTCGTCACGGATGACCAGACGTTCCCCCTGCCGTCCTCTCTGGGCTGGCGTAACGGCGACAACGCCTGGCTGTCGTTCATTGATGCCATCAGAAAAGCAACGTCGTTTGAGATTTACGTCAACGACAAACAGGTGGGGCACTTTACCCCTTCGGCTGGAAACGTTCACAAGGTTCTGGCTGATATGCCCGAATGCACGACACTGACCGCCGGGTAACCCGGCGCATCCCCGGTTTACAGCAAAATCAATCAAGGACAATACGATATGACCGACATTTCGACACTCAGCCAGCGACTGACGACGCCAACCCTGCATTTTGTTCTACTCACCGTCGCCACCTGCGGCATCTGGCCGTTACTGTGGCTGTACCGAAAACAGCAGATTATCAGCGACACCACCGGATATCCGGTTTGCGGCAATCTGTTTATCATCTGGCTCGCCGTCTGTTTTGGGCTCGGACGACAGTTCGGCGTGATGGCCTCACCGGACCTGGCGGGCTACTACACGGGCAGCGATACACTGTTGGCCTTAAGCGGCATTCTGTCGCTCACCTGCGGCGTGATGTACATCGTCTGGGCCTTTAAGGCCAGAGCAGCACTGCGACACTATGCGCTGAACACCTTCCGGTTTGACCTGAAGATGAATGCGTTTTATACCGTGGTGCTCAACGTCTTCTACATTACATACTGCATCAACGATATGCCGCAGGCACTGGCGAAGCACCGCATTATTCATGGTCAGGCCCCTGTGCCGCCGGAGTCTCCGTCACCGCAGTAACGCAGCTCTCCTCTTATTATCCGGCCGGGGCATTCCTGTGTGCCCCAGATTCATCCGGATCCCCCCTCTGAGATTTGACCCAATGACATTACTGAAAATCGTGCTCAACACCCTGCGTCAGGTGCTGACGTGGTGCGCCAGCAGCCGGGCGCAGCAGTTTGTGGAAGACCACTTCCGCGAAGAAGGCTATGACGAAGACAGTATTTACATCGCCAGACAGGCGGCAACCCTGCTCGCAGGTGCCTTAATCACAGCGCTCATGGAACAGATACTGCAGCTTATTGCCACACACTTAACCCACTGATGCCCTGCTCACTGAGCGGGGCATTTTGTTTTATGCCATTCATCAGGAACTGAATATGCAAGTCACTGACGATACGTCGTTACCGCCAGGGCAATTCACCCGCCGACAGGCTGAAGCCGTGGTCACGCTTTACCACAACGTCACTATAGAAGATGACCAGGGTACGCACTTTCGGCTGGTTATTCGCGACAGCGAGGGGACGTTAATCTGGCGGGCCTGGAATTTTGAAGCCAGTGCCGGGGAATGGCTTAACCGCTATCTGCTCAGCCACGGGATCCCCAAACACTGACACACCACAGCTTAACCCAATAGCGACCACACAAAAAAGCCATGCTCCCACAGGAGCATGGCTGTTTTGTTTATGCCGTTAAATCAACAATAAGGAATTTACCATGAGACTAGCCAGCCGCTTTGGACGGACAAACCAGATCCGTCGCGATCGTCCGTTAACCCGCGAAGAACTGATGCAGGTCGTTCCCAGCGTATTCAGTGCAGATCGCCACGGTTCCAGGAGCGAAAAATACGCTTACATACCCACCATTACTCTGCTCGAAAATCTTCAACGCGAAGGCTTTGAACCCTTCTTCGCCTGCCAGTCACGCGTACGCGACCCTGACCGCCGGGAGCACACCAAACATCTGCTGCGCCTGCGTCGTACCGGTCAGATAACCGGCCAGCAGGTTCCCGAAATCATTTTGCTTAACTCGCACGATGGTAGCAGCTCATACCAGATGCTGCCGGGGCTGTTCAGAGCCATCTGCACCAACGGGCTCGTCTGCGGACAGTCGTTCGGTGAAATTCGTGTACCGCATCGTGGCGATGTGGCCGGGAAAGTGATTGAGGGGGCTTATGAAGTGCTCGGTGTCTTTGATCGGGTGGAAGAAAAGCGCGAGGCCATGCAGTCACTTCGACTACCAGCACCCGCGCAACATGCCCTGGCGAACGCCGCACTGACATACCGCTTTGGTGAAGAATATCAGCCGGTGACCGCAGCGCAGATACTGACACCGCGACGGTATGAGGACCATCAGGACGACCTGTGGACCGTTTATAACCGCATTCAGGAATCGTTGCTGAAAGGCGGGCTGAGCGGACGCACCGCACAGGGTAAACGTACCCACACTCGTGCGGTTAACGGTATCGACGGGGATATCAAACTCAACCGCGCGCTCTGGGTGATGGCCGAAGAACTGCAGCAGGCACTGAGCTGATGCAGCACATTCCTGCAAATACCCGTCTGACGGCTGTCTGGCCCGTTTCCCTGCAAAACCAGTCCGGCTGCCGTTCCATCTCCGACGATGACCTCTGCGCCTGGTGCAGACATCTTTGCTACCGTCCCGGCGAGCTCAGCCTGTGCCGACTGTCTGTATCTGACAGCATCTGGCCCTCACGGTGCGATGAAGATGGCTATGCGCAGTCCTGCCCGTCACTCCTGCTGAACCAGCATCCCCAACCCGATAAATAAACAAGGAAAAACTAACATGACCGACATTATTAACCTTCACGATACCCTTCCGTTACCGCCACAACCTGCCGGTTCTGCGCCAGCGCTGACCGCCACCCTCGTACAGGACGAGCAGCGCATCGGCTTTTGGCCGCAGTACTTCGGCAGCATACCGCAGTGGATAATCCTTGAGCCGACGGTCTTCGCGTGGATGGACCGTTTCTGCGCCGACTACAACGGCGGTATCTGGAATTTTTATACGCTCAGCAACGGTGGTGCGTTTATGGCCCCGGAAGCGGAGAACAATGAACCGTGGTCGCTGTTCAACACTATGAACGGCAACGGCGGTGAACTCAGTGCCGACGCTGCGGGGATTGCCGTCTGTCTGATGACTTACAGCCACCATGCCATGCGCACCGAATGCGATGCCATGACGGAGCACTACTACCGCCTGCGGGATTACGCGCTCAGTCACCCGGAATGCAGCGCCATCATGCACATCATCGACTGAGCATCCCGCCATGTCGTATGAACTGTCTCACCTGAATACCCTGTGGGATGCGCTGGGGAAAATAACGGTCAGGGATGAGGACGGAGACGTTGTGACCGACGAACTCTTCCTGCATTTTCTGACGGGCACCTCTCTCTTCCCTATCTGGTCATGGTTTGAATCCCAGCACGACGAGTTCGTCGTTGCCGTGAAACTGTACAACACATCAATCCCGGACGGGTCAACATAAAGGAAAAGCCAATGAATATAACCCCTTGCCCCCCCGACAGCGGGGGAATATCTCCCGCCGCACAGCGCACTATCCGACGTGCGCTGACCCTGCTGGAACGCCAGTTACGCGAGCCCGGCGCCTCCTTTACCTCCACCACCGCCGTTCGTGACTGGCTGCGTCTGCAACTCGCCTCACTGGAGCGTGAAGTATTCACTGTACTCTTCCTCGATAACCAGCATCGTCTGATAGCCCACGAAACGCTCTTCACCGGCACCATCAATCATACGCAGGTCCATCCCCGCGAGGTGGTTAAGGCCGGTCTGAAGCATAACTGTGCCGCTGTCATTGTGGCGCATTGCCACCCGTCAGGCCTTGCCGAACCCAGCAATGCAGATCGTCAGGTCACTACGCGTATTCAGCAGGCGCTGGAGCTGGTTGATATCCGACTGCTTGATCACCTGGTGGTGGGCGGCATGGAGATCGTCTCGTTTGCTGAGAGAGGGTGGCTTTAAGGAGAGAATAACGATGAAAATCATCAGCAAACGCCAGGCGATGGCGATATACCGCCAGCATCCGCAGTCCCGGTTGTTTCGCTTCTGTGCCGGCAAATACACATGGTCCGGCAGCATCTGCCACTACGCAGGTCGGGAAGTGCAGGATATCAGCGGCGTGCTCGCCGTCTTCGCAGAACACCGTCAGGACCGCAACGGCCCGTACGTCGTATTACGCAGCGTTACGCTGAATTAATTCACGTTTAAGGAAGGCTAAAATTGTCGAATACAATACCGCCTGTAAACCACGATATCGCCGCCCCTTGGTGGGGGCTTAAACGCGATATCACCCCCTGTTTTGGCGCACGTCTGGTGCAGGAGGGCAACCGGCTGCATTACCTGAACGACCGCGCCAGCATCACCGGCACCTTCAGCGACGCGGATTTACGCCATCTCGACCAGGCATTCCCGCTACTGCTGAAGCAACTGGAGCTGATGCTGCTTTCCGGTGAGCTGAATCCCCGTCATCAGCACTGCGTCACGCTGTATGCAAAAGGGCTGATATGCGAGGCCGACAGCCTCGGCTCGCACGGGTACGTCTATCTCGCAATTTACCCGACACCTGCAACAACAGAATAAACCTCCCGGCAGTTTTCCTTCGTTTAACTCACCAGTAAAGGTTTCCATTATGCAAACACAACCTGTTCCTCCGAAACGGGAGGTTTCGCCACGCCCGTCACCCGTGGCGATCTGGCAGCGCCTCCTGAGTCACCTGCTGGACCGTCACTACGGTCTGACGCTCAACGACACGCCATTTGGCAAAGATGGTGTGATCCAAGAGCATATCGATGCCGGTATCTCACTGTGCGACGCGGTGAATTTCATCGTGGAGAAATACGACCTGGTACGCACTGATCGTCGCGGTTTTAACGCGGAAACTCAGTCGCCGCTTCTCACCAGTATCGATATTCTCCGCGCCCGCAAAGCCACCGGGCTGATGACCCGTCATAGCTACAGGGCCGTTACCGACATCACCACCGGCAAATACCGTGAGGTGCAACCATGAAGCTGTCCCTGACGGTGGAAGCCGATGCCATCAACGTACTGGCCCTCAACATGGGCCGGATCGTCGTAGACATTGACGGTATTGAACTGACCGACCTGATCAATGTGGTGAACCAGAACGGTTATTCGCTTCTCGTTGCTGACGAACCGGGGAAATTGATTGTTGAAGATCCAATTCCGCCCGTTGCCCGCCTGAACGGCATTCAGTGCAGCACTGCACATATCACGGCGGAAGACAATGCTCTGCTGTTTACCCTTTCACACCAGCATGAAGACTTTGGCGAGTCTGAATGGATTAGTTATACCGGCTCGGGTTATCTGCTCCACCTGGGCGCGTGGTCGTTTCCGGTCTTACGCCTCAAACGCCTCGGTCTGTCAAAAGCCTGCCGTCGGTTATTAGTGACGCTTATGCGTCGCTACGCCGCTGGCATTGTTCATCTGGATGCCTTTGGCGAAGTGCTACCAAGTTTTACAACCTTTGACTGGTAACCCCACCTCAATCACCACAAGGTTTTTACATGCCGGAATTAACCACCGAAGTGGCTCTCAACATTCTGATTGGCTGGCTGCAGGACAACATCAGTTGCAACACCGGCATTATTTTCGACAACGACGAAGACAAGACGGATTCAGCAGTGCTGTTGCCCTGGATTGAGCAGGCGCGAAACGATGTTCGTAATCTCCGCCATCTTCAGCTTCTGCAACAGACCAGAACCTGTTAGCCACCGAACCATACTCACCACACACCTATAAGCCCCAGCCCTTACCGGCTGGCGCTTTGCTTTATATAAAGGAAATTAAAATGTCAGATCTTACCCTCACCGAACCTGAAGTGTTAACCGGCCATACCGATGTGATTTGTTCTACCAGTATTGAGCGCATCATCACCGGACGTAATTTCGCGATTGCACAGATTGAAACGCTGATACAACAACTTGACGATATCTCGACGCTGACCCGCAGCATCGGCGGTGGTAAAGCGAATGAATAGGGAATGCGGCAATACAGCTACGACTGCTGGCTGATGGAGGATACTGATACGGCCATGAAAGCCATTACTCGCAATATCGATCGTGGTATATGGCGGGATCTGATGCAACGCTCGGGAATGCTGGCGCTCATGGACGCACAGGTCCGCGACGAGTGGTACAACAGCCTGGAGAAAGACGATATTCCGGCTATCAGTGAAGAGAATATTCTCAACACATTCGAACAACTGCATCTGAATAAAGGTGAGGTGTTTGAACGAGGTGTGATTAACGTGTTTAAAGGTCTGAGCTGGAATTTTAAGACAAACAGCCCCTGTAGGTTTGGCGGGAAAATCATCGTGACGGGGCTTGTCAAATATGACCGGTGGGGATTTGGTCTGAACTGGGGCTGGCAGCGTGACCGGTTAACGGACCTTGAGCGCATGCTGATGCTGCTGGATGGGAAGGCCATCCCCGACAATCGCGCCGACGTCACGCGCCGGTTAAGCGACCATATCCATGAGAACAGGCATAGCACCCGTTATGAGGATGAGATGTCTGTGATTAAGTATTTTCAGAAGGGAACTGTCCATATCACGTTCAGGCGATCGGAGCTGGTCGATAAGCTGAACGACATTATCGCGAAACACTATCCAGGGGCGTTGCCCACTAAACAGTAAGGAACCAAATTATGGTATCATTTTCAAACATGGATGGTGCTCACTGCGATTCCGTAGTAGATCACTATACCTTGCCATCAAATAGTATTCAGATGGATGTAAAAGTTCCTGTTCAACCATCAAATTTTGACCCTTTGCAGAAGGGGGCCTTAATGGGGGCCTCAACGTTTATGGAACAAGATAAAAACCATTCTAATCAATGCAATTACAAAACAAAATCCATTCCGAGTCCGGGCACCACTCATTTAAAGAACCCGCCCAAAAGGCGGGTTTTTGCTTTTGGCGAAACGGACTCTTCATCGAACTTCGTTCGATTATTCGCCGCCAGCGGCTCACCCCTTCGGGGCCAGCGCGACAAGCGCGCTGTTCAACGCTTACAGCGTTAGTCCGAGTCCAGGCAGCACTCATTTAAAGAACCCGCCCAAAAGGCGGGTTTTTGCTTTTGGCGAATAATCACTATTCTCTCCTCACCGAACTTTGTTTCAACAGCGCATAACGATTAAGAAGCTGATTAATCCGCATATCGAGTTGCTGATACAAAGCGGGTGATACACTTCCCTGCTTTTTTAACTCCTCATCAATTTGACGCAATAACTCTTCTGTCGGCGGCGATTGGTCAAGCTGGCGGCGGATAGTGAAAATGGCTGATTTCAGCTCCGAACCCGTCAGATATTTACCTTTACGTTCATCAAGCGAATTTAGCTGGGCAGTTAACGCCTCCAGCCCCTGCTGGGCATGATGCCAGTTTTGCAGAGCACTTTCCGGCAACGCTTCCGTGTTTAACTGTTTCTGTAATCCACTGGCGAATACCGTAGTCTGCGATTCTTCCGGCCACAGGGTGACTAACTGCTGTGCTAATGATGCGGCATATTCTCTTGACCACAAAGGCGACAGGTGATGTAAAACGTCCAATTGCCCTTGCGTTGCGGCGATTAATTCCTGTTTCTTCTCCTTCAAATCTGAGGAATGTTTCAATGTGGACAATTGTTCAGGTGTCAGCCCCCGTGGCAATGGCTGAACCAGTTCAAATCTGTCGGCCCACATAGGGCTGATACCAAGAAAAGCGCCTGTACTCACCACTGCCGTAACCATGACACCGATGGTGAATCCCACCCACATTCGCCGGGGTCGATGAACGCTTTGAGTAGCAAACTCCGCTGCGCTTGATTGATCGGGCGACGATGCCTCATTAACCACAAAGACCAACTGTGGCAAAGACGTCTCAGCGTGATTAGTCGTAACTGAAGCCGGTATCATCACAGAGGTGGATCCCGAATCCGCTTCAGACTTCTCCAGGCGTAAAGCTGCGTTATGCATCCAGGTAACGACAGCGTCTAGTTTACTTAACGATTTTAACTCAAGGCGTTGCAGCACCTCACAGACATGTTTCAGACTCTGCTCAACCCGATACACCATCGATAAATCTGCATATGACAACGTTAGCGTGCGTAATTCTTGCTGTAAACGAGCTGACAGCCATGCCAATATTTCAACGCGGGCATGGGTTTGCTGCGGCCATATTACGCTCCAGTGATGCGTCAGTAATGCCTCCAGCAGTTCAGCGCTTTCGGCCAGCCCAGCCAGACCTGCGCTACGAATTCTGGCGACGGTATACCAGGCCAGTGTTTGCAGTTCGACTCCGTTATGACGAAACAGCGCCAGGCTTAACTGTTCCACTTTTTGCCAGTCAACGTCCGGGCGTGCGGGGTGAGTCAGCTTGCTGATTTCATCGCGTAACTGACCAAACTCCGTGAAAGCACGCGGATCGCCGCCGGTGCTGATGCGATTCTTTTCCATGTCAGTACACTCCCGTCTCAAGCCACCCCTGCTTCTTAAGATGACGAATAAGAACCCGCCCCTCAGGGGTAAAATCAGTGCCATAGCGCACAATGCCAAGATCATGAAGTTCCGCATCAATGGAATAACGCAAATGCCCCGGCATTTCCTGCTCCTGCATCGTTACCTGAATGTCTTTTAGTCGCGGTTCATACTTCAACAAAACCTGAGAAAGCGTGCTGATAAGCTGATGTGCTGTTCCCGGCATACCCTGGAGGATTTTGGTCATATCCGGCAGACCATAATCGGGTAAATGTTTGAGGCTACCGGCACGAGTATTCAAAATGCGCTGCATATTATCGAGGACGGACAAGATGACCTGCGTATTTTCGCTGACTGCGTGCAAAGGAAAACCACCGGAAAAATTACCCAGCAAGATGTCATAAAGAGAAGGCTGTTTAATCATTACTCATCCTCCGGCATCAGGAGAACCAGAGCCTGAGAATTTAATTCAATCACTCGCGCCTTATCAGGATCGAGATCTTCACGACGTAATACCACACGCCATGAATCTTCAGACTGATCGGGAGAAATAAACATTCCCGCCACGGCAACATATTGCGCTTCGTTTTCGAATGGAATATCGACAGTTACGCTTTCACCAGGTCGTACCCGAACATCTCTCTGAGCCAATAAATCTGCTTTCGCCACCGTACTATCTTGCGCAAATAAGGACTGATAATTAGCCGAGTCAAATGCTTTTCGATCTTTGAGTTGGTAAATACGCACGACCGTCGAAAGCGCTATGCCCTGCGCATTTTTATTTGCGGCTTCTCTAGCGGAAAGATCCAAATGCAGGGTTTTAATTTCCTTATAAAAAATCGACTTCGTTAATGACACGGTACCTTCAGATACTTTTTGTGTCAGACCACACCCAGTAACTAAACTGACCATTCCGGTTATTACGGCAAAATTAATAGCGATAATCGCCAGTCTCATCGGCTTCCCTCCGTTGAACATGTTGAGTAAGGCTCTGCCAAAGCCCAAGCTTAATTGTTATAAATTGATTCTTATCTTCCGGATTATCCAGACGCATCACAGCCGTGCGGCCAAGCTGAACTGCGTGCTCGCTTTTATTACTGGTAAGATGAGCATCCGGAAGCACCGATCGAGGAATGCGTAATTGCAGCCTCGCATTCACTCTGGCACCTAAATAAACGTGCATCAGCGCGAGAAAATCATGGTAAAGCTGGCCACCCGGTAACCATTCGCGAGCTTCATCGGGAACGTCCGTTGTAAGCGTAATTAGCACCTGACTGTTAATATCTACGGCGCTACGTCCCATCACCGGACGAGAATGGAGGCTAACGGGTTGCCGCACACTCATTTTTAACGCCTTATCCAGCAGGATTAAGCGTTTATCATGAGGGGTCACGGTGGTATTTGTTGTTGGCGATAATAAAGAAACCAGCGCGGATATACCTTCTGCCGTACGCGTTGGCATTCTCATTATTCCCAGCAGCGCCAAAAAGCGCGATATCGGGGTAGCTGTTTGTGTGGCGCACCCCTGAATTCCCAGCCCAGTCAACCCCAGCAAATATTGTGAAGTCTCATCTGTCGCGCCTGAGCGAAAAGTCGCTGGATAGCTGTATTTACGCCAGATTCGATAAAACTGCGTAATTAAGCGATGGTTAAAAATATCCAGAAACTCAGCGGCAACGTCCGCACCTTCCTGACGCTGGGCAATATCATCCTGATAGGTTGTCGGCAGCGGCGATTCCACGCCATACAGCCCCATAAAAGTGACACGAACCGTTGGTGGAAGTGTGGGTTGCTGCGGATCATATTCTGCACTTTTTAGTTCACCCGCCGGGAATCCCATCCCCGGATGAGGGCGAAAACGAATAGTATCGAAACGTGGGCTTTGTTGGCTTCCGGGACAGGGCGCTTGTGGATCCCACTGTTCCAGCAACTGACAGAAACGATAAAAATTAGTACGGGGCAGGTGTTCGCCAAGGCTCGTTAGCAACCGGGTAGTCGCTGATTGTGATTCTCTTTCCATCGCAAGCTTTTCCCTGCCGGCTGTATGATTAAAGTAAGCTGATTAAACAAATGAATATCCGCATACAATGCAAAAAAGCGGTTAAGCATTTCACCAAACAGATGAATATCGCCTTCGCCTGTAAATCCGTTTTCATCAAGCGTTACTTCGATGTCCACACCACGGAGTAGAAATCCTTTTTCAAAGCGCTGTATTTCATGTTGTTGAACATCCATGATCGCATCCAGACGACGATAATTAAGTTCATCATCCTGCCAGTTATAGAGAGACAACGTTCCTTTGAGCACTTCAGCGCTGGCCATCATATTCAGAAAGCTGGATCCCAGGTGACTCAACACTCGCCAGTGAAAACGATCCTCAGCGGGAGGGTAAGCAGGTAGTGTCGGTTTAGACAGATTGCGCACGGCAAGCGGCGTCTGGAGGATCTGCTCACAACGATTGAGCAATGTACTTTGCAAAGCTCGCCGCGGTAGCTGACCGTTTGTTCCGGTCACTTTCAAAGACAAGGTTTCATACTCAGCAAGGCGATCCCGCTCCCAGGCATCTCCGCCGAGGATCAGCCATGTATCATACAACCCGGATACGCCGCGTCTGACACGAGTATGGTAATAACGCTCGGGTGCGTTTCGGCGCATCATGCCTCCCTTGTGGCGAAAACTGGTGAAAGGGGCATAAACGGCGTTACGCGTTCGCTGTGATCCTGAAACCGCATCGACTGCATAAATTTCCGTGTGGCCATCTTGCAACCTTCGCGGACGCAGCAAATATTCGCTTTCCAGACCATTAACTACCAGCGGATCGGCTTCGATAGTGAAAAGATTAATAACCGGAACACAATGAAGACGAATGTTTTCACTCCGCACAGGAAGCTCAGAATCCCACTGTTGAGTCAGTACCGCTTCTATTTCAAAGCAGTCTATACCCTCAGGAAACGATATTTTTTCCAGACCGTTAAGATGGACAAACATAAACTTTTCGCGGAACGTAAAATACTCAAGCAATAATTGCCAGCCGCCAAACGCCGTATCGCCTTTTGGCCACAAACTGTCTTCATCGGCAAATCCACCCGGGGAAAAGAAACCCTCCAGTCGAATACGTTCTACGCTGTTGGGGAGTCTCAAATAAAGAGAAGCCAGACGCTTTGTCAAAGCAAGGTGCAGCGCGTGGGTTACCGGCGCGTCACCGCTGAGGTAAAGGCTGAGACGCGTCAGATCGGTTTGCGACCAGTCCATCTGTGGATTGCACTTTATTCGCATACGGATAACCGAGCGCCCATCAGGTTCGGCATCGATTTTCACTGCCGCGATAGACAGCGGATTGAGCGTAACGGGCTGGGTAGTACGATACTGACATACCGTTTTTTTAGGGCCAACAGGCTGTGACAATACGCCAAACCTCGCGTTAATCCGCTCGCTCATTTTCAGCACATCAATATCAGGTAAAAGCTCGACAATACTTAAGGAGGGAATGGTACGTAAATAATGTGGCCACAGCAGACTCATCAACCCTTCGGTAAATTCAGGGAGATGATCGTCTATTTTGGCGCGCAATCGCCCCATCGAAAATGCAAAACCTTCAAATAACCGTTCCACATAGGGATCGGGGATGCCGGCTTTATCCAGATCCAGCATCGCTGCACGATCCGGATGCGCCTGCGCAAACTCTTTTGCCGCTTCCCTTAAATAACGCATTTCCGCGTCATAATAACGCAGAGTTAAATCTTCCATTTCACAGTTCGCTTATTTTGTTTTAACCGCACAAAACGGCGGCTCTGGCGGGATCAATGGCGACCAAACCGGACAACAGTGAGTCCATCTCTGGTGCCAGACGCGCTTTGTCACTTTCACTGCGGTTGGCTTTTAAACGCAAAAGTTTCAGCCGTCGCGCTTTAACTTCAAACAGCAGCTCAGGCTCCCATTGTTTGAGAGTGAGAGAGTGTGCTGTAGTATTCAATTCCCCAAGCAAATGCAGCGCGAGATCGTTGCGCCCACATTGTTCTGTCAGACGGGCCATCAACAGCTGGCGTAACCAACGCTGTCGACGTGAAACAATACCAGGGCGTGCCTGAACCCAGGCGAGCGCGGCTTCAACGCCTTCGCTATCCGCTAACGTCAAAGCTTCGCCTTCAAGTAGCAGAATATCGTCGTCCGCTCCTGCACTAGCCGCAGCGATTTTTTCCATCTGCCAGTCACTTTCCTGTAGCACGTCACGGGCTATCCACTCACGCGTGACATCATCTGCAAAGGGAGTCCCATCGTTAAACGCCAGCGTTTCCAGACCCGGCATCCGATGCAGCAGCATTTTCAGATCGCTGATAATAATCCCGGCATTTTTATCCCATGGCGATCCCGCTCTTGTTAATGCCTGATGAAGGTACCACTGCACGTCCAGCCAGAAATGATTCACCCCCTCAACAAATAAGCTGTCCGTTAACTCAATCAGTTCAGTCCAACTTTGCTGCAAATAGAGACGTTTGAGCTGCGCGCGATAATCACTCTTGGGCGGTACCAGGCGCGTACGTCCGGCGCCATCTGGCGGTGGAAGCTGGCTGACCGTATCGAGCCGCACGCTTTTCATCAAATGATGCGCCGCCAGCCAGCCATCCGGCTGATCGCTTAAGTATTTCGCCAACACTCGTGCCTGCTCCAGCAGCTCACGGCCAGAGGTAATACTTTTAAGGACAGGGGTTTCTGCGCTGTGCCGACTGGGTTGAGCACTGATATTTTGCGGTACCAATGCCTGAGCCCCGCCAGATTGGACCAGACGGTTCTCCAGCGCGCTATACAGCGCCCCAAGCCCAGGACGAATACTCTCCTCTCGCAGGCTAAACTGCTGCTCCAGCAGCATCAGCGCACCGGCGATCCGTTGCGCGTCAGGTCGTGAAACTTCGGGAAAACGCGCCAGACTATCCAGCATCCGCCCGCCAGCCAGCCATTCAAGAGCAGCTTTATGACTGTTGGCTCTTAAGGGATGGAGAGAATCGCCATATTGTTGCATCAGCCCAGCCAGCAAAATCAGACCATCCGCCAGGCCGGACTCACCATCCTGATGCAAACGTGCCCATGTGTAGTAAGTGACAACACGGACATCCTTACAGGTGGTGATCAGAAGTTTTTCCGCAAGCTCAATGATGAGATCCGTTTGTGCGCCAGAAAGTTTATTCACCTCCTCTCGCATGCGCTGAAAATCATCGTCATAGCCAGGATCTTCACCACCGGGGTTGGCTGCTGAAATGGGCAATAGCCAGTTTTTCCATAGCGTAGTCTGCGTTTGCGCCTGTTCCATTAGTTGCTGCTGTTCATCTGGCGAAGCCGTGCTGGCGGCCAGTAGACGTTTCAGGGCACTCATTCTTCTTCCTCTGAGGAAATATTGCCGCTTACAACAAAAATTGCTTCTGGTAGTTCAAAATCGCGGAGTTTGAGTAATACAAGGGGACCTTCACCGGCTTCCGTTCGCAGGGTATAGTTCAGCGGCAATCCATCCTGCGCAGTCCAGCGCAGGTTAAAACCGCTGCCCACGCCAGCGTTATCGGTTATCTCCGCTTTCTCAAGCAATCTTATCCAGCCCCAGGTACCAGGATTATCGGAGTAGATTCGGGTTCCCGTATTGGTGCTCACCCAGCTTAGGGTTGCCCCTGAAGCCTGAGTATCAGCAGGCCAGACAACATTTTTCCACGCTGGCATCTGATTAACGTAGGTGAGTTTCTGTCCATCCAGCACGAGGTCAGTCTGCATCACGTCGCGCGCCGTTCCAGGACGCAATTCAAAACGCATCCCGGCTTCCCCACGAATAAATGCGACATCCGCAATTTGACTGAGCTGATCCATTGCCTCAATGAACGCCGGATTAAACTCCAGCCCCTGAGCATTCACCGTGTCGGCAACCCAGTGACTTCCCTGTTTATGCAGCACACCGCTTAAATGACTTTCGAGAAAATGCGGGATTCGCCCGTTATCGCTTCGCAGATATTGCGCCAGCAGCGGCAGAGAAGCCTCGCTGCCAACATCGCGAAACGGATAACGTCCGCCGAATGCGCTGTTCCAGTCATTCACAATCAGCGCCTTCCATTGCGCATTCAGGCCCGCCGCGGTTGGTTGCAACACCTGCTGCCATGACTGCTCCAGCGGCTGTACAAACATCGTTTGACCAAATCCACTCCATGCTTGCCCCAGACTGGCAGCCACCAGATTGGCATAGTCACGCGTGGTGGTGAGATCGACGGTTTTACCCTGAAACACCGTTTGCGCCAGGGCCTGGCTCATGCCTTGCGGATCGGCAGCGTTAGTAATCTGCTGGAGTTTCAGCCTGACCTGCGTTACCCGGGTCAGGTAGGTTTGCAGACTCAGATGACTGATATCCTGCCCAGCCGATTGTTCATCCATTAATGCCAGGATTGGCGAGAAGGTACTCGCCATAGGGCCTTCTTCCCGCGCATGTTGGTCAATGGTTTGATTTTCTTTGGTGTTAAATAGATCCTTTGCCGACTTCACCAGTGAGTCCGACAGCGCTTCTCCGGTTAACCCTGTGCGTCCCTGAACGGCGAGCGTATTCATTAACGCAACCAGAGGAGACTGACGGATATCTGCAATCAACGTGAGTTGATCGATAGCATCACTTAGCGTCTGGGTGCGCTTCCAGCGAATACTGTTGAGAAAATCCAGCCAGTTGTCGGCAAAATCCGTGAAGTAACGCTCGCTAAGACGCACCTTTAAGGCCTGTGGAGAGAGAGGGTCGCTTGCAGAATGCGTATCATCTCCCAGCACCTGATCCATTTCTTCCCGACGGTTGTTGACGATTTTCTCAATGGCGGGCAAAACCTCCTCTTCCCAGGCTTTGCGGGTATACACGCCAGCAACCGAACTGCGGGTATAAAATACGTGCTCTGCCCGGGTATCGCCGGTCATGTCTTCCAGACGAAGATCGGTGTAATGCGGCGTTACCTGTTCAATGATTTTCTGATACAGGGCGGCTTCGCCATTGCGGATCCCCATCTGACGAATTAACAGCGTTCGCACCTGGCTAATAAGATTTTTATCGGCTGCTATCTTCCATTCAGGATGCGCCTGAAGGTTCTCTCCCCAGAATTGCCAGAGCACAGGGCCAACGCCCTGCCATGATGCGCGCGAAATACCCGCTCGCTCCGGCCAGTCTTGCATCAGCGCCTGACTAAAAAATGACGCCTCCATCTGTTCAGGCCGGGAAAGCATCAGATACATTTTCAACTGGTTGTAGGCGATCTTTGCCTGGGCGGCAAACTGCGGGCTGTCTGGAGCCAGTCGGGTTAACGCCGTTAATTCCTGGGTAAGATGTTGGGCGGCTTCATCACGCAGGAGCGGAATAGCGATACGCTTATAGCGCGGCCATAGCGCATCCAGCAGAGCATCATTTTGGCTTAAGCCGAAACGGTAGTACCACGGCGTCCCATTCTGCTGACGCCAGCGAAGCATGCCTGGCGTTTGCTGCAGAGCAGACAGCGCCGTAAGACGCTCGGCGAGCGGTTTATCCGCACCGCCTGCCAGGCTCGCCTGGTCCAGACTTTCGCCAATCAGATTGCGATTCGCCAGGAAAGACACCACCATTCCCGCTCCCCATAGCAGCATCAAACCGGCTGTACCGACTGCCAGCACGCGCATCCCTGAACGGCCTGTACGCTGTGCCTTAAGTTCAGCAGGTAACGCAGGGAGTGAATCAAGCAGCGCACGCCAGCGCTCATCACGCATCCAGGCATGCGCGACGTGCGATGAAGTATTTTCCGCATACTGGCTCAGGATTACCGCCGCCAGCGGCAGAGGCCGATGCGGGCTGAAAAAAGTGGACAACGATTCGCTGATAGCTTCTGCGCCAGGCATCAGCAAATTAGCCATTTTCAGTAAGAAGTTATCACGGATATTGCGCGTAACCTGCTGCGTACCCTGCTCCGCCATCTGCATTGCCAGCGAGGTCAACTGCGAACGACATAAAGACGTGGTGCATCCTGCAGGGAACAAACATGTCGCAGAGTGCAGGGTTACGTCATCCCGGACGAATTGAGTGCCATGCAGCGACCAAAGGTATAACGGTACTCGCCAGCGGAGCGTGGTAAAAACAGCCTGAAGATGGCGGGCGGCATTATCAATTTGTTCTGCGGTTAAAGAGACAACAGGTGCCGATTGAACCAGTGTATCCTGGTGCTGAAAAGTGGGGGTTACCCATACAATCCCATCCAGCGGACGCCGATGCAGCTTGCGTATCGCATCAAACAACGAGGCATCTGGCGCTTCAGTGAGCGTACCTCCCCAGATTAACACCACGCCATCCCCTTCAACCCAGCGTTGAGAGGTGAGTTTAGGTACTAATTGATCAACCTGGGAGGCATCCCCCATCACCAGCAGGAGACGCGTTTTGGCGCGCCAGCGATAACTGTAATATACCTTGAGTACATCACGAATTTCCCCTATCAGCATATTCCCGGAGGGCGGTTCCTCTATTCGGGATTCCTTGTCTGGAAAAACTCTATCGTTTTCCTCTTTTACCCGAAAAAGGTGCTCCTTGGCATAAATGTTGATAAGTGGATACCAGCGAACAAAAATAATCAAAATTACCGTCAATATACCTAAGATGACTTTTTTCGTAAGTGAATCAGCCCCCAGGAGATCACCATAGCTCCTAATCAGCCATGTCAGCCCCGCTAAAAATGCCACAATTAAAACAAGCAGACTTCCCCTACGCCACAGATGGCTTGTCGTATTCATTATTACTCCAGGGTAAAACGGTGCAGATATATGATTGTTCTTCCTGAACAGAAACGACTAAATATGACTCTAAGTTATGCTTTGACATATCAGCCGCCACGCCAGCGCATAGCCAACCGGAAAATGGACCGGGGATCCCCATAAATCTTTCAAGAATAATTTTGTTTTCAACCTGCCAATGAGCGCCATGATTGTGACCAATTGGATAGAGTTGCGCACTCAACAAATCAATTAACTGACCATCAGACACAATGTTTTTTGTATTTATCGCGCTTACCTGAGTAGTAAAAAAAGTGGTTAAATCTTGAGGTAAACACGCTTTATCCAGAGGCATTGGACGTAGAAAATGGCACTTACCGTTGAACCCATAAATACGCGCTACGTCATCACTGGTTAAAAGAAAGACTGCCATTCCATCAGAATAATTCTGATGCCCGTTAAATTGTAAAACCAGAACAAGATCGCTCCTGACTTCTGCATTTTTCAGGTTCGTTTCCAGTCGATAAAAAGGAAACTCCATTTCTACTCGTACAGAGGAAGGTTGTGGCCTGCCAGGGAAAGTCATCTGCCAGATGCTATTAAAGTTATTTTGCAGTAAATGCCGTTCTTCCGTTGAACCATCGGTGATGAGTGTTACATGCAAAGGAATGGCTATCGGTAATATACTCAGAGATTCAGCAATACTGTTCAGCAAAACAGTCACTGCATTGTCTTGATTTTTGACATTAGGCAAATAGTCAATACGATGAGCTAAACCACATTTATTCTCAATATTTGTGGGATTACCTGCAATAAACGAAACGGTAATTTTCTCTGGTAACAATATGCAGCTATTCATCACGACAATAGAGCGCTGTCCCCAGGACTGCCATTCACGCTGAGAAATCAATATTTCTTTTTGCAAAAATTCATAATATTCAAGCGCCCGCCCATATAAATATGCTCTAACACTAGCAATTATTAACCACAGGAAAACTGGAAAAATTGAAATCAGCCAGATATTGACATCATTAATAAAAAACAGATGCTCTGTTGCATGCAATACAAAAAATAAGACACTTACTATTACTGATAATACACCAGCCAGTATCCATCGCCAGAGAGAAAGAGGTTCAGGAGGTATGGGCGTGATAATTCTATGGCGTTCCCAGCCCATGGTTTCATCCTATTGATGCTTCCGGCGCACTTGAAATAACCTGACATCCACACAAACTGTGGCATCCATCGACAACTATCGGCTTACCATCAGAAAACCATTCTGGCGAACCTTCAATAATAGGATTAATGCCATGGAATGGTATCGGGCAACTGACCATATCCCCCAGAAGAACTACTTTTTTCCCTTGAACAAACATGGTTGAAGATGCAGATATTACACTTCCACCATGAGTCGTTTTATCACCAAGCAAAACAAAACCTTTTGACATATTTCACTCCAGTAAAAAAGGAAACAAATCGACAATTAATAAAAATATCAAAAAAAATCCAGTCACTTTCTTCTTCAAAGTACAGCCTTCACTTAATAAATATAAACGAGTTTTTTCGATGGGTGATTTTAATATACTCATTATAATCTTTATGCGTGACCTTATATTTGCCAATCATAAAATCACTCAGCCTGACCTTATGCAGATATTTATCATCCTGGTTCATGCTGAAGGGCAATTTTTCCCAAATCAGCGGACCGAAGTCCCCCATTAAAAACTCACCGCCCGCGACCGGGACCATATTATCCAGCGAGCGCTTCACCAGAGCCTGCGTGAGCTGCTGGCTTTCCGCACTGGTGCTGTTATCACAGCCGGTCAGCGCCAGCAAAAATATTCCCGGGGTAAGAAATTTCAGAATATGCGCCGTCATCCGTTATTCACCACGCAACGAAAAACAAAACTAGCTGAAAACAAGTCATCTTCTGTCTTGTACCCATCCCGTAGTGGAGAAGGGAAGTCTGACTCTCGAAACATGGTCAGGGCATACTGGTAATCTCCTCCCGCATAGCCCCTCTGTACCTTCCTGTCGCCGCTCTCCGGTCCCTGTGGGTTATCAACCGGCGAGTGCGCATAGTAGTCCGCCGCATACCAGTCATTAGCCCACTCCTGACCACTTAGTCCCATGTCATACAATCCCAGTGGATTAGGGGGATATTTCCCGACCGGGTAGAAAGGAAATCCCATATCATTCATTTTTAATATTTCATCAGAGGTTGGGACATTGACTCCCTCTTCTATTTTTCCGTTACTGGTGGCATAGGGCAAATACTGTCCCCGGGAGCGGGCCGCGTATTCCCACTGCGCTTCAGTGGGCAAATCCACCCGTTTTCCCGACATTTTACCCAGCCACAGGCAGTAGTCTTTGGCCATCTGCCAGGGGACGCTGACGGACACATCATCCGCCAGTAGTTTCCCCCCCCACAGGTAAACGAGTTTTTTCCGATGGGTGATTTTAATATACTCATTATAATCTTTATGCGTGACCTTATATTTGCCAATCATAAAGTCACTCAGCCTGACCTTATGCAGGTATTTATCATCCTGGTTCGAGCTGAAGGGCAATTTTTCCCAAATCAGCGGACCAAAGTCCCCCATTAAAAACTCACCGCCCGAGACCGGGACCATATTATCCAGCGAACGCTTCACCAGCGCCTGGGTGAGCTGCTGGCTTTCCGCACTGGTGCCGTTATCACAGCCATTACAAAATGCTATTATTGCTAATAGCACGGCGCAGTATTGCCTATTCATTATGATATCCTTAATTAAGCCGTTCTGGTCTGTCCATCATCACTCATGGGGTCATATGTCTGTTGCTGGTCAATCAACGCTAAATACTGGTCCATTAATTTATCGGGAATAGGCTTGAACGGTTCCTCTGGTGAAACCCTCTCCGGAAGATTGTTATATAACTCAGGTAGCTTCTTACCGTAATGGGTAAAAAACACAGAATCATTCTCACCGTCGGAAAGGAATGTAATTACCGTCTGCTCATTTTTAATGCGGTCACCTTTCACCTTTCCAGGACTTTCAGTAATATGCTGCATAACATTGTCGTAATCGGCTTTGCTTTGTACCCATTTCAACGACCACCGTGCCCAATTGAGTATCTTCTGGGAGAGATAATGTCCAGTTCCGCTCTGAAACGCAGCCCGATAACATTACCAGCGGTGCGAAAAAATATGTCCATATCATATACCAATCCCTCGACAAAGTTTTTAATCCATGAACAACTAGTTAACCTAAATCAGTTGAAATGAATAAAGAGATTTGTATTTATAATAATATGAGCGATTGCTCTGTCCTTCATCACTTTATAAATTTCTTCAATACGTCAATATCAGGAAAGGCTTCAGTTATCGGAATCGTCGTACCATCAGGATAAATCAACGTCCTATGAGCTCCTTTCTCTTTCTTTTTCGGGCCTATGCTCTTTATTAATTTATCTGAATGCAATAGGGGATAAAATGTAATCGAATTTATATTTAACGCAGAGTACCGCTCGTCCATTTTTCCATTATATATCCATATAATTTTTTCATAACCACCAATAAAATCCTCAGTTAAATATGGAAAATAATCTTTTGAAATCAAGCCATCACTGTTGATTCTTTGATGCCAACCACCTTGATTCGCCGCAAGGTAATCAAATTCCAGCCTGATGCTACTTTCTACCGACTCTGTACCCTGACCAAACTGTAGGGTATTTTTGTATTGCAACCGTATATCAGCCACAGACAGATGCCATTGACAACGCCCTCCGCCTTGCCGGGCAAGTTTCACATCATAGAAATTCTTTGTACTATCTTTTTGGGATACTGGAAATTCCATTGAGTTATACCCGGGAACTTCATAAGCTTCCCCGGACGAATTATGCCGAGTGCGTTTACATATTTCTGAACGATAAATTACCGCCAAAGGAAGCACCATAAGTTCTTCAGGGACATTGACTCCTACTGTGACCCATTGGGTATCCTCTGGAGGAGATAATGTTCGATTCCGCTCTGAAACGCAGCCCGATAACATAATCACCAGGGTTAAAATAAAGCATTTTTCAATCATAGTTCAAACTCCTCAAAGTTAAGTGGCTTTATATATTCCAAGGCTTCATTTCCTCCCTTAACTCCACGCGTCATATCCAGCGTCGATGCGACTACATCATGAATCTCAATGAAAGCACTATTTCTTGTAAACTCTTCCACCGGGGAACTACTCTCATACGTTTTCATTTGCTTTAAAAATTTCTCTCTGTTGATTCTCCTCATCATGGTCAATGTTGGCTGAGTACATTCTTTTAGTTGGTTATTAAGATAACTCAAATATTGATCTGGCATGGAATGCCTGCCAACGTTCGTCGCATGATCTAAATCAGGGTTAGTATAAGGAGGAAACCAGTCTTCTTTATCCATCTTTGTTAATAATTGAGTGAATCTTTTTTGTGCTTCATTCGCCTTTTGACTGGCCTCTAAAATAAGTTCAGGAACCAAATACAATCTGGTCTCGATGGGAAGCCGTTTACGAATCCTGCGGCATGAAGAAGGACTGTTAGGTACCTTACACTCTTTCCATTCCGTCGTTTGGGTGGTGTTAAAAAATACGGCAATACTTCCATGATGCCAAAAACATTCCAAGAACTTCAATTCTAGCGCCTAAGGCATGAGTTCTACTGACCTTATGCAGGTATTTATCATCCTGGTTCGAGCTGAAGGGCAGTTTTTCCCAAATCAGCGGGCCGAAGTCCCCCATTAAAAACTCACCGCCCGCGACCGGGACCATATTATCCAGCGAACGCTTCACCAGCGCCTGGGTGAGCTGCTGGTTTTCCGCACTGGTGCTGTTATCACAACCGGTCAGCGCCAGAAAAAATATTCCCGGGGTAAGAAGTTTCAGAATATGCGCCGTCATCCGTTATTCACCACACAGCGAAAGCCAAAATTGGGAGGAAATTGGTCATCTTCTGCTTTATGCCCGTCAAAAAGTGGGGAAGGGAGGTTCGACTTGCGAAACATGGTCAGGGCATACTGATAATCTCCTCCTGAATATCCCCTCATAACCTTCCTGTCGCCGGTCCCCGGTCCCTGCGGGTTATCAACCGGCGAGTGTGCATAGTAGTCCGCCGCATACCAGTCATTAGCCCATTCATCACCGCTTAGTCCCATGTCATACAACCCCAGTGGATTGGGGGGATATTTCCCGACCGGGTAAATCGATATCCCTACACCATTCATTTTTGCTCTTTCATCAAAGGTGGGAACGTTGACTCCGCGCTCTATTTTTCCGTTACTGGTGGCATAGGGCAAATACTGTCCCCGGGAGCGGGCCGCGTATTCCCACTGCGCTTCGGTGGGTAAATCCACCCGTTTACCCGACATTTTACCCAACCACAGGCAGTAGTCTTTGGCCATCTGCCAGGGGACGCTGACGGGAACGTCATCCGCCAGTAACTTCCCACCAAATACATAGGTAAGCTTCTTTCCATGGGTGATTTTAATATACTCATTATAATCTTTATGCGTGACCTTATATTTGCCAATCATAAAGTTACTCAGCCTGACCTTATGCAGGTATTTATCATCCTGGTTCGAGCTGAAGGGCAGTTTTTCCCAAATCAGCGGACCGAAGTCCCCCATTAAAAACTCACCGCCCGCGACCGGGACCATATTATCCAGCGAACGCTTCACCAGCGCCTGGGTGAGCTGCTGGTGTTCAGTACTGGTGCTGCTATCACAGCCATTACAAAAACTGATTGTTACTAATAGCGCGGCGCAGTATTGCTTATTCATTATGACATCCTTAATTAAACCGTTCTGGTCTGTCCGTCATCACTCATGGGGTCATATGTCTGTTGCTGGTCAATCAACGCTAAATACTGATCCATTAATTTATCGGGAATAGGCTTGAACGGTTCCACTGGTGAAACCCTCTCCGGAAGATTGTTATATAACTCAGGTAGCTTCTTACCGTAATGGGTAAAAAATATCGAATCATTCTCACCATCAGAGAGGAATGTAATCACTGCTTGTTCATTTTTATTACGGTCACCTTTTGTCGCCCCCGGATTTTCAGTAATATGCTGCATAACATTGTCGTAATCCGCTTTACTCTGCACCCATTTCAACGCCAGGAAGATGGCCTGCTTACGGCGTTTCATTGGCCCTAACTTCCAGGAGTTAAACGTGAGCGGGTTATTATTTTGGTTTCGCGGGTCGAGAGGGTCCGCCCAACTGATATCCATTAGCTGCGCAATCAGCGCGCCTTTGGTTTCCGGTGGCGAGTATTTAAACTGTTCCGGATTATTCAGCACACTTTCCATCAGCTTAACCCGGTTATTTTCATGTTTTAAATCATACGCTAATTGAGCAATGATATCCTTTGTCTCTTCGACCATAGCGACCGCCGCATGGACGCCACGGGCCGCCATAATTAAGGGGATCGCGCACAATGCCTGAAAGGCATCTAGTTCCATCATGTCGGCTAACTTCTGATAATCAACGTTGCGCAGCATATACATAAAGCTTTTCATAAAGGCTAAATAGCAGCCGCCATCAACCTCAAACCCCAGACTCCCCTTTGCACCGACTCCCCAGCAAAATGCCGCTTTGCAATAAATACGAAAACGCCCCTGGATGTAGGTGACGTAGAAAACCGCGCTTCCCCCGGCACCCGCCTGTAGCGATACCCCCATTTCCAGCTTCGCAATTGCCGCAAATTTCCGTTCTTTACTGACGATGGTTTTATCGTCCGTCTTCCCGACGTTAGCGGGAGGCGTGTCGTCAGGATGCGGGTCGAACCATTCTATGGCGCCGCTGATATTGCCCCCGAACTGGGCACCCACAAAAGCGCCAATTTCTCCTCCGCCCTGTGCTTCAGGTGTTTCCGGAGTATGTAAATTAATTGTTCGTTTGCCCGGTAGCGGCGGGGGAGGAAGCTCCGCTGGACGGCCTTTAATACCGTAACCTTTGCCCATTTCACCGCTCCAGTCGAGCGTTGCGCCAACCTCAACTGCCACACTGGCTCCGACACTGCCGGACAACACCATTTTCAGGGCAAAACGCAGCGCCCCCATATTACAGATACCGCCTGGCGTTTGCGGGGTATCGGCTTTTGCCGGAAACAGCAGACTGATGCCTAGCCTGTCCGGAACATATAAAGTGCTTTCTGCTTTCGCTTCACCTAACGCAAAACTGGCGTGCCCCTCTAATTTCCCTTCAACCTTACCCTTTAGTGGATTAAATTCCGCGGATATCCCTGCGCCATGGCTAAATCGCATGAGCTGGGCCTGAGCGCTAATATCAACATACTGATGATAGACGGACTCATCAGCATTCCCCCCCTTCGGCCAGGACAGCGATTTATTCATCTCTTTTGCCCAATCGCTGACAATAATGTTGCTATCTTCACAAATATCAAACTTGAACTTAACAGAGGCTTCTTTCAGCTGTTTTTTTAGCTCCTGGGGGTCTATTTTCGCCTGACGTACAGTTTTATTAACAGTTTTACCATTTTCATCTTGCACGGAAATGTTTTTGTCATGGTACTTAATAAAGCTGGCTTCGCCTGTTTTTTTGTCAACATTGCTAAGCTTATATCTACGCCAATCTTCTTTGATCTTTTCAGAACGAATATAAGTTTTTTTGAATCCAGTGACAGAGTTTTTATTAAGGGGAATTAACTCCATAATGCCAATAGCACTCTCCTTCATTTTTTCATCCAAAAGTTCCCCTTCAGGGACATTGGCCGTGAGAGTCATTAATTCCTGGCGAAATGCTTTATTGGCTTTATTGAGTGCGGCGTATGCTTCTGTTATCTTACTCTGAAGCTGTCTTTCTGGTACAGTATCAGCCTGTAAAATTGCCGCATAATTGGCTTCATCAAGATCTTTCTGTGCCTTTAGCTGTTTTTCCAGTAACCCTGATAAAAAGTAATGCTCCTCCTTAATTGTTTTTTCAGCAGTTGCATCAACACAAAGTACTGTCGCGCTGCCAGGGTGGAGATAAATTTCTGGATCGTATTTACCTTTAACAACTTTTCCTGAGCCTTGCGCAGACGTTTTAGTTTTCTCTTCACCTGTTGCCATAAATACCTCCCTGTTTAAAATTAAAAAATCAAAGTAATTCGATATCTAAAGATTCAGGCTGTGCGGTATATACGGTAATGGTTTTACCTTCAGCATCCGTTACCCCCTCATGTACGTTTCCCTCTCCTGTTTTAATTCGATAAGGTACGAAAGGCATAATCTCCCCAGAATCCTCATCTTTGGCGATAAAGAAATCATTAAATCCTTTCGGTAGCTCTGGCTTTGGCAGATCATAATCAGCAGCCATTAATTTCTGCACGCTGATAGATTTGAGCAGAATATTTTTCGGACAGCCTATCTCCACATTACCTCCGCTGAGTTTGATATAGGCTCCTCCGCAGTTCAGCACCAGTTCGTCGGCTGCCGTCACTAACACTTTGCCCTCCACGCTTGTGATGGTAATGTCCTTTTTCGCCACGGTATCTATCCCGTCATCCTGGGCCTGGATTTCAACCTTCCCCTTTGCGGCAAATAAACGTATACCCAGCTTCAGGGCCAGCAGACTGATGGCTTCCCCGGCCACGGCAGTAAATTTCTTCATCACGCTGATATCTGTATTACCACCCGCGACCAGCCCCACGCTTTCACTGCCTGAGGACAGACGCACCGACTTCGGACTACTGATGCTTATGTGCTCCGGTGCATTGAGCACAATCCCTGGCTGAGTAAGATTGTTTAACGCTGTATTCAGTGCCTTTGCTGTATCTGAGTCTGCCGGCCACGCCTGTGCGATATCGGCAGCATTCGCCAGGGCATCACTCACAGACAGCGCCTGAACCATTTGCGCGGCAGCATTTTTCATCTCCAGCATCCTGTCCGAAGCTTCACTCTGCCTGTCCGAAGTGATAAAAACCCCTTTACCGCCGCGTACCGCCACCCAGTCGTCTGTGCGCAGCTCGGCCCCCTCTCCCCGCAGCGCACGCCCCGCATCCACGTTATGCCCCAGGTTCAGCTGCGTTTTCCCGCCATACTCGGTACTGAGTTTGACGTGCTCCTCACCCCGTTTGTCTTCCATGCGCAGCTTGTTGTTCGCGGGCGTGCGGATGACGTTGCGGGTATGGTTTGCCTGTGTCACGTGGTCCGGATGCCGGGAGTCATGCAGCGCATGGGCGATATAGGGCCGGTCCGGGTCCCCTTCATGGAACGCCACCGCCACTTCTGTGCCCTGTATCAGTGGGAAGTGAATACCGTAAGTGTCGCCGCCGTAGGGTTTGGCAAGGCGCAGCAGCATGCTCTCGTAACCCTGCTGTTTGCTGTCCTGGTCTGCATCAAACTTCACCCGGTACAGCCCCTCCGCCGTCTGATGCGCGTAGATATCCCCGCTCTTCGGGCTGCTGACCCGTGCTGTCAGCGTGCCGCTGACCTTCGGCCTTGCCTTCAGTGCCGGACGCCAGCACTGCGTCTCACTGTACGGGACCGCCGCCAGCGACACTTTCAGCGCATCCTTCCTGCTACCCCGGAAACCGGCCCGGATGACCACCACCGGCTGCTGCAGCTCGTCCGGCAGCGTCGACGGCACGCTGCTGTCCGTTATCGTCAGCACCTGTCCCGGACGTAACCCCGCATCCGTGCTGGCACCCGTTATCAGCGTCTGCTCCGCCAGAAAACGCTCGTGGTCCAGTCGCGCCCAGAAGTTCCCGGTTTCCGGCGCCGGATCGAATGCATCCCCGGTTTCAAGATGGCGCGGTTTGTAGTGATACACCTCGCCATAGCGCATTTCCTCGCCTTCGCCGCCGGTGATATCCGCCCTCGCCGACTGCAGCACCTTCTGCGCTTCGCGGTGGTTATAGTCTTTTGTGGTCACTCCCGCCGGTGCCACCCGGTGCAGAATGTTCAGTCCCCAGACGGAGTCCGCCCCGCTGTCGCTCATTCCTGACGGGCTGTTCAGCGCCAGCCGTTTATCAAACTCATAGGCGCTCTGCTGGTCTGCAAAATGCACCACTTCCGTCCGGGTATCCGGCTGCAGCGTGAAGAAGTAAAATATCCCCACTTCCGCCAGCAGACGCTCAATAAACGCCAGGTCACTCTCCTGATACTGATTTATCTGTTCACGCTTCGGATAAGTCTGCGTCAGCGTGAATTCATACTCCCAGCCATGCAGGGCGTGCTCCTGCAGGATTTCACCCACCACTTCCGGGACCGATTTATTAATAAAAAAGCGGTGCGTACGGAACTGTTTATCCAGCAGGGAGAGATAAGGCTCAATGATGATTTCATAGCTGACCTGGTCGCGCGACCCCGTCAGACGCCGGAAATGGGTCACCACGCCGTGGACGAACTTGACGGGCAGAGCATGCAGTAATTCCCCGCCTTTCATGGTCAGCAATGCCGGCTGGTTCAGGAACATACCGGCTGTCAGCTCTGAAGCACTGCAAGTAAAAAGGACTGAATAATGGTAACGGACGCTTAACTGCTCCAGTCCCTCAAAACGCTCCACATCCAGTTTATGCGGGCATGAAGGGATCGTTAAGCTGTAGCGGTTAAGCGTAGGCCCTGATGTTGTTAGTTTCATATTCATAGCGTTAACTCCGTTTAATAAATAGAATCCCATCTAACATGCTTAATTAGTACATCAAAATTCATTAACGCCTGGGGTTAATAAAACATCTCAGCACTCACACTCATTATCCACCCAGCCGCTTTTTCTCAAGTGCAGCGTGAATTTCTCTAGCACGTTCTAAAGAATAAAAAGTCACTGTTTCTACAAATAAATCTTTGTTATAAGTAAACGATATAGCAATATTTTGATCTGGAATTGGTAATGTGTAAATTTCTGTCACTCCTATATAGATAGTCATAATTATTTCCGCATCAGCATAAATAATAGGCAATCCAAAACGTTTTCGTACCCACTGCTGACTCATCACTGGTTCCAGGCCAAATGGCATCGGATTGGGAAATACCCAGTCTGTTTACCTTTATCCTCTAACCTTAAAGTTATTTCGGTTAATACCTTATCCGAATCATTCATTAAAACTAAAAGCATCCCTTCTAGTTTCATATTTAATTCGGCCTCACCATCATCAATAGGACCATAAGGCTTTGCTTTATAATAAATCAAACCTTGGCTATAAATTTATCGATACGGTTTACCAAGTCGCTGTACTAATGTCCCCACATCAATATTCATATAATATAACCCCGTTTGTCAGTTTAATTCGTGCAGTCTGACTCTGATCTCTTCGAGCTTTTCATTACTCACTCCATAGTCATTCTTGAGACATTCTGAGTTAGCATCCCAGTTGGCATTAACCGCGGCTTCCAGATTAATTGCGTCCAGTTCCTTTTGTGTTATCACATCACCACTTTTCATATCAACCTGTCGATTATTTTTCACGCTATCCTGGCTGGAAAAATTTACTACGTATCGATACAATGAACTCATTTCCTCTGTACCATTAAAGCTAATAACATCCAGTACAGATTTGCATGAAGGGATATACAATTGATAACGGTTTAATGTATTTTCATTTATAAATGAAATCCCGCCACCCAGTGATTCAGACATTCCCATATATTTAACCCTTGTTATTTTATAAAGAGCTATTTTTCAGATAATAAAAACTGCGCTCAACGCATTGTTTTTATCAGACTAACCAAATCCGTTTTCTCATTAGTGACAATAGAAAACGTAAATTGACGATTATCATTTGATATCCAAAGCTCTTCCCTTCCATTATTACTATAATCATAAAAATGAAAACCAAGACCTGTTAGATAATTACGAATAATGCCTACATCACCACCGCGAAAAATAATAAGATTTGTTTCTCGTGTACTCCCATCAGGAGAAATATATTCAAAGCGATAATTATTTGATATCCTTGGAGCCTGCTTGATATCAACATCGGTGTAGAAATAATAGTTAAAAAGATCGCTTTCCCGATATTCTAATTTATCTGGCCAGGGTATTAACAACGGTGACAAGAAAATCAAAACAATCGTCATCAATATTATTTTATAGTAGCTCATTACCATTCACCTCGACAAAAATGAATAATAACCGCCATCCCCGGTGATAACTTCTACCCGACCAGAAGTGAAATCACTCCACGGTTGCACCCATGTCATAAACGAAGGTAAGCTTCCCTTATAGGGTTTATGCACAGCACAGTTATCCATGGGTTCTGGAAACAGTAATGGTAAAAATCCTTTATTCTTATAATTGCCTATCGGCCCATAAAAATCCCATCTACTCAGGGCCTGTTCTTTACTGACGAGCCTCAGTCTTGACTGGTAGTCTGAGGGAAGAATTGCCCGATAGAAGCCTAAAAGATCGGAGGTAAGGTCCTCTCCGCTAAAACCACTGTCGGTATACCAACTAAAACACAAATTAGATTGCAAACTTTCAAACAAGCGTGCCGTCGTCATCATAATGGCTAACGCAACGCTGTTTTTCTCACATGCAGATAAACCTTTTTTGATACGCCACTTAACAAACTTTCCTGTACCAAACTGGCGATGATATACAAACATCTTTTGGCTATAAATGACTTCATAATAACCATCACGGTCTGATTCACCTCGTTTTATATCTATCAGTAGGTTTTTAATATCACTTCCCTGTGCATGGCCTATATCTATCCATCCCAATATTTCGCTGTAAACAAGCCCTGTTTTACGATCCAATGTCCACTCGGAAGGTTCAATAATATCGTTACGTTTACTCATCATTAAACTCCAGAGTAATTCGCTCTTCATAACTCAAACTCAATACTACTGATGAAACGGACTGAATAATGGTAGAGAACGCTTAACTGCTACAGTCCCTCAAAACGCAACACATCCAGTGCATACGGGCATGAAGGGATCGTTAAGCTGTAGCGGTTAAGCGTAGGTCCTGATGTTGTTAGTTCCATATTCATAGAGTTAACGCTATTTAATAAACTATATTTACGCGCTTATAAAATCATAATAAAAACTGATCGGCACAGTTTCCCATTAAATAAAAAATTACAGATAATCATCCCAATTACTACGCACATGAGGCCAGCCAAATTTCATCACAAAATACCCTAAAACGATCAATAAAAAATTTCCCATGCCCCATAAATATCTAAACCCATCGTCAGAAATGAAGAAAAACCAAATAGAAAAGGCAATGCCAAACATGCATAAGATATTCCCTAGCAGATATGAAAAATAATACATTAAATATATAGCTATTTCTCTAAACTTCCCAAACCGTCCAGAAAACATTGGCAAACCTCATTAAAAAACACTTCATTTGCTTTGTGAAGTTCAATTGCTTTTTCAAAAGGTGAAACAAGATCTTCTATCAGAAAATAAAGCAGATCCAGATCCCCCATATCTTTCAATTTCTGATAATTACCCGGACTCCTTGCAGCCAGATAGCGAGATGTATAGATTGCTCTGGATACTTCCGCTCCCAACGTAAGAAGCGAGCCTATAAGAGCACCTGAAAAAAATGCTGTGACTAACCGATTAGAAATAACAGCCCCAATGTTGACGCCAGTTAGCTCTGAGAAAATTATCCTTCCAGCACTACTCCCAACAATTTTCTCCGTCATTAAAGCAACGTCCAGTCGCGAAGAAAAATCACTAATAAAGATATCAATAACCTGACCTATCAACTCCTTATTTAGCTTTGCTTTATTAAGAAGCCTGGCAAACCTGTATTTATCATCTTCATTCGTTCTGCGATGTTCTGTATCCATAAAATCGTAGGCCAGATATCCCATACTCACAGGAAATGATATAAGCCCTTTAGCCAAAGCAGCTATAAACCCAGAATCATCAACGTTAATAGCTTCGAGCATATCTTTTGCAAGATCTTTAGCACCATCCATATTTAGTCCTTTAGCGCAAAGCATATCCCGATACAAAGTAAAACCCAGCGCTAGTATTATCACTGAGTTTTATTTTTCACTCGCTATCAATTATCAGTTCAATTCCCTCTTCATCACTCCAACTTAAAGTGAGTTGCTGAGGTTTTTGCTGCCGGGAAAGATACGTTAATAACTGCTGGCTAAGCACAGGCAAGATTTGTTGATTCAGCAGACTATCGATATTCCTCGCCCCCGTATCCGGTAGCAGGCAAGCGGCGGTCAGGGCATCAAAAAGGCTCTCGGATATCGTCGTGGTTATGCCGTAGTGACGCAGTAATCGCTGGCTAACCTGATCCAGTTTCATTTGTACAATCGTACGTAACGCAGATTCACAGAGCGGATGGTAGATAATCGTCTGGAAGCGGGCCAGTAACGCTGGCTGGAAGTGATCGCGCAAAAGTGGGCGCAGCAGTTCGTGCAACTCAGACTCTGTGGTTTCCGGCTGTTCTTCCAGCAGTTGCATCACTGCGTCGCCGCCAAGATTGGAGGTCATCAAAATAACAGTATTGCGAAAATCAATTTCACGGCCTTCGCCGTCACGCATGAAACCACGGTCAAATACCTGGTAAAACAGATTCATGACGTCGCGATGCGCTTTTTCTACTTCATCCAACAGTACCACGCTATAGGGGCGTTTTCGCACCGCCTCGGTCAGGATCCCTCCCTGGCCATAACCAACGTATCCCGGAGGTGAGCCCTTTAGCTGGCTCACAGTGTGCGGTTCCTGATATTCAGACAAATTAATCGTGATCAGCGATTTTTCACCGCCAAACAGAATGTCAGCCAGGGCCAACGCCGTCTCCGTTTTGCCGGTTCCACTTGGTCCAGTAAGCAGGAACACACCCTGTGGGCCGTTTTCCGGCGTCAGTCCTGTTTTTGATGCCCGCAACCGCTGTGCGATCGCATTCAGCGCGTAATCCTGCCCGACAACCCGGTTTCCCATCTGGGTTTCAAGCGTCAGTAAGTCTGCCTGGGAGTCCTTCATTAATGATGACAATGGTACACCGGTCCAGTCGGCAATCACCGTAGCCACGGTGCGCGCGTCTACATCCGGAAACAGTAGCGGATGGCCCTGCTGAAGCACACTAAGCTGCTGCTGCAATTCAACCGTTTCCGCCTGACGAGAAATATCACGGCGGCTGGCCAGCAATTGCTCTGTGAGCGCTAATTCCTGACCATACTGAGTTTCTCGTTCATCCAGTTCGACAAGCAGACGATTTTCACGCTGTTCAATGCTGGACAGCCTTTCACCATGCTGACCATTTCCTACCGCGAGATCTGCAAGCAACGCCTGCTTTTCAATTTCAAGCGCGGTGATCTCTGACTTCAAACGCGTCAGTGGTTCCGGAACGGTATCAAGGCTCATCCGCACTCTTGCACCTGCGGTGTCCAGCAGATCGACGGCTTTGTCGGGTAATTGTCGCCCGGTAAGATAGCGGCGAGAGAGCGTAACAGCAGTTTTAACCGCTTCGTCGGTGATGTGAACGCCATGGTGTTCTGCATAGCGTGATTTCAGACCACGCAGCATTAAGCAGGCAGTGTCATCATCCGGCTCATCCACTTTAACCATCTGAAAACGCCGCTCCAGCGCAGCATCACGCTCAAAATACTGTTTATATTCACTCCATGTGGTCGCCGCGATAGTTCGTAATTCACCTCTGGCCAGAGCGGGTTTTAGCAGATTGGCTGCATCAGCGCCTCCCGCCTGATTACCGGCCCCAATGATGGTGTGTGCTTCATCGATGAAGAGCAGAACAGGCGTTGGCGATTGTTGAACGGCATCAATGATATTTTTTAACCGCTGCTCAAACTCACCTTTCACCCCGGCACCTGCCTGTAACAGCCCAAGATCCAGCGTGCGTAATGTTACTGATTTCAGGCTATCCGGCACGTTACCTTCAGCAATACGCAGCGCCAGACCTTCCACCAGAGCGGTTTTGCCGACACCGGGTTCCCCGACCAGAATGGGATTATTTTTTCGCCGACGGGACAACACATCCACCATTTGCCGAATTTCATTATCGCGACCAAATACCGGGTCGATATCGCCGACACGCGCTTTCGCGGTTACATCCAGCGTAAATTTATCGAGCACGCCTTGTAATGCTGGCGACAACGTCGACTCAACCTGACCCGGACGCGGTTCATCATCAGGGGAAACCTGCACCAGAGAGGCTTCTTGCTGCCTTTCCGGACGTTCATCCGACTGGGAATTTAATAGCGGCAGGAGTCTTTCCAGTTGAGTATGTCCGGTACTCAGAAGCGGCCACAGACCGTCACACTTCAGCAGCGAAGGCTTTCCCACCAGCGCCATCAGTAGATGCACACCACGTATCTGCGAATTTTCATCCGTTGCGGCACACAGCCACGCTTGTTGCATTAAAGAAAGGAGCGCATCAGACAACTGGGGGCGGCTTTTCACGGAACGCGGCTGAACATCCAGATGCTTCAGCAGCGATTGCCAGAGATTATCGATATCCCATTCATAACGACGAGCAATGACAGTAATATCGCCCTCCCCCTGCTCCAACAGCTTCAGCAACCAGTGTTCTGGAGTGATTTCTGCATGCGCGCGCGTCTGACATAACGATGCCGCTGCTTCAAGCGCCTGAGCACAATAGGGGTTGAGACGTCGTAATAGCACTGCTGAATGGTGTTCCATTTGCTTCCTGACTCCCTGTCTTCAGGCACGCTACCGCCCGTAGCCGTAATCCAATGCCCATAAGGTAATAGTGATGTTGATACTCTCTGCTTAACCCCCGCCCCGGAAGCTCAGCAGAGGGCATAAAAAAACGGATGAGGAAATCCTCATCCGTTAGCGCATTACGCGGTGGTACGCTCGTTCCAGGCGTCAGAATGGATAATGTTGCCATCCTTATACGTCCAGACGATCTTCTCGTAGCGCAGTTCAATTTGTTCCAGGTGGTTATGCTTCTCTTTTGCGGGATCTTTGATGTCGTACATCACAGGGTTTACTTTCACCACTTTCACGTTGTGTAACGTGGTGTTGAAGTATTCCACTTCCTGACCCGCGTCATTGATGCGATACCATTTGAACTCTGCCTGACGCAGGGTCTGACCGGTGGTTACAGCCTTGTACAGATATGGACTGGAGGCATCGATTTCCTTAGTGAAAAGGAACGGGGTATGGATGCGCGTACCGGTCAACTTACCTGTATTGTTATCGGTAGGGATGTACAGGTTATGTTCCTGTGCCACCACTTCGATACTGCCTACACGGTCTTTTACGTCAACAGAACCTTTAATATCCGCGCCGCCATCATCTTTCAGCCAAAGGTAGACTGGAATTGCCATAATTCTTTCTCCATTTTTACTTCGCTAATGCGTCACCACCTTGCGGTGACGGTTCCTTCATGCCCGGCACCCGACAGGCATCAGCCTGCGGTACCAGACTGATCTCTACACGGCGGTTGGCTGCCCGCCCCTCCGGCGTATCGTTGTTTTTGTAGGGGCGTAATTCGCCGTATCCCTGAACGGCAAAACAGCTCTCCGCGACATCACCGGTATCTCGCATCCAGTCACGAACAGATTCCGCGCGTTTGAGAGAAAGCAGCTGATTAGATTTATCGTCACCCACATCATCGGTATGTCCGGCGATGACTATCAGCCACCCGGGTTTGGCTTTGATATTGACCAAAGCCCCAATGAGTACTTTTGTTGAACCCGCTTTTAGCGCCCACTTACCCGTATCAAACAGCGACATACTGTCGAGACGTACAGTTTGCGGGGCAGTCACTTTCGGTTTTTCGGGTGACCCCCAGTCACTTATGGCAACCTGCAAAGGGGGGATCAATCTCATTCCTTGATACAGTCCCATTGAAAGAGAAAGTGGTTCGCCACGCTGATACCAGCGCTCAAGGAGTTGTGCATCACGACGAAGTTGATCCTGGGCCAGGATCTTTGGCTCGGCAGGATTACCGCTAAGTTGGCGGTATAGCATCAGGTGATCGTTTGTGATCCTGATGAGATGTTGGTTATTGATAAAACTGCATGCCATCGCCATTCCGATGAAAATGCCGCATAACAGACCACTTACGCCCACCGTCCGTTGAAATGCTGTCAACGCCCGACGGCGGGATAAGAATGGCAATGCTAAATCTGGAAAAGGCAGCAGTGCGGGCGCTGCTGACGCCGCAGGGGAAAGCGTTGTTTGAGCAATGATATGCCGTTGCCAGAGGTTATTTTCGCAGACCGCTGATGAGGTGAAACACACAACCCGTAATGCAAAGAAAACAGGCAGAGCATGGTGTTCAGTATCGCCTTGTACCTTCTTCAGCCAGCCCAGTAAATTATCTAACCACACTGCATGTGTAAGATGAAAATGGCGGGCTGGGCTCTCTTGCGAAGAGAAAGGAGCAAAGTCGTCTAATCCCGTAGCCGACTGCACTTCTGCATCCTGAGGGGTTCGAATAAACCAGCGAACAGCCTCATTACATTGAGGAGAATTCAGCCAACAACACAACCAAAACGGCGGTACACCTGATAACCAACGCCGACTCTGGGTCACCACTCGCCGCCAACTGAGCAGTATGTGCTTAAGCGCATCTTCATCAGTATGCCGTTCCGGAGTTAATGCCAGCATTACGGAGACGCGCATAAGAAGCCCAGGACGCTGAGCAGCTATCTGACGAACCAGAGCAATGTAATGCTCAGGGGACTGGACAGATAAATACCAGCCCTGCGAGCTCTCGCAAGAACCGCTGCGTCCGGCAAACAAGGGGACATTATCGCCACACACGAGCACAACTGGCCCACTGAAACTCTCCGGAGGGAGCGGAACTTCATGCTCGGAATGCGCTGATCTCAACTGGCCATATTGACGCCAGCCGTAAACGATCCCTGGAATGGAAAACAATAAAATAAAGACGGTCAGGCCGCCCCGGACACCCGTACTTAACGGACTGAATCCCCAAACCAGCAACAAAGCCAGCACAGCTGTCAGCACATAGTTAACGATCCCTCGCAACTGAGCCATGTTTTAGCCCTGCCCAATAAGCTGAGCAACCAGCCCTTGTAAGACATGAGAAAATGTTAACCATAAAGCCCCCAACGCCACCGCGCCGACAATCCATGCCTGCCACCAGCGACGCTTACTGCCAGAGAAACCGGACGCCTGCATGATTACGGGCGCATCGTGCGTTAACTTAAAAGGCTTCGCCTGAGCCGCCAGCGCCTCAAGAACATCTTCACGACGTTCGTCACCTTGCTCACGATAGCGCCCAACAAAACCGAGCGTGATTGCGCGATAAAAGCAGGTTATTACGGCGGTATCAGGAACGGGCTCACGCAGCACAGACCGGATGCGTTCCCAGAACTCTTCCCCTGCGTTGGTGGTATTGAAATAACGGGCCTGTAAGGGTGTCGCAAGCCAGGTGATATAACCGCTATCCTGCCGGTTGCGGTTCAACACGCTTTCATCCAGTAACGCACATTGCGTGTAGAGCATATGTTCAACGCTGTGTTCGCTGTACCCCATATCACGCAATGCCTCACGTGCAGATTCAACCCATTGGCTGGCCCGACGATAAAGAACAGCTCCGTCGTCGACTTCTGCCCCGTCACGTAGCTGGCTTACAGCAAGCCATGTTGGCCAGAAAACCTGATCAATTTCCTTATTCATTTATTTCAATCCCTTAATACTGCAAACAGCTCAAGTTGAATCTCTCCCAGCGTTCCCGGCACATAGAAAGCACAATTACCGGCGTCCAACATGGCCTGGGCTGCTGGATGATTAATTTCAAGAGCAAAGTATTGATTTTCCAGTCGTAACGGGATGGCTGCGGGTACATGTGTCAGCGGTTTTAATGGAATACCGCTGAGTGCCACATTGACGACATCTGACACATCCGCCCGGCTCCCCGCTTTACAGAGCTGTGGAAATTGCGCCAGGAGGACATGTGCGGGGAGACCCGAGCGAACGGACAGGTAAAAATCAGCACCTTCACGCAGTCGGGCATCCGACAGAACCCCATACCAGAACTGTCGCTCCTGCGTCAGTTCAATAGCGACAACACGAGACGGCAGGCTGGCTTCCAGCAGTTCCACCAGCAGAGCAAACAGCGGCGGGAATACCTGCTGCGGATTTGCATGCTGATATGGAGGTACAACGCTGACATCATTTTCTAACGAGAAAGTCAGCAGGCTGCCCGCTAACCGCGCCAGCTCACGCCACAAAAGTTCGGGATGACGGCCTGGGTTTTGCAGCATTTCTTTCAGAACAGGTTCCGAACTATTAAGCGCATTCAGCAGCCAAAACAACGAAACATCTGCTACTGCAAAATCCGCCATTCGTTCGTTACTTTCTCGGCGCAAGGACATCAGGCGGCGACAACGAGCCTGGATACGATGCACCAAATCACTGAGCGAGTTGATTAATAAGGGGCTGGCTGAGAGTGAAAGCGAGGGGGGTAAAAAATCACGTCCCAGCTCCCATTGCCCCTGAGCATTACGAATAAGGCAAGCTACCGGACAAGTCAGGTAAGCGCTGTTATCGTCATGGGCATACCGGAGGGTGATAGCATGCCGCAGCACTGCCATATCAGTCCGTTCCTGACCGGAGAGATCCTGAACTGGCAGCCATTCCTGCTGCCAGCGACACGGACGGCTGACACCGTTGCCTGATGAAAGATTGCCGCCATTAGCTGAAAGCAGCGGCAATGCCAGCACGATATCAACGCTGTTGTAGCCAGTAAGATGCGATAAATCACACGCTGGAGGCAGGTTATCTGAAATACCTGTATCCACTAACGTACCGTCAGGAAAGCGCACAACCAGATTAACGGGATTCAAACGGGAAACCGTTAGCGCACTTTCATCAAACTCCGCGCTGATGACGCCCCACGGTGATGAAAGTGACATGTGAGCAACAACGTCAGCAACGTAAGCATCCCAACGTGTCTGTTGCTGAAACTGTTGGGGAGCCAGAAAAGCCCCCTCGCTCCATAACGGACGATAGATCTTCATCGCACCTCCTGTGCATTACGCCGTTAAGATTTCGACTTAGGCATCTGTGAAACTAACGACAAGCTGACATCCATACCTTCAACCTGGAAATGCGGGATGGCGTACAGGCGCACGCGGAAGAAACCCGGGTTATCCTCAATGTCCTCCACCACGACACGCCCATCACGAAGCGGATGTGAAGCCTGCAAATCATCGCCAGGATCGGTCATTTCGGTTACCAGACTGCGTAACCAGTTGTTTAGTTCAAGCTCAAGCAGGCGGCGATCTTTGGTCGTACCAATGTTTTCTCGCTGCAAGATTTTCAGGTAATGAGCAATACGAGAAAGCAGGAAGATATACGGCAAACGTGAGTTAATTCGACTATTAGCTGTTGCTTCCGGGGTATCAAACTGCGCAGGTTTTTGAGCCGAGTTAGCAGAGAAGAAGCAGGCGTAATCACGATTCTTATAATAAGAAAGCGGAATAAAACCGAGGTTGGCGAATTCAAATTCACGAGTTTCCGGGATCATCACTTCAGACGGGATTTTCACCTGATTACCCGTCCCCAGATCGTACAAATGGATAGGTAAATCTTTAACCGCGCCACCCGCCTGTGGTCCACGGATCTGGACGCACCAACCATTCTTGATAAAACTTTTCACCATATTCACAGCGAAAGAGAAAGATGCGCTGGTCCACAGATATTTTTCGTGATCCGGGCCCTTAACTTCCTCGACATAGTTAAAGCTGCGCACAGGAATGGTATCAGGGCCGTACGGCAAACGCCCGAGTACACGCGGCATAGTTAATCCGATATAGCGTGAATCATCACTATCACGAAATGCTTTCCATTTGATGTATTCAGCACGTTCGAAATAATCATTGATATCTTTTATGGCCGCGACCTCTTCCATATTTTCTTTCAGGAAGAATTTCGGCCCAACTGAACCAATAAATGGCATATGGCAGGCTGCCGATACGCCAGAAATATTGCGCAGTAGCGCGATATCCTGCGGGCTGTTATCAAATTCGTACGCTGAAATCATTGCCGCAATAGGTTCGCCACCTGGCTGGTCATATTCTTCAATATAAACATGACGATATAACCCACTCTGGATAAGTTCCGGCGCGTCATCAAAATCATCACGCAGCGCATCCTTACTGACATCCATCATTTCGACACGGACATTTCGGCGAAAATCGATACCAGAGATCATTGAATGCAAACCACGCCAGAGCGATTCTTGTTTTTGAAATTCAGCATGATGCATAACTTCATTAACCTGATCGCTAATCTGCTTATCCAGACGAGCAATCTGCTCATCGAGTAGCGTTTTATCCAGGCGTTCTAAGGGTTGTGCGGCATCCGCCAGACATGAGACCAGAACCTGAATAGCAGCGGTCACACGCTCCGCCGGAGCGGCATCAGAAAGCGCTTCATCACTCTGCCACGCATCTACATTTTTTAATGACGCGACGGGGGAAAGATTAATTTTGTCAAAGAGGGACTGATAAACACTGCGTTCACTGGTCGTGGTGGTCGCGGCTGAAGAGGTATGTTCCTGAACAGACATCAACATATTCCTTTTATGTTCCTTTACTATTCCTGCCGATTTAGCGGAGGAAACCCTGTAGAGCGTTAAATCTCTTCTGGCATCATAGTTGCCAGCTCATTACGCAATTCCTGACTCAGAGCTGGATCCTTAAGGATTGTTTCCAGCTCGCGACGAAAAGCAGCGTTATCGAGTAAGTTAGATTTCAGGTCACGTAGTAAGTTACGCATAGCCAACAGAACACGTAATTGTGGGATATTTCGTGCGATCTGCTCAGGTTCAAAATCGCGGATATTCTTAAAGGTAAGGTTAATATCGTCCTTTCTGTCATCATCAGCTAACGTATTTTTAACACTTAAATTAACCACTGGTGAAAACTTGGCCAGCACATCGTTAAAGTTATTTTTATTAATATCTATCTTTTCACGCTCAGATAATGGTCGCTGCTCTCTGCCATTACTGAAATCACCGACAGTTAGTAGTTTTAAAGGCAATTCAACTTTCTTTTGAACGCCTCCGGTGTGTAAATCTAACTTAATATTAACGCGTGCCGTCGGCACTTCATTCTGAAAACTGTCACCCATACGTCCCTCTCAGACCGGCGACTCCTGCCGGTATTTTGCGTTTCCTAATGGAGCACGTTCCAATCGCTCAACATGTTTCTTACAACGTCATTTCTGCAGGCAGTTAACAATGGCTGTTGATGACAATTAACTATTATAATTATCACGATAATGCAATCCGATATATTCCATAGGTAAAAACATGATCAATGTCATTAATTAATCGAATAACACATTATGTTTTTATATTTAAAATGACAACCAAGAAAATATTTATCTAATACAAACGAAAATAATTATTTAATGATTGATGCATTCATTTAACGAATGCATTAATCATTAAATATCATTTACCATGAGAATATTTACTGTCATTTATATAAATATAGACACTCATTTAAATATAAGTGCTATCAATCTAATCATAAATAAAAAAACCGGAGATATACTCCGGCTTTTCATATCTCACTCGTGAGCGAGCAGAAAGATTAGTCTTCCTTCACCACAATCAGCGGTTCGATATCGCTCTCTTTTTTAATCACCAGCGACTCGTCACCACGCAGGCAGGTACCGCCATAGTTACCACCTACGGTAAAGGTACAAACCTGGATATATTTACCGGCAACTTTTGGCAGACACCAAAGCTGCTGATAAATGTTCTTCTGCTCGGCAAACTTACCGCTGGTTTTATCCAGTAGCTCTTCCTGATGACTCACCAGATCGATGTTGCTGCCACAACGTCCTGCAATAGGTTTCACCGCATAACCGGTTTGCGCCAGCTCTTCATTAACAGTGAAATCCGTATCAAGCAGATAACGGTGGTGCGGGAACAGTTGCCAGAGGATCGGCAGAATCGCTTTGTTGCCAGGGATAACCGTCCACAGAGGTTCGAAGACCAGCACTTCCGGGCGCAGCAGCACGTCGATTAAACGCACTTCCTGATTCGTATGCCCGGTACGAATTGGCACCGCGGCGTACTCCGTTTCGCTGACCTCGCGCACCTGTTCAATTGCAGTTTCCCACGCCCAGGTCTTCCAGACGCAGTTCACCAGACGGCCGTCCCCGTCAATCAATTGACCGGCATCATCCCAGCGCAGTTCATCCAGACCTCGCAGAATTTTGCTGTCAAACCCGGCCTGACGCAGCGCCTGCTGCATAAACTGCGCATGATAGTTTTCTTCGATATCCTTATCCTGCATGATGTGGACAAACGGACGTGCACGGCTGTGCTTCCAGGCACCAGCCAGTTCGTTGATCAACCCTTCAGCCGGGTTGTGTCCCTGCCCTGTGTAACCACGCTCGGCCCATCTTTCGAGAATCAAACCGGCTTCGGTATGACACGATGCGGAATCGGCGTTGTACTCATACACCTTCAGTCCACGTTCATCCATACAGAAATCCATACGCCCCGTAATCATATGATGCCGACGACGCTGCCAGGAAAGGCGCAGGCGCGGCCAGAGGATTTTCGGGATATCAAACAGCGCCAGCAGGTTGTCGTCTTTCAGCACCTTGTCGGTCGCATGCAGATACATCAAGTGCAGTTCGTTGGTGGCTTTAATCAGCTCCTGCTCGGCGCTCTCGGTAATGGTGAAGTATTGATGCGGGTCCTGATTAATCACATGGCCGTTCGCCAGCACGTAGGCTTTTTGCAGCGGGTCCTGCTCATTCAGCCATTTACCATCAAATTGCCCGTTATCTTCCAGTCGCGCGCCGCCAATTTTCAGCGAGTCATTGGCGATCTCCGGCTGCGGTAGGCTGAAACGGGTATCATCGGTCTGGATCATCCAACCAAGAATGGTCGTGTCGTCAAAGGTATCACGCAGGGTGTAACAACCGTTCTCAACCACCATCTCCAGTTCGCGGGTCCACTGCTGTCCGGGAGGCAGCGGCGTATGGAGCACGTTCTGTTCGGCAATACGGATTTTGTTTTCCAGCAACTGGGTGACGACCGCCACATGCCCGGTATCTTTAAATTCGCCGCCTTTTTGCCAGATAAGCAGTGCGCCTGCTACCGGCGCGCGGGGCGAACCATTCGGAAATGCCTGTAACGGTAGGATGTTGTCATTCACTACTTCGCGCAGGAAGCGTAAGGAGAAGATCTCCCAGGCCATGCCCACATCGGTGAAGACCATGCCATAGTTAAGGAAGAGAAAGCGGCGTGCGAACTCTACGCACTGCCATTTGTGGCCCATGTATTCATCGTCGATATAGCTGCGAAATGCTGCATCATCGTCGTAGTCCCGTGGGTCGAGGGAGCTGTAATCTGAAGAGTAGATTGCTACGCCACCTGGGGCATAGCCCAATAATGTCCCGAATGGGGCATCCTGACTGGTCGTTCCTTTGCTCATGCACCTTACCTCAAAACAATACAGCCTGAGCAGGTTGGCGTGAATTTTTCGCTCTGATTGCCTGCTCTGCGACACTAACCGGACAGAGGTCGACATCATCATACACCTCAACGCAGCGGCTGGCGCTCAGAGGCGAAAAATTCACAGCAGGAACTACGCTTTAGTCAGGGTGACCGGTATGCTTTTATACGCCGGAGTCAAACTTTGTGTATCTACTGCATCCAGCGAAAGCAGGACATTCGCTTCAGGCAGATAAGCGCCAATTGAGCCAGCCGCCATGTTGTAAATCACCACCGTTAAGCCGTACATGATGCGATCCGCGCAGGGCTGACCGTTGTCGTCCAGCGCCTGAACGTTGACCACATCACCCTGGCTCAGACCGCGGCTCGTCGCTTCTTCGGCGCTTAAAAACACCACATCCCGACGGCCAGTAATGCCACGATAGCGATCGTTCATCCCATAAATCGTGGTGTTGTACTGATCGTGGCTACGCAGCGTCGCCAGAACCAGTGCATCAGCAGGCTGATGTTCCCGCTCTACCGCCCGCTGATGGCTGACGATAAAGTTGGCTTTGCCATTCTCCGTTCGCCATTCACGGCGCGAAGCAGGCGTATCCATACGAAATCCGCCCGGCTCGGCAATACGTGCGTTGTAATCGTGGAACGCCGGGATCACGGCTTCAATGGCGTCACGGATCAACGCGTAGTCCCCGGTAAATGCTTCCCAGCTGATCGGAGAATGCGGCAGCGTGGCACGCGCCATGCCCGCCACAATCGCGGGCTCCGATTTTAGCCAGCGGGAAGCCGGCTTCAGCGCGCCACAGGAAGCGTGGACCATCGACATAGAATCTTCGACGGTCACCGACTGGATCCCCGTCGCCTGCATGTCGCGCTCCGTTCGGCCTAATGCAGGTAGCAGGTAGTTATGCTTTGCCAGCAGCAGATGCGATCTGTTCAGTTTGGTCGCCACATGGACCTGCAGATCCAGATTTTTCATCGCCGCAAAGGTACGCTGCGGCTGGGGCATCGCTACCGCCAGATTGCCGCCCATGCAGATGAGCGCTTTTGCGTCTCCCCGCTCGATGGCCCGAATGCTCTCCACGCTGGAGCGTCCATGTTTGCGCGGAACGCGGATAGAAAAATGCTTCTCAAGGCGTTGCAGGAAGTCTTCGGACGCCGCTTCGTTGATCCCCACAGAACGATCGCCCTGCACGTTAGAATGGCCGCGTAACGGGCAGATCCCCGCCCCCGGCTTACCCATATTGCCTTTCAGCAACAACAGATTTACCAGCTGCTGGACGTTCTCGGTGCCGTTTTTATGCTGAGTGATGCCCAGACCATAACAAACAATCGTGGCGCTGGATTTACTGTAGCTGTGCGCCAGATCTTCCATCTGACTACGCGTCAGACCCGAGTCCTGTTCCAGCTCCGCCCAGTTATGCTGACGTAAGTCGTCATACAGCGCTGCATATCCCGCGGTATGTTGGTCGATAAACGCATGATCGAGCGTCGGCTGCTGATCCAGTAGGATCCGCGCTTCGTCCATTTCGATCAGCGCCTTCATTATGCCTTTGAGCAACGAGGCGTCACCGCCCATTTTTACCTGGTAGTAGTCGTTGCTCAGCTCCGTCGCCTGACCGGTGAACATCTCTTTCGCACTTTGCGGGAAGCTAAAGCGCTCAAGCCCCCTTTCGTTCAGCGGGTTGATGGAGATAATTTTGGCTCCACGTTTGGCAACGTCGCGTAAGGTGGTCAGCATGCGTGGATGGTTAGTACCAGGGTTATGCCCGATACAAATCACCAGATCGCAGTGGTCAAAATCATCAAGTTCAACGGTCCCTTTCCCAAGGCCAATGGCCGGCGTTAGCCCTGCGCTGGTCGGTCCGTGGCACATGTTTGAGCAATCAGGAAAGTTGCTGCTACCATATTCGCGGGCAAACAGCTGATACAGGAACGCCGCCTCATTTGACGTTCTGCCGGAGGTATAAAACTCAACCTGTTGTGCTGAGTCATAGCTGCGCAGACGCTCGCCGATCTCCCGAAAGGCGATATCCCAATCCACCGCCTGCCAGGTGTCTGACACTGCATCGTATTTCATTGGATGCGTCAAACGACCAATGTTTTCCAGTTCATAATCGCTGTAGTGCCAGAGTGTGGAAACCGGGTGACGACTGAAAAATTCCGGTGACGCTTTCTTACTGGTTGTCTCCCAGGAAACCGCCTTAACGCCATTTTCGCACAGCTCCATTGGCGCACGATGCCCGGGGTCCGGCCACGCACAGCCCGGACAATCGAACCCTTTCACCTGGTTCATTTTGAACATCGCGATAATGTCGCGCGCGACAGCCTTTTGCGAAAACACCGAAGCAGTGACGGCTTTTACCGCACCCCACCCACCCGCAGGGCCCTGATAACCGCTTACTCCTGGAACACCATTTTTCATTATTACTGCTTATTCACCGCCAATTTTTGATGGTGAATACGGTAGCAATTTCCGTCCAACATTGATTTCCTCTTCATGGAGTACGGGCCAGGTACAATGAACGGGTTAGATTTATCTTCCCCTTTCAGCACAAAGCGACATAAAGTCCCAATCTGTTAAATTGAGTTCTACCTAACTGCTACACTGCATCAACACAACCACTCAGAAGGCAGGTCAATATGTCAGACAATACCTATCAGCCCGCGAAAGTCTGGACGTGGGAAAAATCGAACGGCGGCGCATTCGCCAATATCAACCGCCCGATTTCCGGCGCCACCCACGAAAAAACGCTGCCGGTTGGCAAGCATCCGCTGCAGCTCTATTCGCTGGGTACACCAAACGGGCAGAAAGTGACGATTATGCTGGAGGAGCTGCTGGCGCAGGGCGTGAAGGGCGCGGAATACGATGCCTGGATTATTCGCATTGGCGATGGAGATCAGTTTTCCAGCGGCTTTGTTGAGGTGAATCCGAACTCGAAGATCCCGGCACTGCGCGACCACTCGCAAAACCCACCGGTTCGCGTATTCGAATCTGGCGCAATCCTGCTCTATCTGGCGGAAAAATACGGTTATTTCCTGCCGCAGGATTTGGCAAAACGTACTGAAACACTGAACTGGTTGTTCTGGTTACAGGGTGCGGCGCCGTTCCTCGGCGGTGGTTTTGGTCACTTCTATAACTATGCGCCGGTAAAAATTGAGTACGCCATTAACCGCTTCACGATGGAAGCCAAACGCTTACTCGACGTACTGGATAAGCAGTTAGCACAGCATCAGTTTGTGGCAGGAGATGAATACACCATTGCCGATATGGCGGTTTGGCCGTGGTTTGGCAATGTGGTGCTGGGCAACGTGTACGACGCGGCAGAGTTCCTCGATGCAGGAAGTTACAAGCACGTACAGCGCTGGGCAAAAGAGGTTGCCGCGCGTCCGGCAGTTAAGCGAGGTCGTATTGTAAACCGCACTAACGGGCCGCTGAGCGAACAGCTTCATGAACGTCATGACGCCAGCGACTTCGACACCAATACCGAAGATAAGCGCCAGGGTTAACGCAAGATGCCGGATGGCGGCATAAATGCCTTATCCGGCCTACATAGAAGGCGTAGGCCTGATAAGCGTAACGCCATCAGGCACTAACCGATTGTCACGCGCTGGTGACGTCGTACTCCATGCGGCGAAGTGCGTCTAACGTGGCTTTAGCTTCATCTTCATCAATGATGCTCATGGCGAACCCTACGTGCACCAGCACCCATTGCCCGACCAGCTCAGCGGTATCACCTTCACAAATCAGGGCAATATTGACATCACGTTTGATGCCGCACACTTCAACCTGCGCAAGCTGGTGAATATCTTCACCAACGGCCAGAACCTGACCAGGGACTCCAATACACATATCTGACTCCGCCCCATAGCAACCTATGGGTTATTCGACTTCAATACTTTTCACTTTCAGTGAATCGCCTGCATCAACCCGCAGACGATCGCCCTGACATAGTGGACACTGCGCATCATGCTGGGTGATTTCCACAACCTGACTGCAATCCCAGCACCATGCCTGGGCTGGTTTGTAATCAATATGCAGCTCACACCCTTGCGCCAGCGTGCCCTGACAGACGATGTCGAAACTGAAACGGACGGCGCTCTCTTCAACGCACGAGAGCGCTCCGATTTCCAGCCAAACGCCGGTTACACGTTTGACACCGTGCTGCTCTGCCTGCTGTTGAACAATCTCAACCGCGCTCTGACAAAGGGACAGCTCATGCATTTTCGCAGTTCCGACGACCCAGCAGCAGCGCGCGGCGATTTAGCTGCGGCGCATTCGGATCGCTCACCGGCAGCGATAACAGCATGCGCGCGCAATCGTCAGTCAGACGCACACCTTCTTGCGCCGACATACTGTGCGAAAGCGGCGACATCAGTGAACAGGAAAGGTATTGCGATACGCCCTCCAGTTCACCAACGGTAAAGGTCATCTCGCCGTACGGCAGACGCAACCCGATTTTTTCACTGACTTTACGCACCGGCCAGATCTGGTCCGGTCCGGGGAAAATCAGTGCGCTGAGCATCCAGGGGGTGATAACACACCCCGTCCACTGTCCTTCAAACAGCGTAAAATCAGAGACATACACCGGCATATTCGGATGCAAGAAAGAGAGATCGTGCATCGAACGCCGGGCAACCTCTTCAAACGCTGCCTGAATCTGCGTCTTCGGGGCCGTCTGAAAACCGACAAACTCCTCAGACATGAGCCGCCTCCCGAGGGATCGCTTCAACGCCTGATTCGCGAAGCGCGGCAAGAACCTGCTCCAGCGCAGGTTCAATCATCGCTTCAACCGTTGGCGTTAGCCCGATATGCGGTTCCAACGATTTCGGAATAACGCCGACTAAGGTCAGCTTTTTCGGAAACTCGCCGGTAAAACGCAGGGCCGACAATACGTCGGCCAGGCCAAGCTGGTGCGGTGAGATTTTGTTGGTAAACAGCGCCGGGATCTCTTCATCCCGCAGGACCATCATCGTTCCTGGCGTGTTTTTCTTCGACACAATGGCGTCAGCAATGATCAGATGATCTCTGTTCGCCATATCGCCGAGAAGCTCCATCCCAGCCGTACCACCGTCCAGAACATCAACAAAGTCTGGCAGGATGTATCGTTGCTCTAATGCCTCAACGATACGTACCCCGATGGCTTCGTCGGTCAGCAAAATATTGCCGACCCCTAAGACTAATATCCGCATTACAGAACCTTAACTGAGACCACTTCGTTCCCGTCAACGTCCACCACATGCACCGCACATGACATACAAGGGTCGAAGGAGTGAATGGTACGAACCACTTCCAGCGGTTTGTTTGGATCGGCAATCGGCGTACCTACCAGCGAGCGCTCATACGGTCCCACTTCATCATTAAAGTTACGTGGGCCAGAGTTCCAGGTTGACGGTACAACCGCCTGGTAGTTGCTGATAATGCCGTCTTTAATCACCATCCAGTGAGACAGCATACCGCGTGGCGCTTCGAGGAAACCAACACCTTTGAATTCTCCTGTTGCCGGAATATCCGGTTTCACGAAGGTGGTGTGGTCGCCTTTACCGATGTTCACAATCAGCGCGTTGTACTGATCCTGCAGAACGTTCTGCAGTTCACAGCAGTGAACAGTACGGCCAATAATACGGCCCAGCGTAGAGTGCAACTGCGACACTTCGATAGTTTTACCGGTCAGCTTGGTGTAAATCGCGATGATTTCATTCAGCTTGGCATGGGTAGACTCGCGTTTGGCCGCCAGTTTACACAGCATGTTGGCCAGCGGACCCACTTCAACCGTTTTACCGTAGAAGGTCGGTGCTTTAACCCAGGAGTATTTGCCGTCGTCTGACCAACCGGTGTAATCAGGAACCGTTGTGCCTTCCCACGGAGCCTGCGGCGCTTCGTCTTTGTACCACGCGTGTTTCGCACTCTCCTGAATCCCTTTGATCAGGTACTCATCGGAGTGAGAGGTGATCGGACGATAGGTCGACAGATCGGCATCGGTGATGTAACCGCCCGGGAACAGGAAGCTGCCGTTTTTACCGTCTGTCGGGAATTCTGGCGCACTCAGGTAGTTAACCGCACCCTGACCACGTTCCAGCCACTCAGGATAGAACGCAGCAATAACCGCGGTATCAACCTTGTACACCTGCTCAACGAAGTCGCTCAGCTTATCGATGAAGGACTTGATGTACATCAGGCGTTCAAGGTTCAGCACACCGAGGCCGTCAAGGTTAATTGGGTTAGCAACCCCACCTACCGCCAGGTTCTGGATGTGCGGAGTTTTACCGCCCAACAGTGCCACAACGCGGTTGGCATCACGCTGGCATTCCAGCGCTTGCAGGTAGTGTGCGACCGCAATCAGGTTCACTTCCGGCGGCAACTGCATTGCCGGATGACCCCAGCAACCGTTAGCAAAAATGCCTAACTGACCGCTGGCAACAAGGTCTTTGATCTTGTTCTGAACCTTGGTGAACTCTTCTGCGCTGTTCAGGTGCCAGGAGGACACGCCGTTCAGCATGGCAGACGCTTTCGCTGGGTCAGCTTTCAGTGCAGAAGTGATATCCACCCAGTCCAGCGCAGACAGCTGATAGAAGTGAACAATGTGGTCATGCGTGGTGTGCGCGGCCAGAATGATGTTACGGATATACTGTGCGTTCACCGGAACATCAATATTCAGCGCACTTTCTGCTGCACGAACGGAAGAGATAGCGTGAGTGGTCGTACAAACACCACAGATACGCTGCACAATCATCCAGGCATCGCGCGGATCGCGGTTTTTCACGATCTCTTCCATGCCGCGCCACATGGTACCGGAAGCCCATGCTTTAGATACCACGCCATTTTCGATTTCGCAGTCGATGCGTAAATGACCCTCAATACGGGTTACCGGATCAATAGTAATTCTCTGGCTCATGCTTTGCTCGCCTCATGACGATTTTGATCGTTTTGTTTTAAAGGAGGAAGTATCGGCAGTAGACGAATGAGTACGATGTATGCACAAATCTCAATAGCCACAAAACCAATAGAAATCAACAGCTCTTCCCAGGTCGGGAAGTAGTGGTAGCCACCACCAGGATTGAACGCCACCAGCGAATAGGACAGACGCCATGTTGCACAACCCAGCAATGCGCTCAGCGCAGACAGATACAGCATGCGCGAGTCATTACGCAGCTTAGTGACGCGCAGCACCACCAGCGGGAAGACCATCAGCACGACTTCAAGCCAGAACATCAGGGAGTAAAGATCGCCTGAGAACGCATAGGACAGCTTGTCGCGATAGATCAGTTCGCCAAAGCGCAGGACGACGAAAATCGCCAGCAGCACGCTGATGGTATTCGTCAGCTTGATGAACAAACTTTTCTCGTCCGGACCGTTACCTTTCAGACCGGCTTGTACCAACGAGCCTTCAAAGATGACGATCGAAAAGCCCATAATAAAGGCGGTTAATACCGAGAAAAGCGGCAGCATTTCATAAGCTTGCCATAGCGGATGCACCTTATAACCCGCAGAAATCATCAATGAACCCATTGAAGACTGGTGCATGGTTGGCAGCAGCGCGCCGAGGGCAATAATAAAGAACATCACTTTATTCAAACGTTTGAGGGAAACTTTCCACCCCAAGCGTTCAAACAGAGCCGGAGCAAATTCCAGCGCCATGATGCCGATATAGATGGTCATACAGACCGCCGTTTCGAACAGTACCGAGTTCACGTTGAAGTGGCCCGGAATGTAGAAATACGGCAGGTTCCAGTAACGACCGACGTCAATGGTGATCGACAGACCACCCAACGAGTAGCCAAACAGGCTCGCCAGCAGCGCCGGACGAACCAACGGATGGTATTGGCCTCTGTTGAAAACATACACCGCCCACGCCAGCGCCCAACCGCCGCACGCGAAGCCAGTACCAATCAACAGGTCAAACGCGATCCATACACCCCATGGGAAACCGCCGTTCAGATCGGAGACTGAGCCCAGTCCGAAGACCAGACGTTTCACGATCAGGAGCATACACAGGACGATAAGCGGCCCAAAAATAATGACCGGTTTGCTGATTATTTTTCCGCCCAGCGGTTTAGGATCATGACTCATGATCGTCTCCTCCATCGTGATGGTCGTTTTTCGTGTTACGACGAACCAGCACGGTTAAGCCCGCCAGCGCAGCCAGGGGTAATATCATGCCCTTGTACAGGGAATGTTGAACATGTTCGGAACGCGCACCAGTTGAAAGATCATCCAGCTTCGGCAGATCCAAATCCTCGTAAGGAACACCCGTCAGTACCATAACCTGCGTACCACCACCTTCTTTCTCACCGTACAGGTGCGGGTAGTACTTCGGTACCGTATGCAGATAGGTATCGCCTGCTTTCACCGTCTGACGCGGATAGTGGTATTCGCTACCTGGCTTCAGCGCGAGACGTTTTTTCGCCTCAGCCATCAGCTCTTCACGCGTACCAAAAATCACCGCACCGGCTGGGCACACTTCAACACAACCCGGTAAACCACCTTTGTCCAGACGCTCAACGCCTTTCTGGTTACACAGTTCACATTTGTGAAGCGCACCAAACGGGTTGTTGTAGTCGTACTTAGGCACGTTGTACGGGCAGGCGACCATGCAGTAACGACAGCCCGTGCAGACATCTTTGTCATAATGGACGATGCCGGTTTTCGGATCTTTCTTCAGCGCGGAGACCGGGCAAACGGAAACGCAGTTCGGATCAACACAGTGCATGCACTGTTTCTTGATGTATGCATAGCCATTTTCTTCCTGGTCTTTGTTAACACCTGTTCCGCTACGCCACACCTGAATGATGTTATTGGTATACGGCGACAGTTTGTCGTTGTTCGACCAGGTTTGCTCGCCTTCTGGGTTACGCGCCGGGAAGTTGATATCCTGACACTTGGTGACACAGGCCTGGCAGCCTACGCACAGCGTCGAGTCATAGAGCATCCCAAGAGAACCAGGGATCGGCGGACGGTTTTCTGCAGCCGCATGGCTGATGGACGGCGCTGCGCCCAACAGCAATGCCCCGCTGGAGGCTGCTTTAATAAAGTTACGTCTGTTCACGGTTATTCTCCCCGTGAGTCAGCGTTATCTTTCTTCTGCTGACGCCCCAGTTCACGAACCGCCATCACGCTGACACCGGCAACCAGTCCTACTACGCCACCCAGCAGTCCAATCGCTCCGGCAGAAACATTGCCGCCTTCTTTCATGTTGACATCAGGTTTCTCGGAACGCGGCGTTTGGTTTTCCACGTGAGCAAGCTGGTGAATACCTTTATGGAAGCCGACGCCTTCTTCGTTACAGCCGTAGCAAGGGTGACCAATAGCCACCGGCCACACGCCGCCCACATCGCAGAATTGCAGCGTTGAGCAGTTGCCGTAGGTTTCTGGTCCTTTACAGCCCAGATGGTAGAGGCACCAACCTTCACGGTGGCCTTCATCGCCAAACTCTTTAGCAAAGCGACCAGCATCGAAGTGCGGGCGGCGTTCGCAGTGTTCGTGAATCAAACGGCCATAGGCGAATGTCGGACGGTTTTTGGTATCCAGCTTCGGCGGCTTACCATAAGTGATGATATGCGCGACCGTTGCGAGGAAGTTATGCGGGTTCGGCGGACAGCCGGGGATGTTGATGATGGTTTTGCCTGGCAGAACTTCTTGCAGGCCGACGGCACCCGTTGGGTTAACGCCAGCGGCAGCAACACCACCCCACGCGGCGCAAGAGCCGATGGCAATGATAGCGGCTGCGCCTTCTGCGGCCCGGCGGATGTGATCCACGATCGGCTCACCGGCAACCATGCAGTAAATACCATTATCTTTCAGTGGGATAGAACCATCTACTACCAGAACATATTGCCCTTTATACTTCTCCAGAGCGTTATGTTTGTTCTCTTCGACCTGATGGCCGAAGGCGGCAGAGAGCACCTCATGGTATTCCAGAGAGATTGTCTCCAGAACGAGGTTTTCCACTGTAGGGTGTGTCGCGCGAAGCAGCGATTCAGTACAACCCGTACACTCCTGAGCTCCAATCCAGATAACCGGTGGGCGCTGAGGACGAGAAACTGATTCGGCCATTTCTGCGGCGGCTTTGCTACTGAGCCCCATGGTAGCGGCCAGTGCTGCACAAAGCTTCATGAAATCACGGCGATTAATGCCGCTCGAATTGATGAGAGAGTTATCTCCAGTCATTTTATAGTTATTCCGTTGCGAAGACCTGGCTTTTATTTTGCACCATTCGCATGTTGCATATTGCGATCGGCGCGCCATTACCACACTTTTTATATGGTTATGTGCATTATAATACTTCGGCGGAGCAACAAAACGAAGGCGTAGGTCAATAGTGTAATTAATTAAAGCAAGATAATACCCCTTTCGGATCAAGCTTCGAGTCGATAGCCGGCCATGAAAAACCGAATTGTTGTACTGGACTGGTTCTCTTTAAAGAAATCCATCACCATCTCTTTATCCAGCCCATAACGGCGCGTCAGGATCCCCGCTTCCCACGCGCTGAGCTGTCGATCGCCCGTTTTTTCAAACATTCGATGTGAAAATCCCAGCACAAAACCACGCTTATAATCCGCACAAAAATTCGCCACTGAGCGTGCACTGTTCGCACTTGAGGCGTTTAATCCGGCCATCAGACCTTTACCAAAATGGTTGTCCATGCATAACCTCCAATCGCTATATAATAAATTATATAGCGATTTTTTAAGCAAAGACCAGAGGTATCACGAACTTTTTATAACGGCTTAAAAGGACACCCACTCATCCGTTTTAGCGGCCGCAGACGTTTTGCTGTCTGCTGAAGAGGAAGCGGTTTGACTGGCTGCGTATTGCACATCATTAGCGGAAAGGCGGAACTGTTGCACCGAGCGTTGCAGCTCCTCTGTTTGTCGTTCCAACGCCACTGCCGCGGCGGAAACTTGTTCTACCAATGCAGCGTTCTGTTGCGTTACGCTGTCCATCTGCGTGATCGCCACGCTCACCTGCGAGATACCCTTATTCTGTTCTTCCGAGGCAGAGGCAATTTGCTTCATGATGACAGTCACTTCGGTGGCGCCGCGCAGAATCGCCTCCATGGTTAATCCTGTTTCTTTAACCAGACGAGCGCCCTGATCAACACGACGCGATGACTCGCCAATCAGCGTCTCAATCTCTTTCGCCGCCCCGGCGCTGCGACTGGCAAGGTTGCGTACTTCACCGGCGACGACGGCAAAACCGCGCCCCTGCTCGCCTGCCCTGGCTGCTTCAACCGCCGCGTTCAGCGCCAGAATGTTGGTCTGGAAAGCAATGCTATTAATAACTGACGTGATTTCCGCGATCTGTTTAGAGCTGGCGGCAATGCCGTCCATCGTCTCTACCACTTCCGAAACCAGCGTGCTCCCTTTGCCTGCCGTTTCTGTGGCCGTATCGGCAAGTTGGCTGGCTTCACGCGCATTTTCTGCGTTCAGTTTTACCGTTGCGGTCAGTTGCTCCATGCTGGCAGCGGTCTCTTCCAGTGCCGCAGCCTGCTCTTCAGTACGTGAGGAGAGATCGTTGTTCCCGGTGGAAATTTCCGTCGCCCCTCGCCAGATGTTGTCACTACCTGAACGGATGGTACTGACGGCTTCACGCAGGCTATCCTGCATCGCGCACAATAACGGCACCAGTTGACCCACACAGTTACGACCAAAATCTTCGATGGGATGGCTGAGATCGCCCTGCGCAATCTGCTGGAACTGTTGGCGAATACGTCCCAGCGGTTTCACCATCATGGAAACAAGGTAGCGGTCGGTAAAGAAAAGGAGGGCAATCCCAAGAATAACGGCGGTGATAATTAGCGTCCGGATGATAGAGGTTTTGCCATCGACCATCACGCGGGTGGTATCGAGTCGCTCACCTGCCGTGGCGTTAAAACGCTCGGCACTGGCGCCAAATTCACGGCTCAACGCGGGTGTAATAGTGCTGGCATGCTCCGCAAAGGCCGTAAGCGTGCCCTGCTGCGCCAGCTGCATTTGCGGGATCACGCCGTTGTCCAGCAGCGCCTGCCACTTCGTCAGTACTGCGTTAGCGACGTCAGGGTCCATAGGGCCCGGAGATAATGTTTTCATCTCCTGGAGTTTTTTGCTCATATTCTCCAGGGACTGTTGCGCTGGCGCAAAATCAGGCGTTCCGCCACTCATTTTGACATCCATGGCGCGACTTAAGCGCGTTACGAAGCGAAAGTACTGATCGTTGCCCTGACTGAGAACCGTCATCTGATGGACAAGATGACGGTCAATATCATTGCCTTCAGATATTTTTGATAACGAATGAAGACTGAATAAACCCACGCCCGACCAGAGCAGGCAAAAAAGTCCCAGTATTGCCAACATGACAATACGAATAGTGAAGTTTTTCAGCAAACGCATAATAATTTCCTTGCCGTTGATGAGGAATTCGCCATCAGGCGATACTTATCCTTGTTATCGGCAGGCAGTAGAGAAGATATAATGCGTTCTTTATTTTTTTACTTTCTTAAGTACATCCTCTATCTCTTCACACTATATCAATATGAATGCTAATGAAATTAGGTAGCATTATTATTCAGATGATTAGTTATAAGCATTAAATAATCTATTGTTTTCTATCGCAAATATTTGTTAAACCACGCAAGAGTACGTTCCCAGGCTAAATCAGCGGCAGCTTTATCATAACGGGGGGTCGAATCGTTGTGAAAGCCATGATTAACGCCGGGATAGATATAGGCTTCATAGACTTTCTTATTGGCCTTAAGCGCCGCTTCATAGGCAGGCCATCCCTCATTAATACGTGTGTCTAATTGCGCATAGTGCAGTAATAAAGGCGCGTTTATTTTAGGGACATCTGATGCAGGAACCTGCCGCCCATAAAAAGGCACCGCGCAGGCCAGTTCAGGGAAAGCCACAGCAGCGGCATTCGACACACCACCACCGTAGCAAAATCCGGTGATACCTACCTTTCCCGTCGTCCCTGAATAATGTTGCATAAATTCAATGGCGGCAAAAAAATCATTCATCAACTTTACGGGATCAACCTGCTGCTGCAATTCCCGACCTTTATCATCATTGCCAGGATATCCCCCTACCGAACTTAATCCATCCGGCGCAAGTGCCATAAAGCCCGCCTTCGCCACCCGTCTCGCCACATCTTCAATATACGGATTCAGCCCACGATTCTCATGCACTACCACCATCGCCGGAACTTTCCCTGTCACCTTCGCAGGTTTAACTAAATACCCCCGCACATCACCATGCCCTTCAGGCGAAGGATAGGTAATATATTCCGCCAGAATATCGGGATCGGTAAATTCTACCTGCGTTGCGAGGGCATAGTTGGGTTTCAATAAATTGAATAAGGCCAACGCCGTCATGCCACCCACTGCATATTTCGCTGCCAGATTGAGAAACTCGCGTTTCGTTATTTTGCCATGCGCGTAATAGTCATAGTAGTCGAGCAGCTCTTGCGGAAAGTCTTTGGCAGTCAAACGCGGCATCGTCGCACTCCTGATTGATGTTTTTTTAAGCAAAGCACAGTGACCTGTTTTTGCCCAGTTTTTCATCTCAGTGTGACCTGGTGAACGGGATATTCACCGTGAACCCGCTAGAATAGAAACGTTGTTTCGAAATTCACCTGCACTAAGGAGATCTCATGGCCTGGTTTGCCAATCCTGAACGTTACGAGCAGATGCTCTATCGCTACTGTGGGCGCAGCGGTTTGCGTTTACCCGCGCTATCGCTGGGTTTATGGCACAGTTTTGGGAACGTTCAGGCGCTGGATTCACAGCGCGCCCTGTTGCGTAAAGCATTTGATTTAGGCATCACGCATTTTGATTTAGCCAATAACTATGGGCCGCCACCGGGCAGCGCAGAAGAGAATTTTGGCCGATTGCTGCGCGAGGATTTTGCACACTATCGCGATGAACTGATTATCTCCACCAAGGCAGGCTATGACATGTGGCCTGGGCCATACGGTTCTGGCGGTTCGCGCAAATACCTGCTCGCCAGCCTCGACCAGAGTCTGAAACGCATGGGTCTCGACTATGTCGATATCTTCTACTCTCACCGCGTTGACGAAAATACGCCAATGGAAGAGACCGCCTCGGCGCTGGCCCACGCCGTGCAAAGCGGTAAAGCGCTGTATGTCGGCATCTCATCCTATTCTCCGGAACGTACGCAGAAAATGGCCGAGCTGATGCGGGAATGGAAAATTCCATTGCTGATCCATCAGCCGTCTTACAACCTGCTTAACCGCTGGGTAGACAGCAGCGGCCTGCTGGATACGCTGGAATCCAACGGCATGGGCTGCATCGCATTTACGCCGCTGGCTCAGGGACTGCTGACGGGGAAATACCTCAACGGTATTCCGGAAGGTTCACGCATGCAGCGTGAAGGGAAAAAGGTTCGTGGGTTAACGGAAAACATGCTGACGGAAGAAAACCTTACCAGCCTGCGTTTGCTTAATGAGATGGCGCAACAGCGTGGACAGTCGATGGCACAAATGGCCTTAAGCTGGCTGCTAAAAGACAACAGGGTAACGTCGGTATTGATTGGCGCCAGTCGACCGGAGCAACTGGAAGAAAACGTTCAGGCGCTGGCGAATCTGACGTTCAGCGCCGAAGAACTGGCGCAGATCGATAAGCACGTCGCGGACGGTAAGCTGAACCTGTGGCAGGCCTCATCTGACAAATAACCGTAGGTAACACCGTGCCGGGTAGCAACGTTGTTCTTCCCGGCACGTAATACGGGCCAGCCAGTCCCTCACACCTCTTCTGCTTTGATTTCTGGGCGCTGATATTCCGGCCACACCAGCGCGACAAGTGCAGGGTAGGCTTCCAGGCTGAACTCCCTGAAGCACTGACGTAAGTTAAGCACGTCCAGATCGGCATGCGGGACTTTCTCGCCACTCAGACAGCGTTTTTTAATATTGTCGTAATATTTATACACTGCAGAGTTGAGATCGCTGCAACGCCGCTGTGCATCAAATAGCCCTGGCGTCTCATTCAGCTCCACCATTGTCATCCGTTTGATCGTCGAGTGGATAAAATCGATATATTCGTGATTGACGCGCCAATACCAAACCGGAGTAATCGAATTCATCAGTACCGAGAAATGATCTTCACCCTCTTCTTTACTCAGTATTTCCGGCTGGTTTTCAGCGTATCCATTTTCTGCATTACGGTTTTTATTTGCACTGCGCATCAACAAAAGTACCCCGCAGGTCAGCAATAGCAGGGTAATAACAGAATAAAATATACTGTTCATATACTGGCTCCATTTTTTTTGATTTTAAAATTACGCCATGCTATTGTCAACGCGGCATGGTTTATTTAAAACAACATATCATTGGCATCAAAGGATATTTCAACATGCTTCCCGAGCATCTTGTTCCCTCGTGTTTTCACTTATCCAACTCACCTGACAATACCACCTCCACAGATAATAGTGAAAATTTGACTCAGGGGAAGATAACATTAAGCGATTACGAATCCGATATTTTGATTAGCTCAACCGCTACCGGTCAGTCACGAAATATGCTATTTGAAGAGTGCGACCGCCATTTAAAAGAGCGTCTATTTCGTGCAGCAAAAATTGAGTCATTCTCTCGTCTACTCAATTCACTACAGGCAGAAGGCGACATTAATGCACAAGAATTAAGTAAAATTTTGACTCAAAAAACAGCCATCATAAATGAACAGGGCAACAAAATTTGGCTTAATTTAATTACCCGTGAAACCAGCGACCCTATTTTTTATTCTCTGGAAGAGAAATAAAATGAAAGATGTTGAGGATAATAATGTTTATTTGGCTTTAGATAACCATAAAAGCGATGAGTTTGTCTTAAAGCAAAATTTAGCCGTGTTGATTGCCAATAAAAACGCGACACTGGAAAGCGTTGCTCAGGAGATAGTCTCTATTCCCGCTGCACTGGTGCGGATGAAATGGCAAAATCGCCGTGAAATTTACTCGCTACAGGCTAAAGAAGAGATCTACGGTGCCGCGATCGAAGCCATTATGGAGCAGCAACCAGAACTGCGGGACAAAATCATGGCCCGACTGGAAAGCACCTACCAGCATATACTCGCGCGGGAAACGGCCACCTTACGCCTGACGCGAAAGCTGTCTGAAGGGAACTACGAACCCACCAGGATAACCACGGTCGCGTTAGATGAGAACAGATAAGAACAAGTGTGCAAGGGAGTTGAATCAGGAGAGACACGCCGGGTAAGGCGGCAACCATTACCCGGCAATGATGAGGATTACTTCGCTTTCACAGTCTCTTCGCCAACCAGACCAATCTTCAGGAAGCCCGCCTGATGCAGCGTATCCATCACCTTCATCATGGTCTCATAATCAACGGTTTTATCTGCCCGGAAGAAAATCGTGGTGTCTTTCTTCCCGTCAGTTAACGCATTTAGCTCGTTAATCATGGTTTCATCCGTCACCTGATTGTTGCCAATAAACATACTCTTATCGGCTTTAACTGACAGGTAAACCGGTTTTTCCGGACGCGGCTGCGGCGTGCTGGTGGAGGCAGGGAGATTCACCTTCACATCTACGGTTGCCAACGGCGCGGCAACCATAAAGATGATCAATAAAACCAACATAACGTCGATAAACGGCGTCACGTTGATTTCATGCATTTCACCGTTGTCGTCCAGGTTTTCATTAAAGCTCATTGCCATGGAACATTATCCTACACGTAATTTCTGCGCTGCACGTACCGGATGCGCGGATGCGCTTGCATTCAGGTCCAGATCGCGACTTTGCAGCAACAGCACCTGTGCCGCGACGTCACCCAGCATCGCTTTATAGCTGCCAATCTGACGTGCGAAAATGTTGTAGATAACAACCGCTGGAATTGCTGCAACCAGACCAATTGCGGTCGCTAACAGCGCTTCTGCGATACCCGGCGCAACAACGGCCAGGTTGGTCGTTTGAGTTTGTGCAATCCCGATGAAGCTATTCATGATGCCCCATACGGTACCGAACAGACCGACGAATGGAGAGATAGCCCCGATGGTGGCCAGGTATCCGTTACCGCGGCCCATATGACGACCTACCGCCGCCACACGACGCTCCAGACGGAAGCCGGTACGCTCTTTAATGCCTTCGTTATCGTCGCTGCCTTCTGACAGTTCCAGCTCGTTCTGCGCTTCATTAATCAACTGTGCGCCCAGGCTTTTGCCATCGAATCCTGCGGCAATTTCACTTGCCTGATCTAAAGAGCGGGCTTCCGCCAGCAGTTGCTGTTCACGCTTAAGGCGGCGTTTCTGAGTAAAGAACTCAAGGCTCTTACTAAAGAAGATAGCCCAGGTGACCACTGACGCCAAAATCAGCCCAATCATCACGCACTTAACCACGATATCGGCGTGCTGATACATACCCCAGACGGAAAGATCCGTCTGCATCAAATTATTACCCACTCTGTATCTCCAGGACGCAAATCACAAAATCTGAGCGTAATCATATCAAAACGACGTCGAATTGATAGTCGTTCTCATTACTATTTACATATTGCCGCACCTTTGGTTTCTTTTCCTTGCGCTTACGCAGTAAAAAAGTCACCAGAAGCATTTTGAGATTATTTTCTACTGTATGACCGTTCTGCAGGATGCGTCATCTTTGATTCATGGTAGTTTAGACATCCAGACGTATAAAAACAGGTAAGACAACATGGCAGATAAGCAACTTGAAACCAAACTCGTTCACGCAGGACGCAGTAAAAAGTACACGCTGGGCTCGGTAAATAGCGTGATCCAGCGCGCTTCTTCGCTGGTTTTTGACACCGTAGAGGCCAAAAAACAGGCCACGCACAACCGGGCGAACGGTGCGCTTTTCTATGGGCGTCGCGGAACCCTGACGCATTTCTCTCTGCAGGAAGCGATGTGCGAACTGGAAGGCGGCGCGGGTTGCGCGCTGTTCCCCTGCGGTGCGGCGGCCGTTGCCAACACCATCCTTGCCTTTGTGGAGCAAGGGGATCATGTGCTGATGACCAATACCGCCTATGAACCCAGTCAGGATTTCTGCACCAAAATTCTCGGTAAGCTCGGCGTGTCCACCGGCTGGTTCGATCCGCTGGTTGGCGCCAATATCGTTAAGCACATACAGCCGAACACGAAAGTCGTATTTCTGGAATCTCCCGGTTCTGTCACTATGGAAGTGCATGATGTTCCCGCTATTGTTGCCGCCGTCAGAAGCGTCGCGCCGGATGCAATCATCATGATTGATAACACCTGGGCTGCCGGGGTGCTGTTCAAAGCGTTGGATTTTGGCATCGATATCTCTATTCAGGCAGGCACCAAATATCTGATTGGTCATTCTGACGGCATGGTCGGCACGGCGGTATCTAATGCCCGCTGCTGGGATCAACTGCGCGAAAATGCCTATCTGATGGGGCAAATGCTGGACGCCGATACCGCCTATATGACCAGCCGTGGACTGCGTACGCTGAGCGTTCGCCTGCGTCAGCACCATGAAAGCAGCTTAAAGGTCGCCGAGTGGCTGGCCAGCCATCCGCAGGTCGCCCGCGTGAACCACCCGGCACTGCCCGGCAGTAAAGGGCATGAATTCTGGAAGCGTGATTTTACCGGTAGTAGCGGCCTGTTCTCCTTTGTATTGAACAAGAAGCTCAATAATGAGGAGCTTGCTGCGTATCTGGATCACTTCAGCCTGTTCAGCATGGCCTACTCCTGGGGCGGTTTTGAGTCGCTGATTCTCGCCAACCAGCCGGAACACATTGCGGCAATCCGTCCGCAAGGCGAGGTGGATTTCAGCGGAACGCTCATCCGTTTACATATCGGTTTAGAGAATGTTGACGATCTGATTGCCGATTTGGCCGCAGGATTTGCCCGAATCGAGTAAAATTGCCACAGATGGACATATAAGCAGACACTTCTGGTGGAAAAGTCTGCAATTGTTGCGTCCGGGATCAAGGCATCCCGGGCAATTCAGGAGTACAATCCACACATAAACGCTGTTCCACAGGAAAGTCCATGGTAGTCATTCAAGATATTGTCTCCGCGCTCTGGCAACACGATTTTGCCGCACTGGCGGATCCGCACGTTGTGAGCGTGGTGTACTTCGTCATGTTCGCCACGCTGTTTTTAGAAAATGGCCTGCTGCCCGCCTCCTTTTTACCCGGAGACAGCCTGTTATTACTGGCAGGAGCGCTGATCGCTCAGGACGTGATGAGTTTTTTACCTACCATAGCTATTCTGACGGCCGCAGCCAGTCTGGGCTGCTGGCTGAGTTATATTCAGGGACGCTGGCTAGGCAACACGCGCACGGTGAAAGGCTGGTTGGCGCAATTACCGGAAAAATACCATCAGCGCGCGACCTGCATGTTTGACCAACACGGTCTGATGGCGCTGCTGGCAGGGCGTTTCCTGGCGTTTGTTCGCACCTTACTGCCAACGATGGCGGGCATTTCAGGGCTTCCTAACCGTCGGTTCCAGTTTTTTAACTGGCTGAGTGGCCTGCTGTGGGTCACCGTCGTCACCAGTTTCGGCTATGCGCTGAGCATGATCCCGTTCGTTAAACGCCATGAAGATCAGGTGATGACCTTTCTAATGATCCTGCCGATTGCCCTGTTAACCGCAGGATTGTTGGGAACATTGTTCGTGGTGATTAAAAAAAAATACTGTAGCGCCTGAGTATTATCCGTAGCCGGGGTAATTCCCGGCATTATGCCTGATGGCGCGCGGCTTTAAGGCCTACGGTATACCTGTCAGGCCTACTACAAGAAATCAACTCCCCTGCATCATACGAATTCTTGCCGCATCTTCCCCCGGCGTTACGCCAAAGAAACGTTTGAACTCCCGACTGAATTGCGATGCGCTCTCATAGCCGACGCGCATGGCAGCCGCACTGGCCTTCATTCCATCGTGAATCATCATCATCCGTGCTTTATGCAGGCGATAGCTCTTAAGATATTGCAGCGGCGACGTGCTGGTCACCGCTTTAAAATTATGATGAAACGCCGACACGCTCATGTTCGCCTCTGCCGCCAGCTGTTCTACATTGAGGTTTTCAGTGTATTTGGTTTCAATCCGCTTCAGTACCCGGCTTATCAAACTGAAATGCGTCTGGCGACTGACCAGAGCAAGTAACGCGCCGCCGCGCGGTCCGGTCAGCACATGGTAGAGGATCTCGCGAATAATCTGTTTCCCCAGAATACGCGCATCCAGCGGTCGCTCCATCACATCCAGCAGGCGCTCAGCAGCGCAGAGAATTTCGTCAGAGAGCGTTGCAGAGTTAATCCCGCTGGCCGCCATGGCGGGCTGGAACAGCTCGTCTTCCCCAATGTCCATCAGCAGCTCCTGCAATTGCAGGATATCGACATTCAGATAAATACCGGCCAGAGGAACCTCCGGCGTCGCATAGGTTTCACATTCAAAGGGTAAAGGTACGGTTAGCAGCAGGTATTCGTTGGCGTCATAGCGAAATACGCGCTCATTGATGTAACCAATTTTATGTCCCGAAAAGAGAAATATGATGCCTGGCTGATACATGACCGGTGTACGCGCCGCCGGCTCCGTACCGTGTAGCAGGCGGACATCTGGCAGCAGTTCGTTAAGTCTATTTTCATTGTTTTTCAGCTGCTTAATTTTATCTGTCAGCAGAAGACAGATCTCATCACGGTTCATGGGACACCATTTCATCATCGGTTTTCGACCCTGACATAATGCGCAGATTTATCCGTTTTCTCCAGCAGTCTGTAGAAATGGGCAAGACATCGGCAGAAATGAGCATTGAGAGCAGCGCGGCGGGCGACCACAATGTTCATCATCCGGCAGACACTCACCTGCCCTCTTTTATTACCCACCAAAGGGAACGAGCAATGAACAACTTTAATCTCCATACCCCAACACGTATTTTGTTTGGTAAAGGCGCGATTGCTGAGCTGCGCGATCAAATTCCTCAGGACGCTCGCGTACTGGTTACCTATGGCGGCGGCAGCGTGAAAAAAACTGGCGTCCTGGCGCAGGTTCAGGACGCGCTGAAAGGCCTGGATGTGCTGGAGTTTGGCGGTATCGAGCCAAACCCGTCTTATGAAACGCTGATGGACGCGGTAAAAATCGTGCGTGATGAGAACGTGACGTTTCTGCTGGCGGTAGGTGGCGGTTCAGTGCTGGACGGCACCAAATTCATCGCGGCAGCGGCACAGTACGCTGATGGCATCGATCCATGGCGCATTCTGGAAACCCACGGCAACGACGTAACAAGCGCCATCCCGATGGGCTCCGTATTAACCCTGCCTGCAACCGGCTCTGAATCTAACTCCGGCGCGGTAATTTCGCGTAAAACCACCGGCGATAAACTGGCCTTTATGACCCCGTTTGTGCAGCCAGTATTTGCCGTTCTGGATCCGGTTTACACCTACACCCTGCCGCCGCGTCAGGTTGCAAACGGCGTTGTGGATGCCTTCGTGGATGCCTTCGTGCATACCGTGGAACAGTATGTGACTTATCCGGTAGACGGGAAAATTCAGGATCGCTTTGCCGAAGGCATTCTGCTCACGCTGGTAGAAGAAGGTCCGAAAGCCTTGCAGGAGCCGGAAAACTACAACGTGCGTGCGAACGTCATGTGGGCGGCAACCCAGGCGCTGAACGGCCTGATTGGCGCAGGCGTACCGCAGGACTGGGCAACGCATATGCTGGGCCATGAACTGACCGCAATGCACGGTCTGGATCATGCTCAAACGCTGGCCATCGTTCTGCCAGCGCTGTGGAATGAAAAACGTGATACCAAGCGTGCCAAACTGCTGCAATACGCAGAGCGTATCTGGAATATCACCGAAGGTTCCGACGACCAGCGCATCGACGCCGCCATTGCCGCTACCCGCGCTTTCTTCGAACAAATGGGCGTACCCACTCGCCTGTCTGACTATGGCCTGGACGGTAGCTCCATCCCGGCATTGCTGGAAAAACTGGAAGCACACGGCGGTACGCAACTGGGCGAACATCAGGACATTACGCTTGAAGTCAGCCGTCGGATTTACGAAGCTGCCCGCTAAGGTTTTTTAACCTCCGCCTTTCGTTTTTGGGTATTTATACCAGGCTTAAGTCACACCTAACTCACCGGGGGCTGCCCCGGTGAACTCAATTTACACCCAATCATTCATGATGCATCGAGGCGGCAATTAAGTGAATCCCCGGGAGCGTACATAAGTACGTGACCGGGGTAAACGCAAGCAGCCAACAAAGAGGCAGCCTGAAGGATTAAGTGTGGGGGGGAATTATGACCAGTCCAACCATTATCAAGCTACAGGATGGTAACGTCATGCCACAACTGGGCCTGGGGGTCTGGAAGGCAAGCAACGAAGAAGTCATCACCGCCATTCATAAAGCGCTGGAAGTGGGCTATCGCTCAATTGATACCGCTGCGGCGTACAAAAACGAAGAAGGTGTCGGCAAAGCAATACGCGATGCTGGTGTACCACGGGACGAGTTATTCATCACCACCAAGCTGTGGAATGATGACCAAAAACGCCCCCGGGAAGCCTTGCTCGAAAGCATGGAAAAACTCCAGCTTGATTACCTCGATCTATACCTGATGCACTGGCCGGTTCCGGCGATCGACCACTACGTTGAAGCGTGGGAAAACATGATCGACCTGCAAAAAGAAGGGCTGATTAAGAGCATCGGCGTGTGCAACTTTCAGATCAATCATCTCCAGCGGTTGATGGATGAAACCGGCGTACCTCCGGTGATTAACCAGATCGAACTTCATCCGCTTATGCAACAGCGCCAACTGCACGCCTGGAACGCAACGCATAAAATCCAGACCGAATCCTGGAGCCCGCTGGCGCAGGGCGGCAAAGACGTCTTTGATCAAAAGATCATCCGTGACCTCGCTGAGAAATATGGCAAATCACCGGCGCAGATTGTCATCCGCTGGCACCTGGATAGCGGGCTGGTGGTGATTCCAAAATCGGTCACCCCTGCGCGTATCGCAGAAAACTTTAACGTCTGGGACTTCCGCCTGGATAAAGACGAATTAGGCGAAATCGCGAAACTCGATCAGGGCAAACGTCTGGGGCCAGACCCGGATCAGTTCGGCGGTTAACCCCTTCCCTCCAGCCCGACACTCTCGTCGGGCCTTTACTGATTTGAAATATCAGGAAACAATTCACACACATATATTGATGTATTTCTTGCAGTCGCTGGAGCAGCATTACGCAACATAACCTGTTAATTATTAAATAAATATATTTATTTGATGAATACATTCACCATATCCATAGGTGCGTAAACGTGACTGAGAAAAAAAGTAGCGGAGTCAAATGGCTCCCATTAATTCTTATAATATTCATTTCTGCCGGACTGTGGCAGCTTACTCCACCTTCCGGGTTAAGTGCGCCAGCCTGGCATTCAGCAATTATTTTCGTCGCGACTATTGCCTCTATCGTGGCAAAAGTTTTACCCATCGGCGCGGTCGGCATTATTGGGATTACGGTTTTTGCACTCGCCTATGCTGCCGGGGATAAAACCGCCAGCGGCGCTATCACCACGGCACTGAGTGAGCTGAACAGTTCACTTATCTGGCTTATTGTCGTGGCTTTTATGATTGCCCGCGGGTTTATCAAAACAGGCCTCGGACGACGCATTGCGCTGCAGATGATCCGTCTGCTCGGCAAGCGCACGCTGGGACTCGCCTATGGTCTGGCTTTTGCCGATCTGATCCTCTCCCCGGCAATGCCGAGTAATACAGCACGCTGCGGCGGCGTCATCTATCCGATTGCTGACTCTCTGGCACGCAGTTTCCATTCGAACCCGGAAGATGAGTCCCGCAGTAAAATCGGTACCTTTCTTATCACCTGTATTGGCAACGTCAACGACGTCACCGCCGCGCTCTTTATGACCGGCTATACCGGCAACCTGTTGGCGGTGAAACTGGCGGCCAATGCGGGCGTCACGCTGACCTGGGGCGGCTGGTTTATGGCGGCTCTGCTGCCATGCCTTGTGTCATTACTGCTGGTTCCACTGCTGGTCTACTGGATCGTGCGCCCGGAAATTAAACACACGCCGGACGCCCCTAACCTGGCGCGCAAAGAGCTGGCGGAAATGGGCAGTATGTCTCGCGGCGAATGGCTGATGCTGGCTACCGTCGGCGTACTGCTGGTGCTGTGGATTTTTGGCGATACGTTAGGCGTCGACGCCACCACTGCCTCGTTCGTGGGACTGTCCATTTTATTGCTAAGCGGCGTTCTGAGCTGGGAAGATGTGAAGAGCGAGAAAGGCGCATGGGACACACTGATTTGGTTTGCCGCGCTGTTGATGATGGCGAACCAACTGAAAAAACTGGGCTTCACCACCTGGTTTGGCAATCTGATCGGCGATAGCCTGAGCAGTACTATGCACGGTACCAGTTGGGTGATCGTCCTGCTGCTGCTGAACGCTGCCTACTTCTATACCCACTACTTTTTTGCCAGCGGTAATGCACAGATTGCCGCGCTGTACGCCGTTTTCCTTGGTGTCGGCCTGCATCTGAATATTCCCGCAGCCCCCACGGCATTAATGCTGGCCTTCACCAGCAGTTTGTACTGCTCGCTCACCCAGTACACCCACGCTCGCGGTCCAATCCTGTTTGGTGCCGGGTACGTTCCAACAGGCGTCTGGTGGCGTACAGGATTTATCATCAGCTTGTTTAACCAGGCGGTGTTTATCACCGTGGGTCTGATGTGGTGGAAGGTGTTGGGTCTGTACTAAACTGACTGCGTCCTGACGAATCACCTTACCTGCGGAGAAAAGGAATGACCTGTATTTTCTGTCAAATAGTTGAAGGTAAAGCACCCTGCCATAAGGTCTGGGAAGACGAGCATCATCTGGCTTTTCTGTCGATTTTCCCGAACACCGACGGTTTCACCGTGGTGATCCCGAAAAAGCATTATCCCAGCTATGCCTTCGATATGCCGCCGCAGGCACTGGCTGATCTGATGCTGGCGACCCAAAAAGTGGCTAAGAAACTGGATAAAGCTTTCCCGGATGTCAGTCGTACGGGGATGTTCTTCGAAGGTTTCGGCGTAGACCATGTGCACAGCAAATTAAGCCCCATGCACGGTACTGGCGATCTAACCCACTGGAAACCGATTGAAGCGCGGCAGAACAAATTTTTCGAGCAGTATGAAGGATATCTTTCGTCACACGATCATGAACGAGCGGATGATGCAAAACTGGCCGCATTAGCGGCCAGAATTCGTGAAGCATAAATACTGAGTCTCTCTGCCGGATGGCGGTTCAAGCACCTTATCCGGCCTACAAAATCGTGCTATTCGTAGGCCTGATAAGCGTTTCACCACCGGGCAAGGCAGATTAGCGCCCTGCCACTTTCCCGCGTTTTTTGTTTGCGGCAGGCGTCTGGCGCTGATGCGCCACCGGTGTGTGCTTGGTCAATGCCGGGCGAGTATGACGGTTTTGGCGACGCGCTTCGCGCATCTCTTCCAGCGTAGGCGCCGGGACCAGACATTCGCGACGACCGCCGATCAGATGCTTTTTACCCATATCTTCCAGCGCCTGGCGGATTAACGGCCAGTTGGCTGGATCGTGGTAACGCAGCAGGGCTTTATGCAAACGACGCTGCTTATCACCTTTCGGCACCACCACGTCTTCACTCTTATAACCAATTTTACCCAGCGGGTTTTTCCCGGTGTAATACATGGTTGTGGAGTTCGCCAACGGCGATGGATAGAAGTTCTGCACCTGATCCAGACGGAAACGACGTTGCTTCAACCACAACGCCAGATTCACCATATCTTCGTCACGCGTACCCGGGTGCGCGGAAATAAAGTACGGGATCAGGTATTGCTCTTTACCCGCTTGCTTAGAGTAGGTATCGAACAATTCCTTAAAGCGATCGTAGCTGCCCATCCCCGGCTTCATCATCTTCGACAGCGGGCCTTCTTCGGTATGCTCTGGCGCAATCTTCAGGTAGCCGCCAACGTGGTGGGTCGCCAGCTCTTTGATATAACGCGGGTCTTCAACCGCGATGTCGTAACGCACGCCCGAAGCGATGAGGATCTTTTTAATGCCTTTCAAATCACGCGCACGACGATAAAGGTTAATCGTCGGTTCGTGGTTGGTGTCCATATGCGGACAGATATCCGGGTAAACGCATGACAGACGACGGCAAGTTTGCTCCGCGCGCGGTGACTTACAGCGCAGCATATACATGTTCGCCGTTGGGCCGCCGAGGTCGGAAATCACGCCGGTAAAACCTGGAACGGTGTCGCGAATGGCTTCGATTTCATTGATGATCGAGTCTTCAGAGCGGCTCTGGATGATGCGGCCTTCGTGCTCGGTGATCGAACAGAACGAACAGCCGCCAAAGCAGCCACGCATAATGTTGATCGAGAAACGGATCATCTCATAGGCCGGAATGCGGCTGTCGCCATACGCCGGATGCGGCACGCGTTTGTACGGCAGCGCAAAAACGCTATCCATCTCTTCGGTAGAGAGCGGAATGGCTGGCGGGTTGATCCAGATGTAGCGATCGCCGTGCTTTTGCATCAGCGCACGCGCACAGCCTGGGTTGGTTTCGTGGTGCAGGATACGCGACGCATGCGCATACAGCACTTTATCGCCCTTCACTTTTTCGAAGGACGGCAGCAGCACGTAGGTTTTTTCCCACGGTTTCGGGCGCGGCGGCTGTACGGTTACCGCTTTCGCTTCCTGCTTTTTCGGTGCGACCGGCTTGTTGTCAGCACACGGCAGATCTTCACCATACGGATGCGGGATCGGGTCAATCTTACCCGGCGTGTCGAGGCGCGTGGAATCCACCCCACTCCAGCCCGGCAGCGCTTCTTTAACCATAATCGCAGTGTTACGCACGTCGCGGATCTGATCGATGGTTTCGCCCATCGCCAGACGATGCGCCACTTCCACCAGCGGACGTTCGCCGTTGCCGAACATCAGCATGTCGGCTTTGGAATCCACCAGAACAGAGCGACGAACGGTATCGGACCAGTAGTCATAGTGCGCGGTACGGCGCAGGCTGGCCTCAATACCGCCGAGAATAACCGGCACATCTTTCCATGCTTCTTTACAGCGCTGGGTATAGACCAGCGTGGCGCGGTCCGGACGTTTGCCCGCAACGTTGTCCGGTGTGTAGGCATCGTCATGGCGCAGTCGGCGATCGGCGGTGTAACGGTTGATCATCGAGTCCATGTTGCCTGCGGTCACACCAAAGAACAGGTTCGGTTTACCCAAACGCATAAAATCGTCTTTGTTGTTCCACTCCGGCTGGGCGATAATCCCTACGCGAAAGCCTTGTGCTTCCAGCATACGTCCGCAAATTGCCATGCCAAAGCTGGGATGATCGACGTATGCATCGCCGGTAACCAGAATGATGTCGCAGCTATCCCAGCCAAGTTGGTCCATTTCGTCGCGTGACATCGGCAAAAACGGTGCCGGGCCAAAACAGGCAGCCCAGTACTGCGGCCAGGAGAAAAGGTCTCTGTCCGGCTGGATCAGGGATATTGCGCTCATAATGCTTCCAAAAATGGTAAAAAAATAATCAAAGGCCGAGGATTATACGCTGTATGTCGGCAAGAAATGAAGTGGAGTCTGAACCAGACCAGTAGAAAGTTATATAAATTGTTAAATTTTACGACGATCATTTTTATCAATCATAATTAAGACCATGCCGGCCAGCTGAGATAACTCTTTTTCGGCGGGGGATTTTTCATTGCGACTCAACGATTCACTGCATATTTCCCAGTTACGGGTTGTTGTTCACCTGTGCGGATTTCTGGTTCTTCTCTACAGCTTTTCTATGCTGCCACCGATGCTCATCGCTTTGTTAAACAAAGAGCGGAGCTTGTTCGCCTTTTTCAGCACGTTTATGACTTTCTTCACCCTCGGCGGCGGGGCGTGGTTGGCAACCAAACATGCGGGGATTCAACTGCGCACCCGGGATGGTTTCGTCATTATCGTCCTGTTCTGGCTGTTGTTTTCGTTTATCAGCGCGATGCCGATGTGGATGGACGATGGCTTAAACCTCTCTTTTGCGGATGCCCTGTTTGAAGGAGTTTCTGGGATTACCACTACAGGCGCAACGGTGATTGATGACGTCAGCGCCTTGCCGAAGTCGTATCTGTACTATCGGGCTCAGCTCAATTTTATTGGCGGTCTGGGTGTTATCGTCCTCGCCGTGGCGGTATTGCCGCTGCTGGGTATTGGTGGCATGAAGCTGTATCAGTCTGAAATGCCGGGCCCTTTTAAAGAAGAACGCCTCACGCCAAGACTTGCTGATACTGCACGCACGCTGTGGATGACCTATGTCATTCTGGGTCTTATTTGTACTCTGGCCTACTGGGCTGCCGGGATGTCGTTTTTCGACGCCTTATGCCACGGGCTGTCGACGGTCTCTCTCGGCGGATTTTCCACTCGCAGCGAGAGCATCGGCTTTTATAACAGCCATGCCATTGAGCTTGTCGCCGGGATATTTTCACTGCTGTCTGCGTTTAACTTCACCCTCTGGTACGTTGCTATCGTGAAACGTACCTTCAAACCCTTTCGTCGCAATGCCGAATTGCGTTTCTTTTTGCTTATCGCTCTGGTTGTCACTCTGATCGCCACCTGGCAAGTTTGGCGGGCAGGCATGTACGGATTAACGGACAGCCTGGTGCATGCTTTTTTTCTGGCCAGTTCGATGCTGACAGATAATGGCCTGTCGACGGCGGATTACGCGCAGTGGCCTTCGCACACGATCTTCATGCTGCTCAGCGCCAGTTTCTTCGGCGGTTGTGTGGGTTCGACCTGCGGGGGGATTAAGGTGCTACGCTTTTTGATTATGTTCAAGCAGTGCCGTCAGGAGTTACACCAGCTCGCGCATCCCCGTGCCCTGCTTAACATCAAAGTGGGCAATAGCGTGGTAAGCGATCGGGTGGTGCGTTCGGTATGGAGCTTTTTCTTTCTCTACGTTTTGTTCACCAGCTTTTTTATCTGGGCGCTCAATCTGATGGGCTACGATCTCTTCTCCTCTTTCGCCACCGTCGCCGCCTGCATCAACAATATGGGGCTGGGATTTGGCGTCACCGCCACGACATTTGGCACCTTAAACGAGGAAGCAAAGCTACTGATGTGCGCGGCCATGATCATGGGGCGTCTGGAGATTTACCCCATTCTGATCCTGTTCTCGCGCATGTTCTGGCGGGCGTAACGAATACCCCGGCGCATTACGGCGCCGGGTTCACCAACATCTGTCCGATTGAGCCACGATCCGCCATTTCCAGCGTCTGGCTATTAAAGTAGAACGGGAAATGGGCCCAGGAAGGCTGTCCGTAATAAACCAGTAATTCAACCTGGCCATCAACCCAGACAGTATCTTTCCAGCCTCTGTCTTCCGGGAACGGCATCGCGCCATTCACATTACGGATCAGGAACGAAACACCTTCAATATGGAAGGACTGGGGCATATCCGCCCGCACCGTCCAGCGCTCCCAGGAGCCCTGCTGGGCAGTAATATCCATACGATTGACGTCCCACAGCTGACCGTTGATGCCAGGATCGTCGTCCAGGCTGATATCACGGCTGCGAATCGGCGAACCGCTGAGGATTTCCGTTGGCAGCAGGCGCATTGGCAGGCTATCGGTCACCAGCGGCAGAAGGCCCGTTGGACGCAGAGTCAGCACCAGCGTGGAGATGAGAATACTGGAAGGCTCAAAGAACCCGCGGATCCTGTCGACAATACTGGCCGCTTCACCACAGGTGATAGAGACCTCATTACCATTCGTCATATCCACCAGGATCTCACGACGCTCGCCCGGAGCCAACGAGAGCTGCTTCACCGAAACAGGCGCAGGTAAAAAACCCTGATCGCTGGAAATCACATGCAGCGGACGGCCATCGCTCATTTGCAGCTGGTAACGACGCGAGTTTGACGCGTTCAGCAAACGCAAGCGCACCCAGCCGCGGGAGACTTCGACATACGGGCTTTGCGCCCCGTTGACCAGTAACGTATCGCCAACAAAACCACCGCTACCGGGCTCGCTGTATTCCGGCGTGCCAAAGTTGTCCAGGCGCTTGTCCTGGATAATGATCGGAAAATCATCCACGCCATAGTGGTTTGGAATAGACAGTGACTTACTCACTTCATCTTCAACCAGCCACATCCCGGCAAGACCGTTGTAAACCTGCTGGGCGGTACGATTTGGCGTATTGGCGTGATACCACAACGTGGCGGCATTCTGGCGAATCGGTAGCACTGGCGCCCAGTCCGCATTAGGAGACATCATACGCGCCGGGCCGCCCATCAGCGGGCCTGGTACCTGCAACCCGGCGACGGTCATCGAGACATTTTCAGTCAGACGGTTGCTGTAGATAAGCTTGACGTCATCCCCTTTCCAGACACGGATTGTCGGTCCCAGATAGCGGCCGTTAATTCCCCATACAGGTGCGCGCGTGCCTTGTGTAAAGGACCAGTGCGCACGTTGCAGCGTCATAAATAGCGGCTGCCCCCGGCGGGATTCCAGCAGCGGAGGCACGGGTAAGGGTTGTTGCTGACCGGCAGCATTAGCCTTCAGCGGAACAGCACCTGCACACAGTGCGATCCCCGATGCCTGAATGAACTGACGCCGACTGAATGACATATAAACTCCATAAAAAACTGGCTATTAACACGCAGGAAGTCATTTCCTGTAAAAAACCCGAATTGCGCGGATTAAACCTTACCGGCGGCTTCCCGCTCAGCAACTTCTTTATCGAGTTCTGCGATTTTTTGTTCCATCAGCGTGCGGCAATGCGCTGCCAGTTCACGAACCTGATCTTTCCCAAAGTGGCTAATATCCACCGGTGGCAACATCTCGACAATTGCCAGACCATTATTGAGTCGATTGAGTTTTATTTTGTTCGAGGTTGTGGAAACGCACACCGGAATGACCGGGACACCAGCAGCAATCGCTGCATGGAACGCGCCGGTTTTAAACGGCAGCAGACCGCGACCGCGGCTACGCGTCCCTTCAGGGAACATCCAGATAGAAATGCGACGTTTTTTGAAATGATTCACCACGGCAGCAATGGTGCTGTGCGCTTTAGCGCGGTTGTTTCTGTCAATCAACAGGTTACCGGTTAACCAGTACAGCTGCCCGAAGAAAGGGATCCACAGCAGGCTTTTTTTACCTACCGTCACCGTCGGCGGCTGAACGATATTCGCAGCGGTAACCATGTCATAGTTGTTCTGATGGTTACAAATATAGATAGCATTACCATAGTTCTGCGCGTCTGCCGGCATGCGGCACTCGACCTTCAGGCCATAAAGGGGAGCCAGGCGGCCAAACATATGGCCGAACGTTGCAACGTGTTTTGGATTTCGTGGGCTGAACAGACAGTATATGCAACCGAAAATACAGACCAGAACGCAGTAAATAACAGTAATAATTAAACGAAAAATATATAGCATAACAACCTCTAAGGCCTAAGAGCCTGGCATTTTACGTCACCTGATTCATCACGCGGTATCAGGTTAGGGCTTTGTTAAGGGCGGCTCTCTGGAAAAGCGTATTGTTAATCGCAACGCACGAATAAACAACGGTTTCACGGGAATTTTTAACGTTGGCTCTCCCTGGGCTTTAACAGGGAGAGCCGGACGGTAGCGTTATTCTTCGCTGTCGCCGTGACTGGCGCGTCGAGGCGAGTCAATCTCAATGCTGTCGATACGCTGCAGACCACGCATTAGCGTGCCGCGACGGCCGCGCTCTCCGGTCACTTTCTGCAACTCTTCAGGACGCAGTTTGATTTTGCGCTTACCGACGTGGATGGTCAGCGTGCTCTGCGGCGGCAGCACGTAAAGTTGCGCCAGGCCATCCTCGCCTTTCGCCGCTTCCGCTGAAGGGATATTAATGATCTTGTTCCCTTTGCCTTTCGACAACTGCGGTAAATCGCTCACCGGGAACATCAACATGCGGCCAGCCTGAGTAATAGCCAGTAGCATGTCGGTTTCATCTTCAATCACCACCGGCTGCATCACGCGCGCATTTTCTGGCAGCGTAATCAACGCCTTACCCGCACGGTTACGTGCGACCAGGTCATTGAAGGTACAGACAAAACCGTAGCCCGCATCGGAGGCCATCAGCAGTTTCTGATCGTCGCCTTCCATCAGCATGTGCTCAACCGTCGCGCCTGGCGGCAGCGTGAGCTTCCCGGTCAGCGGTTCACCCTGACCGCGCGCCGACGGCAGCGTAATCGGGTCGATGGCATAGCTGCGACCGGTCGAGTCCACGAACACCACCGGCTGGTTGCTCTTACCCTTCACTGCCGACTTAAAGCTGTCGCCCGCTTTATAGCTTAATCCTGGCGCATCGATGTCATGGCCTTTCGCGCTACGCACCCAGCCACTCTGGGACAACACAATGGTCACCGGCTCAGATGGCAGCATGTCGTGCTCGCTCATCGCCTTCGCTTCTTCGCGCTCCTGCAACGGAGAACGACGATCGTCGCCATAGGCGTCTGCATCGGCCTGCAGCTCTTTCTTCAGCAGGTTACTCATTTTACGTTCGGAAGCCAGAATGGCCTGCAACTGATCGCGCTCTTTCGCCAGCTCATCCTGCTCACCGCGGATTTTCATTTCTTCGAGTTTGGCAAGGTGGCGCAATTTCAGCTCAAGGATGGCTTCAGCCTGGGTTTCAGAAATGCCAAACCGCGACATCAGCTCAGGCTTAGGTTCATCTTCATGACGAATAATTTCGATGACTTCGTCAATGTTGAGGAACGCCACCAGCAAACCTTCAAGGATGTGCAGGCGCTTGAGCACTTTTTCCAGACGATAATTCAGGCGGCGACGCACGGTATCGCGGCGGAACGCCAGCCATTCGGTGAGGATCTCCAGCAGGTTTTTCACCGCCGGACGACCATCAAGACCGATCATGTTCAGGTTGATACGGTAGCTTTTTTCGAGATCGGTAGTGGCAAACAGGTGGTTCATCACCTGCTCCATATCCACACGATTAGAGCGCGGGACAATCACCAGACGGGTCGGGTTTTCGTGATCCGATTCGTCGCGCAGGTCGTCTACCATCGGCAGCTTTTTATTGCGCATTTGAGCAGCGATCTGCTCCAGCACTTTTGCCCCGGAAACCTGATGCGGCAGCGCGGAAATCACCACCGCGCCGTCTTCTTTCGTCCATACCGCACGCATACGTACGGAGCCGCGTCCGTTCTCGTAAATCTTACGAATTTCCGCGCGCGAAGTAATGATCTCCGCTTCGGTCGGGTAATCCGGCCCTTGCACGATATCCAGCAACTGATCCAGCGTCGTTTTCGGCTGCTCAATCAGGGTAATCGCTGCTTTTGCCACTTCACGCAGATTATGTGGCGGAATGTCCGTTGCCATACCAACGGCAATACCGGTCGTGCCGTTCAGCAGAATATTTGGTAGACGAGCAGGCAGCATCTTCGGCTCCTGCATGGTGCCGTCGAAGTTTGGCACCCAGTCCGACGTTCCCTGACCGAGTTCACCCAGCAGGACTTCCGCATATTTAGACAGGCGTGATTCGGTATAACGCATCGCCGCGAAGGATTTCGGGTCGTCCGGTGCCCCCCAGTTCCCCTGCCCGTCAACCAGCGGGTAACGGTAAGAGAACGGCTGCGCCATCAGCACCATCGCTTCATAGCAGGCGCTGTCGCCGTGCGGATGGTATTTACCCAGCACGTCACCGACGGTACGGGCGGATTTTTTAAATTTGGCGCTGGCATTCAGCCCCAGTTCGGACATCGCGTATACGATGCGACGCTGAACGGGTTTCAAACCATCGCCAATAAACGGCAACGCCCTGTCCATGATGACGTACATGGAATAGTTCAGATAGGCGTTTTCCGTGAATTCATGCAGCGCCAGGCGCTCTGCCATATCGCTCATTAATCGTGGTTCCTCAACTTTGTACCCCTCTATTGAAGGGCAATATTGCCGCAGATACTACCCTATCTGGCGTGTTGAGTCACAAAGAAAAGGGCCGCGAATGCGGCCCTGATGGGGATTACTTAGCAACTTTGGTAATCTGTTTTACGTCGATTTCAACGGAGTTCCAGTCTTTATCCACTTCACCCTGGATTTCAACCACATCCTGCGGTGTGACGGTTACGCCGTTCCAGCGCTTGTGGTCGATATCCACATTCACCGTGCCGGTCGCATCTTTAAACACGTACAGGTCGTCGGAAATACGCTCAACGATGTTCCCGCGCAGGGTAACCCAGGTGTCATCACGCAGTGATTTGGCGCTTTCTACCGTCGTGCTGCTACCGTTCGGGCCGACAAATCCGCCGTTTTGGCTCTGCGTGGTGGTTGTCGTTGGCCCAGAGAAGCCGCCCTGCTGAGCTGCCAGAACAGGTGCAGAACACAGTGCCATTACGGCAACCATTGCAGCTAATTTTTTCATCGTCATGTCTCCCTTTCATGTTGGTTTACGACTATTAAATAAGTTAATCCTTAACAAGTTCTTAAGGCAAAAAAAGATACTTTTTTTGCTGTACAGAGACTGTAGCCACAGGTTTACTGACTGCAAATGAGTTATCGCAGGGATGAACATATGCGTATTTTACTGATCGAAGATGACACGTTGATTGGCGATGGCCTGAAAACAGGTCTGAGTAAAATGGGTTTCAGCATCGACTGGTTTACCGAAGGTCGCCAAGGGAAAGAAGCACTCTACAGCGCACCTTATGATGCGGTAATCCTCGACCTGACGCTGCCAGGCATAGACGGACGGGACATTTTGCGCGAATGGCGAGCCAACGGAAAGCAGGAGCCTGTGCTGATTCTGACCGCTCGCGACGCGCTGGCAGAACGCGTAGAAGGCCTGCGCCTGGGCGCAGATGACTATCTGTGCAAACCCTTTGCGCTGATCGAAGTTGCCGCCAGACTGGAGGCACTGGTACGTCGTGCCAGTGGCCAGGCCAGCAACACATTGTGCCATGGCCAGGTAACGCTCGATCCCGGCGCGCTGGTCGCCACGGCGGCGGGTGAACCTTTGTCACTCAAACCTAAAGAGTTCGCGCTGCTGGAACTGCTGATGCGCAACAAAGGTCGCGTCCTGCCCCGCAAACTGATTGAAGAAAAACTGTATACCTGGGACGAAAATGTCTCCAGCAATGCGGTTGAGGTCCACGTCCATCACTTACGCCGTAAGCTCGGCAGCGACTTTATCCGTACCGTGCATGGCATTGGCTATACCCTGGGTGACGCATGAAACTCACACAACGCCTCAGCCTGCGAGTCAGGCTAACGCTTATTTTTCTGATTCTGGCATCAGCAACCTGGGCCGTATCCAGTTTTGTGGCCTGGAGGCAGACTACCGATAATGTCGATGAGCTGTTTGATACGCAGCTGATGCTGTTCGCCAAGCGGCTTAGCACGCTGGATATCAGCGATGTCACCACCTCAAACAATATGGCCCGCACGCCAAAAAAACTGAAACATGGCCATATTGATGACGACGCACTGGCGTTTGCCATCTACTCCACCGACGGCAAAATGGTGCTACACGATGGCGACAATGGCCAGGATATTCCCTACAGCTACAGCCGGGAGGGGTTTAGCGACGGCCAACTCAGGGGCGACAACGATTCCTGGCGCTTCCTGTGGCTGAATTCCGCTGATGGAAAATATCGCATTGTGGTGGGCCAGGAGTGGGAATACCGGGAGGATATGGCGCTGTCGATCCTTACCGCACAGTTAACCCCGTGGCTGGTTGCGCTGCCGCTGATGTTGCTGATCCTGGTGGTCATGCTGAGTCGCGAACTCAGGCCGCTAAAAAAACTGGCGCAAGCTCTGCGCTGGCGCGCCCCGGAGTCAGAAGAACCGCTCGACCCGAAAGGTGTGCCAAGCGAAGTGCGCCCGCTGGTTGAATCGCTTAATCAGCTGTTTACCCGCATCCACTCTATGATGGTCCGCGAACGGCGCTTTACCTCTGACGCCGCTCACGAGCTGCGCAGTCCGTTGACCGCGCTGAAGGTGCAAACCGAAGTGGTGCAACTGTCAGACGACGACCCGCAAACGCGGGAAAAAGCGCTGGTGCAGCTGCATGCGGGAATTGAACGCGCCACCCGACTGGTCGATCAGCTCCTGACGCTTTCGCGCCTCGACTCCCTCGATAATCTTCAGGATGTGGCAGAAATCTCGCTGGAGGAGCTACTGCAATCCGCGGTGATGGATATCTACCACCCGGCCCAGCAGGCGCACATTGACGTACGTTTGCAGATTAACGCGCACAATATCACGCGTACAGGACAGCCGCTGTTGCTGAGCCTGATGGTACGAAATCTGCTGGATAATGCCATTCGCTACAGTCCGCAGGGGAGCATTGTGGAAGTGACGCTCAACGCCCGTAACTTCAGCGTCAAAGATAACGGTCCTGGCGTTGCGCCAGAGGTACTTACACACATCGGTGAACGCTTTTATCGTCCACCGGGACAAAGCGTGACCGGCAGCGGTCTCGGTCTGTCGATTGTCCGTCGTATCGCAACACTGCATGGAATGTCAGCCTCGTTCGGCAACGCTCCGGAAGGTGGCTTTGAAGCAAAAGTCAGTTGGTAATTGCGTTATTGTTGCTCATATAGCAAAAGACTTTGCACATTTTGCTAATTTCACCGTACCGCTGGTGGGAGTAAAATCGTCCTCAAACGTATTTCCTTGAGGACACAAAATGAGCAACATTCTGATTATCAACGGGGCGAAAAAATTCGGCCATTCTAATGGTCAACTGAATGACACCCTGACCGAGGTCGCGGACGGTATCCTGCGCGACCTCGGGCATGATGTTAAAGTCGTACGCGCAGACAGCGATTATGACGTAAAAGCAGAAGTGCAGAATTTCGTCTGGGCCGATGCGGTTATCTGGCAGATGCCAGGCTGGTGGATGGGCGCACCGTGGACCGTGAAAAAATACATCGATGACGTGTTTACCGAAGGTCACGGTACGCTGTACGCCAGCGACGGCCGCACACGTTCAGATGCCTCAAAAAAATACGGCTCCGGCGGGCTGATTCAGGGCAAAAAATACATGCTGTCCCTGACCTGGAACGCACCGATGGAAGCCTTCACTGAAAAAGACCAGTTCTTCCATGGCGTTGGCGTTGATGGCGTCTATCTCCCGTTCCATAAAGCAAACCAGTTCCTGGGAATGGAAGCGCTGCCGACCTTTATCACCAATGACGTGATTAAAATGCCGGACGTCCCGCGTTATATCGCAGAATATCGCAAGCATCTGACCGAAATTTTTGGTTAACTGGTAACCTGGAATTAGAAGGAGTTAACCATGCTTACCGTTATTGCAGAAATCCGTACACGTCCAGGTCAACATCACCGCCAGGCGGTACTGGATCAGTTTGCCAAAATCGTTCCGACCGTACTGAAAGAAGAAGGCTGCCACGGCTATGCGCCGATGGTGGATCACGCCGCAGGTGTGAGTTTTCAGACCACAGCGCCAGATTCAATCGTGATGGTTGAGCAGTGGGAAAGCATCGCGCATCTTGAAGCGCATTTGCAGACCCCGCATATGAAAGCCTACAGCGAAGCCGTGAAAGGTGACGTGCTGGACATGAATATTCGTATTCTGGAGTCGGGCATTTAAGATTGTCGATTTGCCGGGTGACGCTTAGCTATCCGGCATAACTCGCTTCGTCAGATGAGAGCCGGATAAGGCATTTTACGCCCGTCTCCGGCTTTTCTACATGCAATTACCCTTCGAGATCCGCCAGGTCGCCTTTCTCCTGCAACCAGTTACGACGATCTTCAGAACGCTTCTTGGCCAGCAGCATATCCATCATTGCGTTGGTGCGCTGATCGTCTTCATCATCGATAATGAGCTGCACCAGGCGACGGGTGTTCGGATCCAGCGTAGTTTCACGAAGCTGCATCGGGTTCATTTCACCCAGACCTTTAAAGCGCTGCACGTTCGGCTTGCCTTTCTTGCGCTTTAACTGCTCCAGTACGCCCGCTTTCTCTTCTTCCGTCAGCGCGTAATACACCTCTTTACCGAGGTCGATACGGTATAACGGCGGCAGCGCCACGTAGACGTGACCGTGTTTCACCAGCGTGCGGAAGTGCTTCACAAACAGCGCGCACAGCAGCGTAGCGATGTGCAGACCATCGGAGTCCGCATCCGCCAGGATACAGATCTTGCCGTAGCGCAATTGGCTTAGATCGTCGCTGTCAGGATCGATACCGATCGCCACGGAAATATCGTGAACCTCCTGCGAAGCCAGCACTTCATCGGAAGAGACTTCCCAGGTATTGAGGATCTTACCTTTCAGCGGCATGATCGCCTGATATTCACGATCGCGCGCCTGCTTGGCCGATCCGCCCGCCGAGTCACCTTCGACAAGGAACAGTTCGGTGCGATTAAGATCCTGTGCGGTACAGTCCGCCAGTTTACCCGGCAGCGCCGGACCGCTGGTCAGCTTTTTACGCACTACTTTTTTCGCCGCACGCAGACGACGCTGCGCGCTGGAAATCGCCATCTCAGCCAGCAGTTCGGCTGACTGCACGTTCTGGTTCAACCACAAACTGAATGCATCTTTCACCACGCCAGAGACGAATGCCGCACACTGACGCGAAGAGAGGCGCTCTTTGGTTTGTCCGGCAAACTGCGGATCCTGCATTTTTACCGACAACACATAAGCACAGCGATCCCAGATATCTTCCGCCGACAGCTTCACGCCACGCGGCAGGATGTTACGGTATTCGCAGAACTCGCGCATCGCATCCAGCAGTCCCTGACGCAGACCGTTAACGTGCGTACCGCCCTGCATGGTTGGGATCAGGTTCACATAGCTTTCGGTCAGCAGCTCGCCACCTTCCGGCAGCCAGAGCAGCGCCCAGTCCACCGTCTCCGTCTCACCGCTGAAATTACCGATAAACGGTTTTTCCGGCAGTGTCGGTAGGCCATTCACCGCTTCGCTCAGATAGTCATTCAGACCATCCTGGTAGCACCAGCGCTGCTCGCTGTTGTTGACCTCATCCTTAAAAGTGATCTCAACGCCTGGGCACAGTACCGCTTTTGCTTTCAGTACGTGCGTTAAGCGCGAAACAGAAAAACGTGGGCTGTCAAAGAAGCTTTCATCCGGCCAGAAGTGCACGCTGGTCCCGGTATTGCGTTTGCCGCAGGTACCGACAACCTGTAAATCCTGCACTTTATCGCCATTCTCAAACGCGATGTTGTATACCTGCCCGTCGCGGCGCACGTTCACTTCCACACGTTTGGACAGGGCGTTAACAACGGAGATACCCACACCGTGCAGACCACCGGAGAACTGGTAGTTCTTGTTAGAGAACTTGCCGCCCGCGTGCAGACGACAGAGGATCAGCTCAACCGCCGGAACGCCTTCTTCAGGGTGAATATCTACCGGCATGCCGCGTCCGTCATCAATGACTTCCAGAGACTGGTCGGCATGTAAGATCACGTCCACGCGTTTTGCGTGGCCCGCCAGTGCTTCATCCACACTGTTATCAATCACTTCCTGCCCAAGATGGTTCGGACGGGTCGTATCGGTGTACATCCCAGGGCGACGGCGTACCGGCTCAAGCCCAGTGAGTACCTCAATGGCATCAGCGTTATAAGTTTGCGTCATGGTTTAAATAAGCAATTCGAATTGATCGTCAGAAACTGTGCAGTCCAAGGAAATCGACAATCGGGTTGAAATAATCTTCGAAGCCCGTGAATGCGTGGTTTCCGCCCTCAATAACTGTCTGACGGCAGGAGGCGTAATACGCCACCGCCTGGCGGTAGTCCAACACTTCATCGCCCGTTTGTTGGAGCAGCCAGATCAAATCCGGCGCTTCCAGCGGGTCAATCTGCATGACTTTAAGATCGTAAATATGGCGTGACTCTAGCACATATTGCTGCCCCGTGTAGGGGTTCTCGTTTTGACCGAGATAGTCGACCAGCAGTTCATAAGGCCGTACGGCAGGGTTCACCACCACTGCCGGCAGTATAAAACATTGCGACAGCCAGGTGGCGTAATAGCCGCCTAAAGAGGAACCGACAATCCCCAGCGACTCTCCGCCGTGTTCAAGAATGATCGATTCCAGCATCTCTGCGGCTTGCGCAGGATACGGAGGTAGCTGCGGCACGATCATCTCAACGTGCGGGTGGTGTTCCGCCAGCCAGTTTTTCAGTAAACACGCCTTCGCCGAACGAGGAGAGCTATTAAATCCGTGAAGATAGAGAAGCGTAGACATCAGTAGCCTTCTGAAGCGGTATCAGGGTGGAACCGATTACCCTGCAGACGACGTACCTGAGTCTGCAACGTCCCGTCGGCAAAAAGCTCCAGCGTCCGCCAGCCTGGGCTGATGGTATCCAATGTGAAGTTGGAACAGTGCGGTTTAAACTGCACGCAGGTCGACGGCGTCGCCAGCAGACGGCGACCGTTCCAGTCCAGATCCAGTTCCTGATGAATATGCCCGCACAATAGATACCTGGCGCGAGGATAATTCACCAGCACGTTATCCAGCTCAGCGGCATTACGCAGACTGTGCTGATCGAGCCAGCTGCAGCCCGCAGGCAGAGGATGATGATGCAGAAGCAGCAAGGTATTACGCTCTGGCGCATCAGCAAGTTTACGCTCCAGCCATTCGAGCTGGAATTCACTTAACTCACCGTGGGGAACGCCGAACACCTGGCTGTCCAGCAACAATATTTGCCACTGTTCGCCAATGAAAACGCGTTTGGCCGGGGAAATGCCCGCATCCTGCAGCGCGCTGTACATTGCCGGCTGAAAATCGTGATTGCCCGGTAGCCAAACGCAGGGCGCACGAAAACTTGCGATGCCCTCAGCAAAATGCTGATAAGCCGCAGCGGATTGATCCTGCGCCAAATCACCTGTCGCGACGATCAGATCGTACTCAGGCGACTCTGCATGTATTGCATCCAGTACGGATTGATAGCTGTCCCAGGTGTTCACACCCAGCAGCGTTTCATGCTTTTCGGCAAACAGGTGAGTATCTGTAATTTGTAAGATCCTGACTCTGGCCTCACCAGCCAAAGGAAGGGTTAACAGGCTTTCCAAATGGTGTCCTTAGGTTTCACGACGCTAATAAACCGGAATCGCCATCGCTCCATGTGCTAAACAGTACCGTAACCAGTCGGCCAAAAACTGATTAATTTGATGCTTTTCGTCGCGTTGATGCAACTTTTTATTTGGATAATCATACCGCGCTTTGAAGCGAAAGATCTGCTGACTTGAACACACTTCAGCCACCCTTGCGTCATGATACAGGCGCACGGTCAATGAAGGCAGGCTCCAGTATGTGACGGCCGGTGCCGTTTGTTCGATCGCAACAAGCGTAGTGTATCGGGTCGATTCCACGATCGTTAACCGATATTGTGCGTTTGCTACCTGATAGCTCACTGTTTCACCGGCTGCATCATTACGTGGCAGCAGGCGGCGCAATTGCGAATAGTTGGTTTCGCACAGACGCATCATTTCAGGGAAGTCAGGTGTGTAACGCTTCATTTTTTCCACTCAGTTTTTAACTCTTGATAGTGCAGCTGTAACCATTGCAAGGCGATGACAGACGCTGCGTTGTCGATTTTCCCCTCTTCTACCCATTGGTAAGCCTGTTCCCGGCTTACCACATGAACACGAATATCTTCGTTTTCATCAGCCAGACCATGGATCCCGCTCGCGGTCGTGGCGTCCACTTCGCCGACTAAAATAGACAGGCGCTCACTGGTGCCACCCGGGCTTGCCAGATAGCTCAGAACGGGCTTCGTCCGTTTAACTTCCAGCCCGGCCTCTTCCATTGCTTCACGACGGGCTACATCTTCAACGGTTTCGCCCTCTTCGATCATCCCGGCCACCATTTCCAGTAACCACGGGCTTTCGCTGGTATCAAATGCCGCGATACGGATCTGCTCGACCAGCACAACTTCATCTCGCTCAGGGTCAAAGGGTAGCAAGACTGCCGCGTGTCCGCGCTCAAAAATTTCGCGTGTTACCTCGCCACTCATCCCCCCGTTAAACAGGCGATGGCGAAACCGATAAAGATCCAGTGAAAAAAAACCGCGGTATAGCTTTTCTCGTGCAATAATTTCTACATCATTTTTAGTGAAAGTCATTGGCAAGTTGTCTGGTTTACTCATTGTGCTGTCCTGAAACCAATAGTGATTAAAATGTGAATTTCAAGGTCGTTTGACTGATGTTTGAACGCCCTTGTGTTAAATTGATGCAAATTAACGCCGTATGGCACGTAACGCCAACTTTTTGAAGTGGCGGATTCTGCTAGAATCAGCAAATATTTTTACAATTTGATCAGCGCTAAATACTGCTTCACAACAAGGAATGCAAATGAAGAAATTGCTCCCCATCCTTATCGGCCTGAGCCTGTCGGGGTTCAGTACTTTGAGCCAGGCAGAAAACCTGATGCAGGTTTATCAGCAAGCACGCCTGAGCAACCCGGAATTGCGTAAATCCGCCGCCGATCGCGATGCTGCATTCGAAAAAATTAACGAAGCGCGTAGCCCATTACTGCCGCAACTGGGTTTAGGTGCCGATTACACCTACAGCAATGGCTACCGTGATGCAAATGGCGTCAACTCCAACGCCACCAGCGCATCTTTGCAGTTAACTCAGTCTATTTTTGACATGTCTAAATGGCGTGCCCTAACGCTGCAAGAAAAATCAGCAGGCATTCAGGACGTGACCTATCAGACCGATCAGCAAACGCTGATCCTGAATACCGCCACGGCCTATTTTAACGTACTGAACGCAATTGACGTGCTTTCTTATACCCAGGCACAGAAAGATGCGGTCTATCGTCAGTTAGATCAGACCACTCAGCGTTTTAACGTTGGCCTGGTTGCCATCACTGACGTACAAAACGCCCGCTCACAATACGATACTGTACTGGCGAACGAAGTTACCGCGCGTAACAATCTGGATAACGCGGTAGAACAGCTGCGCCAGGTAACCGGTAACTACTACCCGGAACTGGCTTCACTGAACGTTGATGGTTTTAAAACCAACAAACCGCAGGCGGTAAACGCGCTGCTGAAAGAAGCAGAAAACCGCAACCTGTCGTTATTGCAGGCCCGCTTGAGCCAGGATCTGGCACGTGAGCAGATTCGTCTGGCACAGGATGGTCATTTACCGACTCTGGACCTGACCGCCTCTACCGGGGTATCTGACACCTCGTACAGCGGGTCTAAAACCAACAGCTCCCAGTATGACGACAGCAACATGGGCCAGAACAAAATCGGTCTGAGCTTCTCGCTGCCGCTGTACCAGGGCGGAATGGTTAACTCGCAGGTGAAACAAGCGCAGTACAACTTTGTTGGCGCGAGTGAACAGCTGGAAAGCGCACACCGCAGCGTGGTGCAGACCGTTCGTTCTTCGTTCAACAACATTAATGCGTCTATCAGTAGCATTAACGCTTACAAACAAGCGGTTGTCTCTGCACAAAGTTCTTTGGATGCGATGGAAGCCGGCTATTCCGTAGGTACACGTACCATTGTGGATGTGTTGGATGCCACCACCACGCTGTACAACGCCAAGCAGCAACTGGCGAATGCGCGTTATACCTATCTTATCAACCAGTTAAACGTCAAATCTGCGCTCGGTACGCTGAACGAGCAGGATCTGGTGGCACTGAATAATACGCTGGGTAAACCCGTATCCACGACCCCGGATTCGATCGCGCCGGAAAACGCGCAGCAAGATGCCGCGGCGGACGGTTATACGTCCAACAGCGCGACGCCTGCGGCGCAGCCGACAGCAGTACGTTCAACCAGCAGCACCGGCAACAACCCGTTCCGTAACTGATGCTGATGACGGGGCTTCGGCCCCGTCTGAACGTAAGACAACGTAAAGATCCGCCCCTTCTTCCGCATTCTCGCCTCTTACCGCTTCAATTTCGACCAGTCATCCTCTATTCTGAGCAGAGTTACCACTGGGTACTGGAAGACATAAATGAAACGGACAAAATCTATACATCACGCCTCGTTCCGCAAAAGCTGGAGCGCGCGCCATCTGACTCCTGTCGCCCTGGCAGTTACCGCTGTGTTTATGCTCGCGGGCTGTGAAAAGAGCGACGAAACGGTTTCGCTTTATCAGAACGCTGACGACTGCTCTGCGGCGAATCCGGGTAAAAGCGCCGAATGTACTACCGCGTTTAACAATGCGCTGAAAGAAGCTGAACGTACCGCGCCAAAATACGCCACACGCGAAGACTGTATCGCTGAATTCGGCGAAGGCCAGTGCCAGCAGGCTCCTGCGCAAGCAGGTATGGCGCCGACCGGTGAAGGCCAGGCTCAGGCACAGAATCAAAGCAGCGGCAGCTTCTGGATGCCGCTGATGGCGGGCTACATGATGGGCCGACTGATGGGCGGCGGAATGGGCGCTCAGCAACCGCTGTTCAGCTCGAAAAACCCAGCCAGCCCGGCTTACGGCAAATACACGGATGCCAGCGGTAAAAACTACGGTGCAGCAACGCCGGGGCGCACCATGACCGTACCGAAAACCGCTATGGCACCGAAACCAGCTACCACCTCTACCGTAACCCGCGGCGGATTTGGTGAGTCTGTGGCCAAACAGAGCACCATGCAGCGTAGCGCAAGCGGCACCACCACACGTTCAATGGGTGGCTGATCGTCATGGAAAGAGTCAGTATTGTTGAGCGCCCGGACTGGCGCGACAAAGCCACCGAATACGGTTTCAATTTTCACACTATGTACGGCGAGCCTTACTGGTGTGAAGACGCGTACTATAAGCTCACTCTTGCTCAGGTTGAAAAGCTGGAAGAGGTCACCGCAGAGCTGCATCAAATGTGCCTCAAGGTGGTGGAAAAGGTCATCGCCAGCGATGAGTTGATGACCAAGTTTCGCATTCCGAAGCATACCTGGGGCTTTGTCCGCCAGTCCTGGCAGACACAGCAACCGTCGCTCTATTCACGTCTCGATCTGGCGTGGGACGGCACGGGTGAACCCAAGCTTTTAGAAAACAACGCCGATACGCCAACCTCGCTGTACGAAGCCGCGTTTTTCCAGTGGATCTGGCTGGAAGATCAGCTCAATGCGGGCAACCTGCCGGAAGGCAGCGATCAGTTCAACAGTCTGCAGGAAAAACTGATCGAGCGTTTCACCGAGCTGCGTGAGCAGTATGGTTTTCAACTGCTTCATCTGACCTGCTGTCGTGATACGGTAGAAGATCGCGGTACGATCCAGTATCTGCAGGATTGCGCTGCCGAAGCTGAGATCGCAACAGAATTCCTCTATGTAGAAGATATTGGTCTTGGTGAAAAAGGTCAGTTCACCGACATGCAGGATCAGGTAATCGCTAACCTGTTCAAGCTCTATCCGTGGGAATTCATGCTGCGTGAAATGTTCTCCACCAAGCTGGAAGACGCTGGCGTTCGCTGGCTGGAACCGGCCTGGAAGAGCATTATCTCCAACAAAGCACTGTTGCCTCTGTTATGGGAAATGTTCCCGGACCATCCGAACCTGCTGCCAGCGTACTTCGCCGAAGACGATCATCCGCAGATGGATAAATTCGTCGTAAAACCGATCTTCTCGCGCGAGGGGGCTAACGTCTCCATCGTTGAGAACGGTAAAACGATCGAATCCGTGGAAGGACCGTACGGTGAAGAAGGCATGATCGTGCAGCAGTTCCATCAGCTACCGAAGTTTGGCGACAGCTATATGCTGATTGGCAGCTGGCTGATCAACGATCAACCAGCCGGGATCGGCATTCGTGAAGATCGCGCGTTGATCACGCAGGATCTGTCACGTTTCTATCCGCATATTTTTGTCGAATAATTGAGAGTGCCGGGTGGCGGCTTCGCCTTACCCGGCCTACGGCGCGAACTTAATGCCCGATAAGCGCAGTGCCATCGGGCATTCATCATCCAACCTGCACCGACAACATACTTAAACTTCCCATCTCAATACCATCTACCGGGATCGTGACAGACTCTTTACCGTCCCAAGCCCCGAGTACATACAGCAGCGGCAGATAGTGATCCGGCGTCGGGTTCGACAACGATCCACCTTCATGATCGAGATAGTTCACCAATGGGTGCTGCTCAACCGGTCCCTGCCATGTCAGGTTTGCCTTAACATAGTCATTGAATGAAGTCGCCCACGGATAAGGCGTGTTCTCACCGTGCCAACGCGCAGTGCGCAGGTTATGCACCACGTTACCACTGGCCACCAGCATAATGCCCTCATCACGCAGCGCCGCCAGCTTACGGCCCATTTCAAAATGCCATGACGCGGGTTTGGTGCTGTCGATACTCAACTGCACCATCGGAATGTCCGCATTCGGATACATCTTGATCAGCACGCCCCAGGAACCGTGGTCAAAACCCCAGGCTTCTTTGTCCAGGGTCACAGGCACTGGAGCAAGTAAGTCAACCAGATGCTGCGCCAGTTCAGGCGAGCCAGGAGCCGGGTAATGGGTGTCATATAATGCTTGCGGAAAACCGCCAAAATCGTGGATCGTTTTGGGGGCTTCCATCGCAGTCACACCCGTTCCACGGGTGAACCAGTGCGCCGAGACCACCACAATGGCTTTCGGACGCGGCAACGTTTCCCCCAGTAGCTGCCAGGCACGGGTATAAACGTTATCTTCCAGAACATTCATCGGGCTACCGTGACCCAAAAACAATGCTGGCATACGAGTTGAAGACATGATGATATCCTTACTGAGGGAGTCATTTTGATACCACCACAATACGCTTATTCGGTTGATGAAGAACTCAGATAACGATGATGAAGATCATCAGTTATTTTGACGATCCAACCCGGATAGCAGATTGATAAGGAGTTTTATTTGTCGATGTCAGTACCTTTACTTCTGACTTTACTGGCAGGTGCCGCCACGTTTATCGGCGCATTTCTCGGCGTGTTAGGGCAAAAACCGTCTAACCGCGTTCTCGCCTTTTCTTTAGGCTTCGCCGCCGGGATTATGTTACTGATCTCCCTTATGGAGATGCTACCTGCTGCGCTGGCCGCTGAAGGTATGTCGCCAGTGCTGGGCTACGGAATGTTTATCGTCGGCTTACTGGGCTACTTTGGCCTGGACCGTCTATTGCCGCACGCGCACCCTCAGGATCTGGTACAAAAAACAACGCAGCCTCTACCCGGCTCTATTAAACGCACCGCGATTTTATTAACGCTCGGCATCAGCCTGCACAACTTTCCTGAAGGGATTGCGACGTTTGTTACCGCCAGTAGCAACCTTGAGCTGGGCTTTGGTATTGCCCTCGCTGTTGCATTGCACAATATTCCTGAAGGATTAGCGGTGGCGGGTCCCGTCTATGCCGCCACAGGCTCCAAACGTACGGCGATATTCTGGGCAGGGATTTCAGGTATGGCAGAAATACTGGGCGGCGTACTGGCGTGGTTAATTCTCGGTAGCCTGATATCACCAGTGGTGATGGCGGCAATAATGGCGGCTGTCGCAGGTATTATGGTGGCGCTGTCCGTCGATGAATTGATGCCGTTGGCAAAAGAGATCGATCCCAATAATAATCCTAGTTATGGGGTGTTATGTGGAATGTCGGTGATGGGATTAAGCCTCGTCATCCTCCAGTCGATGGGAATCGGATAATCCAGAGGGCGGATGCCACCCTGCAAATTTACAGCATCCGCTCATCCATAGCAGAATATGAAGGACTAATCCTGTTCCTTAACCGCGCTGTTATCTTCACCAGAGCGGCGAAAGAGTTTGTTTCGCGCTTCAAGTAAGGCATCTCTGTCCTGGCGGAATGCCCGACAATAACGTTTCATATGGCAATAATACCCCACCGCAACGAGTGCAATTAATACAATCCAATACCAGGCAATAAACATTCTTTTACCCTTAAAATTTAACATCATTAAACATTTAACGTTAAAATTTTACACAAACTTATTCTGACATACTCATATAGTGGCATATTTCAGAAACAAATATATGATTTCGATCATATAAATCAGCGGCTACGCTATTAGCTAAACTCGTTATAAACAATTAAAACAATGTCGACAAGATCACACTACGCAATAATAAATATTGTTCTTAAAATATCTCACTCATACTATCAAAAAAATAATAAAAATTAGTTCCTGCAGAATAATACATTTCATCAATATTAATTAATGCATTACAAAAATAGTATTAGCAATGCTGCTTTATTTTATCAAATAGTAAAAACATAATATATTCAGCAATATTATATTTATAGGTAATATAAGGAGATATATCCATGTTTACACAATACCGAAAAACACTTCTGGCAGGGACTCTGGCACTGACATTTGGATTAGCAGCAGGAAACTCTCTTGCCGCTGGTTTTCAACCGGCCCAACCTGCAGGAAAATTGGGCGCAATAGTAGTTGACCCTTATGGAAATGCCCCGCTTACTGCGCTGGTTGAATTAGATAGCCACGTTATTTCAGATGTTAAAGTTACCGTCCATGGTAAAGGTGAAAAAGGCGTTCCGGTGACTTATACCGTCGGCAAAGAGTCACTCGCCACGTACGATGGCATTCCTATTTTTGGCCTTTATCAAAAGTTCGCAAATAAGGTAACCGTTGAATATAAAGAAAACGGTAAGGCCATGAAAGATGATTATGTGGTGCAAACTTCCGCCATCGTAAATCACTACATGGATAACCGCTCTATATCTGATTTACAGCAAACAAAAGTGATTAAAGTAGCACCGGGTTTTGAAGATCGTCTTTATCTGGTGAATACCCACACCTTTACCCCGCAGGGTGCAGAATTCCACTGGCATGGTGAAAAAGATAAAAATGCCGGCATCCTGGATGCGGGTCCTGCTGGCGGAGCACTCCCCTTTGATATCGCACCCTTTACCTTTGTCGTCGATACGGAAGGTGAATATCGGTGGTGGCTGGATCAGGACACCTTCTATGACGGCCATGACATGGATATCAACAAGCGCGGCTACCTGATGGGTATTCGTGAAACACCGCGAGGCACCTTCACCGCCGTCCAGGGCCAGCACTGGTATGAATTCGATATGCTGGGGCAAGTTCTGGCCGACCATAAGCTGCCACGCGGATTCCTGGATGCTTCACATGAGTCGGTCGAAACAGTGAACGGCACCGTACTGCTACGCGTAGGTAAACGCGATTATCGCAAAGAAGATGGCCTTCACGTACATACCATCCGCGACCAGATTATTGAAGTCGATAAATCTGGACGTGTTGTTGACGTATGGGATCTGACACAAATTCTCGACCCGATGCGTGACGCGCTGCTGGGTGCTCTGGACGCAGGCGCGGTATGCGTCAACGTGGATCTCGCTCATGCAGGCCAACAGGCAAAACTAGAGCCAGATACCCCCTATGGTGACGCCCTCGGCGTTGGTGCGGGCCGTAACTGGGCTCACGTAAACTCCATTGCCTATGACGCTAAAGATGACTCCATCATTCTTTCTTCCCGCCATCAGGGTGTCGTCAAAATCGGTCGCGATAAACAGGTGAAATGGATCCTGGCACCGTCTAAAGGCTGGAATAAGGCGCTGGCAAGCAAACTGTTAAAACCGGTTGATGATAAGGGCAACGCGCTGAAGTGTGATGAAAACGGTAAGTGCGAGAATACTGATTTCGATTTTACCTACACCCAACACACCGCCTGGCTCTCCAGCAAAGGAACGCTAACCATCTTTGACAATGGCGATGGGCGTGGACTCGAACAACCAGCACTACCAACAATGAAATACTCCCGATTCGTCGAATATAAAATTGACGAGAAAAAAGGAACCGTTCAGCAAGTTTGGGAATACGGGAAAGAGCGTGGTTATGATTTCTACAGTCCTATCACGTCGGTAATTGAATATCAAAAAGACCGCGACACGATGTTTGGATTTGGTGGTTCTATTAATTTATTTGACGTTGGACAGCCTACCATCGGCAAAATCAACGAAATTGACTACAAAACAAAAGAAGTCAAAGTCGAAATTGATGTCCTTTCCGATAAACCAAACCAAACGCACTACCGCGCATTACTGGTTCGCCCACAACAAATGTTTAAATAATTTCGTTAGGTTAAGGATTAATTATGTCATCTAAATGGATTACTTCATTATTTAAAAGCGTGGTATTAACGGCAGCGCTGGTATCACCATTTGCAGCATCGGCTTTTACTGAAGGTACTGACTATATGGTGCTGGAGAAACCGATTCCCAATGCTGATAAAACGTTGATCAAAGTATTCAGCTACGCCTGCCCATTCTGCTACAAATATGATAAAGCCGTGACCGGTCCGGTGTCAGATAAAGTTGCCGATCTCGTCGCCTTCACACCGTTTCATCTCGAGACCAAAGGAGAATACGGCAAACAGGCCAGTGAAGTATTTGCAGTAATGATTGCTAAGGATCAGGCCGCAGGAATTTCATTGTTTGATGCCAAATCACAGTTCAAAAAAGCTAAGTTTGCTTACTACACTGCCTACCACGATAATAAAGAACGCTGGTCTGACGGTAAAGATCCCGCTTCATTCATCAAAACAGGACTGGACGCTGCAGGTATGAGCCAAGCAGATTTCGAGGTCGCCTTAAAAGAACCCGTAGTCCAGGAGACACTGGAAAAATGGAAAGCGGCTTATGATGTTGCCAAAATCCAGGGGGTTCCGGCTTACGTCGTCAATGGTAAGTACCTGATCTACACCAAAAGCATCAAATCGATTGATTCCATGGCTGAGCTTGTCAGAGAGCTGGCGACAAAATAAACAGGGAACCGGCTATGGATTTTATCAAAGGATTGTGGCGAGACTTATGTACCACACCGGTTAATACCCTGGTGAGATGGCAGGAGCGACGCTTTTTGTGGTTGCTAATGGCTTGTGCCATGGGTGGGTTAATTATTCTGGCGCACTCGTTCTTCCAAATCTATCTCTACATGGCCCCTTGCGAGCAATGTGTATACATCCGCTTTGCCATGTTTGTGATGGTTTTCGGTGGGCTGATCGCGGCAATAAACCCTAAAAACCTCATTCTAAAACTGGTCGGCTGCATTGCGGCATTTTATGGCAGCATTATGGGCATTAAGTTCTCTATCAAACTTAATGGCATTCATTATGCGGTACATAACCCGGACCCGGATTCGCTCTTTGGCGTACAGGGATGTTCCACCGATCCGACATTCCCTTTCAATTTGCCGCTGGCAAACTGGGCTCCAGAATGGTTTAAGCCCACTGGAGATTGCGGCTATGACGCACCTGTCGTTCCTGATGGCGTAGCGCTTAGCAGTATGCAAAAGTGGTTTGTCGATCTGTACCAGCAGTCCGAAGGCTGGTATCTGCTTCCGCCATGGCATTTTATGAATATGGCGCAGGCATGCCTGCTCGCTTTTGGTTTGTGTTTAGTGCTGTTGCTGGTAATGAGCGGAGCCTGTGCACTTAAACTGTCCAGAAAAAAATAGCCAGGTTGTAATAACAAAAAACCGAAGCCAGAAAACTGACTTCGGTTTTTTTATCCCTACCACGGTTGTCGCGGTAGTCAGCAATTAGCTGGCTTTGCGCTCATGCGCCTGACGGTAAGCCACCAGGTCTTCGATAGTCACTACAGCCATATTATGCTTACCGGCAAATTCGATGCACTCTGGCGCACGGGCCATGGTGCCGTCATCATTGGTCAGTTCGCACAGCACACCGGCTGGTTTAAACCCTGCCAGCGTCATCAGGTCGATGGTTGCTTCAGTATGACCACCGCGGGTCAACACGCCGCCTGCCTGAGCACGCAGCGGGAAAACGTGCCCCGGACGGTTAAGATCGGAAGGTTTTGCGCCATCCTTAATTGCCGCACGCACCGTAGTAACACGGTCTGCTGCGGAAACGCCGGTGGTTACGCCTTCTGCGGCTTCAATGGTCACGGTAAAACCGGTACCGTAAGCGCTGGTATTATTTTCCACCATCATTGGCAGATCGAGCTGTTTGCGTCGGTCTTCAGTGATGCACAGGCATACAATACCGCTACCGTGACGGATGGTCAGCGCCATCTGTTCTACGGTCATGGTTTCTGCCGGGAAAATCATATCGCCTTCGTTTTCACGGTCTTCGTCGTCAAGCACCATTACACCGCGTCCTTCACGCAGCGCAGACAGCGCATGTTCAACACGTTCGAAAGGCGTACCAAAAGAGGAAAGTAGCGTCTGATTCATGGTAAAAAAACCTCACTAAAATTATGGTTACCAGAATCAGGGCAGTCTTAGGAGTACCGTCTAAGCGGCAAAAAAATAACGTGAGCGGGTCCATGCCCGACTGGATCGTTACTCTCTCCCATCCGGACTCTAACCGTCGGCCCCGGAATTACACCGGATCTGCTGACCTTTTTGCCGTAACAAAAAGCGCTCGCGGGCTTTCAACATCAGTTGATTTACCGCCGGTGGGGAATTTCGCCCCGCCCTGAGAATAAGCGGGTTAACTATAACGCTATTGATTACCTTCATCAACGCCTTTACTCGTCTTAGCTTCACACAATTCTGGTTTATGCCTGTGCCAGTTCGCACTACAATAGGCAGCAACACGTACCAGTTCAGGGAAACCACAATGATTGACCCGAAAAAAATTGAGCAGATTGCTCGTCAGGTTCACGAGTCGATGCCGAAAGGGATCCGCGAGTTTGGCGAAGACGTAGAGAAGAAAATTCGTCAAACGCTGCAGTCACAGCTGACCCGTCTGGATCTGGTAAGCCGCGAAGAATTCGATGTACAGACTCAGGTTTTATTGCGCACGCGTGAAAAGCTGGCGCTGCTTGAGCAACGTCTGACTGAGCTTGAATCACGTGATAAAACGGCAGAAGTTAAGCCAGCCCCCGCGATCCCGTCAGTTGATCCGCAAGAGTAAAAACGACAACGGGCCGCAAGGCCCGTTTTTCTGTTAGTGTTCCAGTTCTAGCTTCCTGGCTTCCGTCGCCTGCTGGCAGTACAGCGCATAGCGTTTGCAAAACCAGCTACGATGTTCTTCATCCATATTCCCGGTTATCGCCTGGATATCAATGGGATGGCCCTCAGCCTGCATCCTGGCAAAACTACGGGCCAGGAAATCGAAATTGTTCAGTGAATACATATTGCTGTTCATGAGCATACCCTCCAGTTATTGAATATCTGCTAAGGCCATATGCTTTTTCTAATTTCAGTATTTCCCTGGATACGAAGTTATTCTGTACATATTGTGCGCAAATCAACGTTCTGGTTCACAGTTTCCGACAACTCTTCCTTATCGTACACAAGCGCCGCTGATTGACTCGCTGTTAAGTGAAATTGGATTGTCCAGCGGTTCGCTGTCAGCACTGGCCGAGCTGTTAAAATCAGTGGAAAGTAGCGCTGTGGCTCAAGAATAAAACGTAAAAATGCCGGATGGCGACGCGAAAGCGTCTTATCCGGCCTACAAACGTTACGTCACGTAGGCCGGATAAGGTGTTCACACCGCCATCCGGCAAACTTTTCAGGTGTTATTTATCGCTGTCTTTCTGGATCTTCTTAATGATATTTGTCGTAGAACAGCCATCTTCGAAGTTCAGCACCAGCACTTCACCGCCGTTCGCCCACACCTCTTCACTGCCCGCAATCTGCTCTGGCTTATAGTCGCCGCCTTTGACCAGCAGATCCGGCAGAATGCCAGCAATCAGACGCTGCGGCGTATCTTCTTCAAAAGAGACCACCCAGTCGACGGATTCCAGCGCGCCCAGCACGATCATACGCTGTTCCAGCGGGTTGACTGGACGCGTTTCGCCTTTCAGACGTTTGGTCGAAGCATCGCTGTTTACCGCCACGATCAGACGATCGCCCAGCTTGCGCGCATTCGCCAGATAGGAAACGTGGCCCGCATGCAGGATGTCGAACACGCCGTTGGTCATTACCACTTTCTCGCCGCGCTTGCGGGCGCTGGCAACGGCCTGTTTCAGCTCAGATTCGCTCATCACGCCAAAGCCAGTATCGGCCCGACCGCGCACGGCGTTTTCCAGTTCAATCGGAGAAACGGTAGAGGTCCCCAGCTTACCGACGACAACACCGGCTGCGGCGTTAGCAAAATAGCACGCCTCTTCCAGTGAGTTACCCGCCGCCAGCGTCGCCGCCAGCACGCCGATAACCGTATCGCCTGCACCGGTCACGTCATACACTTCCTGCGCCTGGGTCGGCATATGCAGCGGCGATTTGCCCGGTTGCAGCAACGTCATCCCCTGCTCGGATCGCGTGATCAGCAGTGCGGAAAGGTCGAAATCAGCAATCACTTTCATGCCGCGTTCAACCAGTTCATCTTCGCTTTTGCACTTGCCCGCCACCGCTTCAAACTCAGACAGGTTCGGCGTCAGCAGCGTTGCGCCACGGTAGCGTTCAAAATCGGTTCCTTTCGGATCGATAAGCACCGGCACCCCAGCCTTACGCGCCAGAGCAATCATCTGCTGCACGCTTGCCAACGCGCCTTTGGCGTAGTCGGAGAGCACCAGAGCGCCGATAGAACCCAGCGCCTGGTTAATACGCTCGTGCAGCGGCTGCGGATCCACGCCTTCAAAACCTTCTTCGAAATCCAGGCGAATCAGCTGCTGGTTGCGGGAAAGCACGCGCAGTTTGGTGATCGTCGGATGGGTCGGCACGGAAACGAAATCGCATTTTACGTTCACATCCGCCAGTGTTTTGCTCAGCGCACGCGCCGCGTCGTCAATACCGGTCAGGCCCACCAGACGCGAATTCGCTCCCAGAGAGGCAATGTTCATCGCCACGTTTGCTGCGCCACCGGGACGTTCTTCGATGGTATCGACCTTCACCACCGGAACCGGCGCTTCAGGTGAAATACGGCTGGTAGGACCGTACCAGTAGCGATCCAGCATCACATCACCGACAACCATGACTCCTGCACGTTCAAACTCTGGCAGCGTTACTTTCATTCCTGTCTCCTGAGAGATTCTCTGAGGGTCTTAAAATTTGCGCGCGATAATAGCACACTTCACTCGGCAACCAGCCACTTCCGCCAGCTGTCACGCACCAGCGTACGTTCAGCGTCAAAGTGCTCCAGCGCCACATGGCCTGGAAGTTCCTGCAACGCAAGATGATGAAGTTCATCACGCAACGTCGTATAAGCACGGGTAAGCGCCAGCGCTTCCTGCTCGTCCATAATGTCGTTTTGCGCCAGTAATTCCAGAATGCGCACGTTATCCGACCAGCGCGTCAGCTTCGGTTTTTCATGCGCATAGCGCAGCACCAGATACTGCGTAATAAACTCAATATCTGTGATGCCGCCTTCATCCGCTTTGATATCAAAACGATCGCGATGCTTATTACCCAAATGGGCACGCATTTTCTCACGCATTTCGCGCACCTCGGTCTGCAAGGTTTTCCCATCACGGACGAGGGTCATGATATCGCGACGAATCGCATCAAACTGAGAGGTCAACTGCGGGTCGCCGTACACTACGCGAGCACGCACCAGAGCCTGATGCTCCCATGTCCAGGCTTCGTTACGCTGATAATCGGCAAAAGCGTCAGCTGATGTCACCAGCATCCCCGCCGCTCCTGACGGACGCAAACGCGCATCCACTTCGTACAAAATACCGGACGAAGTACGGGTACTAAAGAGGTGCATAATGCGCTGCGCCAGACGCAGATAGAACTGTCGCCCGTCAATCTCACGCTCACCGTCCGTCATCACGTCCATCGGACAGTCATGCAGGAAGATCAAATCGAGATCCGAGCTGTAACCCAACTCCCAACCGCCCAGTTTGCCATAGCCGACGACGGCAAAACCACGCCCCTCGCGTTCGCTAAGATGAGTGGGTTGACCGTAGCGCGCGACCATCTGCGTCCACGCCTGCTGGACTACCGCATCAATAATAGCTTCCGCCAGCCAGGTTAAATGATCGCTCACCTTCATCACCGGCAGTGTACCGGCGATATCGGCCGCGGCAATACGCAGTAGCTGCGTTTGCTTAAACTGGCGCAGAGCCTCAAGTTGCTGCTCTTCGTCATCTTCCGGCACGCGCAGCAAATACTGGCGCAGCTCATCACGGTAAGCATCCGTCGCGGTAGGTTGATACAGGGTGTTCGGATCCAGCAGTTCATCGAGCAACAGCGGATACCGCGCCAGCTGGCTGGCGACCATCGGCGAGGCCGCACAGAGCGAAATCAGATGCTTCAGCGCCCCGGGGAATTCGCTCAGCAGTTCCAGATAGGTCGTACGGGTAACAATCCCCACCAGCAGAGGGGTAATGCGCGATAGCGGGACTGAGGCATCGTCACGCGTACAGACATCGCTCAGCAGATGCGGCATTAAATGATCCAGCACCTGGCGTCCGCGTGGGCCAATGGTGCGTTTATCCAGCTCTTTGCGGAAATCAGCAATCAGAGACAGCACGCGCCGGCGATCGTCATCCGCCAGATGCGTCAGCACCGGCGTGGTGTCATCTTCCTGTAAGGCGTCCTGCCACAGTTCGCGCCACTGTTCTGAAAGCGACTCTTCCTGGCTTTCAGCTTCGTCATCGCCAATCAGCTCGTTAAATACCCGGCGTACGTTGTCCATATGATTGGCAAGCACATCAGTTAATTGCTGCCAGTCATCAACGTTCATCCCCCACGCCAGCCGCGCGCGATTCAGTTCATCGCCTGGCAACGTTTGGGTCTGTTCATCATTGATGCTTTGCAGCAGGTTTTCCAGGCGGCGTAAATAGAGATAGGCTGCTCGCAGTTGTTCCGTATCGGTATCAGACAGCAGGTGCAGCGCATTGATGGCGCTAAGCGTCGGTAACAGCGAGCGGGATTGCAGCGACGGTTCACGTCCGCCGCGAATCAGCTGGAATACCTGCACGATAAATTCGATTTCGCGAATACCGCCCGCCCCCAGCTTGATGTTGTCTTTCAGACCACGGCGGCGCACTTCACGCGCAATCATCCCTTTCATGTTACGCAACGACTGGATCACGCTGAAATCAATATAGCGACGGAAAACAAAAGGCCGCAGCATGGCACGAAGCTCGCTGACGTAAGTGCCGTCGGCATCGCCCATAATGCGGGCTTTGACCATCGCATAGCGTTCCCAGTCGCGCCCTTGCTCCTGGTAATAATCCTCCAGCGCAGAGAAGCTCAGTACCAACGGACCGCTGTCACCAAACGGGCGTAAACGCATATCCACCCGATAGACAAACCCATCCATTGTGGGCTGATCTAATACCTTAATGAGCCGCTGGCCCATACGGGTAAAGAACTGGGCGTTATCCAGCTCGCGGCGCCCGCCCTGTGTGCTGCCATGTTCTGGCCAGGCAAAAATCAGGTCGATATCGGAGGAAAAATTCAGCTCGCCGCCGCCCAGTTTCCCCATGCCTAAAATCAGCAGCGGCTGCGCCACACCTTCAGGATTACAGGGCGTACCCCATTCGCGACAGCAGGCAGCGTATAACCAGTCGCGCGCGGCGACGATCAACGTTTCAGCCAGATGGCTTAGCTGCTGCAAAATACTCTCTTCGGTCACCAGCGACAACGTCTGTGCCCAGGCGATACGCACCATAATGCGACGGCGAAACAGGCGTAACTCACGCATCAGCGTGTTTTCATCACTAACGTCAGCCAATGTTTGCTGTAACCAGTCGGCATAGTGTTGCCATTCATCCGCCAGGGGTGGAGCGCTTTCCAGCTCAGACAGCCATTCGGGATGGGCAATAATGCTGTCACGGACAAAATCGCTGAATGTAAGTACTGACTTCGCCTGAACGCTAAGCGAGGACTCAGATATTGCTGCTGGCAGCCGCTCAACAACGGTCGGCCAGTACTGCTGTAACGGTGAAGAGAGCTGCTTCATTTACGGGTTATCCTTTGAATGGTGCCGGATGCGTCTTTTCGCCTTATCCGGCCTACATGACAGTTACACACATCGCGTAGGCCTGATAAGCGCAGCGCCATCAGGCATCCCGGCCTCGGCCCTGATTATCGTTTTCCGCTGTGCAGCCAGAACGGTTCCAGTGCAATTGCCTCGTTACGGAAGTGTTCAATTTCAATATATTGGTTGGCCGCAATGGCGTGGCGCAAACCCTGCCAGTTGGCGATCCATTCTGATGCGACATTTTCATCGTAGTATCCCGCCAGCATCAGCATGCTATCAATGTTGCGCGTCAAACGTGGAAGCTGATCGGCGTACTGATCGCCCAGCGGCTGCGCAAAAGCGGTTTTCAGCTCAGCGGCATGGCGTGAAAGATGGGTATCCGAGAAACGCTTAAAGGAGTCGGCAATTTTTCCCTGCGCCTTCGCATCAAGGAACGGCTGCCATCCTTTGGTCACCAGCCATTCGGTCAGCGCCAGCTTGGCCATTGCCGTTTGCGTGCTGTAAACCGCCGAAACAGCAGAAACGTCCGACGAAATGATCGCTTCCGACTGGGTCAACAAATCACGTAAGTGAGCGCTCGCTTTTCGCGGCACATTACCGCCAAACAGCATCAGAATGTGACGCACCAGGCCCATAGCCGCCAGCACCTCGGCTTTCGCCCCTTTAACGCCGCGCACCCACAGCTCTTCATGGTACTGCCACTGTGATAATGCCAGCTCCAGCGCCGCTTCCAGCCCCTGCTCAATACTCGCTTTCGCCGGAACTTTCAAAATGCGTGTCGGTTTGAGTTCGCGCGGCGCATTCCCCTGAGCCAGGTGATAACCGCGCGCTGCTTTGCTCAAGCTACCCTGGCGTAAACCGGTTTGCGAAACCAGCTGGTTTGCCAGCTTCAGTACCGCACGGGTATCGCCGCTTAGCAGTTCAAGTTCAAGCTCACAGATAGGTTCTGCAAACTCGCCCGCTTTCACCTCCCCCAGATCGAGGGCCATTTCAATCCGGCTGCCATCAACATCAACCAACCATTTCTCACGGTAAAAATCGGTGCTGAACAACGGCTGCACTTGAGAAGCGAGCTCAGCGGGCAGCTCGCCATCAGGCCAGACTTCCGTTGGGAACAAGGTGAGGTCCAGCTCAGGCGCGTTTAGCGCAACGTTATATTCCGGCCGTTGGTGCAGTCCGCCCGTCACGCGTCCGGCAATTTTCATGGTCATTTCGTAATGACCATTTTCACCGCGAATACGCAGCCCCATATCGTGACCACGCAACCACGCATCCGGTGTTTCGTAGTAGATATTCAGCAACTGGCTGGGCGCATGATGCTCTCCCCCCAGCGTATTCAGACGTTCACGTAGCACATCTACAGCGTCACTATTGACGATAAATTTTAATTCGATTTCCTGAGCCATGGTCTTGTACTTATGGGTTATGTCACAGTTGAGAAAACTGACTGCGAACTAAGTTCGTTATTTATGGTCAGTAGATAGTATTTTGCGCCAAATTGCCATGCAACGAGCAATTTGACGGGCGTAAAAGTTTCGAGTGGTGGCAAAAAGGACACAGATGATTCCGATTGATGTCGAATGCTTTGCGTAGAGACACTGATGCCACTACTATCGTTCCACTTTCTATGACAATAACGACAGCCTGATGCCAAAATTACGCCTGATTGGATTAACTTTACTCGCACTTAGCGCCACTGCAGTCTCTCATGCCGAAGAAAAGCGCTATGTCTCTGACGAACTGAACACCTGGGTCCGCAGCGGTCCGGGAGATAATTATCGCCTCGTGGGTACGGTTAACGCCGGCGAGGAAGTCACGCTATTACAGACCGATGCCAACACTAACTACGGCCAGGTGAAAGACAGCACCGGTCGTACCGCCTGGATCCCGCTGAAAGAGCTGAACAGTACGCCGAGCCTGCGTACCCGCGTTCCCGACCTGGAAAACCAGGTTAAGACCTTGACCGATAAGCTCAATAATATCGATACCACGTGGAACCAGCGCACCGCCGATATGCAGCAAAAGGTCGCGCAAAGCGACAGCGTGATCGACGGACTGAAACAAGAAAACCAGAAGCTGAAAAACGAGCTTATCGTGGCGCAAAAGAAGGTCAGCGCAGCCAACCTTCAGCTTGATGACAAACAGCGCACCATCATCATGCAGTGGTTTATGTACGGTGGCGGCGTGTTGGGTCTTGGTCTGCTGCTCGGCCTGGTTCTGCCACACATGATCCCAAGCCGTAAACGCAAAGATCGCTGGATGAACTGAATCGCCTTCTCCGCCACACTGACATATGATTAAGGGATCATAGTTTTCAAAAGGAAAGTGGCGTGAAGATTTATCTGGTCGGTGGTGCTGTTCGGGATGCGTTATTAGGGCTACCGATTAAAGATAAAGATTGGGTTGTTGTTGGCGCCACGCCGCAAGAGATGCTCGACGCGGGCTACCAGCAGGTAGGCCGCGATTTTCCCGTGTTTCTGCATCCGCAAACCCGCGAAGAGTATGCGCTGGCGCGTACCGAACGTAAGTCAGGCTCGGGGTATACCGGGTTCACCTGCTATGCCGCCGCAGATGTCACGCTGGAGGCCGATCTTCAGCGTCGTGACCTGACCATCAACGCAATCGCCCGCGATGACGACGGGGAGATTATCGACCCGTATAACGGACGCGACGATCTGGAAAACCGTCTGCTGCGCCATGTTTCATCTGCCTTTAGCGAAGATCCGCTGCGCGTGCTGCGCGTGGCGCGCTTTGCTGCCCGCTATGCGCACCTCGGTTTTCGTATCGCTGACGAAACCATGACGCTGATGCGTGACATGACCACCGCTGGTGAACTGGAGCATCTGACACCAGAGAGGGTGTGGAAAGAAACCGAAGGCGCATTAACCACCCGTAACCCACAGGTATTTTTCCAGGTCCTGCGCGACTGCGACGCACTGCGCGTCCTGTTTCCGGAGGTGGATGCTTTGTTTGGCGTTCCAGCCCCCGCACAGTGGCATCCGGAAATCGACACCGGCATTCACACGCTGATGACGCTGTCGATGGCAGCCATGTTAAGTCCGGAAGTCGACGTGCGTTTTGCTACGCTGTGCCACGATCTTGGCAAGGCATTGACGCCTAAAGCGCTGTGGCCGCGCCATCATGGCCACGGTCCGGCAGGTGTTAAGCTTGTCGAACAACTGTGCCAGCGCCTGCGCGTGCCGAATGACATCCGTGATTTAGCCAAACTGGTTTCCGAGTTCCACGACCTCATTCATACCTTCCCGATCCTGCAGCCGAAAACCATCGTTAAGCTGTTTGATTCCATCGATGCCTGGCGCAAACCGCAGCGCGTGGAGCAAATCGCCCTCACCAGCGAGGCCGATGTGCGTGGGCGAACCGGTTTTGAAGCGGCAGATTATCCGCAAGGCAGGCTGTTGCGCGAAGCCTGGCAGGTTGCGCAGGCGGTGCCAACGAAAGACGTGGTTGAAGCTGGATTCAAAGGTCAGGCAATTCGTGAAGAACTGACCCGACGTCGCATCGCGGCGGTAGCCAGTTGGAAGGAGCAGCGTTGCCCGAAAGCTTAGACACTGCGTTGCCGAATGCGCTGTGCTTATCCGGCCTACAGGTTCGAAACAGATATAACCCGTAGGCCGGATAAGGCAGAACGCCGCCATCCGGCACCACGGTAAGTCATCAGAAGAACACGACGTAAACGGCAGCCGCCACAATAAAGCGGTAAATCGCAAACGGAATAAACGAGATGCGTTTAATCAGTTGCAGGAAGGTTTTGATCGCCACCAGCGCCACGATAAACGCCGTCACAAATCCGACTGCAAACATCGGGATATCTGATGCGCTGAGGAAAGACCAGCTCTTGTAGAGATCCAGCGCCGTCGCGCCCATCATCATCGGCACGGCCAGCAGGAAGGAGAATTCAGAGGCCGCGTAACGACTCACGCCCATCAGCATGCCGCCAGAAATCGTCGCCCCGGAGCGAGAAAAACCCGGCCACAGCGCCAGACACTGGAAACAGCCAATCATAAACGCCTGGCGATAGGTCATATCATCCAGCCCCGGCGCACGCGGCTCCTTCGGCTTCAGGCATTCTGCGGCAATCAGCAGTACACCCCCCACCACCAGCGCATACATCACGTTGATCGGGTTAAACAGCGATTTGATGGTGTCGTGGAAGATTAGCCCCAGTACCACGGCTGGAATCATCCCCAACAGGATATGTCCCAGCGTCAGTCGACCTTTGCCAGTGCCTTCATGCGGAGCCTTGCCGAAGTGAATGCCGATCAGGCCAAACAGACGTCGCCAGAACATCACCACAACGGCCAGGATAGAACCTAACTGGATAACCACTTCGAATGTTTTTGCAGTGTCACCCTCAAAACCCAACAGGTGGCCAACAATAATCATATGGCCAGTACTGGAAACGGGTAAAAATTCCGTCAATCCTTCGACCACACCCAAAATTGCCGCCACCAGCAGCGAGTGCATATCACTCATTAATAAACCCCTAGATAGAGAAACCACGGCAAAAAAGAGCCGACGAAAGGACCCTTTTATACCCGTTTGTTTTAGAAATTATTAAATTAATTATTTTCTTTCAGATTATTGCCACGCTCAATGATAACACCGACGTTCGCCGCACGGGCTACCGCGCCAGGTTTACTGAGTTTGATCCGTACCCAGGGAGAATTAAAGCGGCTAAGCAGGAGATCTGCCACCTCTTCCGCAACCCGTTCTACCAGCGCAAAGCGCCCACCTTCCACATGATTAACAACCGTTTGAGCAATATCAGCATAGCTCAGGCAATCAGCCACATCATCGCTTTTAGCCGATTTGCGGTTATCCCATGCCATTTCGATATCGAACACCAACCGTTGTTCGATCGTTTGTTCCCAGTCGTAAACACCAATAGTGGTGATTACAGAAAGATGCTCTATAAATACAATATCCATCACGACCTGCCTGCTTTTTGGCTAACCCGGATACCACTTCCGGCGAAATATGCGTATTATCCACAGAAGTAGCGTTTTACACGACATTTTCAAAACGGAACAGCTTATGAGTGCAATCGCGCCTGGAATGATTATCTTCGCGTACCTCTGTGGCTCAATTTCCAGTGCTATTCTGGTATGCCGCCTTGCTGGATTGCCGGACCCGCGCGACAGCGGCTCTGGGAATCCGGGCGCGACAAACGTGCTGCGCATCGGTGGCAAGGGAGCCGCCGTCGCGGTACTGATTTTCGACGTCCTGAAAGGTATGTTACCCGTCTGGGGTGCCTATGCGCTAGGCGTCAGCCCCTTCTGGCTGGGATTGATCGCAATCGCCGCCTGTCTGGGCCACATTTGGCCGGTGTTCTTCGGCTTTAAAGGTGGGAAAGGCGTTGCCACAGCCTTTGGCGCGATTGCGCCGATTGGTTGGGACTTAACTGGCGTGATGGCAGGGACCTGGCTGCTGACCGTCCTGTTGAGCGGCTACTCGTCGTTAGGCGCTATCGTCAGCGCGTTGATCGCCCCTTTTTACGTCTGGTGGTTCAATCCCCAGTTCACTTTTCCGGTGTCCATGCTGTCGTGCTTAATTCTGCTACGTCACCATGACAACATTCAGCGTCTGTGGCGTCGTCAGGAGCCGAAGATCTGGACCAAACTGAAGAAAAAACGCGAACGAGACCCCGAGTGAATTTATTGTCGGATAGCGACGCAACGGCGTCTTATCCGGCGTGGGGGATGTGATACCCCTCCACCGGTTTGCCTAATCGGTTCTGACACCACGTCGCCAGAAATTCCACGCAAACGCGCAGCTTCACGCTGCGATACAGCGGCTCCTGATAAACCGCCCAGATATTGGCGCTCTGCGCATAGTCCGGCAGCACACGCACCAGTTCACCGCTGGCCAGAAACGGCTGCACATCCCATTCAGAACGCAGCATGATCCCTTTTCCCTGTAGCGCCCACTGCAACACAATCTCACCGCTGTTAGAGGAAAGATGTCCCGCCACCTTGACCGACTTTTTCTCCTGACCATTGTCCAGTTCCCACACCCCGTGAGTCATATCGCGTTCTTTGGTGACCAGACAATCATGACGACTTAATTCCTGTAACGTCATCGGCTCACCGTATTTTTGTAAATACGGTGGGGCCGCACACAATATTCTTTTGTTTTTCGTTAACAAATGCGCAATATAATAATCCGGTATCTCGTCATTAATACGAATATCTAAATCGATATTATCCTGCGCCAAATCAATTTGCCGATCGTAAAGCTCAAAATGCACCTGTAATTCAGGGTAGCTATGCATCAATTCGGTAATTGCCGGTGCAATATAACTGCGCCCAAAGCCAAAACTACAGCCGATACGAATCATCCCTGCCGGGCGCGTTTTGAGTTGCGTGACGTCATCGACCAGATGCTGATAGCCCGCGAGGATCGCCTGCGCATGTTCATAGCAACGTTGACCACTCTCCGTGAGCGCTACACCACGCGCAGAGCGGCTTAGCAGCGTCGTCCCCAGCGTGGACTCTAGGATCTGAATGCGTTTTGTCACAAACGCCGGCGTTTGCCCCAGCGTCGCGGCGGCGGCGCTGAAGCTGCCGCTATGCACAATTTCAACCAACACCTGCAGGTCTTTCGCAAGGGGATACGTGTTCAGCATGATCGGTCTATCCGTAATGTTGTTCACCGCAGTGTAATTCTCTCATGCGTCTTAAACCCTGCCTTTGCGCAATTTTTATTGCCTTATCCGGACATCATTCACGAACTGTTAATTAGATATTCACAGTGGCAAATAATATTAATCCACATTTTTAGTGGTAGTTTGTGGCGGAGAATTTATTTCCAGATAAATAAAAGAACTGGAGTTAACAAGATGAGCAATCAAAATAACCAAAATGCGATAAATACGCTGACGAACATTGTCGCTGATTTTACCGCCATGATTTCTACCCGCATGCCCGATGACGTCGTGGATAAATTAAAACAGCTGCGTGAAGGCGAAACCTCGCCGATGGGTAAAATCATCTACCACACCATGTTTGACAACATGCAGAAAGCTATCGACCTGAACCGCCCAGCCTGTCAGGACACCGGCGAGATTATGTTCTTCGTGAAGGTCGGTTCCCGTTTTCCGCTCCTCGGCGAACTGCAAAGCATTCTGAAGCAGGCCGTTGAAGACGCCACGGTAAAAGCGCCGCTGCGCCATAACGCGGTCGAGATTTTTGACGAAGTGAATACCGGCAAAAATACAGGTACCGGTGTGCCGTGGGTCACCTGGGACATCATCCCTGATAACGATGACGCGGAAATCGAAGTCTACATGGCAGGCGGCGGCTGTACGCTGCCGGGACGCTCGAAAGTGTTAATGCCTTCTGAGGGCTACGAAGGTGTGGTGAAATTTGTTTTTGAAAATATCTCCACGCTGGCAGTCAACGCCTGTCCGCCAGTGCTGGTGGGCGTAGGTATTGCCACCTCCGTAGAAACCGCCGCCGTTCTTTCTCGTAAAGCGGTGCTGCGCCCTATCGGCTCACGTCATCCGAATCCGAAAGCGGCCGAACTGGAACTGCGTCTGGAAGAAGGACTTAACCGTCTGGGCATTGGTCCGCAAGGATTGACCGGTAATAGCTCGGTGATGGGCGTGCATATCGAATCCGCCGCGCGCCACCCGTCGACTATCGGCGTTGCCGTCTCTACTGGCTGCTGGGCCCACCGTCGCGGCACGCTGTTGGTTCATGCTGACCTCTCCTTCGAAAACCTGTCTCACACCCGGAGCGCGTTATGAAAAAGATCCTCACAACCCCGATCAAAGCCGAAGATCTGGCAGACATTCGCGTTGGCGATGTCATTTACCTGACCGGTACGCTGGTGACCTGCCGTGACGTTTGCCACCGCCGCCTGATCGAACTGAAGCGCCCGATTCCTTATGACCTGAACGGCAAAGCCATTTTCCACGCGGGCCCGATCGTACGTAAGAACGGTGAAAAATGGGAAATGGTTTCCGTCGGCCCAACCACCAGCATGCGTATGGAAGCGTTTGAGAAAGACTTTATCGAACAGACTGGCGTCAAACTGGTGGTCGGCAAGGGCGGCATGGGACCGCTGACGGAAGAAGGCTGCAAGCAGTTTAAAGCGCTGCACGTCATCTTCCCGGCAGGCTGCGCAGTCGTGGCGGCAACCCAGGTTGAGGAGATCGAAGAGGTACACTGGACGGAACTCGGCATGCCGGAGTCCCTGTGGGTGTGTCGGGTAAAAGAGTTCGGCCCGCTGATCGTTTCCATCGATACCCACGGCAATAACCTGATCGCTGAAAACAAAAAGCTGTTCGCTGAACGTCGCGACCCTATCGTCGATGAAATCTGCGAGCACGTGCATTACATCAAATAACCCTCCCGGAGAGGCGCTACGCCTCTCCCCTTTCGTAGGGATACAACAATGGCACCTTTAGCTGGTTGGTGGCGATACCTGGCTCCGCTGGTGGTCATCGCCATTATTGCTGTTCTACCCGTCCCCACCGGTCTTGAGAGCCACACCTGGCTCTATTTTGCCGTCTTTACCGGTGTGATTGTCGGGCTTATTCTGGAACCTGTTCCGGGCGCGGTAGTGGCGATGATTGGCATTTCGATCATCGCCGTCCTTTCACCGTGGCTGCTGTTCAGCCCGGAGCAACTCGCGCAGGACGGTTTTAAATTTACCGCCAAATCGCTGTCGTGGGCGGTATCTGGCTTTTCAAACTCGGTCATCTGGCTGATCTTCGCGGCCTTTATGTTTGGTACTGGCTATGAGAAAACCGGACTCGGTCGGCGAATCGCGCTGATGCTGGTGAAAAAGATGGGGCATAGGACGCTGTTTCTCGGCTATGCGGTGATGTTCTCCGAACTTATCCTCGCTCCCGTCACACCTTCCAACTCCGCCCGTGGGGCCGGAATAATCTACCCGATTATCCGCAACCTGCCGCCGCTGTATAACTCACAACCCAATAGCGCCAGTTCACGCTCTATTGGCTCGTACATCATGTGGATGGGCATTGTCGCTGACTGCGTTACCAGCGCCATTTTCTTAACGGCAATGGCGCCGAACCTGCTGTTGATCGGTCTGATGAAAGGCGCGTCCCACACCGCGCTGAGCTGGGGTGACTGGTTCTTAGGCATGCTGCCGCTGAGCATTTTGCTGGTGCTGATTGTGCCGTGGCTGGCGTACGTGTTGTATCCACCGGTGCTGAAATCCGGTGATCAGGTTCCACGCTGGGCGGATACCGAACTAAAAGCGATGGGACCGCTCTGCGCTCGCGAGAAAAAGATGCTGGTGCTGATGGTCGGCGCGCTGGTGCTGTGGATCTTCGGCGGCGATTATATTGACGCTGCGATGGTCGGATACAGCGTGGTGGCGTTGATGCTGGTGCTGCGCATCATTAGCTGGGATGACATCGTCAGCAATAAAGCCGCATGGAACGTCTTTTTCTGGCTGGCCTCGCTGATCACGCTGGCCACCGGGCTCAATAACACCGGTTTTATTACCTGGTTCGGCAAGCTGCTGGCAAATGGGCTGAGCGGTTATTCGCCGATGATGGTGATGGTGGCGCTTATCGTGGTGTTCTATCTGCTGCGCTACTTCTTTGCCAGCGCCACGGCGTATACCTCCGCCCTCGCACCGATGATGATTGCCGCCGCGCTGGCAATGCCGGAAATCCCGCTACCGGTCTTCTGCCTGATGGTCGGCGCCGCCATTGGTCTGGGCAGCATTCTGACCCCGTACGCCACCGGCCCTAGCCCTATCTACTACGGCAGCGGCTATTTACCAACGGTGGATTACTGGCGACTCGGTGCTATTTTTGGCCTGATTTTCCTCGTGCTACTGGTGATTACCGGTCTGGTCTGGATGCCCCTCGTTTTACTGTAAAACCCTGGTGGGGCGGCGTATTGTCGCCCCTTTATCCATAAGCTTCTCATATGATCGATTTCCCGATGCGCTGAGGCATACTTTTTTGTATGCAAACACCCTCATGCTGATAGGGGAAACGCTCTGGACACGGTTGCGCACGAGACACTCACACGGGGCTGGCAGGCCGAACTGGATCTGCATTTTACCTGCACCGGGAACAAAACGGTGCTCGCCTCGGCGCGTCATCATGGTCCATTGACGGTTCAACGCCCGTTTTACCCGGAAGAGGACGTCTGCCATCTCTATTTACTTCATCCACCGGCGGGGATCGTCGGCGGGGATGAGCTCCATATCGCCGTAACGCTCGACGAAAACAGCCACGCGTTAATCACCCAGCCTGGCGCGGGAAAGTTTTACCGCAGCCGTGGACCGCAGGCATTACTGCGCCAGCATTTTACCCTCACTCCTCACGCGACGCTGGAGTGGTTGCCGCAGGATACGATCCTCTTTCCCGGCGCCAACGCCGCTATTCAGACCGTCTTTCATCTGACATCCGCAAGCCGCCTGCTGGCCTGGGATCTGCTGTGTCTTGGCCGACCGGTTATGCAGGAGACCTTCAGTTACGGCACGCTGCAAAACCGCCTGGAAGTATGGCGAGATGGGCAGCCACTGCTGATAGAACGCTTGCAGTTGCAGGAGGGGAATCTGAGCGGCGTCGCACATCATCCCTGGGTCGGCACGTTGCTGTGCTATCCGGCAAATGAAGAGATGCTGGAAGGCGTGCGCGAACGGCTGACTCCGCTTGGCGATTACGCCGGGGCAACGCTTAACGATTCGTTGCTGACAATCCGTTTTCTTGCTAACGACAACCTGGTTGTCCAGCGCGTTATGCGCGACATCTGGCAATTTCTGCGCCCGCTGCTGACACATAAAGCGCCCGTACTCCCGCGAATCTGGCAAACCTAAGAGAACCCTAATGGAACTGACTCCCAGAGAAAAAGACAAGCTGTTGCTGTTTACCGCTGCGCTGGTGGCGGAACGTCGCCTGGCCCGCGGGCTGAAGTTAAACTACCCGGAATCGGTGGCGCTAATTAGTGCTTTCATCATGGAAGGGGCGCGGGACGGGCAAACCGTGGCCGCGCTGATGGAAGACGGGCGTCACGTCCTGCGCCGCGATCAGGTGATGGAAGGCGTACCGGAGATGATCCCGGATATTCAGGTTGAAGCCACATTTCCGGACGGATCGAAGCTGGTCACCGTCCACAATCCGATCGTCTAAGGAGCGGCAATGATCCCAGGTGAATATCAGATCGCAAAAGGCAATATCGCGCTTAATCAGGGGCGGGAGATCTGCACGATCGTGGTGGAAAATCATGGCGACAGACCCATCCAGGTGGGCTCGCACTATCACTTTTACGAAGTAAACCCGGCGCTGCGCTTTGACAGGCTGGCCGCACGCGGCTTTCGTCTGAACATTGCTGCGGGCACAGCGGTGCGTTTTGAGCCAGGACAAAAACGCGAAGTCGAACTGGTGCGCGTTGCCGGTGCACAAAGGATCGTGGGTTTTCGCAGCGAAGTGATGGGCGCACTGGAGGCAGATAATGAGTGACATTTCCCGGCAGGCGTACGCCGACATGTTTGGCCCAACCACCGGCGATAAAGTGCGCCTGGCGGATACCGACCTGTGGATCGAGGTGGAACAAGACTTCACCACCTACGGCGAAGAGGTCAAATTCGGCGGCGGAAAAGTGATCCGCGACGGCATGGGCCAGGGACAAATGCGCGCCGATGCATGCGTGGATCTGGTGATAACCAACGCGCTGATCGTCGATCACTGGGGGATCGTGAAAGCGGATATCGGCATCAAAAACGGCAGGATCTTCGCTATCGGCAAAGCAGGTAATCCCGATATTCAACCCAACGTCACGATCCCGATAGGCGTGGGAACTGAAGTCATTGCCGGGGAAGGCAAGATCGTCACCGCGGGCGGCGTGGATACGCATATTCACTGGATCTGCCCACAGCAGGCGCAGGAGGCGCTGGTTTCCGGGGTGACGACGATGATCGGCGGCGGCACCGGTCCGGCCGCAGGCACTCACGCCACCACCTGCACACCGGGCCCGTGGTATATCGCGCGCATGCTGCAGGCGGCAGATGCGTTGCCGGTTAACATTGGTTTGCTGGGCAAAGGCAATGGCTCAAATCCAGACGCCCTACGCGAGCAAATCAGCGCGGGCGCAATTGGCCTGAAAATCCATGAAGACTGGGGCGCCACGCCTGCCGCTATCGACTGCGCGCTGACCGTAGCCGACGAGATGGACATCCAGGTCGCGCTGCATAGCGATACGCTCAACGAGTCCGGTTTCGTTGAAGATACGCTGGCGGCGATTGGCGATCGCACCATTCATACTTTTCACACTGAAGGCGCGGGCGGCGGCCATGCGCCGGATATCATCACCGCCTGCGCGCATCCGAATATTCTGCCCTCCTCCACTAACCCGACGCTGCCCTATACCGTCAACACCATCGACGAGCATCTCGACATGCTGATGGTTTGCCACCACCTCGATCCGGATATCGCCGAAGACGTGGCCTTTGCCGAATCCCGCATTCGCCGGGAAACAATCGCTGCCGAAGATGTGCTGCATGACATTGGCGCGTTTTCCCTGACCTCGTCCGATTCACAGGCGATGGGGCGCGTTGGCGAAGTGATCCTGCGTACCTGGCAGGTGGCGCACCGCATGAAGGTTCAGCGTGGCCCGTTGGCAGAAGAAACCGGTGACAACGACAACCTGCGCGTTAAACGCTACGTCGCCAAATACACCATCAACCCGGCATTAACCCACGGTATCGCCCATGAAGTCGGCTCCGTTGAGCCTGGCAAACTGGCCGATCTGGTGCTGTGGTCGCCCGCCTTTTTTGGCGTAAAACCGGCGACGATCGTCAAGGGCGGGATGATTGCCTGCGCGCCAATGGGCGATATCAACGCTTCGATCCCCACCCCGCAGCCAGTGCATTACCGCATGATGTTCGGCGCGCTTGGCGCAGCGCGGCACCACACTCGGCTGACCTTTATTTCTCAGGCCGCTGACGCGCAAAACATCCCGCAGCAGCTCAATCTGCAAAGCGCTATCGCCGTCGTCAAAGGCTGCCGGACGGTGAAAAAGGTCGACATGATCCACAACGGCCTGCAACCCAATATCACCGTCGATGCTCAGACTTACGAGGTGCGTATTGATGGCGAACTTATCACCAGCGAACCGGCAGATGTTTTGCCGATGGCGCAACGCTATTTTCTGTTTTGAGGAGTGACGATGATCTATCTGACCCAACGCCTTGACCACGCTCACCGCGTTACTGCAAGCGTCACGCTGCCCATTGATATCCGGGTAAAAAGTCGCGCCAGGGTAGCACTGAACGACGGTCGCGAAGCCGGGCTAATGCTACCGCGTGGTTTGCTGCTGCGCGGTGGCGATCTGCTAAGTACCGACGATGGCAGCGAAGTGATCGAAGTGATCGCCGCACCGGAGTCGGTTTCCGTGGTGCGCTGCGCCGATCCTTTCCTGCTCGCCAAAGCCTGTTATCACCTCGGTAATCGCCACGTTCCGCTGCAAATCCTGCCGGATGAGCTGCGTTACCATCACGATCATGTGCTGGACGACATGCTGCGCCAGTTCAACCTTGAGGTGACATTCGCCCAGTTGCCGTTTGAGCCGGAAGCGGGTGCCTATGCGAGCGAGTCACACGGGCATCACCATGGTCATGCGCACTGATGCATAGCACCCAACAGCTGCGCCTGATGCAGCTCGCCAGCAGCAGTCTCCCGGTAGGATCGTTTACCTGGTCTCAGGGGCTGGAGTGGGCGGTAGAAATCGGCTGGGTGAAAAGCGTCGATGACTTCTCTGACTGGCAAATCCAGCAGATGGAGCAAAACTTTTTTACCGTTGACCTACCGCTGCTGGCGAGACTGTATCGCGCCTGCGAGCTGGACGATCTCGACGCAGCACGCCGCTGGAGCGCTTACCTGCTGGCCTGTCGCGAAACCCGCGAACTGCGGGATGAAGAACGCAGTCGGGGTGCGGCGTTTACGCGGCTGGTCACCGACTGGGAGTCGGATTGCTCGCGAGAATGGCGCACCCTCTTTGTCGACAGCCAACTCTGCGGCATGGCCTGGCTGGGCGTGCGCTGGAAAATTCCGCTGATGGAGCTGGCGTTAAGCCTCGGCTACAGCTGGATTGAGAGCGCTGTCATGGCTGGCGTAAAGCTGGTTCCTTTTGGACAACAGGCGGCCCAGCGTTTGATTATTGCGCTCTGCGATCGCTATGCGCAGGGTTTGGCACAGGCGCTGACGTGTCCTGACACCAGCCTCGGCTCCGCAACGCCGTTGGCCGCTATCGCGTCTGCCCGGCATGAAACTCAATATTCCCGATTATTCCGCTCCTGAGGAGAAAAAATGAGTAACTACAAGCATCCCCTGCGTGTGGGCGTTGGCGGCCCGGTTGGCTCGGGCAAAACGGCGCTACTGGAAGCGTTATGCAAAGCTATGCGCAGCAGCTATCAATTGGCGGTGGTGACCAACGATATCTACACCAAAGAAGATCAGCGCATTCTCACCGAGGCGGGCGCACTGGAGCCAGAGAGGATCGTCGGCGTGGAAACCGGTGGCTGCCCGCATACCGCCATCCGCGAAGATGCGTCGATGAATCTGGCCGCCGTAGAAGCGCTGAGCGAGAAATTCGGCAATCTGGATCTGATTTTTGTGGAAAGCGGCGGCGATAACCTGAGCGCCACCTTCAGCCCGGAACTCGCGGATCTGACGATCTATGTGATCGATGTTGCTGAAGGCGAGAAGATCCCGCGTAAAGGTGGTCCGGGGATCACCAAATCCGATTTTCTGGTGATCAATAAAACCGATCTGGCCCCTTACGTCGGCGCATCGCTGGAGGTGATGGAGCGCGATACCTTGCGCATGCGCGGCGAGCGTCCATGGACGTTTAGTAATTTAAAATCTGGAGAAGGCCTGGAAAAAATTATCGCGTTTCTGGAAGAGAAAGGAATGTTGCGGATGTAGTGAGAGCTATCGCCGGGCGGCGGATTCGCCTGACCCGGCCTACGGTTTTGTAAGCCCGGTAAACGCAGCGCCACCGGGCAAAAAAACTTATGCTGCCGGTAATTCCGCCAGCGGCCAGCGTGGACGCACGGTCACGCCAAGATCCGCCGTTGCACCCGCTTTAAAGCGCACCATGCCCGCGTAGGCGATCATCGCCCCGTTATCGGTACAAAATTCCGGACGCGCGTAAAACACTTCGCCACGACGTTTTTGCATCATCTCAGCCAGCTTTGCGCGCAGCGTACGGTTCGCACTCACGCCCCCCGCCATCACCAGACGTTTAAAACCGGTTTGATCCAGCGCGCGTTTGCACTTGATCATCAGCGTATCAACTACCGCGTCTTCAAACGCACGGGCGATATCAGCGCGGGTCTGATCGTCATTTTCGTTATTACGAATGGTATTCGCAGCGAAGGTTTTCAGGCCGGAGAAGCTGAAATCCAGCCCCGGACGGTCAGTCATCGGACGCGGGAAGACAAAACGTTTTTCAACGCCTTGTGATGCCAGCTTTGACAGCATTGGGCCACCAGGATAATCCAGCCCCAGCAGCTTGGCGGTTTTGTCGAACGCTTCACCGGCAGCATCATCAATCGATTCGCCCAACAATTCATACTCACCGATACCGGTGACGCTGATCAGCTGCGTGTGACCGCCGGAAACCAGCAGCGCGACGAACGGGAACGCAGGGGGATTATCTTCCAGCATTGGCGCCAGCAGATGCCCTTCCATGTGGTGCACAGGAATTGCCGGTACGCCCCAGGCGAACGCCAGCGAACGTCCTACGGTTGCGCCAACCAGCAGCGCACCAACCAGACCAGGACCTGCGGTATACGCCACCGCATCGATCTCTTTTGCCGTCAGTCCCGCTTCTTTCAGCGCGGCCTGGATCAACGGTACGGTTTTACGTACGTGATCGCGCGAGGCCAGTTCAGGCACTACGCCGCCGTAGTCAGCATGTAATTTCACCTGACTATACAATTGGTTGGCTAAAAGACCTTTTTCATCGTCGTAAATGGCGATGCCGGTTTCATCGCAGGATGTTTCAATACCCAGTACACGCATGACTTGTTTTACCTCGCTCTATTACCGCGCAGTGTAGGACCAATGCGGGTTGATGTAAAACTTTGTTCGCCCCAGGAGTTCGGCTCGTGTATACTCCTTGTCCTTATAAAAGTCCCTTTCAAAATCGCGTCGGTGCTTTACAAAGCAGCAGCAATTGCAGTAAAATTCCGCACCATTTTGAAATAAGCTGGCGTTGATGCCAGCGGCAAACCGAATTTATTAAAGGTGAGAGTTACATGCCGGTAATTAAAGTACGTGAAAACGAGCCGTTCGACGTAGCACTGCGTCGCTTCAAGCGTTCATGCGAAAAAGCAGGTGTTCTGGCGGAAGTTCGTCGTCGTGAGTTCTATGAAAAACCGACTACCGAACGTAAGCGCGCTAAAGCTTCTGCTGTGAAACGTCACGCGAAGAAACTGGCTCGCGAAAACGCACGCCGTACTCGTCTGTACTAATCCATTGAGAGCCAAAGCTCTCAATTCAGACTGAGTTGTAGTTGTAAGGCCGTGCTTCCGGAAGGAATGCGCGGCTTATTTTCGTTTATACACGTCATCATTCAAGCTGCCTCAGTGTTGGCTGCAGTCGCTCACCCCAGTCACGTACTGCTGTACGCTCCTGAGGATTCGCTTCCTTGCCGCCTTGATGCATCCTGAATGATTTTGTGTATATGAGTCATCAAAAAACAGGGGCTTATGGCTGGACGAATTCCTCGCGTTTTTATCAATGACCTGCTGGCAAGAACCGACATCGTCGATCTCATCGACGCGCGGGTAAAGCTGAAAAAGCAGGGCAAAAATTATCACGCGTGCTGTCCGTTCCATAACGAAAAAACCCCCTCTTTCACCGTAAACGGTGAAAAACAGTTTTATCACTGCTTTGGGTGTGGCGCGCATGGCAACGCCGTCGACTTTCTCATGAACTACGACAAGCTCGAGTTTGTGGAAACCGTCGAAGAACTGGCCGCAATGCACAACCTTGAAGTGCCCTATGAAGCAGGCAGTGGCCCCAGTCAGATAGAGCGCCATCAACGGCAAAGCCTTTATCAATTGATGGACGGCCTGAACACTTTTTATCAACAGTCTTTGATGCAGCCCGCCGCTACCCCTGCGCGCCAGTACCTGGAAAAGCGAGGATTAAGTAGCGACGTGATCACCCGTTTTGCTATTGGTTTTGCGCCCCCCGGCTGGGACAACGTCCTGAAACGGTTTGGCGGCAATGCTGAGAATCGCAAATCGCTGGTCGATGCGGGGATGTTGGTCACCAACGATCAGGGACGCAGTTACGATCGCTTCCGCGAACGGGTGATGTTCCCCATTCGCGACAAACGTGGTCGGGTCATTGGTTTTGGTGGACGCGTGCTGGGCGATGCCCTGCCGAAATATCTGAACTCCCCGGAAACCGATATTTTCCATAAAGGTCGCCAGCTGTATGGCCTTTATGAAGCCCAGCAGGATAACGCCGATCCACAGCGCCTGTTAGTGGTAGAAGGCTATATGGATGTGGTGGCGCTGGCGCAATACGGCATTAACTACGCCGTTGCATCCCTAGGGACGTCAACTACTGCCGATCACATCCAACTGTTGTTCCGCGCGACGAACAACGTAATTTGCTGTTACGACGGCGACCGAGCAGGACGTGACGCAGCATGGCGCGCGCTGGAAACCGCACTGCCCTATATGACAGACGGACGCCAGCTACGCTTCATGTTTTTACCTGACGGCGAAGACCCCGATACGCTGGTGCGTAAAGAAGGGAAAGAGGCCTTTGAAGCCCGGATGGAGCAGGCGCTGCCGCTCTCCGCGTTTTTATTTAACAGCCTGCTGCCGCAGGTGGATTTGAGTACCCCGGACGGACGCGCACAGCTCAGTACGCTGGCATTACCGCTGATTACTCAGGTACCAGGCGAAACGTTGCGCATTTACCTGCGACAGGAGTTGGGAAACAAGCTCGGCATTCTGGATGACAGCCAGCTTGAACGTTTAATGCCTAAACTGGCAGAAAATGGGGCTTCCCGCCCTGTTCCACAGCTAAAACGTACGACCATGCGTATACTTATAGGGCTGCTGGTACAGAACCCGGGCCTCGCCCCGCTGGTTCCACCGTTAGGCGCACTGGATAGTAATAAGCTGCCTGGACTTGGCTTATTCAGAGAACTGGTCAACACTTGTCTGGCTCAGCCAGGTCTGACCACCGGGCAACTTTTAGAACACTATCGTGGCACAAATGATGCTGCGACCCTTGAAAAACTGTCGATGTGGGACGATATAGCAGATAAAGATATCGCGGAAAAAACCTTCACCGACTCACTCAACCATATGTTTGATTCGATGCTTGAACTGCGCCAGGAAGAGTTGATAGCTCGTGAGCGCACACACGGTTTAAGCAGCGAAGAACGCCGGGAACTCTGGACACTGAACCAGGAACTGGCCAAGAAATAACAGAAAGACAAAAGTATTTAACGGCTTAACTGCCGAATATCGATCGGGAAGCCCCCGACAGCCGCACGGAGAGGCAGCGGCAAAATATAAGTATGCCCTCGTTTTGCCGTTGGCGGTTTTACCGCCCAACACCAATCAAACGAATTAAGTGTGGATACCGTCTTATGGAGCAAAACCCGCAGTCACAGCTGAAGCTTCTTGTCCAACGTGGTAAGGAGCAAGGCTATCTGACCTATGCCGAGGTCAATGACCATCTGCCGGAAGATATCGTCGATTCAGATCAAATCGAAGACATCATCCAAATGATCAATGACATGGGTATTCAGGTGATGGAAGAAGCACCTGATGCCGATGATCTGCTGCTTGCTGAAACCTCCAACAGCACCGATGAAGACGCGGAAGAAGCGGCTGCTCAGGTTCTGTCCAGCGTTGAGTCCGAAATCGGTCGTACGACTGACCCGGTCCGCATGTACATGCGTGAAATGGGTACCGTTGAACTGTTAACCCGCGAAGGCGAAATCGACATCGCTAAACGCATCGAAGACGGGATTAACCAGGTTCAATGCTCCGTTGCCGAATACCCGGAAGCTATCACCTACCTGCTTGAGCAGTACGATCGCGTAGAAGCTGAAGAAGCACGTCTTTCCGATCTGATCACTGGCTTTGTCGATCCAAATGCGGAAGAAGACATGGCGCCAACGGCGACCCACGTCGGTTCTGAACTCTCTCAGGAAGAGATGGATGACGATGAAGATGAAGATGAAGAAGATGGCGACGACGACAGCAGCGATGATGACAACAGCATCGACCCTGAGTTAGCGCGTGAAAAATTCGGTGAACTGCGTACTCAGTACGAAATCACTCGCGACACCATCAAAGCGAAAGGCCGCAGCCATGCTGCCGCGCAGGAAGAAATTCAGAAGCTGTCCGAAGTGTTCAAACAGTTCCGCCTGGTGCCGAAGCAGTTCGACTACCTGGTAAACAGCATGCGCGTCATGATGGACCGCGTGCGTACTCAGGAACGTCTGATCATGAAGCTCTGCGTCGAGCAGTGCAAAATGCCGAAGAAAAACTTCATCACCCTGTTTACTGGCAATGAAACCAGTGAAACCTGGTTCAACGCGGCAATCGCGATGAACAAACCGTGGTCTGAAAAACTGCACGACGTGGCAGATGACGTTCACCGCGGCCTGCAGAAACTGCAGCAGATTGAAGAAGAAACCGGCCTGACCATCGAGCAGGTTAAAGATATCAACCGTCGCATGTCCATCGGTGAAGCGAAAGCACGCCGTGCGAAAAAAGAGATGGTTGAAGCGAACTTACGTCTGGTTATCTCTATCGCTAAAAAATACACCAACCGTGGCCTGCAGTTCCTGGATCTGATTCAGGAAGGTAACATCGGTCTGATGAAAGCGGTTGATAAGTTTGAATACCGTCGTGGTTACAAGTTCTCCACCTATGCAACCTGGTGGATCCGTCAGGCGATCACCCGTTCGATCGCGGATCAGGCGCGTACCATCCGTATCCCGGTACATATGATTGAGACTATCAACAAGCTCAACCGTATCTCCCGTCAGATGCTGCAAGAGATGGGCCGCGAGCCGACGCCAGAAGAACTGGCTGAGCGCATGCTGATGCCGGAAGACAAGATCCGTAAAGTGCTGAAAATTGCTAAAGAACCTATCTCCATGGAAACGCCGATCGGCGACGATGAAGATTCGCATCTGGGTGATTTCATCGAGGATACCACCCTCGAGCTGCCGCTGGACTCTGCTACCACCGAGAGCCTGCGTGCCGCAACGCACGACGTTCTGGCTGGCCTGACCGCCCGTGAAGCGAAAGTTCTGCGTATGCGTTTCGGCATCGATATGAACACCGACCACACGCTGGAAGAAGTGGGTAAACAGTTCGACGTTACCCGCGAACGTATCCGTCAGATCGAAGCGAAGGCGCTGCGTAAACTGCGCCACCCGAGCCGCTCTGAAGTACTGCGTAGCTTCCTCGACGATTAATCTCGCCGCATAAGCATAAACGCCACCGCAAGGTGGCGTTTTTCTTTATAGTCCCCGCCTGAGCAAGGCATCATTCACTTCCCGATACGCCTCCACCAATTTATCCAGCGTGATCCGGCTTAACCCGCTGGGATTCGGCAATACCCATATTTGCGTCGCGCCAATGGTCAGCGTCTGTTTTCCCCACTGCGCCCCACGCTGGCTAAACCCCTGCTCAAATGCCTGTTTCCCAAGGATAGCGAGCGTGGCTGGCTGATACTCTTCTATTTTTTCAATAAGCAGACGACCGCCGCTACGCATCTCTTGTAGCTTCACTTCATTGGCTTGTACCGTTGGTCTGTCGACAAACTTAGTCACGCCGCAGCGAAAGTCCAGCAGGTGCTGTGCCTCTTCAGGTTTAAGCTGGCGATCGGTGAATCCCGCCTGATGGATAACCTTCCAGAAGCGATTAGCGGGGTGCGCAAAGGGGAATCCTGTACCTGCGGAAGAAAGCCCCGGATTGATGCCGCAAAACACCACCCGCAGCTCCGGTGCCAGTATGTCCTTAACCATAATTACTCCGAACAATACATCAGAGGAACCAGTATAACGGACTGAAAATACATTGTTTATAAAAACAGCATCCGTACGCTTATGTCTGGATTGCAACGCGGAGTTACTTTATAATCCACCGCCACGGCCCCTTAGCTCAGTGGTTAGAGCAGGCGACTCATAATCGCTTGGTCGTTGGTTCAAACCCAACAGGGGCCACCAAAAAATCAAGGGCTTACGAGAAATCGTAGGCCCTTAGTCTTTTCTAGGATACCTATAGGATACCGTAGAGAGGTATCAGTAAGTATTTCACACCCCGTATCAAGAGCGCAGCATATCAATATTTGGGCGTTTTTTGTTGTAGGATAGATGTATCCCACAATAAGGAATCACTCATAATGCGCATGACAACCCGAAAAAAAGAGATCCTCAGCTTCTTCGAGCCAGAACACCGTAAGTGGATAACCAGTGAAGTTGGCGCACCTCCTCTTGATGTTTCCGGTGTTTCTTACCTCCTGCACGGTACAAGCAGCTTTGATAAAAACTACCAGCAGGAATCAACCCGCAGAACGCTTGAAGCGATGGTAAAAGACGGGCTACTGGAAAAGGTCATCAGCTACGAGAGACGCCAGGATACGACGCAGAGCGGAGATGGAAAAGGCGTGTGGTGCAACTGCTCACGCTATGGGTTGCCTGGTCAGTGCAACGTAGTTCGGGATGATGGCGATGACAGGCGCCCCCATATCGAGGGCGAAAGCATCAGAATTGATTAATCAGTTCAGGGAGCAAGACGGGGGAGGAAAAGCGGCCAGATTTTTCGCTATCACGCCTCTCATGTGTTCAGCCCATGCGGCTAAAATTGCCATATCTGTTCCTGGCCATTTAGTAAGGTAGGCAATCAGCACATCATCCGTCAGCTTATCCTGCTGATCCCAGTCAACAATGAACTGCCGGAAAAGACCATATCCCTTCTCTGGATCTGTGTTTTTCCAGAACTCTACAGCCACGTCAAATGCCGGAACCGTGAATGTTATCTCCACCGGAAATGGCTCATTTTCTGTCGATATCATCACTTCACTGGTGAACTGCTCTCCCTCAGGCCACAGGCGCATATCACATTTTGTCTTCGACATAGATCCCCGCTGAAATGATAGCACCACCGATACGTCGCTTACCGTAGGCCAGCGGTACAGGATATCCCTGAGAGGTTGTATTAGTAACGGCACCAAAAGCATAGGATGCCCTGTTATCTGCATCCTGTTTACTTGCTAATCCGGCTGGTTGCGGAGATAACATCTGAGCAACACCGCCTAACGCCATAGCTGCACCGACCTTATACCCAAACGCTGAAAATGGGTTACCTGGTGCGAAATAACTCCCGACAGCTGAAGCCGCAATGATGACCGCACCTAGTATCGTCTGGAAGAGACCTGCCTTCTTACTACCGATAATTACAGGGACTATACGAATTTCCCGGCCGCAGTTAGGGAATGCCAGGTCATCCTCTCCAACATTCTTTTCACCTACAAAAATAGCAAACGTCAACCCGCGAGCTTTACTGGTATTCATAAACTTCTGGAATCCAGGAATGGTGGCTGATAATGCTCTAAATGCTTCACGTGTTGGCCCTATAACCCTCTGGTGCTCCCTTCCAAATAATTTAGCCAGCGATCCGCTCAGTTTAATATTTGTCATTACTTCAGTGGTCTGCATTCTGGCTTCCCCCGGTGGAATAGATTGCCGATAAGGCTGATTTAAGGTCGTAAAGTTTTCTCTTACAGCTGCTGCCTGGTGCGGGCGGGATACCTTGCAGGCGCTTTGATACCGTCTGCCGGTGCATCCCAGTCGCACCAGCCAGTTCAGTAATCGTTAACCGTATTTGTTTCATCATTACCCCCAAAGATGATGAACAAAAAACGCACAATCCATCATCTTTCCTGTTTCTCATCATTTTCACGCATTTAAAATCAAACAGTTAGCACATGATGATGATGACTATAGAATTCAAAAACGAGCCGTTTCCCGCGATGCCTCCGCCCCGTGGCAGGTCGCCCCACCCGGAGGACCCACGAGAAATGGGCAGCCGTGGCCGCCCCTCTGCTCTTATGCCCCACTCGATTTGACCAGCCCGCGGTAGTCCAGCGCAGCCACGCCTGCATCGATGCGCACCTTCCAGGCGATACCATCAACGGTGAAGCCCTCCTGCTGCTCAAGATATGGCGTATCCATCCCGTCAAGATAAGCCACCTCGATAGTGTCTGTGCCCTGTGCCGCTGCAACATACCACTGCTTGTTGTCCGCCTTATCCAGTCGCGGCTCAACCACCACCTGAGCCATATCCTTCACCACGTTGATAATGCCTGGGTTCTGGTTCAGCGTGCCGTCCTGGTCTACCGGGAACAGCGAGGAAGATGAGAGCACCGCGCGATTGGCAGCCCCTTCCAGAGCCGCAGGAACGAGGATATAGGCAGGGATGACATTGATCGGGTCGCCGTTCGCATCCTCCTGCAGGCGCATAGCCTTACGGGCTTCATTGAGTCCGTCGGTATCCATCCCTTTAGCAATGAGGTTTTTATGGTCAGCGTGGAACAGCGCTTTGCCATCGGTGAACTTACTGTTCGCTGTCAGGTTGAGGTAGACCAGATTACCTACGGTACGCGCCGCTGCGCGGCCCATTGCCTGGGGAATGGTCGTTAACTGGTTCAAATCGTCATTGATGACGGCCTGGCGGGTAATGGAGAAGATATTGCCGTACGTCGCCAGAGCGATAGGTACGCCACTATCACTGGTTGTGACATATTTATACTCAGCACCTTCCGGCACCTTATCCAGCTCAGAGAAGCCATTCAGCCCAACGCGCTTGGCTTCATGGAAGTTGGAGAGCGAGCCAGTTTTAGTCCACTGCTGGAATGTTTCACCGCTGTTCTGCCAGCCGGTCAGCACCGACTTTTCAGCGCCACCAGCCAGGATATGCGAGAAATCGCTGCTGCTGTGCGTAAATGCCATATTCACAATCTGCGAACGGTTGCCAAAAGCACTAACGCTGATACCGCGATCCACCAGCGAAGCCTGAGCCATATCAAACAGGCTCATCATGGCGTAAGGGTTTCCCCGTTCGGCGCGTTCGTGACCCAGACGGGAATAAAGCCCCTGGCGGATAGCATCGCCGGTAATGTTGCCGTTACCTGCGTAAATGTGTGCATCAGCGGTTTTGTTCGACGGGGTGGCATTTTTGCCCAGTGAGGCCAGCAACATGTCTTTCGCTTTTTCCGGCGTGCAATCCACATCCTCCAGGCACTGCATCTTCAGTGAATCATGCTTACCGCCGAACATAGCAAACAGGTCTTTAATCCCGTTGATGCGATTCTGTTCCGGTACCGCGCTGCCGGTGGAGCCTTTCGGGGTGGTGATCATCCCTTTAATATCTTTTGGCATATGCTCAAAATCCTCAATTCGTTTCGATTCAATACAGGCCATCGCGCTGACTGCCGGTAACAGCTCATCGGCGAAGCCCTGAGCCACACATTCACGCCCATCCATCCAGGTCTCACTCTCCAGCATGGCCCCCAGCACTTCGGCTGATTTACCCGTTTTGCGGGCGTAAGCCGGGATCAGGACGCTTTCCACCTTATCCAGCAGCTCGGCATAGTCGCGCATGTCGTTGGCGTTACCGCCTGAAATGCCCCACGGCTTGTGGATCATCATGAGTGCGTTTTCCGGCATAACGATACGGTCACCGGCCATCGCAATGACTGACGCCATAGAGGCGGCCAGACCATCGATATGGACTGTGACTTTTGCCGGGTGCTTATTCAGAAGGTTGTAGATAGCGATACCGTCGAACACGTCGCCACCGGGTGAGTGGATGTGAAGGCTGATATGGGAAATATCGCCCAGGGCTTTCAGATCCTCAGAGAACTGCTGGGCAGTGATACCCCAGCCGCCGATCTCCTCGTAAATACTGATATTGGCGCTGGATGCATCGCTGGCCGCTTTGATGGTGTACCAGGATGTCATACCCATGCCCCCAGTGTCTGGAAGTGCCAATAGTTCACACTACTACGCACAATCTGGCCTTTAGTGGGCACCGGCATCTCCGGGTGGTTCTTACGAATGAATGCCTGGTACTCCTCGATCTTCTTCATAGTTTCAGCATCGATATGAACCGTACTGCCTTTATCGCGCTGCTTATTGTTTCGTTCTGCCATCTTTTCACCCTTATCGTCGTTGATGGTACATGCGCAATCATTGATCAATAAAAGTGGTAAGTAAACTAATTTTAATCATAAAAAGTGGTAAATGATTTTATGAGAGAACTTATAACCGAAGTGAAAATCAGGAAGGTGTATACAGCTGGAGGCCTTGCTGTGTGGGCTGTCAGGCATGTTTTATAGAGGTTTTGTATACAAATTATGCATGGATAGCGTATACCCCCTCAAGCCAGCGCTGGCGCGGCTTTGGTCGCAGCACTGTATAGTGCGTAAGGTGTGATGATAATTGTGATGATTTATTCAGCAGATGTTAACCAACCGCTGTATCTTCGACTGGTCGGTTAGATGCCGGAGTTTGTTAACTGCCTAAGTACCTTAGGAGAGGCAAACACTATGCCGGTGAATGGGCCGAACTAAAAAAATAAAAAATATATGTTTAAGTGTTCACCTGTTCACCTTTATGGATTTCTTAATTAAATTCATTTAGTTACATGGTGAATACCATTCTTTCAGGTATTCACTAGTGTTCACCCTACCCTTCACCCTTTAGGGCAATAAATAATCAAAAGGTGAACAGGTGAATACTTGGTGAATACTTAATAAATAAGTGTTCACCCCTTAACGCTCTGTTATTAATCGGATTTTTAACAGGGTGAATACTGGTGAACACTTTATCTATAACTTTACTCTACCCCTTCCTTCTCAGTAGTAGCTGCACATGATGGCATCCAGTCGCCAGAGTCATCGTGCAGGGTTACGTTAGAACGTATGCCATGTTTGGTTTTCCGCTTCTGGTACTCCTTCCCATACTCAGCCATTGCGCCTGGCATATCAGTGCCGAACCGCATCAGTGATACAGGCTTATTCAGGCCATTAGCTCGCATATATGCCAGGTAAGCGTGATACAGATATTTGCGCGGGCTGAATGGCACTATCTCGGCATTACCGATAAACATCCCATCGCACACCACGGACGCCATCAGGTAGCCGCAGAAGTCCACCAGCGAATCGCCTTCACGTTTAATCGCCAGCGCTTCCTCTGACTTCTGCTGTTCGTGCAGTAAACGCCGGGCATCGTCCTGATCCGCAAAACGCGTCAGCAGATGGCGAATCACCACAGCCAGCTCCCCCTCTATCTTCTCGGCCAGTAGGGTGTCTCGTTCGTTTTCTGGCACCACTTCGGTGAAGTTGAATATCACCCGCCGCCGCGAGATACCGCCGCTGCGGTCGCTGAACGTCATGGCGTTGTTATTCACGGCCAGCACTACAGCCTGTATCCGGGTCGAATACGGCGCTTTGTGTTTTGGGTCGATAGATACCTTATCACCGCCGGTAATGGCCTTTATTCCGGCACCGTCGCCAGCGTAGCGAGTCATATCCGGCATGATGATCAGCGAGTAGCCGACCACCAGCGCCCTGTCCCTGGCATCCTCCAGAGCCCTCATGCTGGCCGACACTGTATTGGCCTTGCCCGCCAGCATGGTGCAGATTTCCGCCATCACGCTCTTACCGCTACCACCCGGCCCTGTAACCTCCAGGAATAACTGCCAGTCGTACCGGTTCGCCAGCACCATAAACAGCGCAGCCAGTACACGATCTGTCTTACGGTCATTGTTGGCCACAGAACGACGAAGCCATTTCCAGAAGTTCGGCGCATGACTGGCCAGCGTTTCCCCTTCGGCTGGTGGGCTGAAAGGCAGCTCACTGGCGATAAGCAGCCAGTCAGTTTTGCTGTGCGGACGGAATTGCCCCGTTCGGGTATCAAATACCCCATTGCTAAACCCAACCAGGTTTCGGGCCGTCACGCCCATCACCGGCAGGCTCAGTTTCATGGTTTCCACCGCTGATTTAATGGCGTTCTGCGAATAGGCCACCTCAGCATCGATATAAATCTGTGCCATTTCACGCTGCAGCTCTTTATCTGGCAACGGGTTCCACACTACGCCGTTATAGTGGTGCACCGTGTCCGAGTCGGCATGGATTGCCAGATCTCCGTCATAATGAGCCAGTAACACTTCTCCGCGCTGGCTGGCCCCCATCTGATTCAACGCCGGTGCTACTCCACTATGGGCTGGTTCGCGTTTCGTTACCGGGAGATCGACAACAACACTATCCGCCCTGATCCTCTCCAGATAATCATGCCAGTCCTCTGGCTGGCGATCCGGAATGCCCTTATACAATTTGGCATCCTGCACTCCGGCCCGCGCCAGCTTCTCACCAATGACGTTAATCAGTATCGGCTCAATGTTTCCGGCCAGATACACACGGGCACTACGGCGCCCTTTATCGATAATTTGCAGGTTATCCAGCTCTGCCAGTTGCTTTGGCCCCAGATAGATAGGCGGCGTTGTGTCTTCGGCAATTTGCTTACCCAGCCCCTCTTCCCATCCCTTAGCGTGGGCGTAGGCATCAGCACCGGCAAAAATAACCGCCTCTGTAAATTTTTCCTTTGGCAGATGTTTCAGGTTAGGCGCATTTTTCATTCTGGGATCCCCCCGCTCATCTGAAATTTACCTATCAGCGGGTGATACCAGTACGCCGATCCGTATTTACGTTTTGCACTACGCAGCACCAGCCGTGCCGCCTCCCTGAATTTCTCATCAGGAGCAACGAACCCGCCTGACTTTAGCCGTACCAGCATTACCCCCGTATTTTTCGCCAGTTCTTCGGCCTTCTTGGTTGAAATGCCAAACTCCGCCGCCAGCGTAGTAACCGGACTCATACCCGGGGGGATTTCACCCCCCTGGCTATCTGTGAGTGATTTGATCTGCAGCTCGAGGTTCAGTACCTTTTCCACCAGCAAATCGAGGCGCTTTTCCAGATCGTTAAATTTTACGTTACTGATCATTTGAACACCCCCTGACGTTGCCTGAGCACGAAATTGGCCGTGCAACTGTTCTGCTCCAGAGCCTCAGCTAACCGGGGAAGATTTCGCAGCGTGTCACCCAACAACATCATGTCGCGGCGTGCGTTTTCGTTGCTGTATTCCTCACTCAGCGATGCCTCAAGCATCAGGTTTCCAATCAGAGTAAGGGTATTGCTGACAGCGCGTGCTGCCTCGCCACAGACGTCAGAAACCTCAGATAAATCATCATCAGAATGTCTTCTGAAATCTGGCGCTTTCTTTACAAGATGATGGTAGATATCACACATTCTTCACCCCCGGTAAATCCACCTGCTGACGCAAGTCACGGCAACGCTGGAGAGCTATATCAATCAACTCAACGGCGATATCGCTCTCATCGTCTTTACTCCAGTTCATTTCCAGCGCCGCAGCTAACAGGACTTCCAGAGAGCAAAATTTATCGCCCATATCGAGCATGCTCAGATTAGGCATGGCGCACCTCCAGCCCTGACACGGTTAATTCGAAAGCACCGTTGCGGTACTGGTACAAAGAACATTCAGAGCGAATCTTCGCGGCGAACGTCAGATCCCAACGGGGATACCATGCTCGGGCTTCTTCTTCCGTGTCAGCGGTGGTACGGATAACTACGGGTGTGCAGGTCTGTCCCTTCGGTATACCGAGGAAAAGCCATGTAAATTTAGGGTGAGTTTGGGTATGCTGTAATTCAGCCATGATCGTTACCTCAACTAACGGTTTGGTTAGACGCCCTGGTTGTGGTTGCAAGCACTTCCGGGGCGTTGTCTTTTTAGGTATACAAGTGTTAGTGTATAGACCTAATGCAATTGATACTATTTCAACGGGTCTATACATGTCAACTATCAAGAGAGATAAAAGCCCTAAGGGATCCGGAAAGTCTCCCATGTTCAATGTCAGAGTAATTCCAGAATTTAAAGAACAACTCGAAGCTGCAGCCGAACGAGATGGGGTGAGTCTTGGAAACTGGATGAAGGAATTAGCTCGCGCAGAGTTACGGCGGCAAGGTATCGAACCAAAAGGTTGATCCAACACCACAACATGGAGCGTCAAAATGAAATACGAATTTTTGGCTACCAGCAGTAGCGGTATGGATTTATACGTGGTGACCGTTTCCGACGATACGGGAAAACTGGAAATTAGATGCAATTGCGCTGCCGGGCAGAGTGATGTTTTATGCCGACACCGAATTGCTCTCATAACTAACAAACCACGTGGAGTATATGCCCCGAAACGGAATAATAGCGATGATATAAGGGCTGCAATACGACTGCTCTCAACATACGGAGTGGATAGAAGATACGCTGAACTCCAAGCTATGTATGAGAACTTAGAGCAGCAATGGCTGACCGTACGTTCGCAAATAAAAACCGAGATGAATGCTCTCGTTTCACCAAAAGGATGATTTTGACCACCAGCGACTAGCCTGGTATGCTGACCATGTTCTTTGTTTTCGGTACTACACTGGCGGCCCAGCATGGCCGCCTTTGTTTTATCCAGCATACATCCCCCTCAAGCTGTCTGAGTACGGCGAGTTGATGCCAAATAACCATCAAGATCAGAACGCATATAGATAACTTTGCGGCCAACCTTGTGATGTGGAATACCTACTTTTCCTGTATGCGCCCAATTAGCTAACGTCTGGGTGTTAACGCCAAGATAGGCAGCAGCCTCAGCTCGAGTTAAACGGTCAAAATAGATAGGGGAAGTAACTAGCTTCATAAATACCACCATGCATTTTTGGTTAACAGTGGTGATACTTTATTATTGCTATAAATACTTGAGGAGAAAGCTAAACCAGAAATAGGAATCTATATCTGGTTGCCCGCTGTGGATTCTAGATTGGGGGTGGGAAAACTAGATTCCATCCCCCTTTGTTAATACCAATTTAAAATTCCTATTCTTAGGCTTAACATCTGGGTTTAGACCAGAATCCTTCAGCCATGTTTTAACTGTGTCGGAAACAGGCACATCATTCCATTTAGATCGCAGGTGTGTATAGATTTCCTCAGACACCCCAGCCAAGCTGGCATTGGGATACTTTTTCCATGTTTCTCCGGCAATACTGAGAACCTCAGAGTGATGCCTATTAGTTTTTCCTTTTTTAGCCTTACTCTTTTCTGCTCGTAATGCTATATCAACATATTTTTCGGTGGATTCTGTAAGGGTGCTAATTATTGACATAACGACAAGCATTCTTTTTGACATATTTTTGCATCCAACAGCTTCAAAAAGCATAAACGCATTATGTAATGCTAAAATCGAACCAACAAAACTTTCCCCACACTCAGCATCATTTTCCGCCACCATTTCTATTAGTTCTTTAATTCCTTCTGGTGATTCATTTCTAATTTTATGAGCAAGGGCACTATACATATCTCTATCAACAAAAGATTTCTCCTCCGTAATAATAGTTAACTGCTCACGTAATTCCTGAAGATATTTGGCATCATCTATCATTTTAATCCACCAGTAGTTTTATCTTTGTTGAGCATATCAAAAATCATTTGGCGTTTTTCAGCGTCACTCAATCCGTTCAATACATGGAGAAGCTGAGAATCAAGAGATTTTTTATCTTGTATCATTCCAGCGTGTTCAAGTATTGCTCGCTCTATTCTTGTAGCTGGTTCCATCAGCTCATCGGCGCTGAAATGCAGATAGCCCTGTGTCACGTCTGCGCTTCTCATTGTTCTATGGTTTAGCAGACGTTTCAGGATGTAGTTACCAACGCCCACCAGCTCTGCGACCGTACCGAATGTACGGCGGCCATCATGCCACTTGAAAGGAATTGGCTTTATCATATCTGGATTAGGATCAGGAACCGTGGCCGCGCTGATACGGTCGATAATATGGCGATATTCTTTTATCTCGCCATGTACGCCGGGGAACACAAAAACCTCATCTCCAGCCTTCATTTTAAGGCGCCGGCGGAACAACTCGAGCAGAGTTTCAGTTATTGGCAGCTCTAGCGGATCGCCATTCTTCGTGGTATCGATCCAGAAGTAACGAGCACCTAAATTCACTCGATCCCACGTTAATCCCAAGATTTCAGATTTACGCAGCCCGGTGAAAATATCCATTTCTACAGCATCACAAACAGCCGCAGCGATATCATCCCGCCCCTCTTCCGCTTTACTCCTGACGGCGACCAGCGCATTGAACCAGCGAGCAAGCTCATTGGTACGGATGCGATCAGTTTTCCTGACCGTTCCATGCCACTGTCGTTTTGTACTCAGTACCTGAGTTGGGGGATCCGGCAGAAGAGTTTTTCCCTCTTCATCACGGTAATGGTCATGAGCAAAACGGTATATAGCCCGCAGAACACGAGCCCATAAATCAGCCTGGGCCTTACTGCCTGAGCCAACTCCAGCGCGGAGCGTGGATTTATCAGCACCGAACCACACAACGCCATCCGTAACAGCCTTATGCCGCTGCTCAACACGTTCACGGGAAATTGAGCTAATAGGCTGCTTCATCCAGTCGCCGGAGAAATTAGCCAGGATAGAACGATACTGTTTGGCTGAATCATCGCTCAGACGATGAGCGCGGCTTTTGATGTATGTCTCCAGCGCGTCATGAAGCGTTACCGCAGCCTTTTCGTTGATACGCTTTACTTCGTTCGGGTTCTTACCTGTCGTCGCAACACCGCCCAGCAGCTCAAGAGCTTTTGCCCTTGCATTATCAATGGTGAGGTCCGGGAATCGCCCAAGAGTGGCGCGGATAAATTTGCCGTTCCGCTTACGTGATATACAGAAGCTTTTCACGCCACTGATACCGACACGGATGCGCAGGCCATTAACAATGGCGTCGCCGTACTCAACCTGACCACGCTCGGCCGGTGGCAAGCTTTCGAGCTTAGCTTTCGTAAATTTGAATGTTTCCACAAACACCCCATACCAAGCGATCCGGGTATCCTGCATATCGCTTGTTTTGCTCTAGGATACCTATAGGATACCGTAAAGGAGTATTTTAGAGTATTTCTGGTTATTTATACAGTAATCACAAAACACATAACCAATTGAAAATTATATATAAGTATTTTTAGGTAAGAAGTTGCATTCTAACTCATAATCGCTTGGTCGCTGGTTCAAGTCCAGCAGGGGCCACCAAATTTCAAGGACTTGCGAGAAATCGCAGGTCCTTTTTTTATGGGTATTCCGTAGAAATTGGTATGTAGCAAAAAAGAGTTTGCCCTGGAAAAATCAATACTTGCTTGCATTAATATGTTGAATGAGTACACGGAAGAAAATGGCTGGCGGGGACTAAAGCTATTTACGCGATACACCTGTTCGGAAAACAGCATGTTAATGGCAACCCCATCTGGACGCCGCCATCCTGGGATGGAAACGTCCGTTAGAGTTTAATTCGATAGTCAGCTCACACTAGCTCTTTGAGCTGCTCCTGCATATAGGTTGAAAAATACTCTGGGTTCTTGATAAGGATGCGGTTACCGGAGGCGACTTTTTCTGCCCATCCGGCCACTTTTTTCGTGAACTCGGGATTCCATCCCTCTTGCTCACCCCGTGCCATCACAACTTCCGGACTCGCTGGCACACCTAAGTCATGCAAATACTTTAAGATTCCCTTAGCCGTACTTTCATCCATTGAATGTGGTACTGACGCCGAAGTGTTCATACCACCAATAAAATCCAATGCTTTCTCAATTGCTGTTGGCATGCTCTTATCCTTAAAATTAACCACGTGAGAGACACATTTATACTATGTACCCAACTCCGCCGGGATATCAAAGAGAACATCGCCTTTATTTGACTTACCCCGCAGCTAAACGCTTGCGCGGCTGTTTTCTGCGCTATTTTTTTGCTTCTCCGGCTAAAACCAGTCCGGTAGCCACCGCATTACGCGGCCCTTCGGTACCTCGAATATTGCCCTGCCCGGCGACAACGCCGTAATGCGCCAGCGCATCGGTGATCATCTGCGGGATTTCGAAATCCAGCGAAGAACCGCCTACCAGCACCACGAACGTCATATCGCGAATAGAGCCACCGGGTGACACCTGGCGTAACGCGCGCAGGCAGTTGGTCACAAAAACCTTCTCTTTAGCCTGTCGGCGCACCAGACGGATTTTTTCCAGCGAGGTCTGGTTATCGACCGGGATCAGCTCGCCCTCTTTCAGATACACCACTTTGGCAAATACTGACGGGCTGAGCGGTTCACGAAAAAACTCCACCGCGCCGTTCTCGTGGCGAATGCTGAACAGGCTCTCCACTTTTGCCAGCGGGTATTTTTTTATTTCCTCCGCCAGAAATGCATCGCTTAAGCCCAGCTCAGTTTGAATCAACAGGCTGACCATATTCCCCGCGCCGGCCAGATGTACCGCTTTCACTACGCCGTCACTATTGATGACGGCGGCATCGGTAGATCCTGCGCCTAAGTCGAGGATCGCCAGCGGTGCGGCGCATCCGGGCGTAGTTAACGCCCCCGCCACGGCCATGTTGGCCTCTACGCCGCCCACCTCAACCAGAGTGTTTAACCGGGCGCTCAGCTCACTGGCGATGGCCTGCATTTGTAAACGATCGGCTTTCACCATCGCCGCAATGCCCACGGCGTTCTCCATTGAACACTCTCCGGCGATGCCGCCCTGCACCTTGCGCGGAATAAATGTATCGACCGCCAATAGATCCTGAATATGCACCGTGTTCATGTCATGGCCGGTCAGCGAGGCCATCACCTTACGCACCCGCTCCAGCATGCCGCCTGCGTGCGTGCCTGCTTCACCACGAATATCACACACGGGCGCGCAGGCGCTCATCGCCTGCATAATGGCCTGCGCGCCTTGCGCTACGTCGGCTTCACCGCCACGCTTTTCACCACGGATAAAGATCTTACCCGCCGGGATCACTCTTGATCGCACATCGCCCTGCGGGGTTTTCAGCACCACGGCGGAACGGTTGCCAATCAGCGCTCTGGCGATAGGGACGATAGTTTGCGTTTCCTCAGGGGTCAGGGCAAAGAAGGTCGCGATACCGTAAGGATTCGACAACACCCGCACTACCTGTCCCGGGGCCGCCACTTCCACCGCCGCCAGCACGCCTTCAGGCACCTTCTCCAGCAGAGTGACTTCATCAACCACCGGTATTGGCCGGTGCAGGCGATTATTCACCAGCACGCCATCATCTTTTTTCAGGATGGCCGCCACCACGTTGACGCCGCGATCCAGCGCTTCATTGATAAACCAAACCGCCTCAAGGAAATCCATCTCCTCACCCACCAACGGTATCCAGCCCTGGGCAAATCGATCCTCGCTCAACGCCGCCAACTTCTCCACGGCGATGGTAGTTCCCATGCCCACGCCAACGCCGCCGGGCGTTTGCGGGTTATGGCCAATCATCGTTGATTCGGTAATGATGGTTTCAGTGATGGTTTCCATCGCCACATCGCCAATCACCGGCGCGGCCTCGTTGATGCAGATTTTTGCCACATCCTGCAGCGACCACGGCGTTTTATCCAGCGCCTGCTGCAGGGACGCGACTACCCCGGCGATATTTTCCCGCGTGCCTTTCATCCCGGTCGTGGCGACAATCCCGCTGGCGATAAACCGGCCATCCTGCGCCAACGCCACTTCGGTGGTGGCGTTGCCGATATCGATCCCTGCAATTAACGGCATGCTGCCTCCGTCACTGACTGCCTTTACGCAGCTTATTTCTCTGCTGGTATACCTCTGCCGATTCGCGGACAAACCCGGCGTTCACCCTGGCGTGCCAGGTGTGCTCCAGTTCATCGGCAATGGCCTGCAACTCGGCGAACGAAGAACGAAACGGCCGTAGCGCGTTGTAGATCTCCAGAATGCGGGCATCCGGGATCGCAATCAGTTCTGCCGCACGACGAAAATTGCGCGCCACGGCATGACGCTGCATCTGCTCGGCAATCTGCGCCTGGTACTCCAGCGTTTGCTGAGAAATGCGCACATCCTGCGGTCCTACGTGGCCCGCCAGCACATTCTCAAGGGTAATGTCGGTTAGCGGCTTGCCGCCAGGCGTCTGGATTTTCTCCGGGCAGCGGGTGGCTAATGGGTAATCCTGCGCGGTCATGGTGTTGTCGTTCATGGTCATTCCCTTACCAGTGCAATATGCAACGTGACAGGCGCAGCATCCTGCACCACGTGTTTGGTTTCTTTGATATGAAACAGCGCGGCCTTGGCCATAAATTTAGGGCGCACCATCTGGTCATTGACCACTGGCACCGGCGAAGGCGACTCTTTGCGTGCATATCGCGCGGCGTTTTTACCAATCTGACGATAGGTTTCCAGCGTCAGCAGCGGAGCCTGAGAAAACAGTTCCAGGTTACTTAGCGGCAGCAGATCGCGCTGATGAATCACCGTGGTTCCTTTCGACTGGATACCAATCCCAATGCCTGAGCCGCTGAGATTTGCCGCATCCCATGCCATAAAAGAAACATCCGAGGTGCGCAGGATCCTCACTACTCGCGCATGCAGTCCCTCTTCTTCGATGCCAGCAACCAGCTCTTTCAAAATCGCGTTGTGCGGCATATCAATCAAGGTTTTATGCTGATACTTATCAAAGGCCGGGCCGACGCCAATCACCACCTCATCCACGCGCTCATCCGCGTTAGCCGCCTCGCCTTCGCTCACCTGTAAGGTGAAAACCGGCTTACGTTCAGTTGTGCATTCCACTGTGTACCGCCTTATTCGATCGAGCCGGGCTGAACCACGCCCGCAATATTTTTAATTTCCGCCCAGCGTTCGGCACTGATGCGATAGCCGGTACCAGGTCCCTGATAATCATTGATGTCGTTGACGGCGCTGACGACGTCGAACTGGCGATCCAGAATGGCCGACGTTTGCAGGTAATCACCGGTAACACGCTGTCTCAGCATGTTGAGGATATTGCTGGCGATATCTTCGAAGCCGCTGCAACTCAACGCGCTGACGATATCCAGCCCGGTGATATTGCGCTTCATCATCTCTTCCACGGCAGCCAGATCTTCCACCACATTGCGCGCGGGCATATCTTTGCTGCCGTGAGCATATGTAGCAGCTTCGACTTCTTCATCGCTAATCAGCGGCAGGCCAAGTTCGCGGAACACCGCCTGAATGGCGCGTGCGGCCTTATTGCGAATGGCGATGGTTTCCTCTTCCGTGACCGGACGCAGACCGCCGTCAACCATCAGATCGCGTTGCAGAATGTTGTAATCATCGAAATCTTCAGCGTCGAAGTTCGACCCGGCAAACATGTTGTCGTAGTTGGGTACCGCGCTGTAACCGGAGAAAATAAAGTCGGTACCCGGCAGCATCTGCATCAGGGTACGGGCAGTACGGCGAATATCGGAGTGGGAAAAGGTCTGGTCATTGGCGGAGGCCACTTCAAGGTCGAGCATTGAGGCAATCAGGTTTTCCGCCAGCACCGCGCGGATCCCTGACGGCACAGCGCCGGTCATGCCGATACAGCTGACCGCACCGTTTTGCAGCCCCTGTACGCCCGCGCCTTTAGTGATAAAAATGCAGCGTGACTCCAGATAAAGCATCGATTTACTTTCGGAATAGCCCATCAGCGCCTCCGAGCCGGTGCCGGAGGTGTAGCGCATCTTCAGGCCACGCGACGCATAGGCCGAGGCGAGAAACGCTTTGGACCACGGCGTATCATCGCCGTCGGTAAACACCGATTCTGTACCGTATACCGATACCGTTTCGGCGTAGCTGGTTAACCCGCGCATCCCCAGCTCCAGCTCCGTGGCCTCTTCAACGGAACATTGCGTCAGCACACCGGGGCGACCGCACTGGGAACCCACCAGCAGCGCCAGGGCGTTAAACGGCGCGTAGCGGGCGATCCCGACCGTCGTTTCCTGCTCGGAAAAGCCGCGGATCCCCGCTTCAGCAGCGTCGGCGGCAATCTGTACCGGGTTATCTTTCAGGTTAGTCACGTGGCACTGGTTGGAGGGAGTGCGTCTGGCGCGCATTTTTTGTAGCGCCATCATCATCTCCACCACGTTCATTTGCGCCATCACTTCCACCGCTTTCGCCGGGGTGATGGCAGTGGTAATGGCAATAATCTCTTCCCGACTGACGTGGATATCCACCAGCATTCTGGCGATTTCCAGCGCGTCGAGCTGCATGGCGCGCTCAGCTTCGGCCACGTTAATGGCATAATCGGCAATGAAACGGTCGATCATGTCGAACTCGGCGCGGCTCTTACCGTCCAGCTCAACAATACGACCATTTTCCACCTTCACCGACGACGTCGGATCGTAAGGGCTTTCCATGGCGATCAGCCCCTCTTCAGGCCATTCGCCAATCAGCCCATCCTGATTTACAGGCCGCTTCGCAAGCACTTCGAATCGTTTTGATCTTCTCATGATTTATTGACTCAAAAGGTAAAAAATAGGGACGCCGGGCCGCATTACCGGGGACACCACACCCGGCATTCGCCTTTCATCAGCAATGGCCGAACTCTAAATGAGCCAAGCAATAAAAAAATAAAATTAATTTCGTTCCAATTTGGCACCTAATAAAAACGCATCGTTTCATATTGAAACGCAACTCAGGAATATCCATCGTGAATTGTGACGAGGTTAAATGATCATTATCAATAAACGCAAAATCAGGAAGATGAATTTAATCTTTATGAAAAATCCACCCTATTGACTTAATAACGTGCGGCGAGAAAATAAGGTAAAGCCAATGATAAAAATAGCTGTTGCGCGATATGTTTCGTGACCTCAGCCCTACAACATTTTCAGGAGAGACTGTGAATAAGAGCCAACAAATTGCCACCATTACGCTGGCGGCTGCAAAAAAAATGGCGCAGGCCGTTGAGGCTAAAGCGCTTGAGATCAATGTTCCGGTGGTCTTTTCCGTGGTGGATCACGGCGGGAATACGCTGCTAATGCAACGCATGGACGATGCGTTTGTCACCAGCTGTGATATCTCTCTTAATAAAGCGTATACCGCCTGCTGCCTGCGTCAGGGTACCCATGAAATTACCGACGCGGTACAACCTGGCGCTTCGCTATATGGTTTGCAGCTTACTAACCAACAGCGCATTGTTATTTTCGGCGGCGGCTTACCTGTCATATTAAACGGTAAATTAATTGGTGCCGTTGGCGTTAGCGGCGGCACTGTCGAACAAGACAGATTATTAGCAGAAGCCGCACTGAATTGTTTCTCTGAATTATAATTTAAATCTAAGAAGGTATATTATGAGCTATCGTATGTTTGATTACCTGGTGCCAAATGTGAACTTCTTTGGCCCCAATGCTATTTCCGTTGTCGGCGAACGCTGCAAACTGTTAGGCGGTAAAAAAGCGCTGCTGGTTACTGATAAAGGTCTGCGGGCTATTAAAGACGGTGCGGTAGATAAAACCCTCGCCCATTTACGTGAAGCGGGCATTGACGTGGTGGTTTTTGACGGCGTTGAGCCAAATCCCAAAGACACCAACGTGCGCGATGGTCTGGAGGTCTTTCGCAAAGAGCATTGCGATATCATCGTTACCGTTGGCGGCGGTAGCCCGCATGACTGCGGTAAAGGCATCGGTATCGCGGCAACTCACGAAGGCGATCTCTACAGCTATGCTGGGATTGAAACCCTGACCAACCCGCTGCCGCCTATCGTTGCGGTGAATACCACTGCCGGTACCGCCAGCGAAGTCACCCGCCACTGCGTGCTGACCAATACCAAAACCAAAGTGAAGTTTGTGATTGTCAGCTGGCGCAACCTGCCGTCGGTCTCCATTAACGATCCGCTGCTGATGCTCGGCAAACCCGCTCCGCTGACCGCCGCGACTGGTATGGACGCCCTGACCCACGCCGTAGAAGCCTATATTTCTAAAGATGCCAATCCGGTCACCGACGCCGCCGCTATTCAGGCTATTCGCCTGATCGCACGCAACTTGCGTCAGGCCGTAGCGCTGGGCAGCAACCTGAAAGCTCGCGAGAACATGGCCTACGCCTCTCTGTTGGCGGGTATGGCTTTCAACAACGCCAACCTCGGCTACGTTCACGCAATGGCGCATCAGCTTGGCGGTCTGTACGACATGCCACACGGCGTGGCGAATGCCGTTCTGCTCCCGCACGTGGCGCGCTATAACCTGATCGCTAACCCGGAGAAATTTGCCGATATCGCAGAATTTATGGGCGAAAACACTGACGGACTTTCCACCATGGATGCCGCCGAACTGGCCATTCACGCCATTGCCCGCCTCTCCGCTGACATCGGCATTCCGCAGCATTTGCGCGATCTGGGCGTTAAAGAAGCCGATTTCCCGTATATGGCGGAAATGGCGCTGAAAGACGGCAATGCCTTCTCCAACCCGCGTAAAGGGAACGAGAAAGAAATTGCCGAGATCTTCCGTCAGGCATTCTGATAAATAAGGGGGCGCAATGTCACTTTCATCACCGGGCGTAAATCTGTTTTATCACTCACGCTGGCAGGATACTCGCGTGCTTGATGAGCTGTGCTGGGGACTGGAAGAGCAAGGCGTCCCTTGCCGGGCAATCTGTTGCGACGAGCATGACTGCGCGCTGGCATTGAGCAAACTTGCGGCCAAAAGCTCAACGCTACGTGTCGGTCTGGGTCTTAATGCCACGGGTGATATTGCGTTAACCCACGCCCAGTTGCCCGAGGATCGGGCGCTGATCCGTGGGCATATCCGCGCCGGAATTGCGCAGATCCGAACGCTTGGCGCCAATGCCGGTCAACTGGTTAAAGTACTTCCCTTCAGCGAGATAGAATAAATGTACCGCATCTACACCCGAACCGGCGATAAAGGCACGACCGCGCTGTTTGGCGGCAGCCGTATCGACAAAGACGACATCCGCGTTGAGGCCTATGGCACGGTGGATGAACTGATTTCCCAGCTTGGCGTCTGCTATGCCAGCACGCACCAGGCTGAACTACGCCAGGATCTGCACGCCATGCAGAAGATGCTGTTTGTACTGGGTGCGGAACTCGCCAGCGATGAGAAAGGACTCGCGCGCTTACAACAGCGTATTGGCGATGAGGATATTCAGGCGCTGGAGCAACTTATTGACCGCAATATGGCGCAAAGCGGCCCGCTCAAAGAGTTTGTTATTCCGGGGAAAAATCTGCCATCGGCACAGCTACACGTTGCGCGAACTCTGACGCGCCGACTGGAGCGGGTCCTTATCGCGATGAGCAGAACGCTGACGTTACGCGATGAACCCAGACGCTATATCAACCGACTGTCAGACGCGCTGTTCTCGATGGCGAGAATTGAAGAAACTAGTCCAGATGCTTGCGCTTAAACTGACTGGCATCAATATCGTATTGCTTCATCTTGCGCCACAAGGTAGTGCGACCAATGTTCAGCAGTTGCGACATCTCCTGTACGCGTCCGCTGGTGACGCGAGCAGCATGGATAATCGCCTCTTTTTCGATAGCGGTAAAGGTCAGACTGGCTGGCAGCAGTGAAGACGCAGTCTCCAGACCAGGACGTTCGGCAAACAGATAATCCGGTAGATTGCTCAGCCGAATATGGCCGTTATCACTGCTGATGGCGATGTTTTCGATAATGCTGTTCAGCTCAAAGTCATTGCCCGGCCACGAATAGGCCACCAGCTGTGCCAGCGCGTCGTCGTCGATCTTCAAACTGGATGAAAAGCGTTTTTTCAGGCTATTCAGCCGCGTATAAATCAGCGAGGGAATACTGTTACGCCGCGCCCGCAGCGGGGGGATCACTATCTCAAAAGAGTGCAGCGCGTAATACAGCTGACGGCTAAAGCGGTTTTGCTCCACCAGATTGGCGAGATCAACCGTGGTGGTGGCGATCACTTTGACATCCACCGGAATCAACCGACGGGCATCCAGGCGGGTTAATACCCCCTGCTTGATCACCTGTAACAGCGCGGATTGCAGCTCCGGCGCCAGATATTCAATTTTTTCCAGAAACAGCGTGCCACCGTTCGCCAGTTCAAGACGGCTCAACCGGCCATTTTCATCGTCGGTTGGCGCACTGCCCATAAAATCCTGCCCCAGCACGCTGTTGGCATAAAGCTGACAGTTCACGGCGATATACGGCCCGCTGGCGCGCTCGCTTTCGTTGTGAATGGCCTGGCTCAGCAGCTCCTTACCAACGCCCTCTTCCCCGCACAGTAGGATCGGGAAACTCCCCCTCGCTGCCTGGCGACCAAAATGGATCAAGCGGCGGGTTTCCGGATCGTCAGTCGACATCTGCTCAAAGGTGTGGCTCACCTTGCCGAGCTGGCTGGTCATCAGCTGGCGCATTTGCTCCACCGGATGCAGTAGCAGGATAAAGCTGTTGCCCTGCTCCTCAACAATCGGTTTCAGGGTGATGACGGCATCAACAAACTGATGCTGGCTTTCAAAGGTAACTTCGACGTGATTCAGGCCGCGGGCATGTTTGATCGCCCGGCGCAGCAGCATGGGGAGATTGAGCAGATCGTGAATGTTTTTTCCCTGACTGGCCTGCGCATCGAGATGCAAAAGCAGCGCCGCACGCGCATTGAGGAACTGCAATACGCCCTGTTCGTTCCAGGCCATCACACCATCATCCATACTCTCCAGCAGCCCGTACATCTGGTTCAGATGGCGGTTGGATTCAGCCAGCAGGCTGTCGGTCAGCAAAGAGTTGCCGACTTCTCTGGCAATCGCCAGCGTCAGGGATAAATCAGAAACGCACTCATGCTCCACCAGACAACACAGCGAGATGGAGCCGAACAGTCGACCATGGTTATCGAAGACCGGCGTCGAGCAGAACGACCACGGATGCAGAGCCTGTTTAAAATGCTGATCGCCAGAGGTTTTTGTCGGCTGGCCCGGCATCGTCGCCAGCGACAGGGCACAACTGCCAATGATGCTTTCCGCACAGTAGCTGCCGTCGCGAAACCCAAGCTCCGCCAACTGTTCCACCGTCTGCGGATCGCCGCAACGGCTGAGGATACAGGCTGATTCATCCAGAATCAGCAGCGCGCACGGGCGGCCGTCCATAAACTCCCAGGCATCTTCCAGCGCAGCCTGAGCAATCGTCAGCAACGCCGTCTTGCGACGACAAATCGACTCAAAGGTCAGCCCTTGCGCCTGATGCGGCGCCTGCCAGGTTTCCCGCTGCATAAACTTGCTGCAACGATGCCATGACTGGGCAATGACTGAAGAGACTTCCTTCCCGATGCTATGCGTGTGCGCCGTCATATCCCTTTCCGCTGTTTAACCATAGACAACCCCTCCGGCAGAGACTGTCAGAGGGGGAGAAGATGCCGGATAAAAACCTACCGACGACTGATTAACGCGCCAGCCACTGCTGTCCCAGCAGATCTGCCGTCAGAATAGCGGCATGTACGCTTTCAGGCGTTACCGGGAACGGCATATTGTGGATGGTTTCACCTTCTGCGCAGGTCGCTTTTGCTACGGCCATGATCTTGCCGTCAACGTCTTCTTTCACGCCCATTTCCGCTAACGTTACCGGCAGGCCTACTTTCTGACAGAAATTCAGCACGGTTTCGATCTCTTCCATCGGGCTGTTTTGCAGCACCAGCTGCGCCAGCGTACCAAAGGCAACTTTTTCACCGTGGTACAAATGGTGGCACTCTTCCAGAATCGTAAAGCCGTTGTGGATCGCATGCGCCCCTGCCAGACCGCTGCTTTCAAAGCCGATGCCGCTGAGGTAAGTATTAGCTTCGACAATACGCTCCAGCGCATCGGTCACCACGCCGGCCTGCGCGGCAAAGCGTGCCTTCTCGCCTTCCGCCAGCAGGGTATCATAGCACAAGCGCGCCAGGCTCAGCGCCGCCACGGTGGACTGTCCGCCCGCCATGCTGGTCGCTCTGGCGTCATAACAGGCTTTCGCTTCAAACCAGGTCGAGAGCGCATCGCCCATCCCGGCCACCAGCAGACGTACCGGCGCTTTGGCAATGATTGCAGTGTCCATCACTACCATATCCGGGTTTTTCGGGTAGATCAGATACTCTTCAAACTCACCGGCTTCGGTATAGATAACGGACAGCGCGCTGGTTGGCGCATCGGTAGACGCGATAGTCGGGATCACCACCACCGGCAACTTCTGGTAGTAGCCAATCGCTTTGGCGGTATCCAGCGTTTTCCCACCACCAATCCCAACCACGCCGCGGCAACCGTGCTGTTTCAAAATGGCAATCAGGCGATTAATTTCAACATGGCTACATTCACCGTTAAAGCGTTCCGCATGGCAGCTAATGTCATGACTGTGCAGGCCGTTTAGTACCTTCTCTCCCGCCAGCTTCATCACGAAGTCATCCGCAATCACGAAAAAGCTGTCCGCCAGATTTTTAGCGTATTGACCAAACAAGGTGGAAGCGTCAGGACCCTGGAGATATTTGGCTGGAGATTGAATAACTTTTAGCATTCCTTTCATCCTCAAATAAGTACATGTTTTTACATGGTGAGCCCTGGCGTTAACCTGTTTAGCCTGATGCTGACGGCGAAAACGGGAGGTACCGGAGCGATGCAATAACTGTATGGCGAGGCGTGCACAAAAAAATCTTTCGTCTTTTTGTTCTGATATGAAACAGATAAAAACAACACATGTTTCATATTGGAACGCTTAACCATAAAAAATATAAGGTTTGCGATCCCGATCCGTTCATTTACCACCAAATCTCCGGCACAGACGAATCTCACTTTCTCTTTTACCCACTCACTTGCCAAAATACCGGTAAAAAAAAGCTGACAGTGCAGTGTGACCTGCATTCATCGCGAGAGGAAAAAGTCGAGCAAGCTCGCATTGTGGTCGTTCCCCGTTCTTTTCGGTTTCATTTCGGAACAAAAAACAATAACAACGTTCCGTAATGAAACTCATTTTAACGTTGTTTTTTTCCACGCTGACTTCGCCAGAATCTCTCTATCGCCTCCGCACCATGACCATACTTCCGGGGGTTTGTCTTACACTCAACCTCAAGGAGCCGTTATGTCTCAATTCTTTTTTAATCAACGCACCCATCTCGTGAGCGACGTCATCGACGGTACGATTATCGCCAGCCCGTGGAATAACCTGGCGCGTCTGGAAAGCGATCCGGCTATTCGCATCGTGGTCCGACGTGACCTTAACAAAAATAACGTGGCGGTCATTTCCGGCGGCGGTTCAGGGCACGAACCCGCGCACGTTGGGTTTATCGGTAAAGGTATGCTAACGGCCGCGGTCTGTGGCGACGTGTTCGCTTCCCCGAGCGTAGATGCGGTACTGACCGCCATTCAGGCGGTAACCGGTGAGGCGGGCTGTTTGTTGATCGTGAAAAATTACACCGGTGACCGTCTTAATTTCGGTCTTGCCGCCGAGAAAGCCCGTCGCCTTGGTTACAACGTTGAAATGCTGATTGTCGGCGATGACATCTCCCTGCCGGATAACAAACACCCGCGCGGTATTGCGGGAACCATCCTGGTGCATAAAATCGCGGGCTATTTTGCCGAACGCGGCTACAACCTCGCCACCGTCCTGCGTGAAGCGCAATACGCGGCCAATAACACCTTCAGTCTGGGCGTTGCGCTTTCCAGCTGTCATTTGCCGCAAGAAACCGACGCCGCCCCGCGTCATCATCCGGGCCACGCGGAGCTGGGTATGGGCATTCACGGCGAACCAGGCGCCTCGGTCATCGACACCCAGAACAGTGCACAGGTGGTGAACCTGATGGTGGATAAACTGCTGGCCGCCCTGCCTGAAACCGGCCGTCTGGCGGTGATGATTAACAATCTTGGCGGCGTTTCTGTTGCCGAAATGGCCATCATTACCCGCGAACTGGCCAGCAGCCCGCTGCATCCGCGTATCGACTGGCTGATTGGCCCGGCCTCGCTGGTCACCGCGCTGGATATGAAAGGCTTTTCACTGACGGCCATCGTGCTGGAAGAGAGCATCGAAAAAGCGCTGCTCACAGAGGTGGAAACCAGTAACTGGCCGACGCCGGTCCCACCGCGTGAAATCAGCTGTGTACCGTCATCTCAGCGTAGCGCACGCGTGGAATTCCAGCCTTCGGCGAACGCCCTGGTGGCCGGGATTGTGGAACTTGTCACCACAACCCTTTCCGATCTGGAGACCCATCTTAATGCGCTTGATGCCAAAGTCGGCGATGGCGATACCGGTTCAACCTTTGCCGCAGGCGCGCGTGAAATTGCCGGCCTGTTGCATCGTCAGCAGTTGCCGCTGGATAACCTTGCCACGCTGTTTGCGCTGATTGGCGAACGTCTGACCGTGGTGATGGGCGGTTCCAGCGGTGTGCTGATGTCTATTTTCTTTACTGCCGCAGGGCAGAAACTGGAACAGGGAGCTAACGTTGCCGAAGCCCTGAATACGGGACTGGCGCAGATGAAGTTTTACGGCGGCGCAGACGAAGGCGATCGCACCATGATTGATGCGCTGCAACCGGCTCTGACTTCGCTGATCACGCAGCCGCAAAATCTGCAGGCCGCCTTCGACGCCGCGCAAGCGGGAGCCGAACGAACCTGTTTGTCGAGCAAAGCCAATGCGGGTCGCGCATCGTATCTGAGCAGCGAAAGCCTGCTCGGAAATATGGACCCCGGCGCGCACGCCGTCGCGATGGTATTTAAAGCGCTGGCAGAGAGTGAATTGAGCTAAGCCATAAATGCCTGATGCGCTTCGCTTATCAGGCCTACGAGTACAAACCTATGTAGGCCGGATAAGGCGTTTACGCCGCCATCCGGCGAAGATACGCCTGATGCGCTTCGCTTATCAGGCCTACGAGTACAAACCTATGTAGGCCAGATAAGGCGCTTGCGCCGCCATCCGGCGAAGATACGCCTGATGCGCTGCGCTTATCAGGCCTACGAGTACAAACCTATGTAGGCCGGATAAGGCGCTTGCGCCGCCATCCGGCGAAGAAGTGCCTGATGCGCTGCGCTTATCAGGCCTACGAGTACAAACCTATGTAGGCCGGATAAGGCGCTTGCGCCGCCATCCGGCAAAGATACGCCTGATGCGCTTCGCTTATCAGGCCGATGAGTGCAAACCTTTGTAGGCCGGATAAGGCGCTTGCGCCGCCATCCGGCAAAAATACGCCTGATGCGCTGCGCTTATCAGGCCTGCGAGTGCAAACCTATGTAGGCCGGATAAGGCGCTTGCGCCGCCATCCGGCGAAGAAGTGCCTGATGCGCTGCGCTTATCAGGCCTGCGAGTGCAAACCTATGTAGGCCGGATAAGGCGCTTGCGCCGCCATCCGGCGAAGATATGCCTGATGCGCTTCGCTTATCAGGCCTACGAGTACAAAACCTATGTAGGCCGGATAAGGCGCTTGCGCCGCCATCCGGCAATGCGTTAACGATAAACGCGGATGCCGCCCTCTACACCGCGGCTAAACAGCACCTGCCAAAGCTCAATATCTCTGGCGCGGAAAGCCCCTGCGCAGGCACATAAATAATAATTAAACATTCTTCTGAAGGTGGCGGAGTAACGTGAAGACAGCTCCGGCCAGGCCTGATTAAAGCGCTCATGCCAGGCCATCAGCGTTTTATCGTAATCGCTGCCAAAGTTATGCCAGTCCTCCATCACAAACCGTGATTCGCTGGCCTCGGCAATATGGGAAATTGCCGGCAAGCAACCGTTCGGGAAAATGTATTTATTGATCCACGGATCGACGCTCATCCCTTTTTTATTGCTACCAATGGTATGCAGCAGGAACAGTCCGTCCGGTTTTAAACAACGGTCAGCGATGCTGAAATAGGTGTCGTAGTTTTTCGGCCCGACGTGTTCAAACATCCCCACGGACACAATGCGATCGTAGTGTTTATCAAGATCGCGATAATCCTGCAGCAGAATGTTCACGTCCAGCCCTTCACAGCGCTGCTGCGCCATTTTCTGCTGCTCTTTGGAAATGGTAACGCCTTCTACCGCCACGCCATAATGACGCGCCGCATATTCTGCCAACCCGCCCCATCCACAACCGATATCGAGTAAACGCATACCCGGCTTAAGCTGCAGCTTCTCGCAGATCATTTTTAATTTGGCATTTTGCGCTTCGTCTAATGTGGTCGCGTCTTTCCAGTAACCGCAGGAATATTGCATATGCGGATCAAGCATCAGCGCAAAGAGATCGTTACCAATATCATAATGTTCTTTACCGACGATCCATGCACGGCTACGTGACTGCAAATTAAACAGGCGTGCGCTGGCAATGCGTAAAATATCTTTCAGATTACCTGGCATCTGCTGGTCGAGTTTTGCTTTCAGGATTTTGCAGAACAGAATATCGAGCCGTTCGCAGTCCCACCAGCCTTCCATATAGCTTTCGCCAAGCCCTAACGAGCCTTGTTGCAATACCCGTTTAAAGAAACCGGTATGATGAAGTTGAATGTCCCAGGCGCGCGAGCCATTAATTCTGATATCCGCTTGCGAAAGCAGCTCTTTTCCCATTCGGGTCCAGTTATCATTTGTTTCATTGACGATGACAGCATCTGAACAAAGCGAGTTCATGGTATTTACCAAAAGTGGACTAAAAATTATTACGCAAGATTATTATGGAAAAAAGAGTGTATGTATTATGATCCGCGGACAAGATCTATCGAACAGCGGACACACCATCGGGAGCATTGACGATTCATTTATGGAAACTCTCGCGCAAAAACAGTGGAACTCCTTCCCGGATAACTCCATGACCGAACTGCCGCAGGACGTATTCTTTCGCTCTTATGTCCTGGAAGCCAACCACCATGTACCGCAGCATTCACACTCTTTTATGCAGTTTCATTTCGCCCGCAAAGGCAGCATGCGCATTGATGTTGCCGGTAAGTGCTGGATAATCCCGGCGCATTATGGCATCTGGATCCCAAATAATACGGAGCATGCGGTTTGGGCATTAGATGATGTATATTTAGAAAATCTGGATATTAAACCGGGTTTTCTTGAAGAGAGCATCAATGAATGCAAAGTAGTGGCTATCAGTGATTTCGCCAGAGAGTTTATTCATTACGCCACGAATTCAATTTCAGGCCATTATGATAGTCAGTCAAAAGAGGGCAAGCTGGTTAGTGTGCTGGTCGATATTATTCTGCAACTCCCGGAAGTCGCTTTTGTATTACCCTGGCCGCAGGATCGCGAATTAACCAAAGTCTGCCGAACAATACAAGAATCCCCCGCACTGGAGCATTCGGTTGAATACTGGGCGCAGCATTTGGGTATGTCTGCCCGTACCTTTTCACGTCATTTCAAAAAAGAAACCGGATTGCCCTTCAGCGTCTGGAAGCAAAAAATGCGAATACTTGAATCAGTATTAATGCTGAAGAAAAATAAAAGCGTAACCGCCGTGGCACTCGACGTTGGGTATTCAAGTACCGCGGCATTTAGCTACGCATTCCGCCAGGCGTTTGGCGTTCCGCCCTCTAATTACTGATTAACGGCGTTGATGCCAGTAAGCCGCTGCACGAACCCGTTGCTGATCGAACGCCTCGGTTTCAAAACGAGCACTCAGGTTTTTGACCACCTTTCCTTCGCCAGTGATCCAGATGAAATAATCGTCTGTGGGCATGCTTAGCCGCGATAAGTGTTCATTCACCGCCTGCTCGTTATGGCCGATAAACCACTGAAGAGTAAATCCGTCGAGATGGGCAAAATAGTCCTGGTAGGCTGCATCCTGCACGCTAACCAGCGCCGTGACGTTCGGACGTACCACCAAACGGCTGAGCGACTCCAGGCGTCGGCGCAACGCGGGCATTCCCGACTCATCACACACGTAAACCTGATACGCATAATCCTCTGGCACCACCAAAGAACCGCGCGGCCCGCCGATCGTCAGCTTGTCACCCTCACGGGCATTCATCGCCCACGTACTTGCCACGCCGCCGTCATGAATATAGAAATCCAGTGCCAGCTCATGGCGCGCTTCGTCATACAACGGCGTGTAGTCACGGGAGAGCGGACGTACACCGTCCGCCCAGACAATGCCTTCATCGGTGACGACAGGTGGTACAAAGTTGCTGCCCGGTTCAGGGAAAAAGACCTTGGTATGGTCGTCAAAGCCGCGTGAGCTAAAACCGTCCAGCGCGTCACCGCCCAGTACAATACGCTGAAAGCCCGCGCTAATACGCTCTACGCGCAGGACAGTAAGTTCTCGAAAACGCAGTTCATTGCGAACGCGCTGTGGGTAGCGTGAGATGTTTTTTGTCATTTTTTCGCCTTGTGAAGATAATACGATATATCTAAATTGATTTTTTAAATGATAATGATTGCTAATCAAAAATATTGCAAGCACTTTTTGATATAGTTAAATTATGATTATCCGGCTATCACACCCATATAAAAACAGTTAATAATCATCATGTTATACAGAATATAATTTGTAGACTTGCAAACTGATAATTTTTAGATATAAATTAGATATATCTAAATAACATCAGGAGACGATGATGCAAAACCATCATGAAGGTTGCTGTAAGCACACAGAGCACCAACACGAAGGCTGCTGCAAGGGTGAAGGACATCACCATGAAGGCCGCCACAACGAGTACCATGCAGGTTGCTGCAAAGGTGAAGAACATCGCCATGAAGAAAGCTGTAACAAAGATCATCACCACGAGCAGGGTTGCGGACATCGCCACGGTCGTGGTGGCGGCGGTGGTCGTCGTCAGCGGTTCTTTGGCCACGGCGAATTACGCCTGGTGATTCTGGATATCTTGACCCGCGACGCCAGCCACGGCTACGAACTGATTAAAGCGATTGAAACCCTGACTCAGGGTAACTACACCCCAAGCCCGGGCGTTATCTATCCAACGCTGGATTTCTTGCAGGATCAGGCACTGATCACCGTCAGCGACGAGGAAGGTGGGCGTAAACAGATTGCGATCACGACCCAGGGCCAGCAGTGGCTGGATGAGAACCGTGAACATCTGGAACATATCCACGAACGTATTAAAGCCCGCTGCGTGGGTTTTGAATTACGCAAAAATCCACAGATGAAACGCGCGCTGGAAAACTTCAAAGCTGTGCTGGATCTACGGGTCAATCATGGTGATACCAGCGATGCGCAGATCAAAAAAATCATCGGTATTATCGATCGCGCTGCGCTGGATATTACTCAGCTGGATTAATCTGCACAGCAGGCGGAACCCGTATGCCCGACGTTCCGCCTGTATTTTTAGTATTAATGCAGCACCGTAACCGCATCTTCCAGACGACCCGCGCGATGTTTCACCATCGCGGAAATCTGCGCACTCTCTTCAACCAGTTCGGCGTTTTTCTGTGTAATGTTGCTCAGCTCATTCACCGCGCGGGTCAGGCTGGAAAGACCGTCTGATTGTTCCAGCGTGGAGTGGCTGATTTGGGCGATCAGCTGAGTGACGTTTTGCACCTGCGCCACAATATCGTCCATCGTGCGCCCTGCGGCGTGAACCTGGTCAGATCCGGACTGCACCTTGTCAGCGCTGGCATCAATCAGCTTGCGAATATCATTGGCTGCACTGGCGCTACGGCTAGCAAGATGACGTACTTCTCCCGCCACCACGGCGAACCCTTTCCCCTGCTCGCCCGCCCGCGCGGCTTCAACAGCAGCATTCAAAGCCAGAATGTTGGTCTGGAAGGCAATATCGTTAATCAGCGTCGTAATGGTGCCGATCCGCTGGGTGCTGTTGGCGATATCGTCCATGGTTTTGATGACGGTATCCATCGCCTCGCCGCCGTGCGTTGCTGCGCTGCTGGCGGCAATAGAGAGCTTATCGGCCGCGGCGGCGGTCTCTGAGTTTTGTTTCACCGATGCCGCCATCTGATTCATGGTGGTCACCGTTTCCTGCACGTTCTCGACAGTCTGCTGCGTATGCTTGTTTAAATCGTCGCTGCCTTTCGCCAGCGTTTCGCTGTCGCTGCGCACGCAACTCACCTGGCTGGAGACGTCGTGAATGAGCCAGCGACACATTAACCCAAGCTGGCCCACTGCTCGTAGCATCAGGCCTAGTTCATCACTACGGTTAAGATGCGACACGCTGTTCCGCTCACCGGTCGCCACTTTCAGCGCCTGACGGGTGACATTCTCAATAGGACGCACAATTTGCCATTCGAAAATAGCCGTTCCCAGCACCATCACCAACGCGCTCATCAGCAGTAACGGCCATTCGGCGCCCATTTGCTGCAATGCGACCGCTAGCAGGACAAACAGGAATGCCATCACGCTGCGCACCCGCCAGCGAATCGGCATCGCCGGCAGTTTACCCAGCCAGCCTTTGCGTACCACCAGCCCTTTATGAATAAGCCGGTTGCAACGTCCTTCGTTCAGCGCTTTATATAAAGGCTCTACCGCCGCAATTTCCTCGTCAGTTGCCCGGGTACGAATCGACATATACCCGGTCACGCGTCCTTCCCGCACCATCGGCACCGCATTGGCCCTCACCCAGTAGTGATCGCCATTCTTACGCCGGTTTTTCACAATCCCGCTCCATGGCTCGCCCTGCTTCAGGGTGTACCACATATCCGCAAACGCCGCTTTTGGCATGTCCGGATGACGAACCTGATTGTGCGGCTTATCGAGCAATTCATTCAGTTGATAGCCACTGACCTGGACAAATGTATCGTTCGCATGGGTGATATAGCTTTGTAAATCGGTGGTAGACATGAGGGTGATATCATCATCCAGCGGTGTATTTTGCTGACTAACGTAGGGATGAGAAGACATGATTGCGTCCTGTGCAGGTTATCTGGTTGTTAACTCTTTCGGCTTATGTTATTTCGGCGATAATTTTTTTATCTTTAGTTGTTAAATTTGATTTAGATCGCAATTTGCGATTAAACCTCAAAATCTGTACGCATTCTAATCCATTGATTTAAAATACTTTCATCTAGTAACTATTCAACGTCACTTCTACCAGCGCACCGTCACAGTGCAAATATTGCCCATTTTTAGCGCAAATTTGCGTTTATTCGATCTGTTTTCAGGCTCCTTACTTGGGCAAAATGCCAGCAAATGTTAAATCGCGGCATTAAATGTTGCATAAATGAGATATTTCCTGGTGTTTATCCCGATTTTTGCTAAGCGCGCCGGAATGGCGCAATCCCTGCAATACTTAATTCAGTATCATGTGATACGCGAGCTCCGGGAGCATATTTTGAACAGGTTACCTTCCAGCGCATCGGCCCTGGCCTGCAGCGCACACGCACTGAATCTCATCGAAAAGCGCACGCTTGATCATGAGGAAATGAAATCGTTAAACCGAGAGGTGATTGAGTACTTCAAGGAGCATGTCAATCCGGGGTTCTTAGAGTATCGAAAATCTGTAACTGCAGGCGGGGATTACGGAGCCGTAGAGTGGCAAGCGGGAAGCCTGAATACGCTTGTCGACACCCAGGGGCAGGAGTTCGTCGATTGCCTGGGTGGTTTTGGAATTTTCAACGTGGGGCACCGTAATCCAGTCGTGGTTTCCGCCGTACAGAATCAACTCGCGAAACAACCTCTGCACAGCCAGGAGTTACTTGACCCTCTGCGGGCCATGCTGGCAAAAACCCTCGCCGCACTGGCGCCCGGTAAACTGAAATACAGTTTTTTCTGTAACAGCGGGACCGAGTCGGTTGAAGCCGCCCTGAAGCTGGCGAAAGCATATCAATCGCCGCGCGGTAAATTTACGTTTATTGCCACCAGCGGCGCATTCCACGGTAAATCACTGGGCGCGCTGTCCGCTACGGCTAAATCCACCTTCCGTAAACCTTTTATGCCGCTGCTGCCGGGCTTCCGTCATGTGCCGTTTGGCGATATTAACGCAATGCGCACCATGCTCAGCGAGTGTAAAAAGACCGGTGACGATGTCGCAGCTGTGATCCTCGAGCCGATCCAGGGTGAAGGAGGGGTGATCCTGCCGCCGCAAGGTTATTTGACCGCCGTTCGTAAACTTTGCGATGAGTTTGGCGCGCTGATGATCCTTGACGAAGTGCAAACCGGCATGGGGCGTACCGGCAAGATGTTTGCCTGCGAACACGAAAACGTGCAACCCGACATTATGTGTCTGGCCAAAGCGTTGGGCGGCGGTGTGATGCCCATTGGCGCGACCATTGCCACCGAAGAGGTGTTCTCCGTCCTGTTCGACAATCCTTTCCTGCATACCACCACGTTTGGCGGTAACCCGCTCGCTTGTGCGGCGGCGCTGGCCACCATTAACGTCCTGCTGGAGCAAAATTTACCGGCTCAGGCGGAGCAGAAAGGCGATATGTTGCTGGATGGTTTCCGTCAGCTTGCGCGGGAATACCCGGACCTGGTACATGATGTTCGCGGCAAGGGCATGCTGATGGCGATTGAGTTTGTCGATAATGAAATCGGCTACAACTTTGCCAGTGAGATGTTCCGCCAGCGGGTGTTGGTTGCCGGCACGCTTAACAATGCAAAGACGATCCGCATCGAACCGCCGTTGACGTTAACGATCGAGCAATGCGATCTGGTATTGCGATCGACACGCAAAGCCCTGGCAGCATTACGGGTGAGCGTGGAGCAAATGTAACAACCTTACCCGGCCTATAAAAGACACTCTTTTGTAGGCCGGATAAGGCGCAGCCGCCATCCGGCAATTAGCCTAACTTAAACAATCCGCACACCAGCAGGCATAAGGCGTTCTGGCGTCAACAGTACGCTTTCGCTGCCATCGTCGGTTTCCGCACACAGCAGCATGCACTCTGATGTCTCACCGCGCATTTTGGCCTTTTGCAGATTACACAGCACCACCACCGTTTTGCCCATCAACTCCTCTTCACTGTAGTAAGGCACCAGGCTGGTTACGGTTTGCAGCGTACGCTCTCCCACATCTACCTGTACGATATACAGCTTATCGGCATTGTCATGGCGCTTTACCTGTGCGATTTTTCCAACACGTATTTCCATTCGGGCAAAATCAGCAAATGCGACGGTATCCATTGTTTTCTCCTTGGTAAAATTTTACTAAATACTAGCAAAATATTTTCCGGGCATTGTTCTCAAAAGCGGGAAAATGACGTACTCATCACACTCTGAAAGCCCAGTTTTACCCCGAGCATGTCAATTAATCATGCTTTTTTTACTGAAAACAGATGAATAGATAAGCACTTCATTTACAATGCGCAGGTAACTCAGGGAAAAGGCAAACATGGCAACACTTAAAGACATCGCAATCGAAGCTGGCGTGTCCCTGGCGACAGTGTCCCGGGTTTTAAACGATGACCCCACGCTGAATGTAAAAGAAGAGACTAAGCATCGCATTCTGGAGATCGCGGAAAAGCTGGAGTACAAAACCAGCAGCGCCCGAAAGAACCAGACCAGCGCGCTCGGCCCCCAGCATATTCTGGCGCTCTACAGCTATCAGCAAGATTTGGAAATCAACGATCCTTACTACCTCGCGATCCGCCATGGGATTGAAACCCAGTGTGAGAAACTCGGGATCGAACTGACCAACTGCTATGAGCACAGTGGGCTGCCGGAGAGCAAACACATTACCGGCATTCTTATTGTCGGCAAGCCTTCTCCCGCTCTGCGCGAGGCGGCAACAGCGCTTACCGACAACATCTGCTTTATCGATTTCCATGAATCCGGCAGCGAATATGACGCCGTCGATATCGATCTGGCCCGCATCAGCAAAGAGAGCATCGACTTCTTCATTGCCCAGGGCGTCACCCGCATTGGTTTCATCGGCGGCGAAGACCAGCCAGGCAAGGCCGATATCCGCGAAGCCGCGTTTGTCGAATACGGTCGCCTGCAGCAGGTCGTTTCTGAACAGGACATCTATCGCGGCGGTTTTTCCAGTTCATCAGGCTATGAACTGGCTAAAGAAATGCTGGCGAAACCCGACTATCCCAGCGCCCTGTTTGTGGCTTCAGACTCGATTGCCATTGGCGTTCTGCGCGCCATCCACGAGCGTGGTTTGAATATTCCGCAGGATATTTCGCTGATTAGCGTTAATGATATCCCAACGGCGCGTTTCACCTTTCCTCCGCTTTCCACCGTTCGCATTCATTCGGAAATGATGGGCAGTCAGGGCGTCAACCTGCTGTTCGAAAAAGCCCGTGACGGGCGTGCGCTTCCCCTGCTGGTTTTTGTTCCCAGCAAGCTGAAACTGCGCGGCACCACCCGCTAAAATCCCCCGCTAACCCGCCCGGTTTCTTCTGATGCCGGGCGCGCATTGTCATGCATTCTTTTCCGCGTCCGAATTATTTTCGTGATCCAGTTAAAGTAAATCACCTCACTCGCTATATTTTAGTAAAACTTTTACTAAAATCACCATCAATTACACTTACTCACCATTAAAATGAATGGTTCCGATTTTTCTCCACCGGGAGGCCTTATGAATCGCTGGGAAAACATTCAGCTCACCCACGAAAATCGACTGGCGCCACGCGCATATTTTTTCTCTTATGACTCCGTTGCGCAGGCTCGCTCGTTTGCCCGCGAAACCAGCAGCCTCTTTCAGCTGCTAAGCGGTCAGTGGAATTTTCAGTTCTTTGAGCATCCGCTACAGGTGCCGGAAGCCTTTACGTCGCAGTTTATGAGTGACTGGGGCAGCATCACCGTCCCCGGCATGTGGCAGATGGAAGGACACGGTAAGCTGCAGTATACCGACGAAGGTTTTCCTTTCCCGATTGATGTCCCCTACGTTCCGACCAATAACCCCACCGGGGCCTATCAGCGTATTTTCACCCTCAGCGAAGGCTGGCAGGGCAAACAGACGCTGATTAAGTTTGATGGCGTAGAAACCTACTTCGAAGTTTACGTGAATGGTCAGTACGTTGGCTTCAGCAAAGGCAGCCGCCTGACGGCCGAATTTGATATCAGCGCGGTGGTGAAGACCGGTGATAACCTGCTGTGCGTTCGCGTAATGCAATGGGCTGATTCCACCTACGTTGAAGACCAGGATATGTGGTGGTCGGCGGGAATTTTCCGCGACGTCTATCTGGTCGGCAAACAGGCGACCCACATTCAGGATTTTACCGTTCGCACCGAGTTCGATGATGACTATCGCGACGCCACCCTCTCCTGCGACATTGCGCTGGAAAACCTGGCCTCTACGCCAGCGATAGCGTCGCTCGAATACACCTTGTTTGACGGTGAGAAGGCGCTGCATAGCGATGTGATTAACGCCCTAAAAGTGGATAAACAAACGCAGACCGCTTTTCATTTCAAGGTTAGCGCGCCGCAGCAGTGGTCGGCGGAATCGCCGTATCTCTACCATCTGGTGATGACGCTGAAAGATGCCAGCGGCAACATCCTTGAGGTCGTGCCACAGCGTGTTGGATTCCGCGATATTAAAGTTCGCGACGGTCTGTTTTACATCAATAACCGCTACGTGATGCTGCATGGTGTTAACCGCCACGATAACGATCATCTTAAGGGCCGTGCTGTCGGTATGGATCGCGTTGAAAAAGATCTGCTGTTAATGAAGCAGCACAACATCAACTCCGTACGCACCGCCCATTACCCGAACGATCCGCGCTTCTATGAATTGTGCGATATCTACGGCCTGTTCGTGATGGCCGAAACAGACGTTGAATCTCACGGCTTCGCCAATATCGGCGATATCAGTCGGATCACCGACGATCCACTGTGGGAAAATGTCTACGTTGAGCGCATCGTGCGCCACGTCCATGCGCAGAAAAATCACCCTTCGATCATCATCTGGTCGCTCGGTAACGAATCCGGATACGGCTGTAACATCCGCGCCATGTATCACGCTGCGAAAGCGCTGGATGACACGCGTCTGATCCATTACGAAGAAGATCGTGACGCTGAAGTGGTGGATATCATCTCCACCATGTACACCCGCGTGCCGCTGATGAATGAGTTTGGTGAATATCCGCATCCTAAACCGCGCATCATCTGTGAATATGCTCACGCCATGGGCAACGGTCCCGGCGGGCTAACGGAATATCAGAACGTCTTCTATCAGCATGATTGCATTCAGGGGCACTATGTCTGGGAGTGGTGCGATCACGGGATTCAGGCTAAAGATGACGACGGCAACGTCTGGTACAAATATGGCGGCGACTACGGCGACTATCCGAACAACTACAACTTCTGCCTTGATGGCCTGATTTATTCCGATCAAACCCCAGGACCGGGACTGAAAGAGTACAAGCAGGTAATTGCGCCGGTGAAAGTGCGCGCACAGGATCTGGCCCGCGGCGAGCTACGGGTAGAAAACAAACTCTGGTTCACCACGCTTGACGACTACACCTTGCATATTGAGGTTCGCGCCGAAGGAGATACGCTCTCTGTTCAGCAGATAAAACTGCGCGACGTTCCTCCCAACAGCGACGCGCTGCTGCAATGCGCACTGCCGGAGCTGGATGCGCGCGAAGCGTTCCTTAACGTCACCGTGACGAAAGATTCCCGCACGTCATACAGCGAAGCCGGGCATCACATCGCGACTTATCAGTTCCCGCTGAAGGCCAGAACGGCGGCTGCCGTACCGTTTAGCCTGCAAAACGCCAACCCTCTGACGCTGGAAGACAGCCGCCAGAGCTGCACCGTTCGCGGTTATAACTTCCATCTGACATTCTCAAAGCTGACCGGTAAACCGATCGCCTGGAACGTCAATGGCGAAGAGCTGATTACCCGCGAGCCGAAGATTAATTTCTTCAAACCGACCATTGATAACCACAAGCAAGAGTTCGAAGGCCTCTGGCAGCCGAATCATTTACAGATTATGCAGGAGCATCTGCGCGAGTTTACCCTTGAGCAAACCGATGATGCGCTGCTGATAACCAGCCAGACCATTATCGCCCCGCCGGTATTCGATTTCGGTATGCGCTGCACCTATCGCTGGCGCATTGCCGCGGACGGTCAGCTGAATGTGGAACTTTCTGGCCAGCCTTACGGCGAGTACCGGGACATTATTCCGTGCATCGGTTTCACGATGGGCATCAACGGTGATTTGGGCCAGGTGGCGTATTACGGACGTGGTCCAGGTGAAAACTATGCCGATAGCCAGCAGGCGAACATCATCGACATCTGGCGCAGCAGCGTGGATGAGATGTTCGAAAATTATCCTTTCCCGCAAAACAACGGCAATCGTCAGGACGTGCGCTGGGCAACACTAACCAACCGCCACGGCAACGGTCTGCTGGTGGTTCCGCAGCGCGCTGTCAACCTGAGCGCCTGGCGCTATACGTCAGAAAATATCTTTGCCGCACAACACTGCAACGCGCTACAGCGTAGCGATGACATCACCCTGAATCTGGACCACCAGTTGCTGGGCTTAGGTTCCAACTCGTGGGGAAGTGAAGTACTCGATTCCTGGCGCGTCTGGTTTACGTCATTCAGCTACGGCTTCACGTTGTTGCCGGTTTCCGGCAGCGAATCTGGCGCTCAAACCACCGCCAACCGCGCCTTTGGCACCGGGTTCTTTTCCACGAATATGCACAGCGAGAATACAAAATGAGGATCATCGACAACTTAGAGCAGTTCCAGCAACGCTATGCTTCAGGTCGGAAATGGCAACGCTGCGTCGAGGCTATTGAAAATATTGACAATATTCAGCCAGGCGTCGCCCACTCTATCGGTGATTCCCTGAGCTACCGCGTGGAGACAGACTCCGCGACCGATGCGCTGTTTACCGGTCATCGTCGTTATTTTGAGATCCATTACTACCTGCAAGGGCAGCAAAAAATAGAGTATGCCGCCAAAGAGGATCTCCAGGTGGTTGAATATTATCGCGATGAAACCGATCGCGAATATCTGAAAGGTTGTGGAAAAACCGTCGAAGTGCACGAAGGACAAATGGTTATTTGTGACAACCATGAAGCCTATCGTTTTATTTGTAATAACGCAGTGAAAAAAGTCGTACTCAAAGTCACCATCGAAGATGGTTATTTTCATAATAAATAAAAACACAGGCGGCGCCGACGTTGCGCCGCCAGTACCCTATAATAATCAGGAATCGGAGATGTGCTATGTCTGATACCAAACGTAATACCATCGGCAAGTTCGGCTTACTTTCACTCACCTTTGCCGCGGTTTATAGTTTTAATAACGTAATCAACAATAATATTGAGCTTGGTCTGGCATCCGCACCGATGTTTTTCCTCGCGACGATTTTCTACTTTATTCCGTTTTGCTTAATCATCGCCGAATTTGTTTCGCTGAATAAAAACTCCGAAGCCGGTGTCTACGCATGGGTAAAAAGTTCGCTGGGTGGACGTTGGGCATTTATTACTGCCTACACCTACTGGTTCGTTAACCTGTTCTTTTTTACCTCGCTTTTGCCCCGCGTTATTGCCTACGCCTCATATGCTTTTTTAGGCTACGAATACATTCTGACGCCGTTCGCAACCACCGTGTTAAGTATGGTGCTGTTTGCCTTCTCCACCTGGGTTTCGACCAATGGTGCAAAAATGTTAGGGCCGATTACCTCGGTCACCTCCACCTTGATGCTGCTGCTGACGCTGTCCTATATTTTACTGGCAGGTACGGCGCTGGTTGGCGGCGTACAGCCTGCTGACCCTATCACCGTAGACGCAATGATCCCGAATTTTAACTGGGCCTTCCTCGGTATCACCACCTGGATTTTTATGGCGGCAGGCGGCGCGGAGTCGGTGGCGGTGTACGTCAACGACGTCAAGGGTGGTTCCAAATCGTTCGTGAAGGTCATTATCATTGCCGGAATTTTTATCGGCGTGCTCTATTCCATCTCCTCGGTGTTGATTAACGTCTTCGTCAGCAGCAAAGAGCTGAAGTTTACCGGTGGATCGGTGCAGGTATTCCACGGCCTGGCGGCATATTTCGGCCTGCCTGAGTTGGTCGTTAACCGCTTTGTCGGCCTGGTCTCCTTTACTGCGATGTTCGGCTCCCTGCTGATGTGGACCGCAACGCCGGTGAAGATCTTCTTCTCTGAAATTCCGGCGGGTATTTTCGGTAAAAAAACCGTCGAACTGAATGAAAACGGCGTCCCGGCCCGTGCAGCATGGATCCAGTTCCTGATCGTTATCCCGCTGATGATTATCCCGACGCTCGGCTCCAATACCGTGCAGGATTTAATGAACACTATCATCAACATGACCGCCGCCGCCTCGATGCTGCCGCCGCTGTTTATTATGCTGGCTTACCTGAATCTGCGTGCAAAACTGGACCACTTACCGCGCGACTTCCGTATGGGTTCGCAAAAAACCGGCATTGTTGTAGTGTCGATGCTGATCATTCTTTTCACCATCGGATTTATTGCCTCTACCTTCCCAACCGGCGGCAATATCATGACCATTATTTTCTATAACGTCGGTGGGATTGTTATTTTCCTCGGTTTTGCCTGGTGGAAATACAGTAAATATATCAAAGGGCTAACCAAAGAAGAAAAAGCTATTGAGGCAGCCCCTGCTTCAGATATCAATTAATGACTAAAACATAATAACAATAAACAATATTCGCCAAGGCTATAACAATAAAAATTAAATTTTATTTGCTTAGGATCGAAGCATGAAAAATATTAGCCATTGTTGCAGGGCAATTATTGCCCTGCCCTTTTTCTGCGTCTCCTCTCTGGGTGCAGAAGAAGTTCGCCCTGCAGAACACGACGACACGAAAACGCCAGAAATATCTTCCCCCTCATTTCGCTTTTATGGCGAATTGGGCATGGGGGGATATATGGATTTAGAAGGACAAGACAAACATAAATACAGTGATGGTACCTATATAGAAGGTGGCCTGGAGATAAAACACGGCTCTTGGTTTGGTCTGATCTACGGCGAGGGCTGGACCGTGCAGGCCGACCATCAGGGCAATGCCTGGGTTCCTGACCATAGCTGGGGCGGATTCGAGGGCGGGATCAACCGCTTTTACGGCGGTTATCGTACCAATGACGGAACGGAGCTGATGCTCAGCCTGCGCCAGGACTCTTCGCTGGATGACCTGCAATGGTGGGGGGATTTCACTCCAGACCTGGGCTACGTTATTCCCAACACCCGTGACATCATGACTGCCATTAAGGTGCAAAACCTGACCGGTCCTTTGCGCTACAGCGTGACAGCAACGCCCGCCGGACACCACGACGAGAGCAAAGCCTGGCTGCACTTTGGTAAATACGATCGCTACGACGATAAATATACCTATCCGGCCATGATGAACGGCTATATCCAGTACGACCTGACTGAAGGCGTAACCTGGATGAACGGCCTGGAGATCACAGATGGTACCGGACAGCTGTTCCTGACCGGCATCCTTTCGCCCAACTTCGCCGCCCGCGCCTGGCACCACACGGGCCGCGCCGACGGGCTGGATGTGTCCGGCACCGAAACCGGCTATATGGTCAGCGCAATGTATGAAGCGCTAAAAGGCGTTTACCTCTCCACTGCTTATAGCTACGCCAAACACCGACCGGATCGCGCCGAGGACGAAACCACTTCCTTTATGCAGTTCGGTATCTGGTATGAATACGGCGGCGGCCGTTTCGCTACCGCCTTCGACAGTCGGTTCTATATGCAGAATGCATCCGGCGACCCGAGCGACCAAATCTTCCTGATGCAATATTTCTATTGGTAACAAGGACCGGAATACCATGAACATGAAACCTATTCTTACGCCGCTGGCCTGTATCCTGCTGATGAACTTCTCCGCACATGCCGCCAGTGCTAACGACTTTAAAAACATCATTAATCGCACCGGTGCGCCGGGCTACATGCATGACTACGATCACGACGACCACCAGCGCTTTAATCCATTTTTCGATCTCGGCGCCTGGCACGGTCATTTGCTCCCGGACGGCCCTGCAACGATGGGTGGTTTTCCAGGCGTGGCGTTGCTGACCGAAGAATACATCAATTTTATGGCCAATAATTTTGACCGTCTGACGGTGTACCAGCACGGTAAAAAGGTCGATTTCGCGCTTGAGGCCTACAGCATTCCCGGCGCGCTGGTGCAAAAGCTGTCATCTAAGCATGTGCAAATAGAGATGACGCTGCGTTTTGCCAGCCCGCGCACCTCGCTGCTGGAAACCAAAATCACCAGCAACACGCCGCTGGATCTGGTGTGGGACGGCGAGCTGCTGGAGAAACTGGAAGCCAAAGAGGGAAAAGCGCTGTCGGATAAAACCATTGATAGCGAATTCCCTGGCTATCAGCGCAAAATCACCGCCACGCACGACGGTCTGAAAGTCACCTTCGGCAAAGTGCGCTCAACCTGGGATCTGCTCACCTCCGGTGAGTCGGAGTATCAGGTGCATAAATCTGTCGCTATGAAAACCACGGTTAACGGTCATCGCTTTACGGGGAAGGCCCATATCAGTGGTTCGACAACCATTTACACCACCTGGTCTCATCTGCTTACCGCCGAGGATGTAGCGAAAGAGCAGCCGCAGATCCGCGATATTCTGGCGCGCCCGGCCTGGTATCTTGCTGCATCACAAAAGCGCTGGGCAGATTATCTGCAAAAAGGCTTAACTAACCCGGATGCCACAACGGAACAAACCCGGGTCGCGGTAAAAGCTATTGAAACGCTGAACGGCAACTGGCGCTCGCCAGGCGGTGCGGTAAAACACAATACCGTGACGCCATCGGTCACCGGCCGCTGGTTCTCCGGCAACCAAACCTGGCCGTGGGACACCTGGAAACAGGCCTTCGCCATGGCGCACTTTAACCCGGAGATCGCCAAAGAGAATATTCGCGCCGTCTTTTCATGGCAGGTTAAACCCGGTGATCCGGTTCGCCCGCAGGATGCCGGATTCATTCCCGACCTGATTGCCTGGAATCTCAGCCCGGAACGCGGCGGCGACGGCGGTAACTGGAACGAGCGCAACACCAAGCCCAGCCTGGCGGCCTGGTCGGTGATGGAGGTCTACAACGTCACCAAAGACAAGGCCTGGCTCGAAGAGATGTATCCAAAGCTGGTTGCGTATCACGACTGGTGGCTGCGTAACCGCGATCATAACGGCAACGGCGTGCCGGAATACGGCGCTACCCGCGATAAAGCCCACAATACTGACCGCGGCGAAATGTTGTTTACGGTGAAAAAAGGCGACAAGGAAGAAACGCTCTCCGGGCTTAACAACTACGCCACCGTGATCGATAAGGGTCAGTATGACAGCCTGGAGATCCCAGCGCAGGTTGCCGCCTCGTGGGAGTCCGGTCGTGACGATGCGGCTGTATTCGGTTTTATCGATAAAGATCAACTGGATAAATACGTCGCGGGTGGTGGAAAACGCAGCGACTGGGTGGTGAAATTTGCCGAAAATCGCAGTAAAGACGGTAATTTGCTGGGTTACTCGCTGTTGCAGGAGTCAGTCGATCAGGCCAGCTACATGTACAGCGACAACCATTATCTGGCGCAGATGGCGACCCTGCTCGGCAAACACGAAGAGGCGCAACGCTATCGCCAGTTGGCGCAAAAACTCGCAGATTACATCAACACCTGCATGTTCGACCCGACAACAAAATTCTATTATGACGTTCGTATTGAGGACCAACCGCTGGCAAACGGCTGTGCGGGTAAACCGATCGTCGAACGTGGCAAAGGGCCGGAAGGCTGGTCGCCGCTGTTTAACGGCGCAGCAACGCAGCCCCATGCGGACGCGGTGGTTAAGGTGATGCTCGACCCCAAAGAGTTCAACACCTTTGTCCCACTTGGCACAGCAGCGCTGACCAACCCGGCTTTCGGCGCGGATATCTACTGGCGCGGGCGCGTCTGGGTGGATCAGTTCTGGTTCGGGCTAAAAGGGATGGAGCGTTACGGCTATCGCGATGACGCGTTAAAACTGGCGGATACCTTCTTCAGCCACGCCAAAGGCCTCACCGCTGACGGTCCGATTCAGGAAAACTATAACCCATTGACCGGCGCACAGCAGGGCGCACCGAACTTCTCCTGGAGCGCGGCGCATCTCTATATGCTGTATAACGATTTTCTTAAAAAACAGTAATCTGTGACATAACGCCGGATGGCGCTTCGCTTATCCGGCCTACAAAGACACATTTTCACAGGCCGGATTAGGTGCTTGCACCGATATCCGGCATATTCGTCCTCTGGCTCCACTCCTTTTTTGAATCCCATCACAATCACGGCATTCCCCTTTTCCCTTTTACGCGGCGACGGCTAAATTATTAACTCATCCGACCACATAACAATAATTTTACATACTGGACACCTTTATGAGCTATCCGTCGCTGTTCGCCCCGCTCGATTTAGGCTTCACCACGCTTAAAAACCGCGTGCTGATGGGTTCAATGCATACCGGGCTGGAAGAGTATCCCGATGGTGCAGAACGGCTGGCCGCGTTCTACGCCGAGCGCGCCCGTCACGGCGTAGCGTTAATTGTGAGTGGAGGCATTGCGCCTGCGCTTTCCGGCGTGGGAATGGAAGGCGGTGCGATGCTGAACGACACCAGCCAGCTTGCTCACCATCGAGTCATTACTGATGCTGTGCATGATGAAGGCGGTAAAATCGCCCTGCAGATCCTGCACACCGGACGTTACAGCTACCAGCCGCATCTGGTGGCACCTTCTGCTATTCAGGCACCCATTAACCGCTTTACGCCACATGAATTAACGCACGATGAAGTGCTGCAGTTGATTGAAGATTTTGCCCACTGCGCACAGCTGGCGCGGGAAGCGGGCTACGATGGCGTGGAAGTGATGGGGTCGGAAGGGTATCTCATCAACGAATTCCTGACCCTGCGTACCAACCAGCGCGATGACCAATGGGGTGGTGAGTATGCCAACCGCATGCGGTTTGCCGTTGAGGTGGTGCGAGCGGTACGTCAGCGTGCCGGGAATGACTTTATTATTATCTTCCGCCTGTCGATGCTCGATCTGGTGGAAAACGGCGGAACCTTCGACGAAACCGTTCAGCTGGCGCAGGCTATAGAAGCCGCGGGGGCCACCATTATTAACACCGGTATTGGCTGGCATGAGGCACGTATTCCCACTATCGCTACCCCGGTACCGCGCGGTGCGTTTAGTTGGGTGACGCGTAAGCTGAAAGGGCATGTAACAATCCCACTGGTCACCACCAACCGCATTAACGATCCCCAGGTCGCCGACGACATTCTGGCCCGTGGCGATGCCGATATGGTATCGATGGCCCGTCCGTTCCTCGCCGATGCCGAACTGCTGTCAAAAGCGCAAACCGGACGAGCGGATGAGATCAACACCTGTATCGGCTGTAACCAGGCCTGTCTGGATCAGATCTTCGTCGGCAAAGTCACCTCTTGCCTGGTCAATCCGCGCGCCTGCCATGAAACCAAAATGCCGATCGTTGCGGCAACTGTGCCGAAAAATCTGGCGGTTGTCGGTGCGGGGCCTGCGGGCCTCGCCTTCGCCATTAATGCCGCAGCGCGCGGGCATCACGTGACGCTGTTTGACGCGCATGACGAGATTGGCGGGCAGTTTAATATCGCCAAACAGATCCCCGGCAAAGAAGAATTTTATGAAACCCTGCGCTACTACCGCCGAATGATCGACGTGACTGGCGTGACCCTAAAGCTGAATCACTTTGTCAGCGCACACGATCTGCACACTTTCGACGAAGTGATCCTTGCCAGCGGGATCGAGCCACGCATGCCGCCGATCGAGGGGATCGATCATCCGAAAGTGCTGAGCTATCTCGACGTCCTGCGCGATAAAACGCCGGTGGGTAAACGCGTGGCGATCGTGGGCTGCGGCGGGATTGGTTTCGATACCGCAATGTATCTGAGTCAACCCGGTGAACCCACCAGCCAGAACATTGCGGAGTTCTGCGTGGAATGGGGGATCGACACCAGTCTGCAACAGCCTGGCGGCTTACGCCCGGAAGGCCCGCACTTATCCCGCAGCCCGCGCCAGATAGTGATGTTACAGCGCAAAGCCAGCAAACCGGGACAAGGTTTAGGTAAAACGACGGGCTGGATCCATCGCGCCACCCTGCTCTCACGCGGCGTGAAAATGATCCCGGCAGTCAGCTATCAGAAGATTGATGATGATGGGTTACACGTTGTGTTGAACGGTGAACAGGTGATCTTTAACGTGGATAACGTGGTGATTTGTGCCGGACAAGAGCCGCGCCGTGAGCTGGTCGATCCGCTGCACGCGGCTGGTAAAACGGTGCATCTGATCGGCGGCTGCGATGTGGCGATGGAACTGGATGCCCGACGCGCCATTGCGCAGGGCACCCGACTGGCACTGGAAATTTAACGTTATATCTTTCGTAGGCCGGATAAGGCGTTAGCCGCATCCGGCACCCGCTATTACCGACGGCGACCGGTTTTGACCGCTTTCAGCACCACGAATTTATTATTGGTGGCGATGGTTACGCAATTGCCGAAAATCTTCTTCAGCTTGTGGAAGTAGTCGAGGTGACGGTTAGCCACAATATACAACTCACCGTTGATTTTCAGGCAGCGGCGGGCGTGGTGGAACATTTCCCAGGCAATGTTATCCGTCAGCGCGTGCTTCTGGTGGAACGGTGGGTTGCACAGCACAGCGTTAAAGCGGAACGGTTCAACACCAGACAGCGCGTTGTTAATCATAAACTCGCAGCGATCCAGCGCTTCAGGCATGTTACTTTCCACGTTCAGGCGGCTTGAAGCCACCGCCATTGGCGATTCATCAACAAATACCACACTGGCTTCTGGGTTTTTCGCCAGCAGCGTCATACCGATGACGCCGTTGCCGCAACCGAGATCCACAATCTCCCCTTCGAGGTTTTCCGGCAGATGCTCGATAAAAAAGCGCGCGCCGATATCCAGCCCGGTACGGGAGAAGACGTTGGCGTGGTTATGGATAGTCCAGTCGGTGCCTTCCAGCTTCCAGCTTAGCGTTTGCGAGGCAGCGGCCAGCTCCGGTTTGCTGAACGTACAGTTGATCAATCGGGCTTTTTTCCACGCCAGCGTAGTGGTGGTTGGACCCAGCACTTTTTCAAACAGTTCCAGCGTCGAGGTATGTACATCACGCGCTTTTGCCCCGGCGATGATGCGCGTTTCTGGCGTTACCACTTCGCGCAGCGCACGCAGTTGCTGCTCCAGCAGCGCCATGGTTTTTGGCAGCTTAATCAGCACCACGCCCGGCGCCTGCGGATAGTCAGCGGTACTGTCGAGGAACTTGACGCTCGACTCGGCAATATCGTTGTGACGCAGGTTCTCGCGCGTGGCAAGCTCGCTGAGATAGGAATCGCCGATGCTGTACGGCGTATGTTCCGCCAGCGCACAGCCCAGCGCGCCGAAGGTATCATTCAGGATCAGCACCGGGCCGCTAATCTCGGTATCGTCCAGCTGTTGCAGCAGATATTCATCTGCTGCTTCCCACGCCAGCAGCGGGTTAACGTCATCCGTTTCCGGGAAACGTTTAAGTGACAGCGAACGGAAACCGTTGTCTATGTGGCTCATCGGCCCTCCTGAATGGTAAAATTTCGGCGTATCCCTGAAAAGGGTGCGTGAGTATACACTTTTATGATTTGCGTGGACATGAATGAACCAACTAACTTACCTCCAGGGCTACCCGGAACATTTGCTTTCTCAAGTGAGAACGCTGATTGCTGAGCAGCGCCTGGGCGCAGTGCTGGAGAAGCGCTATCCGGGTACGCATGACTTCGCGACCGACAAAGCGCTCTGGCAATATACCCAGGATCTGAAAAATCAGTTTCTGCGTAACGCCCCGCCGCTGAATAAAGTCATGTATGACAGCAAGATCCACGTTCTGAAGAATGCACTTGGGCTGCATACCGCCGTCTCTCGCGTGCAGGGCGGTAAGCTCAAAGCCAAAGCGGAGATCCGCGTCGCCACCGTGTTTCGCAGCGCCCCAGAACCCTTTTTACGCATGATCGTCGTTCATGAACTGGCGCATCTGAAAGAAAAAGAACATGACAAAGCGTTTTACCAGCTTTGCTGTCATATGGAGCCTCAGTATCATCAACTGGAGTTCGATACCCGCCTGTGGTTAACGCAACAATCGTTAAAGCAAACTGCGTAGTCGCGCACTAGCTTTGTCTTCAGGGCATGCTAAATTGACAAAAGAATCCCTTTTCGCAGCCTGAAGGCCTTTATGATACGTTTCGCAGTAATTGGCACAAACTGGATCACCCGCCAGTTTGTCGATGCCGCCCATGAAACCGGCAAGTATAAGTTAACCGCAGTCTATTCCCGTAGCCTTGAGCAGGCACAGACCTTCGCCAACGATTACCCTGTCGAACATCTGTTTACCTCACTGGAAGCGATGGCGCAAAGCGAGGCAATCGACGCTGTCTATATCGCCAGCCCGAACTCCCTGCACTTTCCACAGACCGAGCTGTTTTTGCGGCACAAAAAGCATGTTATTTGCGAAAAGCCGCTGGCCTCCAATCTGGCGCAAGCCGAAGCCGCTATCGCCTGCGCGCGTGAGAATCAGGTCGTGCTGTTTGAAGCGTTTAAAACCGCCTACCTGCCTAATTTCCTGCTGTTACAGCAATCACTACCCAGAGTAGGAAAAATCAGGAAAGCGTTTATCAATTACTGCCAGTACTCCTCTCGTTACCAGCGCTATCTGGACGGTGAAAATCCGAACACGTTTAATCCGGCATTCTCCAATGGCTCGATTATGGATATCGGTTTTTACTGCCTGGCCTCAGCGGTTGCGCTGTGGGGCGAACCGCTGAGCGTTCAGGCCAGCGCCAGCCTGCTGGAAAGTGGCGTGGATGCCCACGGCGTGGTGGTGCTGAATTACGGTGATTTCAGCGTTACGCTCCAGCACTCAAAAGTAAGCGACTCGGTATTAGCCAGTGAAATTCAGGGCGAGTCGGGATCGCTGGTCATCGAGCATATATCCGAATGCCAAAAGGTGTGCTTCGTGCCACGCGGTGGGAAAACGCAGGATCTGACGACGCCTCAACACATCAATACTATGCTGTATGAGGCAGAGGCTTTTGCCCATTTGGTTGAATCCGGCGAAGTGGATCACCCGGCACTGGCCGTCAGCCGTATCACCGCCAAACTGCAAACGGAGATTCGCCGCCAGACCGGCGTGGTTTTCCCGGCAGACGAAGCGGAAACATCGCTGACTGCGTAAAGGTGTGTAAAACGAATGTTGCAGGCCATTGACTGAATGCATGGCCTGTAATATTTTGTAACCCGCAAAGGGGAGTAACTTCGTTGTCGGTTGATCGTCATTACGATGTGTGAAAAACCACATCCGGTCACCGGGCGATAACAAAGGAATACGCCACCGTATTCCTTTGTTGTTGTAAGTGAGACCTTGCCGAATGGCAAGGTCTATGCATAAAAAGCAGCGGCTAACGTCATTCGGCGTTGGCCGTTTTTTTTATGCATGGGGAAATACAATGAATACTGTCGGCACACCGTTGTTATGGGGTGGCTTCGCTGTCGTAGTGGTAATTATGCTGGCCATCGACCTGCTGTTACAGGGTCGTCGTGGCGCGCATACGATGTCAATGAAGCAGGCTGCAGCCTGGTCTATCGTCTGGGTAACGCTGTCGTTACTGTTTAACGCCGCCTTCTGGTGGTACCTGGCGGAAACCCAGGGGCGCGCCGTTGCCGACCCACAGGCGCTGGCGTTCCTGACCGGCTATTTGATCGAAAAATCGCTGGCGGTAGATAACGTCTTTGTCTGGTTGATGCTGTTCAGCTACTTCTCCGTACCGCCTGCGTTGCAGCGTCGGGTACTGGTGTATGGCGTGCTGGGTGCGATTGTGCTGCGTACGATCATGATCTTCGCCGGCAGTTGGCTTATCACCCAGTTTGAGTGGCTGTTGTACGTGTTCGGCGCGTTCCTGTTGTTTACCGGCGTGAAGATGGCGCTGGCGAAAGAAGATGCCTCCGGTATTGGCGACAGACCGTTAGTACGCTGGCTACGCGGTCATTTGCGCATGACCGATACCATCGAAGATGAAAAATTCTTCGTGCGTAAAAACGGCCTGCTGTTTGTTACGCCGCTGATGCTGGTGTTGATTCTGGTTGAGCTGAGCGATGTGATTTTTGCCGTCGACAGTATTCCGGCTATCTTTGCCGTGACCACCGACCCGTTCATCGTGCTGACCTCGAACCTGTTTGCTATTTTGGGTCTGCGTGCGATGTACTTCCTGCTGGCGGGCGTGGCGGAGCGTTTCTCCATGCTGAAGTACGGCTTGTCGGTCATTCTGGTGTTTATCGGTATTAAGATGCTGATCGTCGATTTTTACCATATCCCGATCGCTATCTCGTTAGGCGTGGTATTTGGCATTCTGTTTGTGACGCTGGTTGTTAACGCGTGGGTCAACCACCAGCACGATAAAAAGCAGCAAATACAGTAAGTTTCATCTGCTAGCTGAAAAGCCCGACAGCACACTTCGTGCGTCGGGCTTTTTGTTTATCATGTCAAAATAATGTTAAGTTAAAGTTATAAAATATGATCTCAACGCGGAATCCAGGATATTTCGCTTCCCGAACCGCGTTCTTTCCTTATACTCAGCCATGCAAACATTTGCCCGATCCTGAAAGATGCGTCAACAGAACGCACAAAGGTAAGGCAACAACACAATGAAAGGATTACTACATGACTACGCAACGTTCATCGGGGCTACTCTCGCGTTTGGCGCAAGGGAGCCTGGTTAAACAAATTTTGATCGGTTTGGTACTGGGGATTTTACTGGCACTGGTGTCAAAACCTGCGGCTGAAGCCGTTGGTCTGCTGGGTACGCTGTTCGTCGGCGCATTAAAAGCCGTCGCGCCAATTCTGGTTCTGATGCTGGTGATGGCTTCTATCGCCAACCACCAGCACGGGCAAAAAACCAATATCCGCCCCATTCTGTTCCTCTACCTGCTCGGAACATTTTCAGCAGCATTAACCGCCGTTGTCTTCAGCTTTGCTTTCCCATCAACACTGCATCTTTCCAGCAGCGCGGGGGATATCGTACCGCCATCCGGGATTGTTGAAGTGATGCGTAGCCTGCTGATGAGCATGGTTTCTAACCCAATTGATGCTCTGCTGAACGCCAACTATATTGGTATTCTGGTATGGGCTGTCGGCCTGGGCTTTGCGCTGCGCCACGGCAATGAAACGACCAAAAATCTGGTCAATGATATGTCCAACGCCGTCACCTTTATGGTGAAGCTGGTGATTCGTTTCGCGCCAATCGGTATCTTTGGTCTGGTCTCCTCCACGCTGGCAACCACCGGTTTCGCCACGCTTTGGGGCTACGCCCAACTGCTGACCGTACTGGTAGGCTGTATGCTGCTGGTGGCATTTGTGGTTAACCCACTGCTGGTCTTCTGGAAAATTCGCCGTAACCCGTACCCTCTGGTGCTGGCCTGTCTGCGTGAAAGCGGCGTGTATGCCTTCTTTACCCGCAGTTCGGCAGCAAATATTCCGGTGAACATGGCACTGTGTGAGAAACTGAATCTGGATCGTGATACCTATTCGGTGTCTATTCCGCTGGGCGCCACCATCAATATGGCTGGCGCGGCGATCACCATTACCGTACTGACGCTGGCGGCGGTGAATACGCTGGGTGTTCCGGTTGATTTACCGACGGCGCTGTTACTGAGCGTGGTGGCTTCGCTGTGTGCCTGTGGTGCATCGGGCGTGGCGGGCGGTTCTCTGCTGCTGATCCCGCTGGCGTGCAACATGTTCGGTATCCCGAATGACATCGCCATGCAGGTTGTTGCCGTTGGCTTTATCATCGGCGTATTGCAGGACTCATGTGAAACGGCGTTGAACTCTTCTACAGACGTCCTGTTTACCGCTGCAGCCTGCCAGGCAGAAGACGAGCGTCTGGCAAATAACGCCCTGCGCGGATAATCTCTACGCCCCTCCGTCATCGGGCGGAGGGGTTCTTTTCTTGTACGCTTTTTTCAAGTTTGAACGGATCAATTCCGCGTTTTTGCATTCGCCGGAAGCGAATAATATTCAGGCCGTTCATCACCAGAAAACTCCCTTCGATCATCGTCCCACCAATCGATCCCAGCCAGAAATTATGGATAACCCAACAGGCAGTTGCGCACCACATGACGCAGCGTACGGTTAACCCTTTGCAGCGAAACAGCGCCCAGGTGCTGGCCAGCGTGCCAATTATCGGCAACAGCTCCATCGCATGCTGTAATTTCGCCAGCCCGAGAACCAGGGTGAGGACAATAAAAACGGTCATTACCCACAGTTTGCGGGTATGCATTGAGACAAGTGTGCGGATGGTGTTGAGTTCTGCGCTCATTCCCGCAGGCCAGGCCCCCATCAGGAAAAAATGCACGCCAATGGTGGCGCTATAGACGGCGAGTTGCAGCCGGAACCGGCGCTCATCGCGATTGAAAAAGGTGGTAATACCAATCAGAAAGGCGATGACACCTACGCCCTGGGCCAGCCAATACGCGGTCATGCAAGCAACCCCAATTCTATCTCGTAGGCCGGATTAGGCGAGTTCGCCGCCATCCGGCAACGGTTTGTGCCTGATGGCGCTGCGCTTATCAGGCCTACGGTTTGCGCAGACCTGCATGCAGGTACCATCAGGTATTTACTACAACGTTACGCCGCTTTTAAATATCGCTAACTCTCTAAAATCATTCCGCTCGTTGCAGGTTTGCTTGCCGTTGGCGAACTCGACGATGGTATCGACAAATTCTTCCAGTAACTGCGGCATCGCTTTGCCGTGGATCAACTGTCCAGCGTCAAAGTCGATCCAGTGCTTTTTCTTCGCCGCCAGCTCGCTGTTGGTAGCAATTTTCACCGTCGGCACAAAACCACCGTACGGCGTACCGCGACCGGTACTGAACAGCACCATATGACAGCCCGCGCCCGCCAGGGCACTGGTCGCCACCGCATCGTTACCCGGTGCGCTCAGCAGGTTCAGACCATGCGTCTTCAGACGTTCGCCGTAGCGCAGTACGTCCACCACCTGGCTGGAGCCTGCTTTTTGCGTGCAGCCGAGAGATTTATCTTCCAGCGTGGTGATACCGCCCGCTTTGTTGCCCGGCGATGGGTTCTCGTAGATCGGCTGGTCGTGAGCAATGAAGTACTGCTTGAAGTCATTGACCATGGTGACCAGCTTGCCGAACGTTTCTTCATCGCGGCAGTGGTCCATCAGCAGTTGCTCGGCGCCGAACATTTCCGGTACTTCGGTCAGTACGGTGGTGCCGCCGTTGGCAATCACGTAGTCAGAAAAACGCCCCAGCATCGGGTTGGCGGTAATACCAGACAGGCCGTCAGAGCCGCCGCATTCCAGACCAAACTTCAGCTCGCCCAGTTTACCCGGCTCACGCTTATCGTTACGCATCACGTTGTACAACTGGTGAAGATGTTCAATCCCCGCTTCCACTTCGTCTTCCTGATGTTGGCAGACCATGAAGTGAACGCGCTCAGGATCGTACTCGCCTAAGGTTTCGCGGAAGGCATCAACCTGGTTGTTTTCACAACCAAGGCCAACCACCAGCACCGCACCCGCATTCGGGTGACGCACCATGTTTTGCAGCATGGTGCGGGTGTTAATGTGGTCGTCGCCGAGCTGTGAACAGCCGTAGGTGTGGCTGAAGAGATGTACGCCGTCGATTCCTTCGGCATCGTTAGTCTCTTTCAGAAAACGGTTCTGCATCTGGCGCGCCATGGCGTTAACACAGCCAACCGTCGGTAGGATCCACAGTTCGTTGCGCACGCCAACATCGCCGTTGGCACGACGGTAGATCTGCACATCGCGATCCGCCGGTTGTGCAACTTCCGCCTGAAAATCAGGGTGGTAGCTATACGTGTCCAGGTCGCTCAGATTAGTGCGCGTGTTGTGAGCATGAATATGCTCACCCGCCGCAACGTCCACCAGCGTATGACCAATTGGCAAACCGTATTTAATGACGTTTTCGCCTTTCGCAATATCACGTAAAGCGAATTTGTGGCCACGAGAGACCGCCTGACGCAGGGTTACCGCCTGCCCATCAACGGTGACTTCGGTTCCTTCAGCCAAATCAGCGAGCGCTACCGCGACGTTATCCAGCGCATGGATCTTGATGTATTGCATACCTTCACCCGGGCCTTAGTTCAGTTCAATGGCGAAGTAATCACGCGCATTGTTAAAGCAAATATTTCTGACCATTTCACCCAGCAACTGGATATCTGCCGGTGCTTCACCTGCAGCAACCCAACGGCCAATCATCTGGCACAGAATGCGACGGAAGTATTCATGGCGCGTGTATGACAGGAAGCTACGGCTATCGGTCAGCATGCCGACGAAACGGCTCAGCAGGCCGAGCTGGGCCAGCTGCGTCATCTGACGTTCCATCCCGTCTTTCTGATCGTTGAACCACCAGCCGGAACCGAACTGCATCTTGCCCGGCATACCTTCGCCCTGGAAGTTGCCGATCATGGTGCCCAGCACTTCGTTATCACGCGGGTTCAGGCAGTAGAGAATGGTTTTCGGCAGCAGGTTCTGTTCATTCTGCTTGCTCAGCAGTTTGGACAGTTCTTCAGCCATCGGACGGTCATTGATGGAGTCGAAGCCAACATCCGCGCCCAACAGTTTGAACTGGCGCAGGTTGTTATTACGCAGCGCGCCGATGTGGTACTGCTGTACCCATTCGCGACGAGCATATTCCGCCCCAAGGAACACCAGCACGGCGGTTTTAAACTGGGCAATTTCATGCTCACTCAGGGTTTCACCCGCCAGGCGACGCGCCAGAATGCTATCCAGTTCAGATTCGTTAGATTCGGCAAACAGCACCACGTCCAGCGCGTGGTCAGAAACTTTACAGCCGTGAGCCGCAAAGTGATCCAGACGTTTGGTCAGTGCAGCTTGCAGATCGCTGAAGCGGCGGATATCCGTGTCAGACACTTCACCGAGCTTCGCCATGTAGTCATTAAAGGTCGCCAGCTCAATGTTAAAGGCTTTATCCGGACGCCAGCTCGGCAGCACTTTCACATCAAAGCTTCCGTCTTTAGCAACGGCCGCATGATGCTCCAGAGAGTCGATCGGGTCATCGGTAGTGCCGACCATTTTCACATTCATCTGCTGCATGATGCCGCGCGCGGAGAATTTATCCTGCGCCAGCAGCTCGTTGCACTGGTTCCAGATTTCATCAGCAGTCGCAGGAGAAAGCAGCTTACCTGTAATACCAAACGGGCGGCGTAATTCGAGGTGGGTCCAGTGGTACAGCGGGTTACCGATAGTGTGCGGAACCGTGGCGGCCCATGCGTCAAACTTCTCGCGATCGGACGCATCGCCGGTACACAAGCGCTCAGCGACGCCATTGGTACGCATCGCGCGCCATTTGTAGTGATCACCCTTCAGCCAGATGTCATACAGGTTATTAAAACGGTAGTTTTCAGCGATTTGTTGCGGTGGTAAATGGCAGTGGTAATCGAAGATCGGCTGGTCTTTGGCGTAATCATGGTACAGACGGCGGGCAAATTCGGTGTCCAGCAGGAAATCTTCAGTCATAAACGGGGTCATTATCGTCTTCCTCTCAACGAGTGCGTCAGATTGCTTATGTTTTGATGTTGACAAAGTTATCACACCAATTTCCATACACTGAAGATATTTTCGTGAGTTAGATCAACAAATGGTGACAAAAAAATTACTCTCAAAGAGGTAAATCACGCGTCAAGCCGCGCCAGCGCTGGCTTTGCTGAATCGAAATAATGACCACACGAAGATTCACACTTTTGTGATGGCACTCACCTTTTAAAGCTGTATGACAAGTTATCTTTTGGCCGTCGCGATACATAAGCCGACGGAATGCAAATTACCGATGTATAACCATCGGATTGACCGGTACGGAAACCGAATTAGCACAATTATTGACATGGCAAAGTTCGGGGAGTACCGGCTTTTTTTCGGTCCCCCCTCGTAAAAGAACATCCTCCGCCCTGAACTGGAAGATGACCGCTCGTTCGCGGACATAACAAAACGATGAGGTTTTACATGCGTAAAATTAAAGGGTTACGTTGGTATATGATTGCACTGGTGACGCTTGGCACCGTGCTGGGTTACCTGACACGTAACACTGTGGCGGCAGCTGCGCCAACTCTGATGGAAGAGTTACACATCTCCACTCAACAGTATTCCTATATCATCGCAGCGTATTCTGCTGCTTACACCGTAATGCAACCCGTTGCCGGCTACGTGCTCGATGTGCTCGGCACAAAAGTTGGTTACGCGATGTTCGCCGTTCTGTGGGCCGTCTTCTGTGGCGCGACCGCACTGGCTGGCAGTTGGGGTGGACTGGCGCTGGCGCGTGGCGCGGTAGGTGCCGCTGAAGCCGCAATGATCCCTGCGGGTTTGAAAGCCAGTTCTGAGTGGTTCCCGGCAAAAGAACGTTCAATTGCCGTTGGGTACTTTAACGTCGGCTCTTCTATCGGTGCGATGATTGCTCCGCCGCTGGTCGTCTGGGCAATCGTCATGCACAGCTGGCAGATGGCATTCATTATTTCCGGTGCGCTGAGCTTCATCTGGGCGATGTGCTGGCTTGTGTTCTACAAACACCCGCGCGACCAGAAAAAACTGTCTGATGAAGAACGTGATTACATTCTGAATGGTCAGGAATCACAGCATAAAAACAACACCTCGAAAAAAATGTCGCTCGGTCAGATCCTGCGTAACCGGCAGTTCTGGGGCATCGCACTGCCGCGTTTCCTGGCAGAGCCGGCCTGGGGTACCTTCAACGCCTGGATCCCGCTGTTCATGTTTAAAGTCTACGGCTTTAACCTGAAAGAGATTGCGATGTTTGCCTGGATGCCGATGCTGTTTGCTGACCTGGGCTGTATCGTTGGGGGCTACTTACCGCCGCTGTTCCAGCGCTGGTTCGGCGTTAACCTGATCGTTTCACGTAAAATGGTCGTCACCATGGGCGCATTGCTGATGATTGGCCCAGGGATGATTGGTCTGTTCACCAGCCCGTACATTGCTATCGCCCTGCTGTGCGTCGGCGGCTTTGCTCACCAGGCGCTGTCCGGTGCGCTGATTACGCTTTCTTCTGACGTATTTGGTCGTAATGAAGTGGCAACGGCAAACGGCCTGACCGGTATGTCCGCCTGGCTTGCAAGTACGCTGTTTGCACTGGTTGTTGGCGCACTGGCTGACACCATCGGCTTTAGCCCGCTGTTCGCCGTACTGGCGGTATTCGACCTGCTCGGCGCACTCGTTATCTGGACGGTATTGCAGAACAAATCGGCCAGCGAGGTCGACTCGGGATCACAGACTGGCGATCCTGCTCCGCAAAATTAACCCGCTGTTTTTCATCAAGGGTATATAATGCGAAGCCGCCAGTTATCTGGCGGCTTTTTTATCGCCGCGAGTGGAGCAGTAATCGCAAAAGTGGTATAACAAATATAGTCTGCCGTATCATGCCTGGAGCGCATATGGAAATCACCGAACCACGACGTTTGTACCAACAACTTGCAGCTGATCTGAAAGAACGCATTGAGCAAGGCGTCTATCTGGTGGGTGACAAACTCCCTGCCGAGCGCTTTATCGCCGATGAAAAAAATGTCAGCCGTACCGTGGTTCGTGAAGCAATTATCATGCTCGAGGTAGAGGGTTACGTTGAGGTACGCAAAGGATCGGGGATCCACGTCATTTCCAACCAACCCAGACACTATGTCGCGCCAGATGAAAACCTGGAATTCGCCAGCTACGGTCCTTTCGAACTGCTCCAGGCGCGTCAGCTCATAGAAAGCAACATTGCCGAGTTTGCCGCCACGCAGGTGACCAAACAGGACATCATGAAGCTGATGGAGATTCAGGAGAAATCACGTAACGAAAAAAGCTTTCGTGACTCCGAGTGGGATCTCCAGTTCCATGTGCAGGTTGCCCTGGCTACGCAGAACTCGGCTCTGGCCGCGATTGTTGAAAAAATGTGGACTCAGCGCATTCATAACCCCTACTGGAAGAAACTGCACGACCACATCGACCTGCGCACGGTTGATAACTGGTGTGATGACCATGACCAGATCCTTCGGGCGCTGATTCGCAAAGATCCTCATGCCGCCAAACTGGCGATGTGGCAGCATCTTGAGAACACGAAGCAGATGCTGTTTAACGAAACCAGCGATGATTTTGAGTTCAATGCGGACCGTTATCTATTTACCGAAAATCCGGTCGTTCATCTCGATACAGCGGCTAACAGCGCAAAATAAACAATCTTATCAATGCAGGCGCGACCACGCGCCTGTTTCTGACACTTGGTAAGCATTAGGTATAAAATGTCAGCCTGTGTAAATCCTCTCGCCACCCTCCATTGCGATAAGCAAAATCACAGTTCAACAACCGTAATTTCTATAACGGACTACGTTGACCTTTGTTACAATTAGATGCTGTTTGAATTTTTGTATTTAAGAGCTTGCTAACTTCACAACTTTACAGGGAATAGTTCAGGCCGTGAATTTGTATCAAACCGCGAGTCATGTAAAAAATATTAATAAAATCGTGGTGTTACAAAACCCAGAAAACCGGCATGACGACAACCGATTCTCCAGGAATATTGAATGGAACTACTGACTCAATTACTAAATGCTTTATGGGCTCAGGATTTTGAAACGCTGGCCAATCCTTCCATGATTGGCATGCTCTATTTTGTACTCTTTACCATTTTGTTTCTGGAAAACGGACTGCTGCCAGCAGCCTTTTTACCTGGCGACAGTTTGCTGGTACTGGTCGGCGTACTTATTGCCAAAGGCGCAATGGGTTTTCCGCAAACGGTGCTATTACTCACCACCGCAGCCAGCCTCGGTTGCTGGCTCAGCTATATACAAGGTCGATGGTTGGGCAATACCCGCACAGTGCAAAACTGGTTATCTCATCTTCCTGCACATTACCATCAGCGTGCACATCATCTGTTCCATAAGCATGGCTTGTCTGCGCTGCTGGTCGGTCGCTTTATCGCGTTTGTCAGAACATTACTGCCGACCATCGCAGGATTGTCCGGCCTGAACAATGCGCGCTTTCAGTTCTTCAACTGGATGAGCGGACTGCTTTGGGTCCTTATTCTCACATCGTTGGGCTATCTGCTTGGCAAAACACCGGTGTTTCTCAAATATGAAGATCAGCTGATGTCTTGCCTGATGCTGCTTCCTGTGGTGTTACTGGTGTTTGGTCTGGCAGGTTCACTGGTTGTTCTTTGGAAAAAGAAATACGGGAACCGAGGGTAAATTATGCTGAAATCATGCATAACGCTCCGACGACTTGCCTGGTCCACCACTTTTATGTTGTTCATCGGCGCGTTGCTCCTGACCTGGTCGGTCATTCGCCAGCAGGAGTCAACGCTTGCCATTCGCGCCGTAAACCAGGGAGCCAGCATGCCTGATGGCTTCTCTATCTGGCATCACCTGGATGCCAACGGCATTCGTTTTAAAAGCATCACTCCGCAAAATGACGCCCTGCTGATTACCTTTGATTCCAGTGCGCAGAGCGCAGCGGCAAAAGTCGTACTGGATCGAACGTTACCGCACGGTTTCGTTATCGCTCAGCAGGATGAAAATAATCAGGCGGTTCAGTGGTTATCCCGCTTACGTGAGACCCCACACCGTTTTGGTTAATTTCCAGGAATCTGAATTAGATCACTCACTTTGGTGATTTCACCGTTTAGCGCCTATGATTAATAAACTGGGTTTATGACCCAACGCTTTATTATTCTGGAGCATCGACCCTAAACGAAGAGGTCGAATCACAATGGAAGGTTCAAGAATGAAATACCGCATCGCTTTGGCAATTAGCCTTTTCGCTCTCAGTGCCGGCAGCTACGCCACCACCCTCTGTCAGGAAAAAGAACAAGACATTCAGCGGGAGATTAGCTATGCCGAAAAACACAACAATCAGAGCCGTATCAATGGGCTGAACAAAGCGCTGAGCGAAGTCAGAGCAAACTGTACTGACAGCAAACTGCGCGCTAACCATCAGAAAAAGATCGCCGAGCAGAAAAATGAGATTGCCGAGCGTCAACGTGACTTAGCCGAAGCTAAGCAAAAAGGCGATGCGGATAAGGTAGCAAAGCGTGAACACAAGCTTGCTGAAGCTCAGCAAGAGCTAAAAGAACTCGAGACCCGCGATTACTAAGTACGGTAACTAGCCACTCAACTGGAGAAAACTATGTCGAAAGATAATGCTACGGAAAACCTGCGCGCTGAGCTGAAATCTCTTGCGGATACGCTTGAAGAAGTACTTAGCTCCTCTGGCGATAAGTCGAAGGAAGAGATGAGTAAAATTCGCAGCAAAGCCGAACACGCGCTGCGCGAGAGCCGCCATCGTCTGAGTGAAACCAGCGATGTAATCGCCAAACAGACCCGTGAGGCCGCGGCTAAAGCCGATAACTACGTGCGCGAAAACCCATGGACAGGCGTCGGCATTGGCGCTGCAGTCGGTGTGGTGCTTGGTGTACTGCTGTCGCGCCGTTAACAATGGCTGATTCTCAACAAGCACAAGGTCCAGGCAAAGGCGTACTGGGTATTGGACAGCGGATCCTGACGATTCTCGTTGAGATCGTAGAAACACGGCTGCGGCTGGCCGTCGTTGAGCTGGAAGAGGAAAAAGCCAATCTCATCCAGATCCTGCTGATGCTTGGGCTGACTATGCTGTTCGCGGCGTTTGGCCTGATGAGCCTGATGGTGCTTATCATCTGGGCCATTGACCCTCAATACCGCCTGAACGCCATGATTGCCACCACCGTTGTGCTGTTGCTGTTAGCGCTGATTGGCGGGATATGGACGCTGCGTAAAGCACGTAAAACAACGCTGCTACGCCATACACGCCAGGAACTCGCTAATGACAGGCAAGCCCTGGAGGATGATGCATAATGAGCAGCAAAGTCGAACGTCAAAAGCGTAAGGCGCAACTGCTTGGACAGATCCAGCAGCAACGGCTGGATCTGTCTGCTACTCGCCGCTACTGGCTGGAAGCCACCGAGGTCTACGATCGTGGCTGGAAGACGCTACTGAACCTGCGTGGCTGGGTGTTGGTCGGGAGCAGTATTATGGCGGTTCGCACCATCCGCAACCCGAATCTGCTGGTACGCTGGGCTAAGCGCGGCTTTAGCGTCTGGAGTATCTGGCGTCTGGTGAAATCGACCATCAGACAGCAGCAACTACGCGGCTAATCCTTTCCTTACCCCCAACCTCAAAATTTTTGAAAAATACTGACAGTTTTCCTTGCTAACAATTCTCATTAAGCACGTTTATGATTCTCTCCATCGACAGCAACGACGCGCTCTGCAGCGTCGATGCACAAAAAAACACAATAAGCCGCCTGAGTGGTTTCCTGGAGAGTATGATGAAGAAATTAGAAGATGTTGGTGTACTGGTAGCGCGCATTCTGATGCCAATCCTGTTTATTACCGCAGGTTGGGGAAAAATCACCGGATATGCGGGTACCCAACAGTACATGGAAGCCATGGGCGTCCCAGGATTTATGCTGCCGCTGGTGATTCTGCTTGAGTTTGGCGGCGGTCTGGCAATTCTGTTCGGTTTCCTGACCCGTACAACCGCGCTGTTCACCGCAGGCTTCACATTGCTGACGGCGTTCCTCTTCCACAGCAACTTTGCGGAAGGTGTGAACTCTCTGATGTTCATGAAAAACCTGACCATCGCAGGCGGTTTCCTGCTGCTGGCTATCACCGGTCCAGGCGCATTTAGTATTGACCGCGTACTGAATAAAAAGTGGTAATCAAACTATACTGAACACATCAAAAAGCGAGGAGATATCTCCTCGCTTTTGCTATCTGAGGAGGCGAAAATCATGGGACAACTGATTGACGGCGTCTGGCATGACACCTGGTACGATACCAAATCAACCGGTGGAAAATTTCAACGTTCTGCATCGGCTTTCCGTAACTGGCTCACCGCGGATGGCGCGCCTGGCCCGACCGGTGAAGGTGGCTTTGCTGCCGAAAAAGACCGCTATCATCTGTACGTATCTCTGGCCTGTCCGTGGGCGCATCGCACGCTGATTTTGCGCAAACTCAAAGGGCTGGAACCGTTTATTTCCGTTTCTGTTGTGCATCCGCTGATGCTGGAAAACGGCTGGACCTTTGACGATAACTTCCCGGCGGCAACTGGCGATACCCTGTATCAGCACGAATTTCTTTATCAGCTCTATTTACACGCCGATCCGCACTACAGCGGTCGGGTCACCGTTCCGGTGCTGTGGGATAAAAAGAACCACACTATTGTCAGCAACGAATCTGCAGAAATCATCCGCATGTTTAACACCGCGTTTGATGCGCTGGGCGCGAAAGCCGGAGATTACTATCCCCCTGCCCTGCAAAGTAAAATCGACGAGCTGAACGGCTGGATTTATGACAACGTTAATAATGGCGTGTATAAAGCCGGATTTGCCACCAGTCAGGAAGCCTACGACGACGCCGTGGATAACGTCTTTCAATCTCTGGCACGACTGGAGCAGATCCTTGGGCAACATCGCTACCTGACCGGCAACCAGTTAACAGAAGCAGATATTCGCCTGTGGACCACACTGGTACGCTTTGATCCCGTGTATGTCACCCACTTCAAGTGCGACAAACACCGGATTAGCGACTATCTGAACCTGTACGGTTTCCTGCGTGATATCTACCAGATGCCGGGTATTGCGGAAACCGTCAATTTCGATCACATCCGCAATCACTACTTCCGTAGCCACAAAACCATTAACCCGACCGGCATTATTTCTGTTGGGCCGTGGCAGGACCTCAACGAACCTCACGGGCGTGACGAGCGTTTCGCATGATTTACACGGGTCCACTTTGGGGTTAGGCCGATTAGTTAAGCATGTATGGCGAACATGTGATTTTTGCTCAGGGTTCCGTTCACCTCAGCTGTGTCATTTCTCTGAAACGCCGTTACCCGTGAACGTGCAAGGGAGGCTCACCGCCGCCTCCCTTGCAACCCAGGCTCCCGGCGGGAAAATCGTCGCTACGCGATTCATTCGTCTTATGCCGTCTGCCTGTCGGGTCGGGGCCGAGCCTGCATCCTTGCAGGCCGTCCCCTCTGCCCGCATCCCTGCGGGCAGACCCGGTCAGCCGTCAACGACTCATCGATTTTCAGCCGGACATGGGTCATCGCTTCAACTCTCTGACTTTCAGTTAAATCTCTTATGCTGTTCAGACATATTCAAATAAAAATACCGGTGGTCAGGCGTGGCTGGTCCGGCTGAAAATTGCCGACGTGTTTCCGTAAGGCCGGGAGAACCCGCAGGGATGCTGGTTCAGGGCGCGCTTTACAGGGACGTTACATCGCGCCCGGCTCGAAAGCCTGAAGGAAAAAGCGGAGGGAACCACGAAGTGGCAATTTTCCCGCCGGGAGCCAGGATTGTAAAGGGCGTGGCGGAGAACGCCCTTTACACGTTCACATGAACCAATGCTTAAGAGAAGCGATGAACATAAGGTGAACGGAACCCTTTCTCTGAGAGCGCATATTCATTACTCCCGCCAACACAGGTTGATACTTTCTGAAACTGAGGCGTTCACTGATAAGTATTACCCATCAGAGGACCAAATAATTAACACCACAAATATTTACCATCATTTCATTCACAGCTATTCTTAATTTGATTACTTTAAAAACAAGTAATTGAATGCAGAACGAGGCAAAAATGGATTGGTATTTAAACGTATTAAAGAATTACTTTGGTTTTGGTGGCCGCGCGCGTCGTAAAGAATACTGGATGTTTGTGCTGGTCAACATCATCTTCACATTCGTGCTGGGTATTCTGGACAGAATGTTTGGCTGGGAGCGCGCCGGTGGAGAAGGCATATTAACGACGATTTACGGGGTTCTGGTCTTTATTCCGTGGTGGGCGGTACAGTTCCGGCGTTTACATGACACCGATCGTTCAGCCTGGTGGCTACTGGTGCTGCTGATCCCGATCGTAGGCTGGCTGGTGATCATCATTTTCAACTGTCAAAACGGGACTCAGGGGAGCAACCGCTTCGGGCCCGATCCCAAACAGTTATCCTGACGTAGCATATAGCATATGTAGATGCCTGATGGCGCTGCGCTTATCAGGCCTACAACATACTCCGTCTTCCATGCCGGATAAGGTGCTTCGCACCGCATCCGGCGTAACAGTAATGCTATTTACCCGCAAACAGCTTGGGGATTTCCCGCAGACACCAGGATTTCGCCTCGCCCATGCTGTCACGACGCCAGGCCATAATAATATCTATCTCGCTTGTCGATTCCGGACTAACGACCCGCAGCCGACCAGCCGCAATATCCTCTTCCACCAGCGGGTACGGCATCGTCGCCACGCCAAGTCCTGCCAACAGCGCCTGACGTTTATCTTCTATCGTACTCACCGTCAGACGCGGCTGCTTATCCAGCAGTTGAACCGTCAGCACCGGACGTTCACGGGCGGTATCCGCCACCGCGATCCCACGGTATTTAACGCGGGTGACTTCCGATAACGGTTCCGGCTCCTGATGGATGGGATGATCCGGGGCAGCTACATAGACGTTCATCAGCGAGTACAGCTTGCGCGAGTTGATTTCTGAGGATGAGCGAAAATGCATATCCGGCGCAATCACGATATCCGCCCGCCCCTGCTCAAGACGCTCCCACGCCCCGGCCAGAACTTCGGTAATAACGGAAAGCTGGGTATTGGCCTTCCCGGCAAGCCTGTCGATCAGCGGGAAAAACGCCGCCGTCGGCACCAGCGCTTCGGTAACGATAGTCAGATGCGTTTCCCAACCGCGAGCCAATGCTTCGGCATCGATAGTCAGTTTATCCGCAGCTTCCAGCAGTACGCGCCCGCGCTCCAGCAACATACGCCCAACGTTAGTGAATTTTGTGCGGTGGCCTGAACGGTCAAACAGCACCACGTCCAGCTCTTCCTCCAGCTTCTGCATGGTATAGCTAAGTGCGGAAGGAACGCGTCCCAGTTCGTCTGCCGCAGCAGCAAAACTACCGCGTCTGTCTATTGCGTCCATGACGCGTAACGCTTCAAGCGTTAAAGCCCTTTCTTTGGCCATCTCGTTCTCATTCAGGAAATTTGAACATACCGGGCAGAATATCTGGCTAACAATGCAGCGTCTAGCCATTTAACATAAAAGGAAGTAAAGAGAGGTCAAGAACTATGATTACTACCCGTACAGCCAAACAATGCGGGCAAGCAGACTACGGCTGGCTGCAGGCCCGTTATACCTTCTCCTTTGGACACTATTTTGATCCTAAACTGCTGGGTTATGCCTCGCTGCGTGTTCTGAACCAGGAAGTTCTGGCACCGGGGGCCTCTTTCCAGCCACGGACCTATCCGAAGGTGGATATCGTCAATCTGATCCTCGAAGGGGAAGCGGAGTACCGAGACAGCGAAGGCAACCATATCAAGGCCAAAGCAGGTGAAGTGCTATTGCTCGCGACACAGCCCGGGATCAGCTATAGCGAACACAATATCAGCAAAGATAAGCCGTTAACCAGAATGCAGCTCTGGCTGGACGCCTGCCCGCAGCGTGAAAACGCCTGTGTACAGAAAGCCACGCTGGGCACCGGTAAGCATCAGCTGCTGGCCTCGCCGGACGGTGAACAAGGTAGCCTACATCTGCGCCAACAGGTATGGGTGCACCACGTTGAGCTGCAGCAAGGTGAATCGTTGAGTTTTCAGTTACATGGGCCACGTGCTTATTTACAGTCGATTCACGGCAGATTCCATGCGGTGACGTCTGGCGCCGAAAAAGAAGCGCTCACCTGTGGCGATGGGGCATTTATTCGTGACGAAACTAACATAACGTTAGTCGCCGATACTCCGCTGCGCGCTTTGCTGATAGATTTGCCCGTATAGTCAGGGAAAACAATGGAGTACGACTATTGAGCAAGAAATCATCAAAAAAACGCCAGCCTCAGGTTGAGCCGAAAAAACAGGAAACAGTTACCTTCGGCTATGAAGAAATGCTGACAGAGCTGGAAGCGATTGTGGCCGATGCCGAACTACGGCTGGAAGACGAAGAAGCCGCCTGAACAGGCGGCTTAGACTTATGCCGGGTGGCGTCAACGCCTTACCCGGCCTATAGATTAATGTGCCTTACTGGCCATGATCTCAATAATCTGCTTGTCGGTTTCCTGCATTGAACGACACGCCAGCGCACACAGGTTAGCGATAGATTGTTCAACGTTATGCGCCACAATCCCTTCGTTGCCGGTTACAGCAGTATCATCCAGCGCCATCAGTACCGCTTTCCACGCCGCGGAAGCACTGGTTGAGACTTTCATCGCGCAGCTGTTTGAAGCGCCATCACAAATCATTCCGCTCACGTCGCCAATCATGCTACTGATCGCCATCGCGATGGTGTTGTAGCGACCATCTACGATCCATGCCATCCCCGCAGCTGCCCCCATCGCCGCCGTGGTTGCTGCACACAGTGCAGACAAACGCGGAAGCTGATGATGGATGTAGATAGCGCTCAGATGAGACAACATTAGCGCACGTGCCAGTTTCTCCTCATCCGCGCCAAAGTGCTCGGCCACCACCATCACCGGAACAGTCGCGGTAATGCCCTGATTACCGGAGCCGGAGTTGCTCATGGCCGGCAGCGTCGCCCCGCCCATTCGCGCATCCGACGCCGCACTGGTACGGATCAGAATAGAGGTGGAGAGATCGTTCGCCAGCAGGCCACGCGCACACTGCTTCTCAAGCGTGGTTCCGATGTGCAAGCCCCAGTTACCGCGCAGCCCTTCCTGAGACAGCGCACCGTTCAGTTTTGCCGCATCGAGGATAAAGCGGATCGACTCAAACGGTACCGCATTCACGAACGCCAGAATCTCTTCCAGCGAGGTGTGAGACAGTACCGCCAGCGGCGACTCCTGTTCCTCTTCCTGAGCATTCTGTTCTGTGGTGAACACTACGCCCTTATTGGTCTCGATGTGCACAATGTTGGTATGACCGCCCACAATCGTCACGCACGCCCATCCTTCAGCGCTGTAAACCTTCGCGCGGGAAAAGAGGATGTCCTCGCAAGGCTCCTGCAGCATCACCGCAACCTTGCCAGCGCTCAGCATCGCTTTCGCATCGGCGATCGCTTGTGGCGACGCATCTTTCAGTACCTCTAAACCGGCACGGGCATTTCCCCCCAGCGCACCCAGCGCCGCCGCGACAGGTAACCCGACCATTCCGGTACCCGGCACGGTAACACCCATGCCGTTTTTCATCAGGTTCGGTGAGACCCACGCGTCAATGCGTTCAACCGCGCCGTCCAGCTCAGAGGATGCAACCGCCGCCGCCAGAGCCAGAGAGATAGGTTCTGTACAGCCCAACGCAGGCTTAACTTCTTCCTGCACCGCGCGGATAAAACTATCCCATAATGGATTCAATGTAGTCTCAAACATAACAACAACCTTTGCTCAAATATCTCAGGAAAATGCCAGGAACGGAGAAACGCACAACAGCAGGCCCGTGAAAATAATCAGATACAGGGAAGCGCCTTTGTATTTGTGCAGTGCAGGAACTTTGTAGACCAGCCAGGCCGGGATCAGACAACCCACCATGCCGAAGATAGGGCTACAAATAGAGGTGAAGCTCAGCACCGGCGCGTTGAGCACAATTGCGCTCCAGGCCAGCAAGATGGCAAAAATCATAATGCCGCGCTGAACAAAGGTTTCGTTGATTTTCTCAGCCGGCATATAGCGGCGCAGAATGTTCATCACGATCCCTTGAGTCGCTTCACGGAAACCTAAGTAGACACCGAAGAAAGCGGTCATAACGGCGAAAATGTTCAGAATAACGCTGACGATTTTCACCCAGCCAGCACCCGCACCATTGATAAATTGCGCGGCAATCGCCAGAGCGGAAATGTTCTGCTCATAAGCTTTAACCGCTTCGTCGTGGCCCATCGCCAACGTGAAGGAAACAGCGTAGAAAAAGACGGTAACAAACAGAATACCGAACGCGATGTTCATGGCACGCAGGGCTTTATGGCGCGCCACTTCGATGGATTTGTTGCGTGAACGGTATGAGATAACCATCGGGCTTAAGGTCTGAATAAACAGAATCGAGGTCAGCGTAAACGGCAGAGTGATGATCGCATTTTTGATCAGCAGCGCCATCGGCGGCAGTGAACCTGCGTTATGCAGATGCCACATCCCTACCATCGACACGCCAAGCGCTGCCACAACCAGCAGCTTGGTCATTACCATGCCGGTGGAGATTTTAAACAGCATTTGTTCCCCGCGTGACGAGATAGCCACCAGGATGCAAATCAGTACCAGGCCATAGAACGGGCTGTCGGACAGTAAACCTTCCGTCACACCAAACGTGTGCAGATAGGAGGCGCTGTCATTGGTGATGGCGGTGGAATAAACGAACATCCAGATAACCAGCATCACAAAATACAACGCACCTAACAGGATGCCCCAGTTCTTACCCAGATAGCCGCTGATCACGCTCGGGTAGTCTTTACACTCTGGGGACTCAGCCAGCGTGTTGATAAACAGGCGCTGGAACAGGTACATGGCAGGGTAGCCGATGATAGAGGAGAGCAAGAACACCCACAGCCCCATCAATCCTACCTGGACAGGAAGAAAAACAATCCCCGCGCCAATTGCCATACCGATACTCATAATTACCCAGCCAGTGTCCGTGCTGTCGAACTTAATGGCTTCACGCCATTCGCTTTCGGTCATTCCCGCCCGACGTGCCGGAGCAGATGCGTCGAGTATTACGCTACTATTCGTTGCCGTTTCCATAATTTCCCGCTCAATGTGTAGGTAGAGGTTTTTATATTTTTTTCGTACTGCATCAATGCGATACGCAGTACTTAGGTGCAGGTGAGCTATTGGAGTAATGAAGAAATCATACGCGCAGGATCAGAGAAAAACTTCACAAACAAACCCCTGTAATTTCTAAAAGTTAAGAAATATTTTCTCTTTTAATAACATTAAATGTATTAAATTTCTGTTTTTGAAGCAGATCACAACAAAAAAAAGGTTCACTAAAGCGTAATACTGATGGGTTAACGCCTCAATTTTAGAAAGTATCGCCTGTGTGGGTAGAAGTGATGAATATGCGCTCTCAGAGAAAGGGTTCCGTTCACCTCATGTTCATTGTTTCTCTGAAACATCGATTCCCGTGAACGTGTAAAGGGCGTTCTCCGCCACGCCCTTTACAATCCCGGCTCCCGGCACGGAAAATTGCCACTTCGTGGTTCCCTCCGCTTATTCCTTCAGGCTTTCGGGCCGGGCGCGATGAAGCGTCCTTGCAAAGCGCGCCCTGAACCCGCATCCCTGCGGGTTCTCCCGGCCTTACGGAAACACGTCGGCAATTTTCAGCCGGACCAGCCACACCTGACCATCTGTATTTTTATTTGAATATATCTGAACAGCAAAACAGATTTTACTGGAAGTCAGAGCGTTGAAGCGATGACCCATGTCCGGCTGAAAATCGATGAGGCGTTGACGGCTGATGGCATAAGACGAATGACAAAATTGCTGGGAGCATTTTTGAACAGCGCTTGCGATGGCCCCGAAGGGGTGAGCCCCAGGGATGGGGCGAATAATCGCGCAGCGACGATTTTCCCGCCGGGAGCCTGGGATGCAAGGGAGGCGGCGGTGAGCATCCCTTGCACGTTCACGGGTAACAGCGTTTCAGAGAAATGACACCGCTGAGGTGAACGGGACCCTGAGCAAGAATCACATACTCACCATACATACTTAGCTGAGAGGTATTACACCAAAGTGCACTTTTTTATCATGCCGTATTGATGAATTCATTGCCGGATGGCGGCGCTTACGCCTTATCCGGCCTACAAACGCACCCTTTCATCTCAGGTACAGACCACTTTAATCGCCAGACCACCGCGTGAGGTTTCACGGTACTTGTCGTTCATATCTTTGCCCGTTTCATACATGGTCTCGATCACTTTATCGAGCGAAACGCGTGGCTCAGATGTGCGACGTAGCGCCATGCGTGCGGCGTTGACGGCTTTTACCGCGTTGATCGCATTACGTTCAATACACGGTATTTGCACCTGTCCAGCAACCGGATCGCAGGTCAGCCCCAGGTTATGCTCCATGGCGATTTCAGCCGCAATACAAACCTGCGACGGGCTACCGCCGAGCAACTCGGTCAGCCCGGCTGCCGCCATTGAACAGGCTACGCCAATTTCACCCTGGCAACCGACTTCGGCACCAGAAATAGAGGCGTTCATTTTATACAGCGCCCCTATCGCCCCCGCGGCCAGCAAGTAGCGGGCAATGGAGTTTGCATTCACCGGACGGCGGAACTTGTCGTAATAGGCCAATACGGCAGGGATAATTCCACATGCGCCGTTGGTCGGTGCCGTCACAACCCGGCATCCGGCGGCGTTTTCTTCGCTCACGGCCAGCGCGAACATGTTGATCCAGTCGATAACGTTCATCGGGTCGCTGGACAGATTATCGCTGGAAACCAGTAACCGACGTAATGCTACGGCGCGACGCGGTACGTTAAGCGGGCCAGGCAGGACGCCTTCGGTGTTCATGCCGCGCTCAATCCCGGCGTGCATGACATCCCAGATGGCGGCAAAGCCAGCATCGATTTCTTCTTTGCTGCGCATCGCCAGTTCGTTCTGCATCATCAGACCGGAAACGGACAGCCCGTTACGCTCACACAGTTTCAGCAGTTCGCTGGCGGAATGAAAATTGTAGGGCACGTGTGCTTCAACATCATGCGCCTGACCAAATTGCTCCTCTTCAACGATAAAACCACCGCCGACGGAGTAATAGGTTTTACTTAATAGCGTCTCGGTGCCGTTCCATGCGGTGATACGCATGCCATTTTCATGGCGCGGCAGCGTTTCGCTATGAAAAAGAATATTTTTATCTGGAGTGAAATCGACAATATGCGTGCCCTCTGCAACCGGTAAACGTCCGGTACGGGCCACTTCCTGAATAAAGCCAGCGATTGAATCTATATTAACGTTTTGCGGACTGTTACCGGCCAGTCCCATTATGATGGCGACGTCTGTCGCATGACCTTTTCCGGTCAGGGAGAGCGATCCGTAAAGATCGACCACAATATGCGTAGCCTTGGGGAGTTCCCCACAGCTGACCAACAGATCGATAAAGCTTTTACCTGCGTTCATTGGCCCCACGGTATGGGAGCTGGAAGGTCCAATGCCAATCTTAAAAATATCGAATGCGCTAATCATATCCACACCCTCGGATTGCCGTTCAGTGAAGACCAGGTTTCACACTCATTAAGGATCGGGGCGATCCTTAGATCGCCCCGCAAGGGATTACAGCGTGTCGCCACGTACGGCGATGGCTTCAATCTCCAGCTTCACATCCTTTGGTAAGCGGGCGACCTGTACGCAGCTGCGCGTAGGGTAAATTGCCTTATGCTCATCAAAGAACTGCTGGTACACCTGATTAATGGTGGCGAAGTCGTTCAGGTCAGAAACGAAAACGGTCGTCTTCACGATATCGCTCACTTTCAAACCTGCGGACTCGACGATCGCTTTCACGTTTTCCAGGCTTTGACGCGCCTGATCGGACACGTTTTCAGCCACTTCACCGGTCTGTGGACACACCGGGATTTGACCTGACGTCAACACCATGCTGCCCAAATCCACACCCTGTACGTAAGGCCCAATCGCCCCTGGCGCACATTCGGTTGCAATTACTTTTCTCATAGTCCCTCCGGCGTCAGAGCGCCTGGGTGAAAGTACGTGAAATAACATCCTGCTGCTGTTCGCGGGTCAGCGCGTTGAAGCGCACCGCATAACCAGACACGCGGATCGTCAGGTTCGGATAGTTTTCCGGGTGCTCAATGGCATCCATCAACATTTCACGGTTCATAACGTTAACGTTCAGATGCTGACCACCTTCCACATGTGCTTCATGGTGGAAGTAACCGTCCAGCAGACCGACCAGGTTGGTTTTACGCACTCCATCCTCTTTGCCCAGCGCTGCCGGCACAATGGAGAAGGTGTACGAGATACCGTCTTTGGCATAGGTGAACGGGAGTTTGGCAACCGAGGTTAACGACGCCACCGCACCTTTGCGATCGCGGCCGTGCATCGGGTTCGCCCCTGGCGCAAACGGCGTACCTGCGCGACGTCCGTCCGGCGTATTACCGGTTTTCTGTCCGTACACCACGTTGGAGGTAATGGTCAGAATGGACTGCGTCGGCACCGCGTTACGGTAAGTTGGCAACACCTTAATTTTCTTCATAAAGCGTTCGACCAGGTCGCAGGCAATGCTGTCTACGCGCTCGTCGTTGTTGCCGTATTGCGGATAGTCGCCTTCGATTTCGAAATCAACTGCCAGACCATTTTCATCACGAATCGGTTTCACGCGAGCGTATTTGATAGCCGACAGAGAATCCGCCGCCACGGACAGACCCGCCATACCACAGGCCATCGTGCGATAGACATCACGATCGTGCAGCGCCATCAGCGAAGCTTCGTAGCTGTACTTGTCGTGCATGTAGTGGATGATGTTCAGCGCACTGATGTACTGCACGGCCAGCCAGTCCATAAAGTGGTCCAGGCTCTCCATCACCGTGTCGTAGTCCAACACGTCATCCATCAGCGGTGCCGTTTTCGGCCCGACCTGGATTTTCAGCTTCTCATCCACGCCGCCGTTGATTGCATACAGCAACGTTTTGGCGAGGTTGGCACGCGCCCCGAAGAACTGCATTTGCTTGCCGATAACCATCGGGCTGACGCAGCAGGCAATGGCATAGTCATCGCTGTCAAAGTCGGCACGCATCAGATCGTCGTTTTCATACTGCAAAGACGAAGTGATGATAGACACCTGGGCGGCGTACTTTTTGAAGGCTATCGGTAGCTGCTCAGACCACAGCACCGTCAGGTTCGGCTCAGGTGCCGGGCCCATGGTGTGCAGCGTATGCAGGTAGCGGAACGAGTTTTTCGTCACCAGCGTGCGGCCATCCAGCCCCATACCGCCGATAACTTCGGTCGCCCAGATAGGGTCGCCTGAGAACAAAGTGTCGAATTCCGGCGTACGCAGGAAGCGCACCATACGGATCTTCATAATGAAGTGGTCGATCAGTTCCTGCGCCTGCTGCTCATTTAACACGCCCGCTTTGAAATCGCGCTCAATGTAGATGTCAAGGAACGATGCGGTACGGCCCAGCGACATAGCGCCACCGTTCTGAGATTTCACCGCAGCCAGGTAAGCAAAGTACACCCACTGCACCGCTTCCTGCGCATTACGCGCCGGACGGGAAATATCGCAGCCATATTTCGCCGCCATTTCCTGCATTTGCAGCAGGGCGCGACGGTGTTCAGACAGCTCTTCGCGCAGACGAATCGTGGCTTCAAGATTCTGGCCCCACTCCAGGTTCGACTGGAGATCGGCAAACTGCAGTTCACGCTCACGCACCAGATAGCGGATACCGTACAGCGCGACGCGGCGATAATCACCGATGATACGACCACGACCGTAACCATCCGGCAGGCCGGTCAGCACGCCGGATTTACGGCAGCGCAGCATATCCGGAGAGTAGGCGTCGAATACGCCCTGGTTATGGGTTTTACGCAGTTCAGTAAACTGGTATTCAAAATCAGCATCCATCTCACGACCATAAGCATCAAAAGAGCTTTTGATCATATTGATGCCGCCAAACGGATGCAGAGCACGCTTGAGCGGCTTATCCGTTTGTAGACCGACGATTTTTTCCAGTTCTTGTTCAATATAACCGGCGTCATGCGCGGTTATCGTGGTCGCAATATTGGTATCGAAATCAACCGGCGCGTGCGTCGAGTTTTCAATACGGATGCCCGCCATAACTTTTTCCCACAATGCAGTGGTCGCAGGCGTTGCTTCGGCGAGGAAAGATTCATCCCCTTCATAAGGCGTATAGTTGTGCTGAATAAAATCACGGACATTAATTTCTTCTTTCCAGTCCGTACCTTTAAAGCCATTCCAGGCTTCGGCATACAGCATATCGCTGGTATCGATATTTACCTTCATGAAAAATAATCTCTCTGCTGAAATTTAATTATGCAAATTCTACTGGTGTATTAATTTTGCCTAAGGCAATGGCATCACGCGCAATCATTTTCTCTTCATTTGTGGGAATAACCGCACAAATAACACGAGCATCTTTATTAGAGATAATTCTTTCGCCATGGGAATTTGGCAGGCTGTTCATTTCGCTGTCGATATTCACCCCTAAAACGGCGAGATGTTCAATAACCAGACGACGAATTAATACCGAGTTCTCACCAATTCCGCCGGTGAAAATAATCCCATCAAGACGATGCAGCGATGCGGCATGTCCGGCGATATGGCGTGCAATACGATGCACAAACGTTTTAATCGCCAGCTGCGCACGCTCATGTCCTTCGTGCCAGGCTTTTTCTAACGTACGTAAGTCAGAGGACAGACCGGAAATACCCAGTAAACCGGACTCTTTATTCACTACGCGCTCAAGGTCGCTCAGCGTCTGGTTGGTTTCGCTGGCAATCCACGCCATGGCGCCGAAATCGACGTCGCCACTGCGTGTGCCCATCATCAGCCCTTCCAGCGGCGTCATGCCCATTGAGGTATCAACGCTCTGTCCATTACGTACCGCACAGATTGACGCGCCGTTGCCCAGGTGCGCCACAACCAGACCGGAGTCATCATGTTGCAACTCGAGAAGCTCATGCGCCCGTTGAGAAACATAGCGGTGCGACGTGCCGTGGAAGCCATAACGGCGAACGCCCAACTCCTCAAAATATTTCCACGGTAAACCGTACAGATAGGCTTCTGGGGCCATCGTCTGGTGGAAGCTGGTATCAAATACCGCGACCTGCTGCACGCCTGGGAAAAGGTGCTGAGCAGATTCGATCCCACTCAGGTTCGCATAATTATGTAACGGAGCTAGCGGCGATACCCGACGAATATTATCGATAACTTCGTCAGTAATAATTGCTGATTCAGTAAAGATATTTCCGCCGTGGGCAATGCGGTGGCCAATTAAGGCCACGCTGTCCATTAAATTACGTTTCTCCAGTTCAACGGCAATTGCTTTTAATGCGTCTTCGTAGCTGTGGTGAGCCAGCTTAGCTGGCTCTCCTCCATTAATTGCTATGAACGCATTTTCAGAGTTAATACCGTCTGCGATCCCCGCCATTAAAACTTCACAGTTTGCTGCATCCAGCACTGAGAATTTAATGGAAGACGAACCACAGTTAATAACCAGTACTACCGGAAACTCATTCATTTCACTACTCCGCTCATCCTGAGCTTAAGGATTAAAACAGTTTGTAGACGATGTTCAGGATGGTCAGCAGACCAATCACGGTAACAAACACGTTATCCAGACGGCCACGGTATTTCGCCAGTGATGGCGCTTTACGGATGGCATACATCGGCAGCAGGCAGAGCAGAGAGGCAATAATCGGCGCGCCCATTGCTTCAATCAGGTCCAGGATGTTCGGGTTGGCGTAAGCCACAACCCAGGTGGAGCCCATGATGAAGATCATGCTGATGGTATTAAGTTTGCCGGCAGAAACTTTCGTTTTATCGCCTTTGTAACCAAACTTCAGCACCAGACCGTTCAGACCTTCCAGCGTCCCCAGATAGTGGCCGAAGAAAGATTTGAAGATAGCAACCAGGGCGATGATTGAAGCACCGTACTCCAGAACAGTTGCGAAGGTGGACTTCGTACCGGACAGTGAAGCGAAGTGGTTCGCCAGGTAAGACAGCACAGGAATGTTTTGCGCTTTCGCATCCGCCATGTTTGCCGGAGACAGCGTGAACAGGCAGCTAAAGGCGAAGAACATTACCACCGCAACCATCAGCATACTGGCGCGGGAGATGATTTTGGAACACTTCTGCTCGGTAAATTCACGACCGTAATCTTTCTCATACTCTTCACGTTTAGAGACGACGAAGGAAGAAACGATTGGCGAGAAGTTGAAAGAGAACACCATGATGGAAATACCCAGCCATACGGTAACCAGGATGCCGTCATGGCCAGTCAGGGCGATATTGCTGATATCAACCTGATCGATAACCGCAGAGTTCCAGTAAGGAATCAGTGACAGAGAAATAAGCACCAGGCTGGCAATGAACGGCCATACCAGGTAGCTCATCACTTTAACCATCAGATCTTTACCAAACCAGATGACGAATGCCATCAGCAGCAGCAGGAACAGCGCCACGAAGCCACGGTTCAGCGCGGGCATCTGCAGCTGGTTTTCCCAGAAGGTCATAAAGGTGTTGGTAATGGTGACGCCATAAATCCACAGCAGCGGACAAATCGCAAAGAAGTAGAGGAACGTGATAACCACGCCGCCCGTTTTACCAAAGTGCTCTTCAACCGTTTCTGTGATGTTACCGGAAGGGTTAGAACCGGAAAGACACAGGCGTGCCAGCGCACGGTGGCAATAGAAGGCGATGGGGTATGCTAACACCAGCATGATCAGAATGGGGATCAGTCCGCCAAAACCTGCGCGGATAGGGAAGAACAGCACCCCAGCGCCGATGGCTGTACCAAATAAACCCAGTGTCCAGGTGGTGTCCGATTTGCGCCAGGACGACTGTTTTGTCTGGCTGGATACAATGCTATCAGTAGTACTCATATCCTATCCTCAACGAAGTATATTAAGCGTCAACTAAACCAGTAATTTGAGATACACGAGAAAGGTCGATATTACCGCCAGAAATAATGCTGACTGTTTTTCTGTTCTGGATATAGCTATCTAATTTCCCGCTTAATAATGCTGCGCATGCCAGCGCGCCGGCACCTTCAGTCACAACTTTATTTCGCTGAATTAATGCCACCATGCTGTTGCGAATTTCATCTTCGCTGACCAGGACAATGTCATCCACCAACTCACGAACAATTTCATACGTTAAAGTACCCGGGCGGGAAACGTCACAACCATCCGCCAGGGTGCCGGTCGTTCGGTGCGTGGTTATTTCTCCAGCGTGGAAAGAAGCCGCCATGCCGTGAACGTTTTCAGACTGTACGCCAATAATTTTAATGGTCGGGTTAATAGATTTAATTGCCACCGCAATACCAGCAATCAATCCACCACCGCCAATTGGCACAATCACGTTATCGACATCGTACAGATCTTCCAGAATTTCCAGACCAATAGTGCCCTGACCAGCAATAACTTTCGGGTCATCATAGGGTGGAATAAAGATGCGGCCTTCAGTTTCCACAATCTCGCTAACCTTAGCGATGGTGTCGTTGAAGTTGTCGCCGTGCAGTACAACTTCTGCGGAATAATCGCAGGTTGCCGCTACTTTAGACTTCGGTGCGCCTTTCGGCATCACCACTTTGCCGTCGATTCCGAGCATAGCGCAGGAGAGAGAAACACCTTGCGCATGGTTACCTGCAGAGCAAGCCACCACGCCCTTACATCTTTCAGCTTCGGTTAATGAACTGAGCTTGTTAAAAGCACCACGGATTTTAAATGAACCGGTACGCTGCATGTTTTCAAACTTGAGGAAAATTTCCCCTTTGCAACGTTCACTAAAATAGTTAGAGCGAGGCATTCCCGTTTTATAAATTTTCCCCGCAAGTCTTTTTTTCGCTTCGAGGATATCTTCAATTGCAACTGGGAGATCGTATGTAATGTGCATTAGAACCTCTTACCTGGGTATTAAAGTAAATAGATAGCCGTAACCATTGTCAGATATAGACAAATGGCGTTTATTTCGTGTTAAAACAAATTCAATCTTTAATCAATTTCAATTAATTGCCTTCGTCTCCGACAATTATATGATGAATACTCTTTGGCTAATTCCACCAAAATAGATGCTGCTTTTTTAATTCGATAATTTTTCGACCACACGGCGGCATAACGCGCGACGGGTAAGGTTTCTTCTACCGGGATAGTAATAAACTGGTTTGAGCCAAACGGTGTGGTCATATCGCAGGGAATTACTGTTAAGAAATCAGCATTGAGAACAAGATTATAAATCGTAACGACAGAGTCTGTTTTAACGATGTTTTCACTGCTGATGCCATTATTCTGTAACGTGGTAAGAAGTTCGCTGTAGTACCCCATATTCGTTTGTGGCAACACCCACTGTTCGTTTTTCAACGCGCTCAGCGAGGTGATGCCGGTGCATGTTCGGGACTTGCTGGCAACCAGGATAAAGTCTGACTCAAAGAGCGGTTCAACATGCAGATCGTGCAGTTTCATCTCATCACTCAGCGTACCGATGGCGAAATCCAGACGTCCGTCACGGATTGCCGGTAAGAAGGAGGAGAGCTGAGCTTCATACATAGAAACCTGCGCCTTCGGGAACACTTCTTTGAATTTTTTAATCATGCCGGACATGATGGTGAAGGCAATCAGTGAAGGAAAGCCAAACGACACATCAACGACCGCATTGCTCGTCATGCTGTTCATCTCATCAACCATGTTTTTCATTTCACGGGTAATAGATTCAGACCATGAGAGCATCACCTGCCCTGCCTGAGTCAATGTCACACCAGTATTTTTACGTACAACTAACTCAATACCGAAATAAGCCTCTACATCATTAATGATTTTGCTGACAGCCGGTTGAGTTAAACCTAATTCTTTTGCAGCTGAGCCGATAGAACCGCTTCTAATGACTTCCTGAAAGACCACTAAGTGCTGTGTTTTAGGGAGTGTAATAGTATTCATATCGACCTGCGTTAATTACTTTGTTGACGGCAGGAAGTGTACCAAATTAAGCGAACAAGGATATGTGCTACCCCTCACAAATCCCCTTGACTTACATTTTGTAAGACTATCGTTGAAATTTAAATCACTTAATAATCATATAGATATGAATTATCGATCTCACTTTATCCTGATTTTAGTCAAAAAAAGATGGGGGGATAACGATTTTTTATGGCTATAACCCCCCCATTTTTTCCACTATTTTTTAAAACCATGAAAGGCTATATTTCAATCAATTACAGAACAATTATCAGGCAAGATGGCGCTTAAATTTAATAAACAACTTATCAAATTTAATTATATTTTAATGATTATGGCGATTAAATAACGTTATGCATCACATTTTTTCGCCATATTTGTTTGTAAAGAAACATTGCATTTATTAAAATTCAATCTAAAAAACACAAACAATTATCATATGCAACATTATATTAACACTGATTTTGTGCAATTTATTAGCAAGTAATTTTGTGACGGCGATCGATTGCGTTCGATTATTCTCGAGAAAAACGTATCGCACAGTGTTTTGTGTTGGTCGTCACAAAATTAGAAATATCCACCGACACATTCCCCTCAGATAAAAGAAATTCGGTGCATAAATAATAGGGATATAAAAATTAGATAAGAAGGAAATAAGCGCCTGCATCCTCGAAAACCAATCTCAATGCTCGCTGTAAAACCTCTGCCGGATGGCGGTGTAAACACCTTATCCGGCCTACAAAACCAGTCTCTCCCCCAGTAGGCCTGATAAGCGCAGCGCCATCAGGCATGGCAACCTGCCCAGAAAGCAAAAACCCCGCCGAAGCGAGGCTTTATAAAGAGTGAAGCTGACCGATAAGCCGCGTTCTTTTGAGCATAGCGTCGTGGACAGTCATTCATCTGTCTTACCCAGAAAGCAAAAACCCCGCCGAAGCGGGGTTTTATTAAAGAGTGAAGCTGACCGATAAGCCGGGTTCTGTCGTGGACAGTCATTCATCTAGGCCAGCAATCGCTCACTGGCTCAAGCAGCCTACCCGGGTTCAGTACGGGCCGTACCATGTGAACCCCTATTTGGCCTTGCTCCGGGTGGAGTTTACCGTGCCACGGACTGTTACCAGCCGCGCGGTGCGCTCTTACCGCACCCTTTCACCCTTACCTGATCCCACTTGCGTGGGCCATCGGCGGTTTGCTCTCTGTTGCACTGGTCGTGGGTTTCCCCCCCAGGCGTTACCTGGCACCCTGCCCTATGGAGCCCGGACTTTCCTCCCCTCCGCCCGTCTCCCCCGAAGAGGACGACGACGAAGCGGCGACTGTCTGGTCAGCTTCGGCGCGCAGTATAGAGGGTTTGCGGGGCAATGTCACCCCGCACTGCGCATTCCTATCGCTAACGTGGCAGCGATGTTTCTTGAGGCGCGATAAATATTATCAAATGCCCCACGGAAGGCCTCTTCCAGCGTGCTGATGCTGGTCAATACGCTAAACACCGCATCGATACCATATTGATGCACTACCTCCACATCGCGCGTCAGGCTGCCGCCAATACCAATAACCGGCTTGTGGTACTTCTTCGCGACATTCGCCACGCCTACCGGCACTTTGCCGTGAATGCTCTGGCTGTCGATCCGCCCTTCGCCGGTCACCACCAGCGTACAGTCGTGAATATGCTCTTCCAGATTGAGCGCCTGGGTCACAATCTCGATACCGCTGCGTAGCTCGGCGCCTAAAAAAGCCATTAATGCCGCGCCCATTCCGCCTGCCGCACCGGAGCCTGGCACATCTTTCACATCGACCCGCAGCGATTTTTTAATGATGTCGGCATAGTGAGACAGATTACGGTCCAGTTCGAGAATGCGTTCTTCCGTCGCCCCTTTCTGCGGGCCAAAAATGCGCGAAGCGCCAGAATCACCGATGAGAGGATTAGTCACATCGCAGGCCACGCGAATGGAACAGGTTTTTAAGCGCGGATCCAAACCCGAGATATCGATGGAATTCAGACTCATCAGGCTTCCACCACCGTAGCCAATTTCTGTCCCGTTGGCATCGCAAAGTTTCGCCCCCAGCGCCTGCACCATACCCGCGCCACCGTCGTTGGTCGCACTGCCGCCGATGCCAATAATGATGCTCTGCGCACCGCTATCCAGCGCCTGCAAAATCAGCTCTCCGGTACCGCGTGACGTAGTGACTAAAGGGTTGCGCTTTTCAGGAGGCACCAACGCCAGACCGCTGGCTGCCGCCATTTCGATAAACGCAGTTTTACCATCTCCGGACATGCCCCAGCAGGCATTCACTTTTTCGCCCAGCGGCCCCGTTACTTGCGCTGAATGCTCACTCCCTTGCGTCGCGGCAATCATGGCTTCAACCGTTCCTTCGCCGCCATCGGCAACCGGAACAGAAACATATTGCGCATCGGGGAAAATTTCCCGAAATCCTTTTTCTATTGCCTGAGCTACCTCGGTGGCAGAAAGGCTTTCTTTATAAGAGTCTGGGGCAATTACGATTTTCATAGTTATGTAGCCTGACTGTGCCGCGCAAGGCAAGAAATACAGGGCGCACATCCGCGCCCTTCTTGTTAGCGAGTGACTTCCACTTTCGCCAGTTTTTCGTAGTAGCATGCGAGCGCACTGTGATCGGCAGTACCCAATCCATCTGCGCGTAGCGCCTGCATCATCTCCATGACTGCTGCAGTCAGCGGCAACTGAGCGCCAACGCCATGAGAGGTATCCAGCGCGTTCGCCAGGTCTTTGATATGCAGGTCAATACGGAAACCTGGTTTAAAGTTGCGATCCATCACCATCGGCGCTTTCGCATCCAGCACGGTGCTGCCTGCCAGCCCGCCACGGATCGCCTGATACACCAGGTCCGGATTCACACCCGCTTTGGTCGCCAGCGTCAGCGCTTCAGACATCGCGGCAATGTTCAGCGCCACAATCACCTGATTCGCCAGCTTGGTGACGTTACCCGCGCCAATTTCACCGGTATGCACCACGGAGCCTGCCATCGCTTTCAGCAGATCGTAGTACTTGTCGAAGATCGCTTTATCACCGCCAACCATCACCGACAACGTGCCGTCAATCGCTTTTGGCTCGCCGCCGCTGACCGGCGCATCCAGCATATCCACGCCTTTCGCTTTCAGCGCGTCGCTAATTTCACGGCTGGCCAACGGTGCAATGGAGCTCATGTCGATAAGCACTGTGCCCGGTTTCGCCCCTTCAATAATGCCGCCTTCACCCAGTGCTACTTCCTTAACATGCGGAGAGTTCGGCAGCATGGTGATGATCACATCACACTGCTCAGCGATATCTTTCGCCGTGGCGGCAGTTTCAGCGCCTGCGGCAATCACTTCCGCAATAGATTCCGGGTTACGGTCAGCAACCACCAGCGAGTAACCTGCCTTGAGGAGGTTTTTACTCATTGGTTTACCCATAATACCGAGGCCAATAAAACCAACTTTCATTGTCATGTCTTTATCTCTCTCTACTGTCGATGGTGGTTATTTCTTAAAAGAATCAGCCAGTTTCTGCGTGGCTGAACGGAACACGCCAAGGTCGCTGCCAACGGCAACAAACGTCGCGCCCCACTCCAGATAACGACGCGCATCCGCCTCTACCGGAGCCAGAATGCCGCTTGGTTTGCCGTGTGCTTTCGCGCGGGCAAAAATGTGCTGGATAGCTTTCTGCACATCAGGATGTGACGCATTGCCGAGGTGACCTAGCGCCGCAGCCAGATCGCTTGGTCCAACGAAGACACCGTCAACGCCTTCTGTCGCCGCGATTGCGTCAACGTTATCAACGCCCTGCTGACTTTCGATCTGCACGATGATGGTGATGTTCTTATTCGACTGCGCAAAGTAGTCCGGTACGGTGCCAAACATATTGGCGCGATGGGATACGGACACGCCGCGAATACCTTCCGGCGGATAGCGGGTCGACGCCACAGCGTTAACCGCTTCTTCTTCCGTCTCAACGAACGGGATCAGGAAGTTGTAAAACCCGATATCCAGCAGACGCTTGATAATTACCGGCTCGTTGGTTGGTACACGCACTACCGCCGCGCTGTCGCTGCCTTTCAGCGCCATCAATTGCGGAATAAACGTCGAGATATCATTCGGCGCATGTTCGCCATCCAGTACCAGCCAGTCAAAACCTGCCAGGCCTAAAACTTCGGTACTGATTGGGCTGGCCAATGCAGACCAGCAGCCAATCTGAATTTGTTGCGCCGCGAGGGCCGCTTTAAACTTATTCGGGAAAATCGTGTTATTCATCGCCTATACCTTTGTTTATTTCTGCAATTCCATACGTTTAATGTCACCGACAATAAACAGGTAGCAAACCATTGCCATCAGCGCTGAGCACCCTACAAACATCAGCGCAGCATTAAATGAGTGCAGCTCGCTCACCAGATACCCAATCACCAGCGGGGTGACGATGGAAGCCACGTTGCCAAATACGTTAAATACCCCACCGCACAGACCGACAATCTCTTTCGGCGCGGTATCGGAAATCACCGGCCAACCCAGCGCGCCGAAACCTTTACCGAAGAACGCCAGCGCCATCAGCGCCACCACAAGAGCGGTATTATCGGTGTAGTTACACAGAATAATGGTCGATGCGAGCAACATGCCGAGCACTATCGGCAGCTTACGCGCCAGGGTAATGCTGAAACCACGTTTAATCAGATAATCAGAGAACACGCCGCCGAGCACGCCACCGAAAAACCCACACAGTGCCGGAATCGAAGCCACCAGGCCCACTTTCAGAATCGACATACCTTTTTCCTGAACCAGGTAAATCGGGAACCAGGTGAGAAAAAACCAGGTAATTGTGTTGATAAAATACTGGCCAAAGAACACACCAAGCATCATACGGTTCGTGAGCAACTGCTTGATATAATGCAGTTTAGGACCACCTGACTTCACATCGCCCGGTTTTTTATGGTCCATATCCACGACCGCGCCGTTTTCAGAGATAAACTTCAACTCTTCTTGCGACATGCGCGGGTGATCGGTTGGGTTATGAATAAACTTTACCCACAGTCCGGTAAGCACAAAACCAATCACGCCCATCACGGTAAAGACGTGCTCCCAGCCCCAGGCGAAGGTCAGCCAGCCGAGCAGCGGGGAAAACAGCGCCAGGGAGAAATACTGTGCGGAGTTAAAAATCGCGGATGCCGTGCCGCGCTCTTTCGTTGGGAACCAGGCTGCCACGATACGGGCATTAGCCGGGAAGGATGGCGCTTCCGAGAAGCCCAGCATAAAGCGCATGATGAACATTGAAATACCCGCCCAGGCCAGCGGGAACATGTCCACAAAGCCCTGCAGGAAGGTAAACAGTGACCAGAAGAACAAACTGTAAGTGTAGACTTTCTTCGAGCCGAATTTATCCAGCAGCCAGCCGCCGGGGATTTGCATCAACAGGTAAGCCCAGCCGAAGGCGGAGAAAATGTAACCCATTGAGATGGCGCTGAGATGTAACTCTTTCGCCACTTCAGTTCCGGCAATAGACAGCGTCGCACGGTCCGCATAGTTAACGGCTGTAACAATAAATATTATCAGCAATATTAAATAACGGGTGTGCGTACCTTTCTTTTTCTCGACAACTGTATCCAATATCATTCTATTTACCTCGGGCACATAAAAGGTTTTTATTATTATTTTATGGGTATTTCTCGTGATAAATTACCGATAATAAAAATAGATAATAATTTATCAGACGTTATGAAACCGTGATTTAGTATAATCATCAGCACAACGTTAATCATTGTGCAAGTGCTCATTAAATACACGTTATTAAATTAATGTTTTGGGCATATGCACACAAGCATGGGCGCTAATGCACACATTTACGTATTGCTACCACTGGTGACCCGGCCTTGCTGAGTTTAAGTGATCATCGTCACATTCTTCACGTTAAACTCCTGACATTCTTATTTCACGATACCGAATCTTTATTACTTAAAATTAGATTCAAAATATAAATATCCACACTATTATCACCACCTTGTTGGAGAATACTGGACAATGGCCGACATCGAAATCAGACAAGAATCGCCAACGGCGTTTTATATTAAAGTTCACGAAACAGATAATGTGGCGATAATTGTCAATGACAATGGTCTGAAAGCCGGAACGCGTTTTCCGGACGGACTGGAACTCATTGAACATATTCCCCAGGGTCATAAAGTGGCGCTATTGGATATTCCTGTTCATGGCGAAATCGTGCGTTATGGCGAAGTGATAGGCTATGCCGTTCGCGATATCCCACGCGGCAGCTGGATTGATGAATCAATGGTTGAGCTGCCCAAAGCCCCGCCGCTGGAGACGCTGCCGCTGGCAACTAAAGTGCCAGAGCCGCTGCCACCACTAGAGGGCTATACCTTCGAAGGTTACCGCAATGCTGACGGTAGCGTAGGTACCAAAAATCTACTCGGTATCTCCACCAGCGTGCACTGCGTAGCGGGAGTGGTGGACTATGTGGTGAAAATCATTGAGCGCGATCTGCTGCCTAAATACCCGAACGTTGACGGTGTGGTGGGGCTCAATCATCTGTACGGCTGCGGCGTGGCGATCAATGCTCCAGCCGCCATCGTGCCGATTCGTACCATTCACAATATTGCGCTTAACCCGAATTTTGGCGGTGAAGTGATGGTCATCGGCCTCGGTTGCGAAAAACTGCAGCCAGAGCGGCTGCTGGAAGGCACGCACGATGTGAAAAGTATTCCGGTCGACAGCGCCAGTATCGTCAGCCTGCAGGATGAAAAGCACGTCGGCTTTCAATCGATGGTCACCGATATTCTGCAGGTGGCCGAACGTCATCTGGCAAAACTCAATCAGCGCCAACGTGAAACCTGCCCGGCTTCAGAACTGGTGGTAGGCATGCAGTGCGGCGGTAGCGATGCGTTCTCCGGCGTGACGGCCAACCCGGCGGTGGGTTATGCCTCCGACCTGTTAGTACGCTGCGGCGCGACCGTAATGTTCTCTGAAGTAACCGAAGTGCGCGATGCCATCCACCTTCTGACCCCACGTGCGATTAACGAAGAAGTAGGTAAACGCCTGCTCGAAGAGATGGCCTGGTACGATAACTACCTTGATATGGGCAAAACGGATCGCAGCGCCAACCCTTCTCCGGGCAACAAGAAAGGCGGTCTGGCAAACGTGGTGGAAAAGGCGCTGGGTTCGATTGCCAAGTCTGGCAAGAGCGCGATTGTCGAAGTATTGTCGCCGGGTCAGCGTCCAACCAAACGTGGCCTGATTTACGCTGCAACCCCCGCCAGTGATTTTGTTTGCGGTACACAGCAGGTCGCTTCCGGGATCACCGTGCAGGTGTTCACCACCGGTCGCGGTACGCCGTATGGTCTGATGGCCGTGCCGGTGATTAAAATGGCGACACGCACCGAGCTGGCCAACCGTTGGTTTGACCTGATGGACATTAACGCGGGCACCATCGCCACCGGAGAAGAAACCATTGAAGATGTGGGTCTGAAACTGTTCGAATTTATTCTCGACGTCGCCAGCGGGCGTAAGAAAACCTTCTCGGACCAGTGGGGACTGCATAACCAGCTGGCGGTGTTTAACCCGGCGCCAGTGACCTGATTATCTACCGTATTTTCTTAATGAGCATGCCTTCGGGCATGCTTTTTTTTCGCCACAACCTTTCGCAACCCTCCCCTTTCTTTCGAAACTTTCATTTATCAGATCAAAATCACAAAAAAACGTTACGAAACCCTATACTTTATTTCGAAGAAAGAAATCGAAAGACTTCGGAGGAAGTATGTTTATCATCTCAAGCAAAATGATGCTGAAGAAGGCGCAGCAAGAAGGCTATGCCGTACCAGCATTTAACATCCACAATCTGGAGACCTTACAGGTCGTCGTGGAAACAGCAGCCGAACTACGTTCTCCATTGATCGTCGCCGGCACACCTGGCACTTTTAGTTATGCCGGGGTCGGTAACATCGTTGCAATCGCCAGTGCACTGGCAGGAAGCTGGAACCATCCTCTCGCCATCCATCTCGATCACCATGAAAGCACCACCGATATTGAAGCGAAAGTCGCTACAGGTATTCGCTCTGTCATGATTGATGGTTCTCATCTGCCATTTGCCGACAACATTGCCTTAGTTAAACACGTAACTAATTACTGCCACCGCTATGACGTTAGCGTTGAAGCTGAGCTGGGACGGTTAGGCGGACAGGAAGATGACCTGATCGTGGACGGAAAAGACGCGCTATATACCCACCCAGAACAGGCTCGGGAGTTCCTGGAAAAAACGGGTATCGACTCACTGGCTGTCGCGATTGGCACAGCTCATGGTCTGTATAACGCTGAACCTAAACTGGATTTCGAGCGACTAGCCGAGATTCGTCAGCACGTTGATATCCCACTGGTTTTACATGGCGCATCTGGCCTGCCTACACATGATATTAAGCGCGCAATCTCCTTAGGGGTCTGCAAAGTGAACGTCGCGACCGAACTTAAAATCGCCTTTTCTGGCGCACTCAAAACTTACCTGAGCGCACATACCGATGCAAACGACCCACGGCATTACATGATGCCTGCGAAAGCCGCCATGAAAGAGGTAGTGCGTAAAGTCATTGCTGACTGCGGTTGTGAAGGAAAACTGTAACTTATTGATTCATTTGATTTGTACGGATTCTGACAAAGGTCTGTTTTAAAGCTGGATCACGAAAGCCGCTTTTACCCTTTGCCTTCAATCCAAAAACATTATGAAGATAAACAAAAGATATCGGAGATAGAAGTGAAAGAAATAATCTCTCGTCATAAAGCAGGTGAGCATATAGGTATTTGTTCTGTTTGTTCAGCCCATCCGCTGGTCATTGAATCCGCATTACGTTTTGATCTCAATACGAACACGAAAGTTCTGATCGAAGCAACCTCTAACCAGGTTAATCAGTTTGGTGGTTATACCGGGATGAAACCCGCCGATTTCCGAGACTTTGTCTATGGCATCGCACAAGAGATTGGTTTCCCTCGCGAAAGACTGATCTTGGGTGGCGATCACCTCGGCCCTAACTGCTGGCAAAATGAAGCAGCGGCAGAAGCGATGGAGAAATCCGTTGCCTTAATTAAGGCTTACGTTGCCGCAGGGTTCAGCAAAATCCACCTTGACGCTTCAATGTCATGCGCTGACGACCCGACACCACTGGACCCAATGGTTGTTGCCCAGCGAGCAGCCGTACTTTGCCAGGCTGCGGAATCAACTGCAACCGAAGAACAGAAACGCCAACTGACGTACGTTATTGGTACAGAAGTTCCCGTACCAGGTGGAGAAGCCAGCACCATTGGTACCGTTCATGTCACGCGCGAAGAAGATGCCGCCCGGACGCTGGAAACCCATCAGGTTGCCTTCCGTGCATTAGGACTTGAAGAAGCGTTAACTCGTGTCATCGCCATTGTGGTCCAGCCCGGCGTCGAGTTCGACCACACTCAAATCATTCACTATCAACCACAAGCTGCAAAAGCGCTTTCCGCCTGGATAAAAGAGACCCCTATGGTCTACGAAGCGCATTCAACAGATTATCAAACCCGCCAGGCATACCGTGCGCTGGTACGCGATCACTACGCAATATTGAAAGTAGGTCCAGCACTCACCTTTGCCCTGCGTGAAGCGATTTTTGCCCTGGCGCAAATGGAAAATGAGCTGGTATCGCCTGAACAGCGAAGCCGGGTAATGGAAGTGATTGACGAAGTTATGCTGAATGAACCGGACTACTGGAAAAAATACTATCGCCCAACCTGGAGTCAGGCGATGGTTGATATTCACTTCAGCCTCTCCGACCGCATTCGTTACTACTGGCCGCATCCCCGCATTCGCCAAAGTGTAGAGAAATTAATTACCAACCTTAATGACGTCGCTTTACCACTGGGGCTCATTAGCCAGTTTATGCCCGTGCAATTTGAGCGCCTGACTGAAGGGACGTTAACCGCCACACCACATAATCTGATTATCGACAAAATTCAGGACGTTCTGCGCGCCTATCGCTTTGGTTGCGAACCAGCAATTGCCTAAAATCTGGAGAATATATGAGCCAACTTTTTGTCCGAACAGGAATTAACTTTAGCTCGTGTCAGCATGCGCTGACGCATATTGGGGAGGAGATGCTGGCCAAAGGGGTCGTCCATGAAAGCTATCCGCAGGCCCTGATCGAGCGTGAAGCCACTTTTCCAACCGGAATAGCGCTGGAACGTCATGCCGTTGCGATTCCGCATTGTGAAGCTGTTCATGCTAAGTCTCCTGCTATCTATCTGATTCGCCCGGATACACCGGTCAACTTTCAACAAGCGGATGATGACGAAGAGATAGCCGTCTCTTTAATAATCGCCTTAATCGTTGAGAACCCGACGGCGCAACTGAAGCTCCTGCGTCGTTTATTTAGTGAGCTACAAAACCCGAACACCATTGAAGCATTGCTGGATGCGCCCGATGCAGAACTGGCCATGCTCTTTCGCGAAAAAATCCTTGAGTCTGAGCTTTGCGCTCAGGCTTGATAAGAAACTGATAATAAAAGGAATACCCTATGAAACGTAAAGTAATTGTAGCTTGTGGCGGTGCTGTAGCAACCTCAACAATGGCAGCGGAAGAAATTAAAGAACTCTGTGAAGCCAACAATATCCAACTCGACCTGGTTCAATGTCGGGTAACAGAAATCGAAACCTATATGGATGGAGCGGATCTTATCTGTACCACCGCCCGCGTTGACCGTACGTTTGGCGATATCCCAGTGGTCCACGGCATGCCTTTTGTTTCAGGTGTGGGTATCGAAGCATTACAGCAAAAAATACTGACTATCCTCGTGGGGTAACGCCATGTTTAGCGAAATAATGCGTTATATCCTCGACTTAGGTCCAACGGTTATGCTGCCGTTAGTGATCATCATCTTCTCAAAATTGCTGGGAATGAAGCTCGGGGATTGTTTTAAATCAGGTTTGCATATCGGGATTGGCTTCGTCGGTATCGGTCTGGTGATCGGCCTGATGCTGGACTCTATTGGCCCTGCCGCAAAAGCAATGGCAGAACAATTTCAAATCAACCTGCATGTCATCGATGTCGGTTGGCCTGGCTCATCACCAATGACCTGGGCTTCGCAAATTGCGTTAATTGCGATTCCAGTCGCCATTGGAGTGAATATCCTGATGCTGGTTACCCGCATGACCCGTGTGGTGAACGTCGATATCTGGAATATCTGGCATATGACGTTTACCGGTGCCATGTTGCATCTGGCGACTGGGTCATACTGGCTGGGCATTCTCGGCGTGGTTGTTCATGCCGCATTCGTCTATAAACTGGGTGACTGGTTTGCCAAAGACACGCGCGACTTTTTTGGCCTGGAAGGCATTGCCATTCCACACGGTTCCTCGGCATACCTGGGCCCGATAGCTGTCCTGGTTGATACGATCATTGAAAAAATTCCCGGACTGAACCGCATTCATTTCAGCGCGGATGATGTCCAAAAACGCTTCGGACCCTTCGGCGAACCTGTAACCGTCGGTTTTGTGATGGGTTTAGTGATCGGCATGCTGGCAGGATATGACGTCAAAGCAGTTCTACAACTAGCGGTGAAAACGGCCGCCGTTATGTTGCTCATGCCTCGCGTTATTAAACCTATTATGGATGGTTTAACTCCCATTGCGAAACATGCCCGTAAACGCCTGCAGGCGAAATTTGGCGGACAGGAGTTCCTAATCGGTCTGGATCCTGCACTACTGCTCGGCCATACGTCGGTGGTTTCCGCCAGCCTGATCTTTATTCCGCTGACCATTCTGATTGCCGTCCTGGTACCAGGTAATCAGGTACTGCCATTCGGCGATCTCGCGACCATTGGTTTCTTTGTCGCCATGGCGGTAGCCGTTCATCAGGGGAACTTGTTCCGTACGCTGATCTCCGGCGTCATCATCATGGGTATCACCCTGTGGATAGCCACGCAAACTATTGGTCTACATACCCAGCTAGCCGCCAATGCAGGCGCACTGAAAGCCGGTGGCATGGTTGCATCAATGGACCAGGGCGGCTCCCCAATCACCTGGCTGTTGATTCAGCTCTTTACCTGGCAGAACGTGGTGGGCTTCATCATTATCGCTGCGATTTACCTGTTGGGTGTACTGCTGACCTGGCGTCGGGCACGTAATTTCGTGGCGGCTGAAAAAGCGGCAGCCATAACGGAAAGCCAGACCGCATCTTAATTTCTGGGGAGCATTTGCTCCCCTTCACATTTCTGGAGACACTTATGAAATCAGTGGTCATTCACGCTGAGGGCGACGTACGCGTTGAAGAACGCCCCATTCCGCAACTGCAAACTGATGAAGATGTACTGGTCAAAGTGGTCAGTTCAGGACTTTGCGGCTCGGACATTCCTCGTATCTTTAATCATGGCGCTCACTATTATCCGATAACGCTTGGACATGAGTTCAGTGGTTATGTTGAGTCCTACGGCACAGGCGTAACCGACCTCCAACCCGGAGATGCCGTTGCCTGCGTACCACTACTCCCTTGCTTTCACTGCCCTCAGTGCGAGCGCGGATACTTCTCGTTATGTAAGCAATATCAGTTTGTCGGTTCACGAAGCGAAGGCGGCAACGCGGAATATGTGGTTGTAAAACGCGCCAACCTGTTCCGCCTGCCTTCAGATATGCCGATTGATGATGGCGCATTCATTGAACCGATTACCGTCGGTCTGCATGCTTTTCATCTGGCTCAGGGATGCGAAGGCAAAAATGTGATTATCGTTGGTGCTGGTACTATCGGTTTGCTGGCAATGCAATGTGCCCGTGAACTCGGTGCAAAAAGTATCACGGCGATTGATATCAACCCGCAAAAGCTGGCATTAGCAAAAGAACTGGGGGCAACCCATGTGTTTAATAGTCGGGAGATGAGTGCGGCTGAGATCCTCGCGGGCCTGGAGAATACTCAGTTTGACCAACTCGTGCTGGAAACAGCGGGAACCCCGCAAACTGTGACGCTATCGATTGAGATTGCAGGCCCTCGTGCTCAACTAGCGTTAGTCGGCACGTTGCATCACGATCTGACACTTGCTTCAGGTGTCTTTGGGCAAATATTACGTAAAGAATTAACCATTCTTGGCAGTTGGATGAACTATTCCAGCCCATGGCCTGGAGAAGAGTGGGAAACCGCTGCCCGTTTATTGACGGAAAAACGCTTACAGCTTGAGCCATTAATTGCTCACACTGGAAATGCCGAAAGCTTTGCCAGCGCCGTCAAGTCACTCCACGGCGCGCCGATGCAAGGAAAAATTCTACTCAAACTATCCTGAACCCATGAGCCAGCAACCTGCGCTGGCTCACATTTACTTTCGAAATTTAGCGTTCACCTTTCGCAATCCTTCGATTAAACTAGTGATAATTAAATTATCAGGCAAATCAATATGAACTCATTTGAGAGAAGGAATAAAATTGTCGACCTGATTAACACGCAAGGCAGCGTACTGGTAATGGACCTTTCGAATACCTTTGGTATTTCTGAAGTAACCATTCGCGCCGACCTACGGTTATTAGAAGAGAAGGGTCTGGTCACCCGTTTTCACGGCGGTGCGGCAAAACCAGGAAGCCATCTGGCTGAAGGTGACAATCAGGAAGTGTTATTAGAAGATCGGTATCAGCTTGCCAGCGATCCCAAAAAACGGATTGCCCAAGCCGCAACGGCAATGGTTGAGGAAGGAATGACCGTAATTCTGGATAGCGGAAGCACCACCTTATTGATTGCTGAAGCGCTAAACCGAAAAAGTAATATCACCGTTATTACCAATAGCCTGCCTGCCGCGTTCACGTTATCGGAAAACAAAGACATTACGCTGGTCGTCTGCGGCGGCACTGTGCGCCACAAAACGCATTCAATGCATGGCACTATCGCTGAACGTTCCCTACAAGGAATAAGCGCTGACCTGATGTTCGTGGGCGCTGACGGGATTGATGCTACTAACGGTATTACGACCTTCAACGAAGGTTATTCGATTAGTAGCGTGATGGCAGCGGCAGCACATAAGGTCATTGCCGTACTGGACGCGACAAAATTTAATCGACGTGGTTTTAATCAGGTGCTGCCAATGGAAAAGATTAACTGCGTAATAACCGACGACAGTATCAGCAAACAGGATAAATCAGCGCTGGCCAAAACAGGCGTTGAACTGCTGGTCGTTTAAATTACCCGCCACATGCCCCCTTTTGTCGCGCCAACGCGTTGCAGTTTACCTTTTAGCTGCAACGCTTTCAGATAGCGTTCTACGGTCCGGGCTGAGATTTCACACTCATTAGCGATGCTTTTGGCGGATCTGCTCGGCTGATTCGACAATATTTGTAGAATGCGTTTTTCTATATCCAGTAAATCAGCCGACATTTCTTCCGACATTTCTTCCGACAGGGCTGATGGTTTTCCCAATCCCTCCTGCAAAGCAGAGATGATGTTTTCCAGGATAAATTCTATGAATGGCGTGCAGCTACTTTGCCGATCGCAAAGCCCTAACACCTGATAATAGCGGTCCTGTTGGTAGTGGATCAGTGTCTCTACTGGTAACCACGCCAATTCCGATCGCCACTCACGAAGGATTAATGTCTGCCACAGCCGTCCCATCCGCCCATTACCATCGGCAAAAGGATGAATAAATTCAAACTCATAATGGAAAACGGCACCAGCAATCAGTGGGTGGAGCTCTGTCGTTTTTAACCAGCCCAGTAAATCATTCATCAAACGTAAAATTTGTGAGGCTGGTGGAGCCATGTGAATAAGCTGTTTTTCCCTGTAAACACCAACATTTCCGGTACGTAACTGGCCTGGATTATCGACCAGACCGAGCATAAGAACCCGATGTGCCTGTAAAAGGTCGGATAATTTTCCACTTTTCCATTCCGACATTTTTTCATAGGCCAGAATCGCATTTCTAACTTCCTGTATGTCTTTAGCAGGCGCCAGAATACGTTTGCCCTCCATCAGCGCGGTGACTTGTTCCGTCGTCAACGAATTATGCTCAATCGCTAAAGAGGCCTGAATCGTGCGAATACGATTCTCTTTACGCAAAAGAGGAGATGCCCTACCTGCCATCGCAGCCCAATGCCCCATCAACTCACCAATTTCAATAACCTGGTTGAGGATCAATGGGGTGACCACGAAAGGTGGTTGGTAGGTGCTCACTGTTACTCTCCCTGCTGTTCCAGCGCGTACTTATACAGCGCATTCTTTTTCACGCCGTGGATTTCCGCTGCCAGCGCCGCCGCTTTCTTCAGCGGCAGCTCTTTTTGTAACAACGCCAGCGTACGCAGCGCATCAGCCGGGAGGTCATCTTCTTGCGCTTTATGCCCTTCGACAATCAGCACCATTTCGCCCTTACGACGGTTTTCATCTTCCTTGACCCACGCCAGCAGTTCGCCAACCGGTGCACCGTGAATAGTTTCCCAGGTTTTGGTCAGCTCGCGCGCCAACACCACGTAACGGGATTCGCCCCAGACGGCAACCATGTCTTCCAGGCTATCCAGCAAGCGGTGGGTAGATTCATAAAAAATAAGCGTACGCGGTTCGGCCTCAATGGCTTTCATCGCATCACGACGCCCTTTCGATTTGGCAGGCAGAAATCCTTCATAGCAAAAACGGTCTGAAGGCAGACCTGCAGCGCTCAGGGCAGCAATCGCCGCACAAGGACCTGGCAGGGGAACAACGCGGATCCCCGCTTCGCGACAGGTACGCACCAGATGGTAGCCAGGATCGTTAATCAGCGGCGTTCCGGCATCGGAAACCAGCGCAATGTTTTGTCCTTCTTTGAGCTTCGCGACCAGCGTTTCGGCCTTTTGCTGCTCGTTGTGGTCATGTAGCGCGAACAGACGCGCGTTAATCGCGAAGTGTTGTAACAATAATCCTGTATGACGAGTGTCTTCAGCGGCAATCAAATCAACGGCTTGTAAAACCTCGAGCGCTCGTTGGGTAATATCAGCCAAATTTCCTATAGGAGTAGGTACAATAAAGAGTTGGCCTTGAGAATTATCCGCCGATTCGTGTTGTTTCATTGTGTCGTCCGTATTGCCGATTTAATATTGAGCATTGAGTAAAAAAATATCACTGGATACAGTATGGTACCCTCAACATTTTCTCGTTTGAAAGCCGCACGCGCGCTACCAGTCATTCTGGCAGCACTGATTTTCGCAGGCTGTGGCACCCAGGCGCCAGACCAGAGTGCAGCCCATATGCAGGGCACTGCGCAGGCTGATTCCGGCTTTTATCTGCAACAAATGCAGCAAAGCTCTGATGATAGCAAGACCAACTGGCAATTACTCGCCATTCGTGCACTGCTGAAAGAAGGCAAGAGCCAGCAGGCTATCGAACTGTTTAACCAGCTACCGCAGAAGCTAAGCGATACCCAGCAGCGTGAGCAGTCACTGCTGGCCGTCGAGATTAAGCTCGCGCAGAAAGATGTCGCTGGCGCACAGGCCCTGCTGGATAAGTTAACTCCCGCCGATTTTGATCAAAACCAACAGGCACGCTACTGGCAGGCGCAAATCGACGTCAACCAGGGTCGTCCATCTCTGACGCTGCTGCGCGCCCTGATCGCCCAGGAACCGCTGCTGGCCGCGAATGCTAAGCAGAAAAATATGGACGCCACCTGGCAGGCGCTGTCGTCCATGACCCAGGAGCAAGCGCAGGCGCTGGTCATCAATGCTGATGAAAACGTGCTGCAAGGCTGGCTGGATCTCCAGCGCGTCTGGTTCGATAACCGTAACGATCCGGACATGATGAAAGCCGGTATTGCGGACTGGCAGAAACGTTATCCGCAAAACCCAGGGGCAAAACTGTTACCAACACAGTTGGTTAACGTGCAGAGCTTTAAGCCCGCCTCCACCAGCAAAATCGCCCTGCTGTTACCACTGAACGGTCAGGCCGCTGTATTTGGCCGGACTATTCAGCAAGGCTTTGAAGCTGCGAAAAACATGGGCACTCAACCTGTCGCAGCCCCTGTTGCTGTCGCACCTGCCGCAGTTCCAGCTGCCGCGACCACCACAGAACAGCCGCAAACGACTGACGGCGTTGCCAGCCCGTCTCAGGCGTCAGTAAGCGATCTGACCAACGAGACGCCGGCTCAACCAGAAACACCTGCTGTGCAGCCCACAGCACCCGCTCAGCCAACAACAGCCAGCGCACCGGCGAATCCATCCGCTGAGCTGAAAATCTACGACACTTCATCACAGCCGCTGAACCAGATCCTGACTCAGGTTCAGCAGGATGGCGCCAGCATCGTGGTTGGCCCACTGTTGAAGAACAATGTTGAAGAGCTGATGAAAAGCAACACGCCATTGAACGTCCTGGCGCTTAACCAGCCGGAGTCGGTGAAAAATCTGCCGAATGTCTGCTACTTCGCCCTGTCGCCAGAAGATGAAGCGCGCGACGCCGCGCGCCACATCCGCGATCAAGGAAAACAGACGCCGCTGTTGTTGATTCCACGGAGTTCATTAGGCGATCGCGTTGCCAACGCCTTTGCACAGGAATGGCAAAAACTGGGTGGCGGCGTGGTATTGCAGCAGAAGTTCGGCTCCACCGCTGAACTTAAAATGGGTGTCAACGGCGGCTCAGGGATTTCCCTGACAGGCAGCCCTGTGGCCTCCTCTGTGCCAGCCCAACCCGGCGTAACGATTGGCGGTCTGACCATCCCGGCAGCACCTACCGATGCGCAAATCACCGGCGGCAGCGGTCGTGTTGATGCCGTGTATATTCTGGCGACGCCGGAAGAAATTGCATTTATTAAGCCGATGATCGCCATGCGCAACGGCAGCCAGAGCGGAGCAACGCTGTACGCCAGCTCTCGTAGTGCGCAGGGCACTGCCGGCCCGGATTTCCGTCTGGAGATGGAAGGCTTGCAGTACAGCGAAATTCCGATGCTGGCAGGCGCTAATGTGCCTCTTATGCAGCAGGCGCTTGGCGCGGTTCGTAACGACTACTCGCTGGCGCGTATGTATGCCATGGGTGTCGATGCCTGGTCGCTTGCCAACCACTTCTCGCAAATGCGTCAGGTGCAGGGTTTCGAAATTAACGGTAATACCGGGGCCTTAACCGCAACGCAGGATTGTGTGATTAACAGGAAGTTATCATGGCTCAAATACCAGCAAGGACAAGTCGTCCCCGCCAGTTAACGAGTAAACAGACCGGTGACGCGTGGGAATCCACCGCGCGTGACTGGCTGCTGAGCAAGGGACTGCATTTTATCGCCGCCAACGTGCGTGAACGTGGTGGCGAAATCGACCTGATAATGCGTGAAGGCAACACCACCGTATTTGTTGAGGTTCGCTACCGACGCTCAGCACAGTTCGGCGGTGCGGCGGCGAGTGTGACCCGGAGCAAACAACACAAATTATTACAGACCGCCCGCTTGTGGCTTGCGCGCCATAATGGGAGTTTTGATACTGTGGATTGCCGGTTCGATGTGTTAGCCTTCACCGGAAATGATGTTGAGTGGTTTAAGGACGCGTTCAACGACCGCTCATAGTTGAAGATTCAGAGCCTGGTTCTTAAGGATTAGCGTGTTAGATAGAATTAAAGTCTGCTTTACAGAAAGCATTCAAACTCAGATAGCTGCGGCTGAAGCACTTCCGGATGCAATCTCCCGTGCCGCCATGACGCTGGTTCAGTCCCTGCTCAATGGCAACAAAATTCTCTGTTGTGGTAATGGGACGTCCGCTGCCAACGCACAGCATTTTGCTGCCAGCATGATCAATCGTTTTGAAACAGAACGCCCAAGTTTACCTGCGATTGCACTAAACACTGATAATGTGGTCTTAACTGCGATTGCCAACGATCGCCTGCACGACGAAGTTTATGCAAAACAAGTCCGTGCGCTGGGACATGCAGGTGATGTTCTGCTGGCAATCTCTACGCGTGGTAATAGCCGCGATATCGTAAAAGCCGTTGAAGCCGCCGTGACACGCGACATGACAATCGTCGCGCTGACCGGGTATGACGGAGGGGAACTGGCCGGATTACTGGGGCCACAGGATGTTGAAATCCGTATACCCTCACACCACAGCGCCCGCGTTCAGGAAATGCACATGCTGACGGTCAACTGCCTTTGCGATCTTATCGATAACACGCTTTTCCCTCACCAGGATGATTAAGGAGTACACATGAAGGCATTTTCGCCGCTTGCTGTGATTATCGCTGCACTGCTGCTGCAAGGCTGTGTCGCTGCCGCCGTTGTTGGAACTGCAGCTGTCGGGACTAAAGCCGCGACGGATCCTCGTAGTGTCGGCACCCAGGTTGATGACAGTACCCTGGAATTACGCGTCAATACGGCGTTGTCGAAAGATGCCCAGATCAAGAAAGAAGCGCGAATCAACGTGAGCGCATATCAGGGTAAAGTGCTGCTGGTCGGCCAGTCGCCGAATAGCGAACTGTCTGCACGTGCAAAACAGATTGCGATGGGCGTAGAAGGTACGACTGAGGTCTTTAATGAGATCCGTCAGGGCCAGCCAATCGGTCTGGGCGATGCGTCCAACGATACCTGGATAACCACCAAAGTACGTTCCCAGTTACTTACCAGCGATCAGGTGAAATCCTCTAATGTGAAAGTAACGACTGAGAACGGAGAAGTGTTCCTGTTAGGTCTGGTGACCGAGCGTGAAGCGAAGGCAGCGGCGGATATCGCCAGCCGGGTAAGCGGCGTGAAACGCGTCACGACAGCCTTTACGTTTATTAAGTAACACGCCTGTAGATGGCATCTTATCCGGCCTACAGAACGTAATCGTTTGTAGGCCGGATAAGCGTCAGCGCCATTCGGCATTTTTTTATTTAGCCCTTTCGCGTAGCTCGGAAGAGGTCAGGATCGAAACCCCTTCATGCCCAGGTGCCAACGCTTCTGCCAGCATTGCCCGCGCAACATCGCGCGCTTCAATCGACTTCCAGTTACCCGGTAGCAGCCTGAACAACGGCGCTAAAAACATCTCATTCGTCCGCTGTTTGTCCCTATCCCCCAGTAGCATTGAAGGCCGGACAATCGTCAGCCGTGGCCAATCCTGCGCGATCAGCGCCTGCTCCATTTCACCTTTCACCCGATTATAAAAAAACGGTGAATTCGCATTGGCGCCCATCGAACTCACCACCAGCATATGCTGGGCGCCTAACCTACGTCCCGTCAGGGCCGTATCTACCACCAGCGTGTAGTCAGCATGGATAAACGCCTCTTTGCTGCCGGCTTCACGCCGGGTAGTCCCCAAACAACAAAAGACAATATCGACCGGATCGGTGACCTGTGCCAAAGCATCGGTTAGCTGCGGATCATGGGGGTTATAGATACCAACCGTATCTGCCAGCGGTCGACGCGTTGGTGCCGTGATGGCATTGACCCGCGGTTCATTGAGCAGCATACGCAGCAAATGTCCGCCCACCAGCCCCGTGGCTCCCGTTATTAACACCTGACTCATCGCTTATCTTCCCAGGGTCTTCAATCACTCTTCTAACTATAGATCACGCAGCCAGTGCATCTTTTTACCGAAGCCCAGCGTGTTGTCCGTAAATTTAACTTCATCCAGTCGAATCTCCCATACGGGCGCTGGCAGCATTCTGGCAACGGGGAAACGACGGTTGTAGACTTTACGCGCGTCTTCGCTCTCCTGCCCTTCAAGACGCCGGATTTCCCCTTTAAACTGTACGCCACGAATCAGGGCGACGGTTTTAGGCTGACCGTTTACTGTACCGGCAATCGGCGCGCGTGGTCCGGACATCTGTGCATGCCGCGTTTTCTCTTCGGTCAGCACATAGAACACCATCTTCTGCGCATCAAACAGGTAAAACGCATTGGCGCACCATAATTCACCTTCATGGTGTACGCACCAGGTCACGACGTGCTGTTTTGCCAGCCAGCGAGACACCGCAGTCAGTGTTTCCATTTCTGTTCTCTTTTATACTGTAGGCCTGAAAATTATCACGTCGATGGTAACAATGACACCCTGGTATCTGTACCTGATCCGTACCGCAGACAACGCCTTATACACCGGAATAACCACCGATGTGCAGCGCCGCTATAAGCAGCATCAAAATGGGAAAGGCGCGAAGGCGCTACGCGGAAAGGGGGAACTCACGTTGGCATTTGCGGCGCAGGTCGGCGACCGTTCGCTGGCCCTGCGCATAGAGTATCGCGTTAAACAGCTCACCAAGCGGCAGAAAGAGCGCCTTGTCGAAGGCGAAGGGTTTGAGGCGCTATTAAGCAGCCTGCAAACCCCGGAAGCTTAAAAGCGATTGAAGTGGTCGTGGTATTCCACAAGACCCGTCACGCCATCCAGCGCATCGTCCGCCAGGCGATGAACCTGGAACGCGCTTTCGGTGCCCGGCCAGCGGCAACGCAGGTCATGATGGGCTGCCAGCTCAAAGCCAAAGCGGCTGTACAGGGCCGGATCCCCCAGCGTAACCACCGCGGCGTAGCCAAACTCGTTCAGTGAATCGAGTCCTTCATAGACCAGCTGACGCGCCAGGCCCTGCCCCCGGTAGTTTTCATCCACCGCGAGCGGCGCCATGCCGACCCATTGCAGATCTTCACCCTGAACATCGACTGGGCTGAACGCGACGTAACCCACTACCTGACCTTCGTCATCGGTAGCAACCAGACCCAGCGTTAAGAAACCATCTTCACGCAGGTCGTGCACTAATTTCGCTTCCGCATCGCTCTCAAATGAACGGCGCAGCAGCGCATCAATACCAGGGGCATCAATGGGAATTTCAACTCGAATCAGCATGGCTCACCTACCGAGGTCTGTTTGGTTTCTGGCGACGTTTTCATCCCCGCCTCAACAAAATCCGCCAACTGCATCAGCATGACGCGCAACGCTTTAGGCATCTGCTCCAGTTCGATGGCATCCATCAGATTTTTTACGTATAGCCCTAATTCTGTATCACCTTCAATCACCAGACGACGCTGGAAGAAAAGCGTATCCGGATCCTGCTTGCGGGCCACGATCATCAGCAGATCGCTGGCATCGGCGCTAAAACTCACATCCGCATCTGCATTCTGGCTGACGATAAGTTTATCGTTCTCAACAGAGGTATACCATTTGAGGTCAATGTCACGCACATGAATGCTCAGCCAGCGACCTTCGAGAAACTCCAGCTCCCCATCGGCCAGCGCCTGACTAAACTGCCAGCTCAGGACCTGCTCCAGAACCTGGCGCTTCAGCGCAAAGGGCGTCAGTTTAACTGGTACACTCATCAGAGAAGGACCAAATTGTACTAAGCGTGAACGCAGTTTATCCAACACGAGCTTTACTCCCTGTTTCAATAGTCCTGCTATTTTGCCATATCAAATAAACGACATAGCGGCATAAATCAACAATTCGATGCGAAATTGTTACCTCTTTATTGGTGTCACCAATACGACTTTAACTGCCTCAAATCAAAAATTGTCTCAGCAAGGTTAACTAAAATCCCCATTCGTTAACATTTCTGCGCCCATCACGGCGCAACGTTCAGGATAAATTATGGAGCTGCTCTGCCCTGCCGGAAACCTACCGGCGCTTAAGGCGGCCATCGAGAACGGCGCTGATGCTGTCTACATCGGGCTGAAAGATGATACCAACGCCCGTCATTTCGCCGGCCTTAATTTTACCGAGAAAAAATTGCAGGAAGCGGTGAGTTTTGTCCATCAGCACCGCCGTAAGCTGCACATTGCGATTAACACCTTTGCGCACCCGGATGGTTACGCGCGCTGGCAACGTGCCGTTGATATGGCAGCGCAACTGGGTGCAGACGCGCTGATCCTTGCCGACCTCGCCATGCTTGAGTATGCCGCAGAGCGCTACCCGCATATTGAGCGCCATGTCTCTGTTCAGGCATCTGCAACCAATGAAGAGGCAATTAATTTCTATCATCGCAACTTTGACGTCGCCCGCGTGGTGCTGCCGCGCGTGCTGTCTATTCATCAGGTGAAACAGCTTGCTCGCATCACACCTGTTCCCCTGGAAGTGTTCGCCTTCGGTAGCCTGTGCATTATGGCGGAAGGCCGTTGCTATCTTTCGTCCTATCTGACGGGTGAATCGCCAAACACGGTTGGTGCCTGCTCACCTGCCCGTTTTGTCCGCTGGCAACAGACCCAACAAGGGCTGGAATCCCGTCTTAATGAAGTGCTGATCGACCGCTATCAGGACGGGGAAAACGCCGGCTATCCGACGCTATGCAAAGGCCGCTATCTGGTGGACGGCGAGCGTTATCATGCGCTGGAAGAACCCACCAGCCTGAACACGCTGGAGCTGCTGCCGGAACTACTGGCAGCCAATATTGCCTCGGTGAAAATCGAAGGTCGTCAGCGTAGTCCGGCCTATGTCAGCCAGGTGGCGAAAGTGTGGCGTCAGGCGATCGACCGCTGTATGGCCGACCCGCAAAACTACGTCCCGCAGGCCGCGTGGATGGAAACGCTCGGTTCTATGTCCGAAGGCACGCAGACCACGCTTGGCGCGTATCACCGTAAATGGCAGTGAGAGAAGCAATGAAATATTCCTTAGGGCCGGTGCTGTGGTACTGGCCGAAAGAAACGCTGGAAGATTTTTATCAGCAGGCTGCCGTAAGCCAGGCCGACGTTATCTATCTTGGCGAAGCGGTATGCAGTAAACGCCGCGCCACCAAAGTGGGCGACTGGCTCGATATGGCGAAATCGCTCGCTGGCAGCGGTAAACAGGTTGTGCTGTCAACACTGGCGCTGGTACAGGCCTCTTCTGAACTGGGAGAGCTGAAGCGCTATGTCGAAAACGGTGACTTCCTGCTGGAAGCCAGCGATCTCGGCGTAGTAAACATGTGCGCCGAGCATAAGCTGCCGTTTGTCGCTGGGCATGCGCTCAACTGCTACAACGCGGTTACCCTGCGTATTCTGCTCAAACAAGGCATGGTGCGCTGGTGTATGCCGGTAGAGCTTTCCCGCGACTGGCTGGCAAACTTGCTCAACCAGTGTGATGAGCTGGGTATTCGCAATCAGTTTGAAGTTGAGGTGCTGAGCTACGGGCATCTGCCGCTGGCGTACTCTGCCCGCTGCTTTACCGCACGCTCTGAAGACCGTCCAAAAGACGAGTGTGAAACCTGCTGCATCAAATACCCGAACGGGCGCGATGTGCTGTCGCAGGAGAATCAGCAGGTCTTTGTCCTCAACGGGATCCAGACCATGAGCGGTTATGTTTACAACCTCGGCAACGAACTGACATCGATGCAGGGGCTGGTTGATATTGTGCGTCTGTCCCCTTCAGGCACTGAAACATTCGCCATGCTCGACGCCTTCCGCGCCAATGAAAATGGCAGTGCCCCATTACCGCTTGCCGCCCACAGTGACTGTAACGGCTACTGGAAGCGACTGGCTGGACTGGAGCTGCAGGCCTAGCCGGATGCGGCATAAATGCCTTATCGGGCCTACAAATAGCGATCCCGTAGGCCCGATGAGCGCAGCGCCATCGGGCATGTTATATTCGGTGCCCGCCGTATAAAGCTCACTTTGTTAACAACATTCGCTAATCTTTAATGCAGTATTAAAAGATTAACCGGTAACAAAGTGAGCCGTTATGACTGACAAAACTATTCCGTTCTCGGTGCTGGATCTGGCGCCGATCCCTGAAGGATCCTCGGCAAAAGAGGCCTTCACACACTCGCTTGATCTCGCTCAACTGGCTGAAAAGCGCGGCTACCACCGCTATTGGCTGGCGGAACATCACAACATGACCGGCATCGCCAGCGCAGCTACCTCAGTGCTGATTGGTTATCTGGCTGCCAATACCACTACGCTGCATCTCGGGTCTGGCGGCGTGATGCTGCCTAACCATTCGCCGCTGGTGATCGCCGAGCAGTTCGGTACCCTGAACACGCTATATCCGGGACGAATCGATCTCGGGCTTGGTCGCGCACCGGGTAGCGATCAACCAACCATGCGCGCACTGCGCCGCCATATGAGCGGTGATATCGATAACTTCCCACGCGACGTCGCTGAACTGGTGGACTGGTTCGACGCCCGCGATCCTAATCCCCATGTACGCCCGGTTCCCGGCTACGGCGAGCAGATCCCGGTCTGGTTATTAGGCTCCAGCCTGTACAGTGCACAACTGGCGGCCCAGCTTGGTCTGCCGTTTGCCTTCGCCTCGCACTTTGCCCCGGATATGCTGCATCAGGCGCTGCATCTGTATCGCACCCAATTCAAACCCTCAGCGCGGCTGGCAAAACCGTATGCGATGGTGTGCATCAACATTATTGCCGCCGACAGCAATCGCGACGCCGAGTATCTTTTCACCTCCATGCAGCAGGCATTTGTGAAGCTGCGTCGTGGCGAAACCGGCCAGCTACCGCCGCCGGTAGAGAATATGCATCAGCTGTGGTCCGCTTCTGAGCAGTACGGCGTACAACAGGCGCTGAGCATGTCGCTGGTCGGTGATAAGGCAAAAGTGCGGCATGGTCTCGACGCCATTTTGCGTGAAACCCAGGCTGATGAGATTATGGTTAACGGCCAGATTTTTGATCATCAGGCACGTCTACATTCGTTTGATTTGGCGATGGATGTGAAGCAGGAATTATTGGGGTAGTGCGTTGTTTTGCCCGGTGGCGCTTCGCTTACCGGGCCTACTTGACCCTGTAGGCCGGATAAGGCGCAGCCGCCATCCGGCACAACAAAGTTACTGATAAACAGGCAACAGATTCACGCTCGAGAGAATATGGATAACCGCGTTGCCGATACCGAATACCAGGATCAGCGCAATCATCGGCTTGCCGCCCCAGACACGGAATTTCGGGCTACCGAAACGCTCGCGGGATTTACGTGCCAGCAGCGCCGGAACAATGGCGGCCCAGATGGTTGCCGCGAGTCCTGCATAGCCAATGGCGTACAGGAAACCGTTCGGCCATAGCAAGCCACCGATAATTGGCGGGACAAACGTCAGCAATGCCGTTTTGAAACGTCCCATTGCCGAGTCATCAAAGCCAAACAGATCCGCCAGATAGTCAAACAGACCGAGCGTAACGCCGAGGAATGAACTCGCCACCGCAAAGTTGGAGAACACCACCAGCAGCAGATCCAGACTGCGGCTGTTTAGTACACCGCTCAGCGCCTGTACCAGCACATCAATGTTACCGCCCTGCTGCGCAATACCGATAAACTCCGGACGCGGAATGTTACCCATCGTCCCCAGCAACCACACGGTATACAGCACCAGCGCCAGCAGCGTGCCGTACACCAGACACTTAACGATGGTCTTCGGATCTTTGCCGTAGTACTTCATCAGGCTCGGGACGTTGCCGTGATAGCCGAATGAGGCCAGACAGAACGGCAGCGTCATCAGCAGGTACGGCGTATACGAAGCATTGCTTTCCGCCACGTTAAACAACGTTGTGGGCTGAACGTGTCCCAATAAGCTGCCGAAGGTCAGGAAAAAGGTAATCACCTTTGCGCCCAGCACAATCGCCGTCATGCGGCTCACCGCTTTGGTACTTAACCACACCACAAACGCCACCAGCAACGCAAAGCCAAGACCTGCCGCACGCGCCGGAACGTTCAACGACATCTCGGAGAAGGTGTGATGCAGGATCGAACCGCTCGCCGAGATATACGCGTAGGTCAGAATATAGAGAACGAAAGCAATCGAGATGCCGTTCACCACGTTCCAGCCTTTGCCCAGCAGATCTTTGGTAATGGTGTCGAAGCTGGAGCCAATGCGGTAATTGAGGTTAGCTTCAAGGATCATCAGCCCGGAGTGCAGCATGCAGAACCAGGTAAAGATCAGCGCCGCCATTGACCAGAAGAACCACGCCCCGGACATGACCACTGGCAGAGAAAACATCCCCGCGCCAATAATGGTGCCGCCGATGATCACCACGCCGCCGAGCAGCGAAGGTGACGTTTGGGTGGTGGTTAGTGTCGCCATTTAGCCATCTCTCCAGTCATTTATATTGTGACTACATCTCAATGTGCTGCACTGTACCAGTACACGAGTACAATTGAAATAAAAAAAGCCCCGATTGTTGAGATCGGGGCCGTATATTTTACTTTACAGCTATAAAGCTAAAAGGCTTATGCATCACCGCCGAAACGACGACGACCAGCAGAGTCATCACGACGCGGAGCAGAAGAATCGTCACGACGCGGACCACGGTTGCCTTCACGACGTTCGCCGCTGAAACGACGACCATCGCCACGACCGCCTTCACGACGTTCGCCGCTAAAGTTACGACCTTCACCGCGACCGCCTTCACGACGCTCACCGCTGAAACGACCACCGCCACGACGCTCACCACCGGTGTGCGGAACTGCATCGCCAACCAGCTGCATGTTCATCGGCTTGTTCAGGATGCGAGTACGGGTAAAGTGCTGCAGCACGTCGCCCGGCATACCTTTCGGCAGTTCGATGGTGGAGTGGGAAGCAAACAGCTTGATGTTACCGATGTAACGGCTGCTGATATCACCTTCGTTAGCAATCGCACCAACGATATGACGAACTTCAACACCGTCATCACGGCCCACTTCAATGCGGTACAGCTGCATGTCACCAACGTCACGACGTTCACGACGCGGACGGTCTTCACCACCACGGTCATTACGGTCACGAGGGCCACGATCGTTACGGTCACGCGGACCACGGTCATCACGGTCGCGGAATTCGCGTTTCGGACGCATCGGCGCATCTGGCGGCAGGATCAGAGGACGTTCGCCCTGAGCCATTTTCAGCAGTGCAGCTGCCAGCGTTTCGATATCCAGCTCTTCTTCCGGCTGCATTTTCGCCAGCAGAGCACGGTACTGATCCAGATCGCTGCTTTCCAGCTGCTGCTGTACTTTAGCGGCGAATTTTTCCAGACGGCGTTTGCCCAGCAGGTCTGCGTTCGGCAGTTCTACTTCCGGAATAGTCAGCTTCATGGTGCGTTCGATGTTACGCAGCAGACGACGCTCGCGGTTCTCAACGAACAGCAGCGCACGACCCGCGCGACCCGCACGACCGGTACGGCCGATACGGTGAACGTAAGACTCGGAATCCATCGGGATGTCGTAGTTGACAACCAGGCTGATACGCTCAACGTCCAGGCCACGGGCCGCAACGTCGGTTGCAATCAGAATATCCAGACGGCCATCTTTCAGACGCTCCAGAGTCTGCTCACGCAGGGACTGGTTCATGTCGCCGTTCAGTGCAGCGCTGCTATAACCGCTACGCTCCAGCGCTTCTGCTACTTCCAGGGTCGCATTTTTGGTACGTACGAAAATAATCGCCGCATCAAAGTCTTCTGCTTCCAGGAAACGCACCAGCGCTTCATTTTTACGCATGCCCCACACAGTCCAGTAGCTCTGGCTGATGTCAGGACGGGTAGTAACGCTGGACTGAATACGTACTTCCTGCGGCTCTTTCATAAAGCGGCGGGTAATACGACGAATCGCTTCCGGCATGGTTGCAGAGAACAGAGCGGTCTGATGACCTTCCGGGATCTGCGCCATGATGGTTTCAACGTCTTCGATGAAGCCCATACGCAGCATTTCGTCAGCTTCGTCCAGTACCAGACCGCTCAGTTTGGAGAGGTCCAGAGTACCGCGCTTCAGGTGATCCAGCAGACGACCCGGCGTACCGACGACGATCTGTGGCCCCTGACGCAGGGCACGTAATTGCACGTCATAACGCTGGCCGCCGTACAGGGCAACCACGTTCACGCCGCGCATGTGTTTAGAGAAATCCGTCATGGCTTCTGCAACCTGAACCGCCAGTTCGCGGGTCGGTGCCAGCACCAGAATCTGAGGTGCCTTCAGCTCAGGATCAAGATTGTTGAGCAGCGGTAAAGAGAACGCTGCAGTTTTGCCGCTACCTGTCTGGGCCATACCCAGAACATCGCGGCCGCCCAGCAGATGCGGAATGCACTCTGCCTGGATTGGAGATGGTTTTTCGTAACCCAGATCGTTAAGGGCTTCAAGGATAGGAGCCTTCAGGCCCAGATCTGCAAAAGTGGTTTCGAATTCAGCCATGTAGTACGTGTGCCTCAAAATTAATGGCGGCCAGTCTACATAACTCATCATGAAATTGATCTGCAATTTTCATTGAAAAGTGTGAACCGGCTCAAAGTAGGTGTATTAACGAACAACAACGCCCTCACCCGTGAAGGTGATGGCAATCAAAAAAGATTACGGGCTGATGTGTACGTCAGCTATTGCTGGTCCGATTCTGCCAGGTCATCTTGGTCCTGGCCCAGGAGCGATAATTCCAACAATGCGTATCGGTGCTCAACAAAGTTATGAACGTTGTTAGCCACCGCCAGTTTGAACAATGCCGTAGCGTTGTCCAAATCCCCCAGACTTAGGTAGTACTTACCTAAATAGAAGTTGGTTTCACTGAGATGCTCAGCGAGCGAGGTGTTATCCGTTGCGTCCGCCTTCAGGCGTTCCATCAGCGTTGCTTCGCTAATGTTGCCCAGGTAGAACTCGACAATGTTCCATCCCCATTGCTCTTTATCCGATTTCTCAAAGCGTTGCTTCAACGCTTCTTTAGCCTGCTTCTCATCGAGCTTCTGCTCGGCAAGATAAAGCCACAGACTACGGAAAGGATCATTGGGATCGTCTTGATAAAACGCTAGCAGATCATCTTGCGCTAACTTGTCGCGACCGCCGTAATACAATGCGATACCGCGATTTAAGTGCGCGTAGTTGTAAGTTGGATCAAGCTCAAGTACAGAATCAAACGCTTCATAGGCAGCATCAAAATTGCCTGCCTGCGTTAAATATATACCTAAGTAATTGAATACTTCAGGCATATCTGGTCGGATTGCCAGCGCTTGTGAAAAATCATTTCGCGCCAGTGCCCTCAGACCGAGACTATCATACAACACTCCGCGCTCATATAAAAGCTGTGCGCGTTCGTCATCGGTTAAAGCCCGACTGGCAAGAATTTGTTCCATACGTGCCAGAATCACTTCCTGCTGCAAAGTCGGTTGCAATGGTACTGCGAGGACTTCACTCTTTCGCCAGGCGGAATTACTGCATCCAGCCAGCGTGAGTGCTGTCGCAACGAAACACCAGCGCAAAAAAGGCTTCATTTCCCACTCCCGAAGACAACGATTGAATGAACGTCCAGGTTCCCCGGTTGCTAACAAGGCATCCTGCCGGGTTAAAGGCCCTCCGCTTTCACGGAGGGCAATGGCAACCTTACTCGCCCTGGCTTGCCGGAGCTTCCGGTTCGCCTGCAGGCTGAGACTGCTCAGTTGCTTCTTTAATACTCAGACGTACACGGCCCTGGCGATCAACTTCCAGAACTTTGACCGGTACTTCCTGGCCCATCTGCAGGTAGTCGGTCACTTTCTCAACGCGCTTATCAGCGATCTGAGAGATGTGTACCAGACCTTCTTTACCGCCACCGATGGCAACGAATGCGCCAAAGTCAACGATACGGGTCACTTTACCATTGTAGATACGGCCTACTTCGATCTCTGCGGTGATCTCTTCGATACGACGGATAGCATATTTCGCTTTCTCACCGTCGGTCGCAGCAATCTTCACGGTGCCATCATCTTCGATTTCAATGGTGGTGCCGGTTTCTTCGGTCAGAGCACGGATAACAGAACCGCCTTTACCGATAACGTCTTTGATCTTGTCCGGGCTGATCTTGATAGTGTGGATACGCGGAGCGAACTGAGAAATATCGCCACGCGGAGCGTTGATCGCTTGTTCCATCACACCCAGGATGTGCAGACGCGCACCTTTAGCCTGGTTCAGAGCAACCTGCATGATCTCTTTGGTGATACCTTCAATTTTGATATCCATCTGCAGTGCAGAGATACCGTCGCGGGAACCCGCCACTTTAAAGTCCATATCGCCCAGGTGGTCTTCGTCGCCCAGGATGTCAGACAGAACAACAAAGTTGTCACCTTCTTTCACCAGACCCATCGCGATACCCGCAACGGCTGCTTTGATCGGCACGCCTGCGTCCATCAGCGCCAGGGAAGCGCCACATACGGAAGCCATGGAAGAAGAACCGTTAGATTCGGTGATTTCAGAAACCACACGTACGGTGTACGGGAATTTATCCAGTTCCGGCATTACTGCCAGTACGCCACGCTTCGCCAGACGGCCGTGACCAATCTCACGACGCTTCGGAGAACCGACCATACCGGTTTCACCTACGCAGTACGGAGGGAAGTTGTAGTGGAACAGGAAGTTGTCAGTACGCTCGCCCATCAGTTCGTCGAGGTTCTGCGCATCACGAGTGGTGCCCAGGGTCGCAGTAACCAGCGCCTGAGTTTCGCCACGGGTGAACAGTGCGGAACCGTGGGTACGCGGCAGAACGCCAGTACGCACGTCCAGGCCACGGATCATGTCTTTTTCACGACCATCGATGCGCGGCTCGCCTGCCAGTACGCGGCTACGAACAACGTTTTTCTCGATAGCGTGCAGGATTTCACCCAGTTCGTTAGCGTCCAGGGTTTCGTCTTCAGCCACCAGAGTCGCAATGGTTTCAGATTTGATCACGTCAACCTGAGCATAACGCTCTTGTTTGTCAGTGATACGGTAAGCATCGCTCAGGCGAGCTTCTGCCAGTGCGGCAACGCGTGCGTTCAGCGCTTCGTTGACGGCTTCTGGCTGCCAGTCCCAACGCGGTTTGCCAGCTTCTTTCGCCAGCTCGTTGATAGCCTGAATCACAACCTGCTGCTGTTCGTGACCGAACACAACAGCGCCCAGCATCTGGTCTTCGCTCAGCAGTTCAGCTTCGGATTCAACCATCAGTACGGCTGCTTCAGTACCTGCAACAACCAGGTCCAGCTTGCTTTCTTTCAGTTCGTCCTGAGTCGGGTTCAGTACGTACTGGTCATTGATGTAACCAACACGTGCAGCACCGATCGGGCCGTTGAATGGGATACCAGACAGAGTCAGCGCAGCAGATGCACCAATCATTGCCACGATGTCCGGGTTAACCTGCGGGTTAACGGAAACAACGGTCGCGATAACCTGAACTTCGTTAACGAAGCCTTCCGGGAACAGCGGGCGAACCGGGCGGTCAATCAGACGCGCGATCAAGGTTTCGCCTTCGCTCGGACGGCCTTCACGACGGAAGAAGCTACCCGGGATACGGCCAGCAGCGTAGGTACGCTCCTGATAGTTAACGGTCAGCGGGAAAAAGTCCTGGCCTGGTTTCGCTTTTTTCTGGCCAACAACGGTAACGAATACCGCGGTGTCATCCATGCTAACCATAACAGCGGCAGTCGCCTGACGCGCCATCATGCCGGTTTCCAGCGTAACGGTATGCTGACCGTACTGGAATTTACGAACGATCGGATTAAGCAAAATAATATCCTTTCTCTATTTTTTGACGGCACATTTTTGCGCCATCGTTAATACCCGATCTTCTGCGCATCCTCGCGACTAATGACAACCCTAACCCATAAGCATGAGTAAAGCCTCTCATTAGCCGCGCGAACCTCTGCAACGGAAGATCATTCATAGCAACAATACATTAGTTTCCAGCGAATTGCTGCCATCTGCTGGAAAAAAGGGGCCATGAAGGCCCCCTCTTTCTGAAACTCGAAAGAATTAGCGACGCAGGCCCAGACGCTCGATCAGCGCGGTGTAACGTGCAACATCTTTACGTTTCAGGTAGTCGAGCAGTTTACGACGCTGAGAAACCATGCGCAGCAGACCACGACGGCTGTGGTGATCTTTTTTGTGCTCTGCAAAGTGGCCCTGCAGGTGGTTAATCTGTGCAGTCAACAGAGCAACCTGAACATCGGTAGAACCGGTGTCATTTGCATCACGACCAAACTCAGAAACGATTTTAGCGGTAGCTTCAGTACTTAGAGACATTTTAAAACTCCAAAGTGTTAAGAATGAAAGGATGCCGATCTCTAATTCAGCTATCCCAGTGTACGCCACGCAGATTGTTAAACAATTTACGCGACGTTAAGCGGCAGTATTCTACTCGCAGCGCCCTTTTATCGCAAGACAGAGAGCGCTATGCAGGATACTCAACCACCAGGCGGCGAGGGGCGACACGACCTTCATCGTCCATCTCCCCCATGCCAATAAACTTGCCGTCATCGCCTTCCGTCACGCGTACCAGCCCTTCCAGCGGGGCGCCTGTCGTCCGTACCGGATTACCATTTTTAAAGTAAACCGACGATGTTAAAGGCAAATTAACAACAGGATAGTCCGATGCCGGACTGTCCATTGGCATCAACAAAGGATCAAGCAACTGAGCCGCCGGAATGTTCTGCTGTTCTGCCTGTTCGACCAGCTCACGCAGGTGTTCCAGCGTGACCATACGATCCACCGGATACTTGCTGACCGTCAAACGACGCAGATACGTTACGTGCGCGCCGCAGCCCAGCTTCTCACCGAGATCGTCAACGATGGTACGAATATAGGTGCCTTTGGAGCAGTGAACTTCCAGCTCCAGTTCGTTACCCTCGCGACGGATAAACAGCAGCTCATAGACGGTAATCGGGCGCGCTTCACGCGGCACTTCAATGCCCTGACGCGCATATTCGTACAGCTTCTTACCCTGATACTTCAGCGCCGAATACATCGATGGAATCTGCTCGATATCGCCGCGGAAAGCCTCCAGCGCGCTCTCCAGTTGTTCTGCGGTGAAGGTTACCGGACGCTCCTGCACGATCTGCCCATCGGCATCGGAAGTGTCAGTACGCTGGCCCAGACGGGCAACCACGCGATAGCGTTTGTCAGAATCCAGCAAATACTGTGAAAACTTTGTCGCTTCACCAAGGCAGATAGGCAGCATGCCTGTCGCCAGCGGATCCAACGCGCCGGTATGTCCCGCGCGGTTGGCATTGTAGATGCGCTTTACTTTTTGCAGCACGTCATTGCTGGACATGCCCTGCGGCTTATCCAGCAGCAGGACACCGTGAATATCGCGACCACGACGACGAGGACGACTCATCAGTCCTCCTTGCTGTCGTCCGCTGGGTTCACACGACGCTCATCGTCATGTTTCACCACGCTGGTGACCAGGTTGGACATGCGCATCCCTTCAACCAACGAGTTGTCGTAGAAGAAGGTCAGCTCAGGCACGATACGCAGACGCATTGCTTTACCCAGCAGAGAGCGGATAAAACCAGAGGCTTCCTGCAGTGCCTTAATGCCGTTTTTCACGGCAGCTTCGTCCTGATCGTTGAGGAAAGTCACGAATACTTTGGCATATGCCAGATCACGGGACATCTCAACACCCGATACGGTGGTCATCATACCAACACGCGGGTCTTTGATTTCGCGTTGCAGGATGAGTGCGATTTCTTTCTGCATCTCCTGCGCGACACGCTGCGGGCGACCAAATTCTTTCGCCATAATAAATTCTCCAGACAAAAAAGGGGCATTCAGCCCCTTTTGAAAATAATTCGGTGATTAGGCTGTAGGCCTGATAAGCGTAGCGCCATCAGGCATTACATTGCCGGATGTCGGCGTAAACGCCTTATCCGGCCTACACCCGAACAACCTTAAGCAATTGTACGTTTGATCTCGATGATCTCGAACACTTCGATCATATCGCCAACGCGAACGTCGTTGTAGTTCTTAACGCCGATACCACATTCCATACCGTTACGGACTTCGTTGACGTCATCTTTGAAGCGGCGCAGGGATTCCAGCTCGCCTTCATAGATAACCACGTTGTCGCGCAGTACGCGGATTGGGTTGTGACGTTTAATCGTGCCTTCGGTAACCATACAGCCTGCGATAGCGCCGAATTTCGGTGATTTGAACACATCACGAACTTCAGCCAGACCAATGATCTGCTGTTTCAGTTCCGGAGACAGCATGCCGCTCATCGCTGCTTTCACTTCGTCGATCAGATGATAGATGACGGAGTAGTAACGCAGATCCAGGCTTTCTGATTCGATAACTTTACGTGCAGAGGCATCAGCACGTACGTTGAAGCCAACCAGAATCGCGTTGGATGCCGCAGCCAGGGTTGCGTCGGTTTCGGTGATACCACCTACGCCAGAACCGATGATCTTCACTTTTACTTCGTCGGTAGACAGTTTCAGTAAAGAGTCGGAAATCGCTTCTACAGAACCCTGTACGTCAGCCTTCAGCACGATGTTCACTTCGTGAACTTCGCCTTCGGTCATGTTGGCGAACATGTTCTCAAGTTTAGATTTCTGCTGACGAGCCAGTTTAACTTCACGGAATTTGCCCTGACGGTACAGTGCAACTTCACGCGCTTTCTTCTCGTCACGAACAACGGTAACTTCGTCACCCGCAGCCGGAACACCGGACAGACCGAGGATTTCCACCGGAATGGACGGACCCGCTTCCAGTACTTCCTGACCCAGTTCGTTACGCATCGCACGAACGCGGCCGTATTCGAAACCACACAGAACGATATCGCCCTTGTTCAGGGTACCTTCGCGAACCAGGACGGTAGCAACCGGGCCACGACCTTTATCCAGGAAGGATTCGATAACCGCACCGCTCGCCATACCTTTACGCACAGCTTTCAGTTCCAGTACTTCGGCTTGCAGCAGGATAGCATCCAGCAGTTCGTCGATACCGGTACCCGCTTTCGCAGAAACGTGAACGAACTGGCTCTCGCCGCCCCACTCTTCCGGCATGATGCCGTACTGGGACAGTTCGTTTTTAACGCGATCTGGATCCGCTTCCGGTTTATCGATTTTGTTGACTGCAACAACTACCGGCACACCTGCCGCTTTCGCGTGCTGGATAGCTTCGATAGTCTGCGGCATCACGCCGTCGTCTGCTGCAACAACCAGAACAACGATATCCGTTGCCTGAGCACCACGAGCACGCATGGAGGTAAACGCGGCATGACCCGGGGTGTCCAGGAAGGTGATCATACCGTTGTCAGTTTCAACGTGGTACGCACCGATGTGCTGAGTAATGCCGCCCGCTTCGCCAGAGGCCACTTTCGTTGAACGAATGTAGTCCAGCAGAGACGTTTTACCGTGGTCAACGTGACCCATGATGGTCACTACCGGTGCGCGCGGTTCAGCCGCAGCGCCGGTGTCACGGTCGCTCATTACTGCTTCTTCCAGCTCGTTTTCACGACGCAGGATAACTTTGTGGCCCATCTCTTCGGCAACCAGCTGTGCGGTTTCCTGGTCGATGACCTGGTTGATGGTCGCCATTGCGCCCAGTTTCATCATTGCTTTGATGACCTGAGAGCCTTTGACCGCCATCTTGTTCGCCAGATCGCCAACGGTGATGGTTTCGCCGATCACAACGTCACGGTTAACGGCCTGAGCTGGCTTCTGGAAGCCCTGCTGCAGAGCGGAACCTTTACGCTGCTTGCCGCCTTTACCGCCGCGAACCGCTGCACGTGCTTCTTCACGGTCAGCTTTAGATTCAGCGTGTTTGTTACCTTTCTTCGCCGGACGCGCAGCTTTAGTGCTGCGAGTACGACCACGACCGCCTTCAACTTCACGATCGTTCTCGTCTTCAGCCTGGCGAGCATGCTGAGAGGTGGTGACGTGATAATCACTGGTGTCTTCGACAGGTTCAGCGTTATTCACACCATTTTTCTCGTTTTCTTCCGCCATACGGCGAGCTTCTTCCGCTACGCGGCGCGCTTCTTCTTCAAGCTTGCGACGTGCTTCTTCTTCCGCTTTACGCTTCAGTTCTGCGGCTTCATTTTCACGGCGGGCTTTTTCGGCCTGGGCGGTTTTAGTCATATCGTCGGTCTGTTGATTGCTCACTTTGTCTTTTTCCGCAGCTTCACGTTTCGCTTTATCAGCGGCTTCACGCTTAGCTTGTTCTGCGGCCTCACGTTCGGCTTTTTGTTGCGCCTCGCGTTTGGCAGCTTCTTCTGCCTCACGACGGGCTTGCTCTTCCGCTTCACGCTGCGCCTGCTCTTCCGCGGCAAGGCGTTCAGCCTCTTGCGGATCGCGTTTCACAAAGGTGCGTGTCTTGCGGACTTCGATTTGTACCGATTTGCTTTTTCCACCGGTACCTGGAATATTGAGAGTACTGCGCGTTTTACGCTGCAATGTCAACTTATCCGGCGCTGAGCCGTTTTCACGGTTCAAATGCGCCAGTAAGGTTTGTTTCTCTTGTGCGGACACAGAGTCGTCAGCAGACTTCGGGATACCGGCATCAGCAAATTGCTGTACCAGGCGATCTACGGAAGTCTGTATCTCTGCAGCCAGCGTTTTTACGGTTACATCTGTCATACTGTTCCTTCCTGCTACAGTTTATTACGCTTCGTCGCCGAACCAGCAAATATTACGGGCAGCCATAATCAGCTCACCGGCTTTTTCGTCGGTCAACCCTTCGATATCAGCCAGATCATCAATGCCCTGTTCAGCGAGATCTTCCAGCGTACAAACACCACGGGCCGCCAGTTTGAAGGCCATCTCACGATCCAATCCTTCCAGATTCAGCAGATCGTCAGCCGGTTTGTTATCACCGAGGCTTTCTTCCTGGGCCAGTGCCAGAGTGGTCAGTGCGTTTTTAGCACGCTCGCGCAGCGCTTCAACGGTCTGTTCATCCAGGCCGTCAATTTCCAGCAGTTCTTTCATTGGCACGTAGGCCAGTTCTTCCAGCGTCGCAAAACCTTCTTCCACCAGAACGGTCGCGAAATCTTCATCGATATCGAGATATTTGGTGAAGGTATCGATGGCTGCATGTGCTTCAGCCTGATGCTTCGCTTGCAGGTCATCAACGGTCATCACGTTGAGTTCCCAACCGCTCAGTTGTGAAGCCAGGCGGACGTTCTGACCATTACGTCCAATCGCCTGAGCCAGGTTACCGGCTTCAACCGCGATATCCATGGTGTGTTTGTCTTCATCCACCACGATAGAAGCGACGTCTGCTGGTGCCATTGCGTTAATCACGAACTGCGCCGGGTTATCATCCCACAGGACGATATCGATACGCTCGCCGCCCAGTTCGGTAGAAACCGCCTGAACGCGCGCACCGCGCATACCAACACAGGCGCCGACCGGATCAATACGCTTGTCGTTGGTCTTAACGGCGATTTTCGCACGCGATCCCGGATCGCGAGCAGCCGCTTTAATTTCGATAACTTCTTCGCCGATTTCCGGCACTTCAATGCGGAACAGCTCAATCAGCATTTCCGGCTTGGAACGGGTTACGAACAGCTGTGCACCGCGCGCTTCCGGGCGAACTGAGTACAGAACACCACGAATACGGTCACCAGGGCGGAAGTTTTCACGCGGCAGCATGTCTTCACGCAGGATCACAGCTTCAGCATTGCTGCCCAGATCCAGTGAAATGTTGTCGCGGTTTACTTTCTTCACCACACCGGTGACGATTTCGCCTTCATGTTCGCGGAACTGATCAACAACCATTGCGCGTTCAGCTTCACGTACTTTCTGTACGATAACCTGCTTCGCGGTCTGGGTAGTGATACGGTCAAAGGTGACAGATTCAATCTGATCTTCAACATATTCGCCCACGTTCAGACTTTCGTCTTCGAAGCGTGCCGCTTCCAGCGTAATTTCTTTGGTCGGCTGAGTAACTTCTTCTACGATTACCCAACGACGGAAGGTATCGAAATCACCGCTTTTACGATCGATTTCTACGCGAACGTCGATCTCTTGCTCATATTTTTTCTTTGTTGCTGTAGCCAGCGCACTTTCCAGCGCTTCAAAAATTTTCTCGCGTGGCAGCGCTTTTTCGTTGGATACGGCTTCAACAACAGCCAAAATTTCTTTGTTCATCGCGGGCTTTTCACCTCAATCCAGACTGTTAAAAGTGGGGAACCAGGTTCGCCTTCTGGATATTACTCAGCGCGAACACTTCATCTTTGCCTTCGACTGTGACCGTGATCATCTCACCGTCCACCGCTTTGATAACGCCCTGCCATTTACGACGGTTTTGTACCGCCATACGAAGAACCAGCGTGACTTCTTCACCCAGGAAACGCACGTAGTGTTCAGCTGTGAACAGAGGACGGTCGAGACCCGGAGAGGAGACTTCCAGGTTATAGGCAACGGTGATTGGGTCTTCGACATCCATCACGGCGCTTACCTGATGGCTCACATCAGCACAATCATCAACATTGATGCCATCTTCACTATCAATATAGATGCGCAGTGTGGATGTGCGACCACGAATAAATTCGATGCCGACCAGTTCGTAGCCCAGGGCTTCAACTGGCGCTGTAATCATCTCTGTTAATTTTTGCTCTAATGTGGACAAGCCCACCCCCAAGACATAAAAAAAGGGCCTAAAGCCCAGTTATTCTGTAGTCAGATAACAAAAAACCCCGATAAATCGGGGCTTTAGATAACTGAACCCTATAACCGCACCTGCGGTTCGGAGAACCTTCCGAAAGAATTTTTTTCAAATCCAGCTACGAAGGCCTAAGTCTTCACAGTATATTTGAAAAAGAACTCTAAGGGAAAGTGGTTGCGGGGGCCGGATTTGAACCGACGACCTTCGGGTTATGAGCCCGACGAGCTACCAGGCTGCTCCACCCCGCGCCTGAAACGTGGCAAATTTTACTCGTTTTGGGTAAAAAATGCAAATACTGCTGGGATTTGGTACCGAGACGGGACGTAAAATCTGCGCACAGTATATTGATTCACTATGCGTTATGTCAACCTTGTTACGACTATGCAAATCAATGAATGCTGCCCAGCGCTAGTCCAGCAAGATAAATATGCCGCCCACGCCGTTATTTAACGAAATTATCACTAAACTCTTCCTGTCATCCAGAAAAGATGATTAAATGAAAACTCATTTATTTTGCATAAAAATGCAATTAGTATAATAAGCCGACCTCTTCACCAGTCTATCAAGCAGGGTTTTATTTTATGACGACGATTCTCAAGCATCTCCCGGTAGGTCAACGTATTGGTATCGCTTTTTCCGGCGGCCTGGACACCAGCGCAGCACTGCTGTGGATGCGACAAAAAGGGGCTGTCCCATATGCATATACTGCGAATTTGGGCCAGCCGGATGAGGATGACTATGACGCCATTCCTCGCCGTGCAATGGAATATGGTGCTGAGAATGCTCGCCTGGTAGATTGCCGTAAGCAGCTGGTTGCCGAAGGGATCGCTGCCATTCAGTGCGGTGCATTCCACAACACCACCGGCGGACTGACCTATTTCAATACCACCCCGCTGGGCCGTGCCGTGACCGGCACCATGCTGGTTGCCGCCATGAAAGAAGATGGTGTAAATATCTGGGGTGACGGTAGCACCTATAAAGGTAACGATATTGAACGTTTCTATCGTTACGGTCTGCTGACCAACGCCGAACTGCAGATTTACAAACCATGGCTGGATACCGATTTTATCGATGAACTCGGCGGTCGCCATGAGATGTCCGAATTTATGATTGCCTGTGGTTTCGACTACAAGATGTCCGTTGAGAAAGCGTACTCAACAGACTCCAATATGCTCGGCGCGACTCACGAAGCAAAAGATCTGGAATTCCTGAACTCCAGCGTCAAAATCGTTAACCCGATTATGGGCGTGAAGTTCTGGGATGAGAGCGTGAAGATCCCGGCAGAAGAAGTGACCGTGCGTTTTGAACAGGGTCATCCGGTTGCTCTGAACGGTAAAACCTTCAGCGACGACGTTGAGATGATGCTGGAAGCCAACCGTATCGGCGGCCGTCACGGTCTGGGTATGAGCGATCAGATTGAAAACCGTATCATTGAAGCGAAGAGCCGTGGCATCTACGAAGCCCCGGGGATGGCATTGCTGCATATCGCCTACGAGCGTCTGCTGACCGGTATTCACAACGAGGATACCATCGAGCAGTATCACGCGCACGGTCGCCAGCTGGGTCGTCTGCTGTATCAGGGCCGCTGGTTCGACTCTCAGGCGCTGATGCTGCGTGACGGTCTGCAACGTTGGGTTGCCAGCCAGATTACCGGTGAAGTGACGCTGGAACTGCGTCGCGGTAATGACTACTCAATCCTCAACACCGTGTCTGACAATCTGACGTACAAACCAGAACGTCTGACGATGGAAAAAGGCGACTCCGTATTCTCTCCGGACGACCGTATCGGTCAGTTGACCATGCGTAATCTGGATATCACCGATACCCGCGAGAAGCTGTTCGGCTATGCGCAGTCTGGCCTGCTGACCGCCTCTTCCGCAACCGGCCTGCCGCAGGTTGAGAATCTGGAAAATAAGGCGAAGTAAAGATTCACTATCTTAAGGCCGCGAAAGCGGCCTTTTTTATGCGCGGAATATAGGATGTCTGTAGGCCTGATAAGCGTAGCGCCATCAGGCGTTATAATAATGTCGGATGGCGGCGTTAACGCCTTATCCGACCTACAGGATAGCCACAAATAACAGACGAAAAAAAAGACGCTTCGCAGCGTCTTTTTTTTGGAATTTGGTACCGAGGATGGGACTCGAACCCACAAGCCCGTTAGGGCACTACCACCTCAAGGTAGCGTGTCTACCAATTCCACCACCTCGGTACAGAATACTTAGCGTGGGATATCGCTGGTCGGCTGAGCCGGAGCAGCTGGCTGAGTTTGCTCGGTTTTCGCCGGTGCGCTCAGATTTTCCCACTCACTTCCTTTATTGGTCTTATTGCTGTTCATGTTACCCAGCACCAGACTGATGATGAAGAACAAGGTTCCCAATACAGCTGTCATACGGGTCATGAAGTTACCAGAACCACTTGAACCAAACAGAGTACCAGAAGCGCCTGCGCCAAAAGAGGCTCCCATATCAGCGCCTTTGCCTTGCTGCAGCATGATCAAGCCTACCAGACCAATTGCCACAATAAGGAAAACTACTAAAAGAGCTTCGTGCATAATCAACCTGTTCCTTGCGGAGTTGCCGCGTACAATGCTTCGACCATTAAAGCGGGAATATTTACTGTTTCCCACTGAAGCGGGTGTGAATACTAACCAAAGCGAATAACCTTCGCAAGGGCAATTTGTTAGCATTGTATCAACTGCGGAAAAAATCGCCACATCAATCAAAAACGCAGCAACTTCTCCCAGCATCTCTGCATAACGGCACGTTGATCTTCAAGATTCGCCCATACCACAACGGGGATTTCACAAATCAGGTCTGTATTTTCTGGCCAGCAGTGAATAATTTGCTGATTCACCAACTCTTCCGCAACCATCGATTCAGGTAACCAGGCCATTCCCATATGGCGCAGTACCATTTCTCGTATCGTTTCGCTTAAACCACTCTCAAATACTTTTTTTAGCCGTGGGCGGACGCGTTGTTCTGCCGACTCAATAATACGTCTGACAAAGGTGTAGTCGCTGTAGCATAGCCACGGAATCGGAGCATGCGGATCATTAAGCGCATCAGCCAACTGGGCTGAAATAACCGGTATAAATCGCTCATACCGCCATAGTGAACGTTTTAACCCTCCGGCGATCTCCAGCCCCGGCTGGGCAGACGGTAAATCGTAGGTTACCAGTAAATCAATTTGCCGGTTCATCAGGGCATTGAAGTGGTTGTCTATCCCCTGGATACTGGCGTTGACCGTAAAGTTTAACTGCGGCTCACTCTGTCGCAGGTAGTTGATCATATCTGGCAGGATATTCACCGACAGCGTATGCAGGCTGACCATCACCAGCGTGTTATCCGTTGCTGGCGTCATCGCCGACAGCTCATGGCTTGCCTCTCTTAACGTGCTGAGAACGTGCCGGGCATAAGGTTCAAAGCGTTCACCATAGCGCGTCAACGTGACGGGGGTCGTTGTCCGGTCAAACAAAGGTACGCCCAGCACCTCTTCCAGGGCCTTTATACGCCGACTCAGCGCAGGTTGAGTAATATGCCGCTGCGCCGCGGCCTGAGAGTAGTTTCCATGCTGGCTCAAGGCCAGAAAATCTTCCAGCCACTTACAATCCACGTTGTGCTCTCCGCCATGCCATAACCGCATCCTCCAATAACAAATCGGTAATAGTCATAGTTATAGTAATGGCTTTATGGTGGGCATCATAACAACAATATTTCGTTTCACCTGCCGACTCTCACCCTCGACGTTTGACAGGACCGCTATGTTTACTTTATTGACCAATGCCCGTGTTTTTTCTCCTGAGGATTTAGGCCTCTGCTCCCTGCTCATTCATGCCGACCGAATTGTGGCGGTAGAAAAAGATATTTCATTGTTTGATGGCATCAACGAGGTCATCGATTGTCGGGGTAAATGGGTTATCCCTGGTATCATCGATCAGCATGTTCATCTTACCGGTGGCGGTGGTGAAGCCGGATTTGCCAGTCGGACGCCCGCCGTCAAGCTGCGCGACCTGATTCAGGCAGGTATTACCACGGTGGTTGGCGTGTTAGGCACCGATGCCATTTCTCGTTCCCCCAAAGACCTCTACGCAAAAATGCAGTCTCTCAACCTTGAGGGATTACGCGCGTTTATGCACACGGGAGCCTACGCCGTTCCCAGCCCAACCATTACGCGATCCATCCGCGATGATATGGCCTTCATTCCGGCAATTCTTGGTGTAAAAATCGCCCTCGCCGATCACCGCGGTTCTTACCCCTCTTTCCAGGAGTTGCTGAGGATAGTGAGCGATATTCGCGTCGCTTCCCTGCTGGCTGGGAAAAAGGGCTTGCTGCATGTGCACCTGGGGAATCTGCCGGAAGGGATGTCGCAACTTATTGAGCTGTGTGATGCGGGTATTCCGATTCACCATATTTCACCGACGCATGTTGCGAGAACTGAACCCTTGTTCGAACAGGCGATTGCTTTCGCCCACCGCGGCGGCCATATCGACGTTACGTCTGGCGGCAGCCGCTTTACACCTCAGGAACAGGCGATCCTCCACGCCCTGGAAGCGCAGGTTCCGGCGGATCGCATCACGATCAGTTCTGACGGCAATGGCAGCGTTCCGCGCTTTAACGCTCAGGGTATCGTTGAAGGTTTAAGCGCGGCACCGGTCGCAGGCAATCTTAACCTGCTTCCTCGCCTGATTGATGTCGGGATTCCGGTGTCACAGGCCATCGCGATGCTGACGGCAAACGTTGCGCGCTCGCTGGGTATTTCCGGGGGCGTGCTCTGCGCCGGAGAACGTGCTGATATCTGTGTACTCAATGATGACCTCTCGCTGGCCCATCTGTTTGCCGCGGGTAAACCGTTGCTGCGGGATGGCGAGTGCCTGGTTACCGGCAACTTCGAGTAAGGGGGCAAGAATGTCATTGCTACTGGCGCTAATCGCCATCATTTTTGCCGGACGTCTGATCCTCAAAAAATATCACCCCCAGTCGGTACTGTTATTGACCGGGATTGTGCTGTTGCTTATCGCGCATTTTAGCGGAATGACCTCACTCAGTGGCCTGGTGAAAAAGAGCACCGGATTTGGCCCCTTTGACGCCTTTGAGTTTATTCGCGATACCCTGAGCGTGCGTCTCGGCGGCCTCGGACTGCAAATTATGCTGATTGGTGGTTTTGCCACCTACATGTCAGCCATTGGCGCAAGCCAGGTACTGGTTCGGGTGACGTCTCGTCCTTTGCAACGGCTGAACTCGCCTTATCTGCTGCTGGGGCTGGCACTGCTATTGGGTCAATTCCTGTCGCTGTTTATCAGCAGCGCCACCGGATTGGGTCTGCTGTTGATGGCGACGCTTTACCCGCTGCTTACCCGTCTTGGCTGTAGCCGCGCCGCGGTTGCCGCCGTTATCGCCAGTACCTGTGCGGTTGAGTTTGGCCCCGGTTCCGGCAACTCTGTTCTCGCCGCCAAAACTGCAGGCATCGAGGTCGTGAACTATTTCGTGCAGGATCAGTTGCCAATCGTTGTGCCCGTCATTCTTTTCATCGCCCTACTGCATATTGTTGTGCAACGCTTTTTTGACCGTCGGGAAAGTGGCGACAATGCAGCCCAGAAAATGCAGACATTAACGGCGACTGATGAAGCCGACGCACCTATCGCCTGGCTGTTTCTGCCCATGCTGCCGCTGGTATTGATGCTGGTGTGCAGCGATTTAGTATTCAGCTCTCTCAAGATCACGCTGGATACCGCTGTACTGATAAGCCTCGCTATTACGCTGGTTTGTGAGTACTGCCGTCATCGCAAGGCGCGTGAGGTGATGGCTGGCGTACAAAAGGTTTTTGACAGCATGGGCAGCGTTTTTGCCACCGTCGTGACGCTGATTATCGCCGGTGAAGTCTTTTCCGCCGGACTGAAAGCCATTGGTGCCGTTGACGCACTGTTGTCACTTTCCGGTGAATTTGGCCTCAGCGCCGCCTCTATTATCCTGCTGATGACCCTGATCACCTTCGCAATTTCAGCGCTGATGGGCTCCGGGAATGCGGCATTTTTCTCCTTCGCACCCATGGTGCCGGACATCAGCCGTCATATCGGTAGCGATATCGCTGTCATGATGTTGCCTATCCAGATCTCGGCGGGTATTGGTCGTACGCTATCGCCCATTGCCGGCGTAATCATTGCTATCGCGGGAATTGCAGGCGTCTCGCCTGTGGATATTGTTAAGCGTACCGCGATTCCGATGCTGGGCGGTTGGCTACTGATGATTGCGCTAACCTTTGCCCGGTCTGGACATCTGCTGGCGGTTCTGCCGTGGCTGGCAGTCCTTGTGCTACTGATGGTCGGTGGTTACTTCTGGCAGCGCCGACGTAAACAGCAGCTTGCCGTACAGTAAAAAAAAGCCGGAGTCTCAGACTCCGGCTTTCACTTTCTTCGGAATTAGGCCGCTTTCACAGCATCGGCAATACGGTGGGCGAATTCAGTCACCTGCGCTTCGTCTTCACCTTCAACCATCACACGAATTAACGGTTCGGTACCAGACTTACGCAGCAGGACGCGTCCACGGTTACCCAGCGCCGCTTCCACTTCCGCCATCACCGCTTTCACGTTTTCATGTTCCAGTGGATCGCCGCTACCTGCTGTGTATCGTACGTTAACCAGCAGCTGTGGGAACATTTTCATGCCGCTGCACAGGTCGTGCAGGCTCATATGGTTGCGTACCATCGCCGCCAGCACCTGCAGACCCGCCACGATACCGTCACCAGTAGTGGTTTTGTCCAGCAGGATCACATGACCAGAGTTTTCGGCACCGATACGCCAGCCTTTTTCCTGCATTTTTTCCAGCACATAACGGTCGCCAACTTTTGCACGGGCGAACGGAATACCCAGCTGTTTCAGCGCCAGCTCGAGGCCCATGTTGCTCATCAGCGTACCTACCGCGCCACCGCGCAGCTGACCCTGACGCAGGGCTTCACGGGCGATGATGTACATGATCTGATCGCCATCGACCTTATTACCTTCGTGATCAACCATAATGACGCGGTCGCCATCGCCATCCAGCGCAATACCCAGATCGGCTTTTTCCGCAATCACGCGCGCCTGCAGGGCACGGACGTCGGTGGCGCCGACTTCTTCATTGATATTCACACCGTTTGGCTCACAGCCAATGGCAATCACGTTTGCACCCAGTTCACGCAGTACATTTGGCGCAATGTGGTACGTCGCACCGTTAGCGCAATCCACCACAATTTTAAGCTCATTCAGACTCAGTTCGTTCGGGAAGGTGCCTTTGCAAAACTCGATATAGCGACCGGCAGCATCAACGATACGCGTGGCTTTACCCAGTTCAGCGGAATCCACGCAGGTGATCGCTTTTTCCATCTCGGCTTCAATGGCTTCTTCCACTGCATCCGGCAGTTTAGTCCCGTCGGTTGAGAAGAATTTAATCCCGTTGTCATAGTACGGGTTGTGCGAAGCGGAGATAACAATCCCGGCCTCAGCACGGAAGGCGCGCGTCAGATACGCAACGGCGGGTGTTGGCATTGGCCCTGTGAATGAGGCTGAGAGTCCGGCGGCAGCCAGGCCCGCTTCCAGCGCAGACTCCAGCATATAGCCGGAAATACGCGTATCTTTACCGATAATAATTTTACGTGAACCATGACGAGCAAGCACTTTCCCTGCTGCCCAGCCCAGCTTGAGCACAAAGTCAGGAGTAATTGGGGCATCGCCTACGCGACCGCGGATCCCATCAGTGCCAAAATATTTACGATTACTCATAGCGTTTTTTTTCCTTTGCAGACAATGTGGCTTCCACCACACGCATCGCTTCTACGGTTTCTTTGACGTCATGGACACGAACGATCTGCGCCCCCTGCATTGCGGCAATCACCGCGCACGCAAGGCTACCGCTCAGGCGTTCAGATGGCCCCACATTCAGTAACTGGCCAACCATTGATTTTCGTGACATCCCAACCAGCAATGGCAGATTAAAATGATGAAACTCAGACAAACGTGCCAGTAATGTGTAGTTGTGAGTGAGATTTTTACCGAATCCGAATCCGGGGTCGAGCAACAATTTATCTTTTGTGATTCCAGCCCGCTCGCAACGTGCTATTTGCTCAACAAAGTAGCGGTTTACCTCAGCAAAAACATCCTCATACTTTGGCGCTTCCTGCATGGTTTTCGGCTGCCCCTGCATATGCATCAGGCAAACCGGCAATCCGGTCTCCGCTGCGGCTTCCAACGCTCCAGGCTCCGAGAGAGAGCGAATATCATTGATGATATGCGCGCCAACTCTGGCGCATTCGCGAATCACTTCGGGTTTTGAGGTATCGACCGAAATCCACACTTCAAAACGCTGAGCAATTGCCTCGACCACTGGGATCACTCGCTGCAACTCTTCTTCTACACTCACATCAGCCGCGCCCGGACGCGTGGACTCACCGCCCACATCAATGATAGTCGCCCCGGCGTTAATCATCAGGTTTGCGTGTTTTACCGCTTCAACCAAAGAGTTGTGCGCTCCACCATCGGAAAATGAGTCTGGTGTGACGTTCAAAATCCCCATGACGTGCGGATGGCTGAGATCCAGTGAAGAACCCTGAGCAAAGAGTTTCATAGTTTTATCCCTGGTAAAATCTTGAATATGCAGATAAGAAAAACCCCGGAGCAAGCCCCAGGGTTTTCAATTAAAACACGGTCATCATCAACGATAACTTATTTGTCGCCCAGTTGCTCTGACATAGTGCCAGAGTCCGGCGCACGCGGTTCATCAACCGGACGCGGTGCACTCGGCTTGCCGGTGCTGCCAGAGTTGTTGTTAGAAGAACCCGGTTCTTCCCAACCCGCTGGCGGACGCACGTCGCGGCGAGCCATTAGATCGTCAATCTGCGGCGCATCGATGGTCTCATATTTCATGAGCGCATCTTTCATCGAGTGCAGAATGTCCATGTTTTCGTTCAGCAAACGACGAGCACGGTCATAGTTACGCTCAATCAGCAACTTAACTTCCTGATCGATAATGCGAGCGGTTTCATCGGACATGTGTTTCGCTTTCGCCACAGAACGTCCCAGGAAAACTTCGCCTTCTTCTTCAGCGTACAGCAACGGACCGAGTTTATCGGAGAAGCCCCACTGAGTAACCATGTTACGCGCCAGGTTAGTCGCGACTTTAATGTCGTTCGACGCACCGGTAGAAACATGTTCAGCACCGTAGATGATCTCTTCCGCCAGACGGCCACCGTACAGTGTGGAGATCTGACTTTCCAGTTTCTGACGGCTGGCGCTGATTGCGTCGCCTTCAGGCAGGAAGAAGGTCACACCCAGCGCACGACCGCGCGGGATAATCGTTACTTTGTGCACCGGATCGTGTTCCGGTACCAGGCGACCGATAATCGCGTGGCCAGCTTCGTGATACGCGGTAGATTCTTTCTGCGCTTCCGTCATCACCATGGAGCGACGTTCCGCACCCATCATGATTTTGTCTTTCGCTTTTTCGAACTCAACCATCGACACTACGCGCTTGTTGCCACGAGCAGCAAACAGCGCCGCTTCGTTCACCAGGTTCGCGAGGTCCGCACCGGAGAAGCCAGGCGTGCCACGTGCAATGATTGCCGCATCGATATCCGGAGACAGCGGTACGCGACGCATATGCACTTTCAGGATCTGTTCACGACCGCGAACGTCTGGCAGACCAACCACAACCTGACGGTCGAAACGGCCTGGACGCAGCAGCGCAGGGTCAAGAACGTCCGGACGGTTAGTTGCTGCGATAACGATAATACCTTCGTTACCTTCGAAGCCGTCCATCTCAACCAGCATCTGGTTCAGCGTCTGTTCACGTTCATCGTGACCACCGCCCAGACCTGCGCCACGCTGGCGACCTACGGCGTCGATTTCATCGATGAAGATGATGCACGGTGCCGCTTTCTTGGCTTGTTCGAACATGTCACGCACACGAGATGCACCGACACCCACGAACATTTCCACGAAATCAGAACCGGAAATTGTGAAGAATGGAACCTTCGCTTCACCTGCGATAGCTTTCGCCAGCAGGGTTTTACCCGTACCCGGAGGACCAACCATCAGGACGCCTTTCGGGATTTTACCGCCCAGTTTCTGGAAACGGCTCGGTTCGCGCAGATACTCAACCAGCTCAGCGACTTCTTCTTTTGCTTCGTCACAACCCGCAACGTCAGCAAAAGTCGTTTTGATCTGATCTTCCGTCAGCATGCGCGCTTTGCTCTTGCCGAACGACATGGCACCTTTGCCACCACCGCCCTGCATCTGACGCATGAAGAAGATCCAGACACCAATCAGCAGCAGCATTGGGAACCAGGAAATGAAGATAGAAGCCAGCAGGCTCGGCTCTTCAGGTGGTTCGCCAACAACCTTGACGTTTTTGGTCAGCAGGTTATCAAGCAGCTTCGGATCGTTAACCGGGATGTAGGTCGTGTAACGGTTACTATCTTTCTTGGTAACGTTAATCTCACGTCCGTTGATCTTCGCTTCACGAACCTGGTCCTGATTGACCTCTTGCAGGAAGGTAGAGTAATCAACCTTACGGCCATTAGACTCGCTGGGCCCAAAGCTCTGGAATACTGACATCAGCACAACGGCAATGACCAGCCAGAGAATTAGGTTTTTCGCCATGTCACTCAAGGGATTAACCTCATATTACAACTGTGTTAAAAACAGCGTCAGGATACTCTATATCCAGTTTCTTTCAAACTTTCGTTTGAAATCTGCCGGTTATGGTTTACGCCCGGTCGCTACAATATACACTTCACGCGAACGGGCGCGAGAAGAGTCCGGCTTACGAACTTTGACCTTCGTAAACAGGGAGCGAATCTCTCTTAGATACTCATCGAAGCCTTCGCCCTGGAACACCTTCACTACAAAACTACCACCTGGCGCTAATACATCACGAGCCATTCCAAGCGCCAGCTCTACCAGATACATGGCCCGGGGAATATCCACCGCCGGTGTTCCACACATATTTGGCGCCATATCAGACATGACAACTTGTACTTTACTGTCACCTACGCGTTCAAGTAACGCTTTCAGGACTAATTCATCACGAAAGTCGCCCTGAAGGAAGTCCACACCAACGATTGGATCCATAGGTAAAAGATCGCAAGCGATAATGCGGCCGGTGTTACCGATCTGCGTAACTGCATATTGCGACCAGCCACCGGGTGCAGCACCGAGATCAACTATCGTCATCCCCGGTTTAAAAATTTTGTCACTTTGCTGTATTTCATCAAGTTTAAACCAGGCACGGGAACGTAACCCCTTTTTCTGCGCCTGTTGAACATATTTATCGCTAAAGTGTTCCTGAAGCCAGCGACTCGAGCTGGCAGAACGCTTTTTACCTGTCATTTCACATTCCCAAAGGGCAGTTCATCGTAACCAATGGTGTAAATTTCTACACAGCTATTTGGTGATATATGGGAGATGGCGGTAGAATGACCCGTTTTCAATCCCAACGTAAGCAAAAATATACGATGAATCTGAGTACTAAACAAAAACAGCACCTGAAAGGTCTGGCACATCCGCTCAAGCCTGTAGTTATGCTTGGCAATAATGGTTTGACCGAAGGGGTACTGGCCGAGATTGAACAAGCGTTAGAGCACCATGAACTTATCAAGGTGAAAATCGCCTCGGAAGATCGCGATACTAAAACCTTGATCGTGGAAGCTATCGTACGCGAAACCGGCGCCTGCAATGTACAGGTCATCGGCAAAACGCTGGTACTGTATCGCCCGACTAAAGAACGTAAAATCTCGCTGCCACGCTAAGAATATCCCAAAGTTGCACACGAAGTTTGTGTAAAACGCGGGGTTTTCCGCTAGCAGGAGAGCAAAATGCCACGCTCTCTTCGTTGATAAAAGGCCGCTATGCGGCCTTTTTCCTTTCTTTACAATGTATCAACATCTTAACCAAGATGCGAATTACAGGTATTCTACCTTCGTCACTTCATATTCCACTTCGCCGCCCGGCGTTTTGATAACTACGACGTCATCCTGCTCTTTACCGATCAGGCCACGAGCGATAGGCGAGTTCACTGAAATCAGGTTCTGTTTAAAATCGGCTTCATCATCGCCGACAATACGCCAGGTCTGCTCTTCATCGTTATCGAGATTCAGAACGGTAACCGTCGCACCGAAAACAACGCGGCCATTGTTCGGCATTTTAGTAACGTCGATTACCTGCGCGTTGGACAGTTTAGCTTCGATATCTTTAATGCGTCCTTCGCAGAAACCCTGCTGTTCGCGCGCCGCGTGATACTCCGCGTTCTCTTTCAGGTCACCGTGCTCACGCGCTTCAGCGATAGCGGCAATAATTTCAGGACGGCGCACAGATTTCAGAAAATCCAGCTCTTCGCGCAGTTTTTCAGCACCACGTAAGGTCATCGGGATAGCTTGCATTTGTTATACCTCTTGAACATTCCTGTAGGGGGTAGTTGCTCTCACCCCGGCTGCTAAGCCCACCCTGGCGTGTGTCATGCCAGAGTCAGAAGCAAAAAAATACCGACCCGGGGCTCAAGGTCCCAGGTCAGCTACAATTCTCTATTTGATGATCATTTTACCCTGGAGTTCCTTATGGGTCATCGTTTACTTTTTGGGGCGTTGCGCCGTAGTATGACGGCCTGTTTCCAGGTTGTTAGCGCGAGATTATGCGATTTTCCAGATTTACCATCGGATTGACTGCCAGTATAGCGTTCAGCGTTCAGGCTGCGAACGTCGACGAGTATATCAATCAGCTCCCTGCCGGGGCCAACCTCGCCCTTATGGTACAGAAGGTTGGCGCACCTGCACCCGCTATTGATTTTCATAGCCAGCAGATGGCGCTGCCCGCCAGTACCCAGAAAGTAATCACCGCGCTGGCGGCATTGATTCAGCTCGGGCCTGACTTTCGTTTTACCACCACGCTCGAGACCAAAGGCAGCGTGGAAGGCGGCGTATTGAAAGGTGACTTAGTGGCACGATTTGGTGCCGATCCGACGCTAAAACGCCAGGATATTCGCAATATGGTGGCAACCCTGAAAAAATCAGGTGTGACGCAAATTGCCGGGAATGTCCTGATCGACACCTCTATTTTTGCCAGCCATGATAAAGCGCCCGGCTGGCCCTGGAACGACATGACGCAGTGTTTTAGCGCACCGCCCGCAGCGGCTATTGTCGATAGAAACTGTTTCTCGGTTTCACTCTACAGCGCGCAAAAACCCAACGATCTCGCCTTTATTCGCGTGGCATCTTATTACCCGGTCACCATGTTCAGTCAGGTGCGAACTCTCGCCCGAGGTTCTGCGGAAGCGCAATATTGTGAACTGGATGTGGTTCCCGGTGATCTCAACCGCTATACGCTGACTGGATGCCTGCCACAACGTGCCGATCCGCTGCCGCTGGCGTTCGCCATTCAGGACGGTGCCAGCTATGCCGGGGCAATTATCAAAGATGAGCTAAAACAAGCAGGTATCACCTACAGCGGTACACTGCTGCGCCAGACGTTGGTCAACGAACCAGGAACGGTGGTCGCCAGTAAGCAGTCGGCACCGCTGCACGACCTGCTTAAGATTATGCTGAAAAAATCGGACAACATGATTGCCGATACCGTTTTCCGTATGATTGGTCATGCCCGATTTAACGTGCCGGGCACCTGGCGGGCGGGTTCTGACGCCGTGCGCCAGATTTTGCGTCAGCAGGCAGGCGTCGATATCGGCAACACTATTATTGCCGACGGTTCTGGCCTCTCCCGCCATAACCTGATTGCCCCAGCGACCATGATGCAGGTGCTGCAATATATCGCTCAACACGATAACGAGCTGAACTTTATCACTATGCTGCCGCTGGCGGGCCACGACGGCTCTCTGCAATACCGTGCGGGTCTGCATCAGGCTGGTGTGGATGGCAAAGTATCGGCGAAGACAGGCTCGCTGCAGGGGGTTTATAACCTCGCAGGTTTCATCACCACGGCAAGCGGCCAACGCATGGCATTCGTGCAGTATTTATCTGGTTATGCGGTAGAGCCAGCTGACCAGCGTAATCGCCGTATTCCGTTGGTGCGCTTCGAGAGCCGGTTGTACAAGGATATTTATCAGAACAACTAAATGGGTAATTTGATTGCCGGATGGCGGCATTAACGTGCCTTATCCGGCCTACAGTGAGACCTGGAAACAAAAACCCCGGCAACATGGCCGGGGTTTTTAATGCGATTAACGCTTGTAGATGAACTCAACGCCTTCTTCGTCGTCTTCGTCCCAATCGTCATCCCAGTCATCTTCCGCTTCGTCTTCGACTTCAGCGAGCTGCTGGCGGTGATAATCATCCCACATGAACTCAACTTTCTCTGGCTGTTTCGCTTCTTCAGCCTGAACAATCGGGTTCTCGATGATAAAGGTCATCACATCCCAGCAGAGATCTTTCACGCCCAGTTGGCTGGCGGCAGAGATCAGGTAATATTTACCTTCCCAACCCAACGCTTCGGCGATAGCTTTCGCTTTCTCTTCCGCTTCAGCCTTGTCCATCAAATCAATTTTGTTGAACACTAACCAGCGCGGTTTAGATGCCAGATCCTGACTGTATTTTTCCAGTTCGCCAATAATGATACGTGCGTTTTCAACTGGATCAGAGCCATCAATCGGATCGATATCGATGAGGTGAAGCAGTACACGGCAACGTTCCAGGTGTTTCAGGAAGCGGATACCCAGGCCTGCGCCTTCAGCCGCGCCTTCAATCAGTCCCGGAATGTCGGCAACCACGAAGCTCTTTTCGTTGTCCATACGCACCACGCCCAGGCTCGGCACCAGGGTGGTAAACGGATAATCAGCGACTTTCGGCTTCGCCGCGGACACCGCACGGATAAACGTCGATTTCCCAGCGTTTGGCATGCCCAGCATACCCACGTCCGCCAGCAGCATCAGCTCCAGCATCAGATCGCGCTTATCACCCGGCGTACCCATTGTTTTCTGACGCGGAGTACGGTTAACCGAGGATTTGAAACGGGTGTTGCCCAGACCGTGCCAGCCACCTTTAGCGACCATCAGACGCTGACCGTGTTTGGTCATGTCGCCCATGGTTTCGCCCGTGCCCTGATCGATAACACGCGTACCAACAGGTACTTTAATGGTAACGTCTTTGCCACGCTTACCGGTGCAATCACGGCTCGCGCCATTCTGACCACGTTCCGCACGGAATGATTTTTCAAAACGGTAATCGATCAGCGTGTTCAGGTTTTCGTCGGCTTCCAGCCAAACGTCACCACCGTCACCACCATCACCACCGTCCGGACCGCCTTTTGGGATGTACTTTTCGCGGCGGAAGCTGACGCAACCATTACCGCCATCACCTGCAACGACCAGAATCGATGCTTCATCAACAAACTTCATTTTACTCTCCGTAAATCATTCGCCTGAGCGGGGTTGCGAAACCACCGTTTCATGCTTACGTAAACCGCCCCAAATTCGATGACCAATGGCGGAATACATCGCGCCCGCAACCACGATAAACGCACCGAGATAACCTAATAGGTTTAGCATCGGTCTGGCGAAGAAATCGGGCCAGGCCAGTGATAATAAATCTGAAAATAACAACGTAAACAGCGGTGTGAGCGTGATAAGAGCGCTCACCTGCGCCGCCTGCCAACGCGCCATTGCTTCCGCGAGAGCGCCATATCCTACCAGCGTATTCAGGCCGCAGAATATCAGGCATGCCAGCTGCCAGTCGCTGAGCTGCGTGATGACACCGGGTTTAGCCAGCGGCAACAACGCGATCGTACATAAAGTGTACAGTAAAAACAGGATCTGCGGTGATGCCAGGCGGCGCAATAACACCTTTTGCGCGACCCCATAGCTCACCCAGACCATCGCCGCACCGACACCAAAGATAACGCCCCAGGTGTAATCGGTGAGTCGGGTAAAAATTTCGATCAGACTGGTATTAAAAAACAGGACCAGGCCGCTCAGAAGCATAATGGCGCCAATCACCTGCGTGCCGCGCATCTTTTCTTTCAGGATAAAGACGCTGGCGATCATCATACCAACCGGTGACAGCTGACCGATAACCTGCGAAGCCGTTGGGCTCAAATACTGCAAGGATGAACTAAACAGAATGAAGTTACCGAACAGCCCACCGGTTGCGATAGCCAGCAACACCAGCCAACGCGCTTTGCGAAAAATACGCAACGGAGGGAGCTTTTTTTTAACCGCAAGAATAGCGCCAAGGCCAACGCTTGCCATTAAAAAACGGTAGAACACCACGGTAGGAGGCTCCATCACCTCCAGCACTTGCTTCATTGCTATTGGCAAAGCGCCCCAACATACCGCCGTTGTGAGTGCTAACAGAATACCAATGCCTGCCTGCTGCTTCATGCCGTATTCCCTGCAAGGGCTCGTTTCCGGGTTGTCACGGCGCGACGAGCGTATTTACCGGCCGTCGAATGTAAAAAGCCCCGCAACGTGTTGCGGGGCTTTTATCCGTTACCGGGACGCGAAAAACTTATTCAGCAACGATGCTGATGAATTTACGGTTTTTCGGGCCTTTCACTTCAAATTTCACTTTACCGTCTGCTTTAGCAAACAGAGTGTGGTCTTTGCCGCAACCAACGTTGGAGCCAGCGTGGAATTTAGTACCACGTTGACGAACGATGATGCTACCAGCCAGAACTGTTTCACCGCCGAAGCGTTTTACGCCCAGACGTTTAGCTTCTGAATCGCGACCGTTACGAGTCGAGCCGCCAGCCTTTTTATGTGCCATTTAATCTGCTCCCCTTAACTTAAGCGCTGATGCCAGTGATTTTCACATCAGTGAACCACTGACGATGGCCCTGCTGCTTACGGTAGTGTTTACGACGACGAAACTTAACAATTTTAACTTTCTCGCCACGACCGTGAGCAACGACTTCAGCTTTGATAACGCCGCCATCAACGAAAGGAACGCCGATTTTGACTTCTTCACCGTTTGCGATCATCAGAACTTCTGCGAATTCAACAGATTCGCCAGTTGCGATGTCCAGCTTTTCCAGGCGAACGGTCTGACCTTCGCTTACTCGGTGTTGTTTACCACCACTTTGGAAAACCGCGTACATAAAAAACTCCGCTTCCGCGCACACCTTTTTGATGATTCAGAGTGCGCTATAAATATTCACAATAGGGCGCGAATATTACGCAAAACGCGAGCCTTTGACAAGTGCTACCGTCAATACATGAAGAAAAAAAACACAACACGTACGGTAACGTTTATCTACGGCGTTTTTTCAGTACAATCAGCATATATTTATAACCCTAAACCCGACGTTACCTTCCCACACAGTAAGGTAATCGGGGCGAGAAGCCCGGCTTTTGCGATGAATTTAGAAAAAATCAATGAGTTAACCGCGCAAGATATGGCGGGGGTCAATGCGACAATCCTTGAACAGCTCAATTCCGACGTTCAGTTGATCAATCAACTGGGGTACTACATCGTTAGCGGCGGTGGAAAACGCATTCGCCCAATGATCGCCGTCCTCGCCGCGCGGGCCGTTGGTTACCAGGAAAATGCGCACGTTACGATTGCGGCCCTCATCGAGTTTATCCACACAGCGACCCTGCTGCACGACGATGTTGTGGATGAGTCAGACATGCGCCGTGGGAAAGCTACGGCAAATGCGGCGTTTGGTAATGCGGCCAGCGTGCTGGTTGGCGATTTTATCTATACCCGTGCATTTCAGATGATGACCAGCCTTGGCTCGTTGAAAGTGCTGGAAGTCATGTCGAAAGCAGTCAACGTCATTGCCGAAGGTGAAGTCTTGCAGTTGATGAACGTCAACGACCCGGACATCACCGAAGAAAACTATATGCGCGTCATCTACAGTAAGACCGCGCGTTTGTTTGAAGCGGCAGCCCAATGTTCAGGTATTCTGGCTGGCTGTAGCGAAGAACAAGAAAAAGGGTTGCAGGATTATGGCCGTTATCTCGGTACCGCTTTCCAGTTAATTGACGATTTGCTGGATTACAGCGCAGATGGCGAGCAGCTGGGTAAAAACGTCGGTGATGACCTCAACGAGGGTAAACCAACGCTGCCACTGTTGCATGCCATGCACCACGGCACCCCAGAACAAGCGCTAATGATTCGCCAGGCCATTGAGCAAGGTAATGGTCGTCACCTTCTGGAGCCGGTTCTGGAAGCGATGAACGCCTGTGGTTCTCTGGAATGGACCCGTCAGCGGGCAGAAGAAGAGGCTGATAAAGCCATCGCTGCGCTTCAGGTGCTGCCCGATACGCCGTGGAGAGAAGCGCTGATTGGTCTGGCACATATTGCCGTACAGCGCGACCGTTAATTCCCTACAGCATCTTCCCTCATCCCGTGTCCTGCACGGGATTTTCTTATAAGTTCCAGTAATCATTTTCCCCTTCCAGATAATCACGCAGAACCTTGGCATATTCTGAATATACACACACTTTACATGAACATTTTAGAACATTCGTTCTTCGGGCGTTATAGTGTCGGCACAACCGATCGTGAAACCGTAAGCCGTTAACCAAAGGAGAGATGAATTGATGGAAAGCAAGCTGATTGACTGGCATCCGGCCGACATCATCGCCGGACTGCGCAAGAAAGGGACCTCAATGGCCGCTGAATCACGTAAAAATGGATTGAGTTCATCAACGCTGGCCAATGCGTTAACGAGACCATGGCCAAAAGGTGAGTTGATTATCGCCCGGGCACTGGGAACTGACCCCTGGGTGATTTGGCCGTCACGCTATCACGATGCCAAAACGCATGAGTTCATCGACAGAACGCGGATGATGAGGAGTCGCAGAGAGAAAAAGAATCCGGAATGAACATTGAGCTGTAACCCCCGGCCAACTGAACTGGGGGTTACAAGAGACGTTGACGATTACTCGCCTTTCACGCGCTCAATGTTTGCGCCCAGCGCACGCAGTTTATCTTCGATGCGCTCATAGCCGCGATCGATGTGATAAATACGGTCGACTACCGTCGTACCTTCAGCAATACACCCTGCCAGCACCAGGCTTGCAGATGCGCGCAGATCGGTCGCCATAACCTGTGCGCCAGAGAGCGTTTCCACGCCGTGGCAAATCACGGTATTGCTTTCGATTTCTGCGTGAGCGCCCATACGGCTCAGCTCAGGCACGTGCATAAAGCGGTTCTCAAACACAGTTTCCGTGATGAAGCCGGTCCCTTCTGCCACCAGGTTCAGCAATGTAAACTGGGCCTGCATGTCGGTAGGGAACGCCGGATGCGGTGCAGTACGCACATTGACCGCTTTCGGACGTTTACCGTGCATATCAAGGCTGATCCAATCATCACCCACTTCAATATCCGCACCCGCATCACGCAGCTTCGCCAGAACGGCATCCAGCGTGTCCGGCTGTGCATTACGGCAGATAATTTTGCCGCGAGAAATTGCCGCCGCCACCAGGAAGGTACCGGTTTCGATACGATCTGGCAGAACGCGATAAACACCACCGCCAAGACGCTCAACGCCTTCGATGGTAATACGATCGGTGCCCTGACCCGTGATCTTCGCGCCCAGCGCAATCAGGAAGTTCGCGGTATCCACAATCTCCGGCTCGCGCGCAGCGTTTTCGATGATGGTGGTGCCTTCGGCAAGCGTTGCTGCGCACATGATGGTGACCGTCGCGCCGACGCTCACTTTGTCCATGACGATATGCGCGCCTTTCAGACGGCCATCAACGGACGCCTTCACATAGCCTTCTTCCAGCTTAATAGTCGCGCCTAACTGCTCCAGGCCGGTAATGTGCAGGTCAACCGGACGTGCGCCGATAGTGCAGCCGCCAGGCAGTGAAACCTGACCCTGACCAAAGCGGGCAACCAGCGGCCCGAGCGCCCAAATGGATGCACGCATGGTTTTCACCAGATCGTACGGCGCACAGAAGACGTTCACATCACGCGCATCGATGTGCACAGAACCATTACGCTCAACTTTCGCACCCAGCTGGCTCAGCAGCTTCATTGATGTGTCAACGTCCTTCAGTTTCGGGACGTTTTGGATCTCTACAGGTTCTTCAGCCAGCAGCGCCGCAAACAGGATCGGCAGTGCGGCGTTTTTAGCGCCTGAAATTGTGACTTCGCCCTGGAGCTTAGTTGGCCCCTGAACACGAAATTTATCCATTATTCTGTTCTCTGTTAAGAATTTATCTTCGCTACCGGCACATCACCCGTAGCTCAAAAACCGTTAAGTTTGCGATCGCGCGCCCATTCCGCTGGGGTAAACGCCTTAATCGACACGGCATGAATGCGGTTGTCCGCAATGTACTCCATCAACGGGCCATAGACCGATTGCTGCTTCTTGACCCGGCTCATGCCTTCAAACATCTCACCCACGGCAATAACCTGAAAGTGACTGCCGTCGCCAGAAACGTGGACTTCCTGGAGGGAGAGTGCATTCATCAGCACGCTCTGAATTTCATTATTTTCCATGGGCTCTTCATTCGTCAGATAGTGAAAACAGCCCAACATCTTAGAGCAAAGTGGCGCTGTCATAAATAAGCAAAAAGCCTCGCTGATAAATCAGACAAGGCTTTAGTGGCAGATCCCCCTCAGGGGTTTTGCCGGATAGCGGCACAAGACCTTATCCGGCTTGGAAAAATTAACGCGGAAGGACGTCGTCAGGCAGATTGTAAAGCTGCGCCAGCGTGTACACTTTATCGTTAACACCAGTGAGTGAAACGCTGTTTCCCTGCTGCTTGCCCTGATTAATCAGATGCAACAGTAACGCCAGACCGCCGGTATCTACCCGGGATACCTGGTTCAGGTCGATGCAGGATACCCCTTTCATCGCCTCAATTCGCGCATCCCATAATGGGTTTAACACGTCCTGATCCAGCTCCCCCACCAGCACCAGCTTGTCGCCTTCACGCGTCCAGGTGAGTGACTGCGTCATTATTTTTTCTCTTCCAGAGTGATTTTCTGCTGAGCAATAGATTTCAGCTGCGCCGTCAGGCCATCAATACCTTTGGTACGCAGCAGATCGCTCCACTCATTTTGTTTGGTGGTGATCATACTTACGCCTTCAGCAATCATGTCATAAGCCTGCCAGTTACCGGTCTGGGAGTTTTTACGCCACTGGAAATCCAAACGTACCGGAGGACGACCGTTTGGATCGATGATGGTTACGCGGATAGGCACGATGGTCGCATCACCCAGCGGTTGCTCTGGTGCAATTTCATAAGTCTGGCCATGGTACATCGCCAGAGCCTGGCCGTAGGCCTGCTTCAGATATTCACGAAATGCGGCAAAATAGGCTTCACGCTGAGCAGGGGTCGCATCTTTGTAGTAGCGACCCAGTACCAGCGCACCCGCATATTTAACCTGCACGTATGGCAACAGTTCCTGATCGACAACCTGGCGCAGGTAATCCGGGTTTGCGCGGATTTTAGGTTGTTCATTCTTCAGACGGTCAAATGTCTTCTGCGCCGCCTCATTCATCTGTTTGTACGGGTTCGTTTGGTCGGCTGCAGTTGCTGCGCTAAGCGGGGCAATCACCAGCATAGCCACCATCATCAATCGTTTAAACATACGTCGATTCTCCTGAGATTATTTCGTTGCGCCCGCAGGCGTAGTGGCTTCATTATTGCCGTCAGTTGCGGCTGGCGCATCGCCAGAATTCTTATTGTCATCACCTTTACTGTTGCTGTTGTAAAGGAACTGACCAATCATATCTTCCAGCACCATCGCGGATTTCGTGTCCTGAATCGTACCGCCATCTTTGAGGATAGACGTTCCCAGCTCAGGATCTTCAAAACCCACGTTCAATGCCAGATACTGTTCGCCCAGCAGACCGGAAGTACGGATGCTCAGAGAACTGGTGTCAGGAATATGGTTAAAACGCGATTCGATTTCCAGCGTCACGCGCGGCAGGTACGTTTTCGGATCTAACGAGATGTCCGATACGCGTCCAACTACCACCCCGCCAATCCGTACCGGAGAACGCTCTCTCAGGCCGCCGATATTATCAAAGGTCGCATAAATCGTGTAAGTCGGCTCAGTACGCATTGAGGTAACGTTCGCCGCCTTCAGGCAAACAAACAGCGCTGCCAGCAGCGCAACCAGCAGGAATAACCCGACCCAAATTTCATTTTTTTTCGTTTGCATGAACTCAATTCCCAAACATCAGTGCGGTCAGCACAAAATCCAGCCCCAGAACGGCAAGAGAGGCGTGCACAACGGTGCGTGTCGTTGCCCGGCTAATCCCGGCAGAGGTCGGGATCGCATCATAACCATTGAACAATGCAATCCAGGTGACCGTAATGGCGAACACCACGCTCTTAATCAGACAGTTAACCAGGTCCAGACGCCAGTCGACGGCATTTTGCATAGCCGACCAGAAGAAGCCTGCATCAATACCCTTCCAACTTACGCCAACCAGTGAACCACCCCAGATACCCACTGCGACAAAAATAATCGTCAGCAGCGGCAATGAAATGACACCAGCCCAAAAACGTGGGGAAATCACCCGGCGCAGTGGATCGACGGCCATCATCTCCAGACTGGAAAGCTGTTCGGTCGCCCGCATCAGGCCAATTTCTGCGGTTAAGGCCGACCCGGCCCGCCCGGCAAACAGCAGCGCCGCAACAACCGGTCCCAACTCACGTAACAATGACAGTGCCACCAGCATACCGAGGCTGGTTTCCGCGCTGTAGGTGGTCAGCACCAGGTATCCCTGCAACCCCAGCACCATACCGATGAACACGCCAGAAACAATAATGATCAGCATCGATAAGACACCGACATTATAGAGCTGGCGTATCAGCAGCGGCGCATGTTTGCGAAACTCCGGCTTGCCGACAACCGCATTGAACAACATTAATCCGGCTCGCCCGAACGTCCTGAGGGTTTTTATTCCCCGATGTCCGAGTGATGCCAGCGCATTTAACAACATGGGTGGCTTAACTCCCTGTTTTGAGTAAATCGATGTGGTAGTCGCCCGCCGGGTAACGGAACGGAACCGGTCCATCGGCAATGCCGTCAAGGAACTGGCGTACGCGCGGATCGGCATTTTCTTGTAGTGCCTGAGCACTACCGTAGGCCACTATTTTTTTGTCCGCCATTATATAGGCGTAATCCGCAATACTCAGTACCTCAGGCACATCATGGGATACCACCACACAGGTGACGCCCAGCGCGCTGTTGAGTTCTGAAATCAGCTTCACCAGAACGCCCATGGTGATGGGATCCTGGCCGACGAACGGCTCATCAAACATGATGAGGTCTGGCTCCAGCGCGATAGCACGTGCTAACGCGGCGCGACGCGCCATCCCACCGGATAATTCAGAAGGCATTAATTTGGCCGCACCCCGCAGGCCGACGGCCTCGAGCTTCATCATCACCGTGCTCTTCAGCAACGGCGCTGGCAACGTCGTATGCTCGCGCAGAGGGTACGCGACGTTGTCAAACACATTCATGTCGGTAAATAGCGCACCAGACTGAAACAGCATACTCATGCGCTTACGCACGGTAAATAAACGCGAACGGGACATGGCCGGGACGTTCTCACCGTCAAACAGGATCTCGCCCTTATCCGGGGGGATCTGTCCGCCAATCAGACGCAACAGCGTCGTTTTGCCGATGCCTGATGGCCCCATGATCGCCGTCACCTTACCGCGCGGTACCGTCAGGGAAATATTATCAAAGATGCAGCGGTCACCCCGGGAAAAGCTGACATCGCGCATATCGACTAGATTCGCCACAGACTGCCCCATTGATTCATCCTTTACTATTGCCTCGTTGATCGAAGAGTTTGGCGCTCAATTTAGCCATGAACTCAACATATTTACAGATTATTGCCTGTCCTGGTTAGCGAAAGCTGGCATTTGTTTTACTTTTTAGCCGCATAAAGTCAAAATTAAGACTTCGTTACGGCTTCCAGAAGATCCTTCAAGTGGACCGGCGAGTATACCTGAAGAAAGGACTTTAGATGCTTTTAGCGACGGCGCTGTTAATAATTGGTTTACTTCTGGTGGTCTACGGTGCCGACCGTCTGGTATTTGCCGCATCCATTTTATGTCGAAATTTCGGTATTCCTCCCATTATCATCGGAATGACCGTGGTCAGCATGGGTACGTCGTTACCCGAGATCATTGTCTCCGTTGCCGCATCGATGAATGGGCAACTCGATCTGGCTGTCGGGACCGCCATAGGTTCTAACATCACCAACATTCTGCTTATTTTAGGCCTGTCGGCGCTGATTCATCCTTTTACCGTGCATTCTGATGTTCTGCGTCGTGAATTACCGCTAATGTTGCTGGTAAGTATTTTAGCTGCATCCGTCCTGTATGACGGGCAGTTAAGCCGCAGCGACGGTTTCTTTCTTCTGCTTCTGGCCGTGCTATGGCTGCTATTCATTGTTAAAATCGCCCGTCTGGCCGAGCGACAAGGCAATGACAGCCTGACGCGTGAGCAGATAGCTGAGCTGCCGCGCGAAGGCGGATTACCGGTCGCATTTTTGTGGTTGGGCATTGCGCTGATTATCATGCCAATGGCAACACGTATGGTGGTGGATAACGCTACCGTGCTGGCGAACTATTTCGCCATGAGCGAACTTACTATCGGGCTGACAGTGGTCGCCATTGGTACCAGCCTGCCGGAGCTGGCAACAGCGATTGCAGGTCTGCGTAAAGGTGAAAACGATATTGCCGTCGGTAACATTATCGGCGCAAACATTTTTAATATCGCTATCGTCCTCGGGCTACCGGCGTTGATTACGCCAGGTGAAGTCAATCCAATGGCCTTCACCCGTGACTATAGCGTCATGCTGCTGGTGAGCGTGATTTTTGCACTACTCTGCTGGCGACGTCCGCGCCAGATTGGTCGCGGCGCAGGTGCGCTGCTGACCGGCGGTTTTATCATATGGCTGGCGATGCTGTATTGGTTATCGCCACTTCTCGTTGGATAACTGGAAACGCATTATGTCGCACTTAGAGTTGCAACCGGGTTTTGACTTTCAGCAAGCAGGCAAGGAAGTCCTGGCAATTGAACGTGAAGGCCTGGCGGAGCTTGATCAGTACATCAACCAAAATTTTACCCTCGCATGCGAGAAAATATTCAGCTGCCCGGGCAAAGTGGTGGTGATGGGAATGGGGAAATCCGGCCATATCGGGCGGAAAATGGCAGCCACATTTGCCAGCACCGGCACCCCCTCATTTTTTGTACACCCAGGCGAAGCCGCACATGGCGATCTGGGTATGGTCTCGCCGCAGGATGTGGTCATTGCCATCTCTAACTCCGGTGAATCCAATGAGATAGCGGCGCTGATCCCGGTATTAAAACGTCTTCATGTACCGCTTATCTGCATGACCGGTCGTCCTGAAAGCAGTATGGCGCGTGCGGCAGATGTGCATCTGTGTGTTAAAGTGCCCAAGGAAGCTTGTCCGTTAGGCCTGGCGCCGACCAGCAGTACGACAGCAACACTGGTGATGGGCGATGCCCTAGCGGTGGCATTATTAAAAGCGCGCGGCTTTACCGCGGAAGATTTTGCGTTGTCTCATCCCGGTGGCGCACTGGGCCGTAAGCTTTTACTGCGCGTTAACGATATTATGCATACGGGCGACGAGATCCCGCATGTGAGCAAAAACGCCAGCCTGCGTGACGCCTTAATTGAGATCACGCGTAAAAATCTCGGCATGACCGTCATTTGCGATGATGCCATGAAGATTGACGGTATTTTCACCGATGGCGATTTACGTCGTGTCTTCGATATGGGCGTTGATGTACGCCAGTTAGGCATTGCCGATGTGATGACCCCTGGAGGCATTCGCGTGCGTCCGGGTATTCTTGCCGTCGATGCCCTGAACTTAATGCAGTCCCGCCATATCACCTCGGTAATGGTTGCTGATGGCGACCAGTTACTCGGTGTGTTACATATGCATGATCTGCTGCGTGCAGGTGTAGTGTAAGAAACTCAAGGATAACGAAAATGAGTAAAGCAGGTGCGTCGCTTGCGACCTGTTATGGACCCGTCAGCGCAGACGTTATCACCCGGGCAGAAAACATCCGTTTGCTGATCCTGGATGTGGATGGCGTACTGTCTGATGGTCTGATTTATATGGGCAACAACGGTGAAGAGCTGAAGGCTTTTAACGTCCGTGATGGTTACGGAATTCGCTGTGCGCTCACTTCCGGTATTGAGGTTGCCATTATTACCGGACGAAAGGCTAAACTTGTAGAAGATCGCTGTGCCACTTTGGGGATCACCCACCTGTATCAGGGGCAGTCAGACAAACTGGTTGCCTTTGGCGATCTCCTTAGCAAACTGGCGATCGCGCCGGAGAATGTCGCCTACGTTGGCGATGACCTGATCGACTGGCCGGTGATGGCTAAAGTAGGATTGAGCGTCGCGGTGGCAGATGCCCACCCTCTGCTGATCCCGCGAGCCGATTATGTCACCCACATTGATGGGGGACGTGGCGCTGTGCGTGAAGTCTGCGATTTATTACTCCTGGCGCAGGGCAAACTGGACGAGGCCAAAGGGCAATCGATATGAGCAAAACCAGACGTTGGGTTATCATTCTACTGTCGCTGGCTGTCCTTGTGATGATTGGTATTAATCTGGCAGACAAAGATGACACCGCTCAGGTCGTCGTCAATAACAACGAGCCAACCTATAAGAGCGAACATACTGATACCGTCGTGTATAGTCCGGAAGGCGCGCTGAGCTATCACTTGATCGCACAACACGTTGAATATTATTCGGAACAAGCGGTTTCGTGGTTTACTCAACCGGTATTAACCACGTTTGATAAGGATAAAGTACCGACCTGGACGATCAAGGCCGATAAAGCCAAATTGACCAACGATCGGATGCTGTATCTGTACGGCCATGTTGAGGTTAACGCCCTGGTGCCTGACTCTCAACTACGCAGAATTACGACCGATAACGCGCAGATTAACCTGGTGACACAAGACGTCACTTCCGATGATCTGGTGACGTTGTATGGCACAACATTTAACTCCAGCGGACTGAAGATGCGCGGCAACTTACGCAGCAAGAACGCCGAGCTGATTGAAAAGGTTAGAACCTCATATGAAATCCAAAACAAACAAACTCAGCCTTAATCTTGTACTTGCCAGCTCACTTCTGGCCGCCAGCATTCCGGCATTTGCTGTCACCGGCGATACCGAGCAGCCGATTCACATTGAATCGGACCAGCAGTCCCTGGATATGCAGGGCAACGTGGTGACGTTTACTGGCAACGTGATTGTGACCCAGGGCACCATCAAAATTAACGCCGATAAAGTCGTTGTGACCCGCCCGGGCGGTGAAGACGGTAAAGAAGTGATTGATGGTTACGGTGATCCGGCCACGTTTTACCAGATGCAGGACAACGGTAAGCCAGTGAAAGGCCGCGCCTCACACATGCACTATGAACTGGCGAAAGACTTCGTCGTTCTCACCGGTAAGGCTTACCTGGAACAGCTTGATAGCAACATCACAGGCGATAAGATCACCTATCTGGTAAAAGAGCAGAAAATGCAGGCCTTCAGCGATAAAGGCAAACGCGTCACCACCGTTCTGGTTCCGTCGCAGTTGCAGGACAAAAACAAGGCTCCGGCAGAGAAAAAAGGTAACTGATTCGTTATGGCAACATTAACTGCAAAGAACCTTGCAAAAGCCTATAAAGGCCGTCGTGTGGTTGAAGATGTCAGTCTGACCGTCAACTCCGGGGAGATCGTCGGTCTGCTCGGTCCTAACGGTGCAGGCAAGACAACAACCTTTTACATGGTAGTCGGCATTGTCCCGCGCGATGCGGGTAACATTATCATTGATGACGAAGACATCAGTCTGCTGCCTCTGCATGCGCGCGCGCGTCGCGGCATCGGCTACTTACCGCAGGAAGCATCGATTTTCCGTCGCCTGAGCGTGTTTGATAACCTGATGGCGGTACTGCAAATTCGTGACGATCTGACCAGCGAGCAGCGGGAAGATCGGGCCAACGAGCTGATGGAAGAATTCCACATCGAGCACCTGCGCGACAGCTTAGGTCAGTCGCTCTCCGGTGGTGAACGACGCCGCGTGGAGATCGCTCGCGCACTGGCCGCTAATCCGAAATTTATCCTGCTGGATGAACCGTTTGCCGGTGTTGACCCGATTTCTGTTATTGATATTAAACGGATCATCGAACACCTTCGCGACAGCGGCCTTGGCGTGCTGATTACCGACCACAACGTCCGCGAAACGCTGGCAGTGTGTGAGCGCGCCTATATCGTAAGTCAGGGACACCTGATCGCGCACGGCACGCCAACAGAAATACTGCAGGATGAGCACGTTAAGCGCGTATACCTTGGGGAAGACTTCAGACTCTGATAGGGTAGAAGACTTCACGTCACTGCAGGAGAAAACAACTCTGAACATGAAGCAAGGTTTGCAACTCAGGCTTAGCCAACAACTGGCGATGACGCCTCAGCTACAACAGGCTATCCGTCTGTTGCAGCTGTCCACGCTGGAACTTCAGCAAGAACTTCAGCAAGCGCTGGAAAGTAACCCACTGCTCGAGCAAACCGATCTTCACGACGAAATTGATACCCAGGAAAAACAGGACAGCGAAACCCTCGACACCGCAGATGCACTCGAACAAAAAGAGATGCCTGAGGAGTTACCGCTTGACGCCAGTTGGGATGAAATTTACACCGCCGGGACGCCTTCGGGCACCAGCGGAGATTACATCGACGACGAACTGCCTGTGTATCAGGGTGAGACCACGCAATCACTACAGGATTACCTGATGTGGCAAGTGGAACTGACCCCGTTCTCGGATACCGATCGCGCCATTGCGACATCCATTGTGGATGCGGTAGACGAAACCGGTTATCTCACCGTGACCCTGGACGATATTCTCGAAAGCATGGGCGATGACGACGTCGGTATGGACGAAATCGAAGCCGTGCTTAAACGCGTTCAGCGCTTTGATCCCGTTGGCGTGGCCGCCAAAGATCTCCGTGACTGCTTACTGATCCAACTTTCGCAGTTTGATAAAGCCACGCCGTGGCTGGAAGAAGCGCGTCTGATCATCAGCGATCACCTCGATCTGTTAGCCAACCATGACTTCCGCACCCTGATGCGCGTGACCCGGCTGAAAGAAGACGTGCTGAAAGAAGCCGTCAACCTCATCCAGTCGCTTGATCCCCGCCCAGGGCAATCGATCCAGACCGGCGAGCCGGAGTACGTCATTCCGGATGTGCTGGTGCGTAAGCATAACGATCGCTGGGTGGTCGAACTCAACGGCGACAGCATTCCGCGCTTACAGATTAACCAGCACTACGCCGCCATGTGCAATAGCGCGCGCAACGATGCCGACAGCCAGTTTATTCGTAGCAATCTGCAAGATGCGAAGTGGCTGATTAAAAGCCTGGAAAGCCGCAATGATACGTTGCTGCGCGTCAGCCGCTGCATCGTTGAGCAGCAGCAAGCTTTCTTTGAGCAAGGCGAAGAGTTTATGAAACCGATGGTGCTGGCGGATATCGCCCAGGCCGTCGAGATGCACGAATCGACCATTTCCCGTGTGACCACGCAAAAGTATCTGCACAGTCCGCGCGGCATTTTTGAATTGAAGTATTTCTTTTCCAGTCACGTTAACACTGAAGGCGGAGGTGAAGCCTCATCCACAGCTATCCGTGCGCTGGTGAAGAAATTAATTGCTGCGGAAAACCCCGCGAAACCGCTGAGTGACAGCAAGTTAACCTCTATGCTGTCAGAACAGGGTATCATGGTGGCACGCCGCACCGTTGCGAAGTACCGAGAGTCTTTATCCATTCCGCCGTCTAACCAGCGCAAACAGCTGGTGTGACCCAACCGATAAGGAAGACACTATGCAGCTCAACATCACTGGAAACAACGTCGAAATCACCGAAGCCCTGCGCGATTTTGTGAATACAAAATTTGCCAAGCTCGAACAATATTTCGACCGGATTAATCAGGTCTATATTGTGTTGAAAGTGGAGAAGGTTACACATATCTCGGATGCAACACTGCATGTGAACGGTGGCGAAATTCATGCCAGCGCGGAAGGTCAGGATATGTACGCCGCCATTGACGGTTTAATTGATAAACTGGCTCGGCAGTTAACAAAACATAAAGATAAACTGAAACAGCACTAACTTGTCCGGGCAGTTAGCGGGTGCAGGACGGCCTGTTGTGTAGCACAACGGGCCATTTGTACAGTTAGCGCTTAGGTGAAATTATGACAAATAACGATACGACTCTACAACTGAGCACTGTTCTTAACCAGGAATGTACACGCGCAGGCGTTCACTGCCAAAGCAAGAAACGCGCACTGGAAATCATCAGCGAACTTGCGGCAAAACAGCTTAGCTTGCCTGCTCAGGTGGTATTTGAAGCCATTCTGACGCGTGAAAAAATGGGCAGTACCGGCATCGGTAATGGTATTGCTATCCCGCACGGAAAGCTGGAAGAAGACACGATGCGCGCGGTTGGTGTGTTTGTTCAACTCGAAACACCCATCGCCTTCGACGCCATTGATAATCAACCTGTCGATCTGCTTTTCGCCCTGCTGGTCCCGGCAGACCAAACCAAGACGCATTTGCATACGTTGTCACTGGTCGCAAAACGTCTGGCAGATAAAACCATCTGTCGTCGTCTGCGCGCCGCGCAGAGTGACCAGGAGTTGTATCAAATCATCACGGACACCGAAGGTGGACAGGATGAAGCATAACAACCCAATGGCATCCTTTTTTGTCGTTGTGAGGAGAAACAGTACATGGTACTGATGATCGTCAGCGGCCGTTCAGGGTCAGGTAAATCTGTCGCCCTGCGTGCGCTGGAAGATATGGGTTTTTACTGCGTGGATAACCTTCCCGTAGTGCTGTTGCCCGATCTGGCTCGTACACTGGCCGATCGCCAGATTTCTGCGGCCGTCAGCATTGATGTGCGCAACATGCCTGAGTCCCCGGAAATTTTCGAGCAGGCAATGAATAATCTGCCCGAGGGTTTCTCACCACAGCTGCTGTTCCTTGATGCAGACCGTAACACGTTGATTCGTCGCTACAGCGACACGCGCCGTTTACACCCGCTCTCCAGCAAGAACTTGTCTCTGGAAAGCGCTATCGATAAGGAAAGCGATTTGCTGGAGCCTCTACGCTCTCGCGCTGACCTGATCGTTGATACCTCCGAAATGTCCGTACACGAACTGGCAGAAATGTTACGTACCCGACTGCTGGGTAAACGTGAACGTGAATTGACGATGGTATTCGAATCCTTTGGTTTCAAACACGGTATCCCGATTGATGCGGATTACGTCTTTGACGTGCGCTTCCTGCCTAACCCACACTGGGATCCGAAGCTGCGCCCAATGACCGGTCTTGACCGCCCTGTCGCCGCATTCCTCGACAGGCACACAGAAGTACACAATTTTATCTACCAGACTCGCAGCTATCTTGAGCTATGGTTACCCATGCTGGAGACCAACAACCGTAGCTACCTTACCGTAGCCATCGGCTGTACCGGCGGGAAACACCGTTCGGTGTATATTGCAGAGCAGCTGGCAGACTACTTCCGCTCACGCGGTAAAAACGTGCAGTCACGCCATCGTACGCTGGAAAAACGTAAATCATGACCGTGAAGCAAACCGTTGAAATCACCAATAAGCTGGGCATGCATGCCCGCCCAGCGATGAAACTGTTTGAATTGATGCAGGGTTTCGAAGCAGAAGTTTTGCTGCGTAATGATGAAGGAACGGAAGCCGAGGCCAACAGCGTTATCGCTCTGCTGATGCTGGATTCAGCCAAAGGGCGTCAGATAGAAGTCGAAGCCACGGGACCACAGGAAGTAGAAGCCCTGGCCGCAGTGATTGCCCTGTTTAATTCAGGGTTTGATGAAGATTAATCGAGTACACAGAACGTAGCCAGTAGGCCGGATAAGGCGTTTACGCCGCATCCGGCAATAACTACGCTAATACAGCTTATTTTCCCGCATAAACGACTCACCACCTAACTGGCGCATTTGGCGCATAATCCAGGCCTGGCGGTTACGCACATAACCAGAAGGCGCATTCGCCTTAAAACGCAAAGGATTGGGCAATACTGCCGCCAGCAAGGCCGCTTCAGACAGGCTCAACCGACTGGCCGGTTTATGAAAATACCGTTGCGCCGCCGCCTCCACGCCAAATATCCCATCGCCAAACTCGGCGATATTCAAATAGACGGTCAGAATACGTTTCTTACTCCAGACGGTTTCCATACCCAGCGTTAGCCCGGCTTCGAGACCTTTACGCACCCAGCTACGTCCATCCCACAAAAAGAGGTTTTTCGCCGTCTGTTGCGATAACGTCGACGCCCCGCGAATGCGGTTTTCATTGCGTTCATTGTGCGCCAGCGCTTTCTCTATGGCGGTGACGTCAAACCCCCAGTGGTCTGGAAACTTCTGGTCCTCCGCAGCAATCACCGCCAGTCCCATCCACGGTGAGATCTCATCCATGCTCACCCAGTCCGAGTGCGCCACATAGCCGAAATCACCGGACAGCCATGCGCCCAGCTGTCGCTCGACCATTACCGCCGAGAAAGGCACAGGCATCACGCTGAAAAGTGCGATGCCCCCGCCCCAGAATACGGCGAGGACAACCACCACCCGCAGAAAAATACGTCGCAGAAAGGCGGTTACTCCTTTTCTCATTCAGTCAGCACCAGCACACGCGATACCAGTTTATCGATGCCACTCGCAGCCTGAGCGATGTCCTGCGCCAGCATATAGGCAGGCGTGGTGACGATTTTGTTGTCTTCATCGACGACAATGTCATCAACCGGACAAGGAACATGCTCAGCGCCCATCTCTTCCAGCACCTCTGCCGTGTCGATATCAGTGCCGATGGTCAGACGCAGCGGGAAGTCAAAAATTTTAGGTAACATGGCAGGCGCAATGCACATAAACCCCAACGGCTTACCCGCCTGATGCATGGCCACCGCCAGCGCGGCTAAATCGCTGTCAACCCGGCATTCGCTGCCCTGACTGGCAAAATTGCTCAGATTTTTGGCCGCACCAAACCCACCCGGCACGATCAACGCATCCAGTTCCGATGAGACTGCCTGCGCAAGTGGGCGAATATCGCCACGTGTGATACGCGCGGCTTCAATCAGCACATTGCGAGTTTCCAGCATCGGCTCGCCGGTCAGATGATTAATCACATCCGCTTGTTGTTTATCTGGTGCGAAACAGACAGCCTGAGCGCCGTTGCGGGCAATGGCCAGAAGCGTGAGAACAGTTTCATGGATCTCTGCACCGTCATACACGCCGCATCCGCTGAGCACTACACCCACTTTTTTCATCGCAATACTCCTTTCTCAACTGGCTGAAACATATTAGTTATTATGATTTAAATGCTACGCTTCACACATTTAACTGATTCATGTAACAAATTATTTAAGATTTGCTATCTTAACTGCGTGCGGCCTGAAAATTAGGGCTGCGCCCTTGTAAACAATGATAATAATTTACGGCGCAGCCACGATTTCCCTGGTGTTGGCGCAGTATTCGCGCACCCCGGTCAAGCCGGGGTCATTTTTTTTCCACGCTCGCCACCCAGGCTTTTAATACTGCCACGTCGTGCTGCCACTCCTGCTTCATCTCTTCAATCCATTCAGCAACGTTATCTTCCCAAGCAGGAAGATCCGGCGACTGGATTTGCTGACCTAGCTGTTGCAGGTGACGCAGCCCCACTGAACCTGCTGCGCCTTTAATTTTATGGCCTTCCTCAACAACACCTTTTTTATCCCGTGCCGTCAGGTTGGACTCCAGCACGCTCAAATATCCCGGCATCATCTTCTCAAACACCGCCAGCCCGTCGGTAATTAACTTCGGTCCCACCAGCTCGAGGTATTGTTCCAACATAGGAATATCTAACAGCGCTTGCGATTTACTGCTTTCTTCAGATGTCACAGTGCTCTCCTCTTCGTTTCGGGTATCCCAGTATTTTTTGATCATGGCGGTTAGCGCCGGAACCGACAGCGGCTTACTCAGCACGTCGTCCATGCCTGCGTCCAGATACTCTTTTTTATCTTTCAGTACGTTGGCGGTGAGTGCAACCAGCGGTGGCAGATCTTCACGGGCGTATTTTTGCGTGAGCTCCCGCGAGATATCCAGACCGGTCATATCCGGTAGCTGAATATCCAACAGCACCAGGTCATATTCACCCGGCGTAAACATTTCCAGCGCGGCTTTCCCGGTCATCGCGACATCCACGCTGTTGCCTAATTTTTCCAGCACGGAGCGCGCAACAATAACGTTCAGCTCAATGTCTTCTACCAGCAGCACATTCAGGGCTGGCAGCGGCATTTCATCGTCTTCAAAAGCATCTTCAATCTCTTCCGCTACCGCAGGGGCATGCACGGTTAGCGTAAAGATGGACCCTTTTCCTGCCTGGCTGGAAACCGTAATATCACCGCCCATGTTTTTCGCCAGACGCTTCGACACGGCCAAACCAATCCCTGTCCCCGTTGCCGGTTTACCGCCGTTACTGTCCTTCACCTGATAATACATAGCGAAGATTTTATCCTGCTCATCCTGCGGAATGCCGATGCCAGAATCTTCAACTTCGAAATGCAGCATATTCCCCTGGTCATAGCGCGCCCGCACGGTCACCTGCCCCTGCTGGGTAAACTTCACGGCGTTGCTGATCAGATTCCACAGGATCTGACGCAGACGCGTTCCGTCGGTAATGACCTTATGCGGCAGCGGTAACGTCGGCTCAAGCACAAAGCGCAGCCCTTTTTGCTGCGCCTGTAGGCCGGAGAGGTTTTCCAGATCCGCCATAAAGCTGGTGAAATCGATTGGCTGGTTATCGAGCTGGACTTTACGTCGCTCCATCTTATCCATGTCGATAATATCGTTGAAAATATTCCCCAGCGTCACAGCAGAGACGTGGATTGTTTTAAGGTATTTTTCCTGCTCCGCGGTCAGATCCGTATCCAGCAGGATCCGGCTTAAGCCGACAATGCCGTTAAGCGGGGTGCGCAACTCGTGGCTGATGGTAGAAATAAAGGTGGTCTTATCGCGGCTGGCGCGCTCAAGCGCATCCTGATAACGCTTACGCTCGGTAATATCGCGCCCAAAGCCCATCAGACCATGTCGCTTACCTACGCGGTCATAGTAAGGCACTTTGCGAATTTCAAAGCAGGCTTTGCGCCCGTCCGGGTAGTCCAGCCACTGTTCGTAGGTGAGCGAAACATTATGGCGGAACACCTTCTCGTCGGTCTCAATCACCTTTTCAGCCGCTTCAGGAGAGTAAACGTCAGCCGGTTTTAAGTTCACCAGCTGCTTTTCGCTTTTGCCGGTCAGCAGCTCCATGGCACGGTTACAGCCGGAAAACTCCTTATCTTCATTGCGATAAAAAACCAGATCCGGCGAGGCATCAAGGAAAGAGCGTAAAAAGGAAGACTGTTGCTCAAGCTGGATCTGCGCCTCTTCGCGCTCTTTGATTTCAACCTTCAGTTGCTCGAATGTTTCCTGGCGCTCTGCTTCGGCTTTTTCACGCTCAACAATTTCCTGATTGAGCTGGGCAATATTATCTTTCAACTGCACATTGAGCTTGAGATCTCGCTCGCGCATCTCTTCCAGCTTTTGTACCAGTCGTGACAGGCGTTGCCGGGACTCCTCAAGTTGCTCCACCACCACAGACAAGAAATAGACGGCCCAGGGGGTAATTAACAGACCAAAAAAGATAGAACGGATGACATCAATGCTTTCTACCTGGCCATGCAGCACCATGGTGACAGCCATCTGCACCACAATTGCCAACACGACCAGAGCCAGCGCCAACAGCAGCGAAAAGCGCACCAGACCTAACTTCATCATCAGGTCGACGTAATATTGCGCCAGCATACGGATTTGCTTCATAGAGGGTTCCTTCACGACAACTTGGCACAATAATACTCAATTCTCAGCGTGACGTTGAAGATTGTGCAAGAAATGCGGAGGTTATCGGTGAAATGACCGCGGAGAGGCCATCGTAGGCCTGATAAGCAAAGCGCCATCAGGCAAGCAGGCGCAGATTGCCGGATGTCGGCTTTGCTTTATCCGGCCTACGGAGAGTTAGTTCTCAGGCTGCGCCCATGGCGTACCGAGCGCCGAGCCTTGCACACCGTACTTGTTAAGGTACTTATCCAGTTCGACCATGCCGGTCCAGCGGTTTTCACACCATAGCGGTGCCAACAGCGTTGGGCGGCGCGCGCTGGCGGAAATTCGATGATAAATCACCTCTGGCGGCGTATGACGGATCATCTCCCCGGCGGTAACCGTATAGTCGTCCAGTTCAATTCCGTTCAGCCGCCCGGCTTCCCAGGCTTTCGCCATCGTACTGCCTTTCACAATATGCAGCGGGTGCAGCTTAATACCGTCAACACCCGTCTCCACTACACGTTCCATGGTTTGCAGGCATTCTGCATGCCCTTCTCCCGGCAGACCGACAATCAGGTGCGAGCACACTTTCAGCCCACGCTCGCGTGCCAGTCGCGTAGTGCGTTGGTAGCAGGCAAAATCATGGCCGCGGTTAATACGATGCAGGGTTTTGTCATGCGCGGTTTGCAAACCGAGTTCCAGCCATACCTCATAGCCGAGGTCTTTATACTCGCAAAGCAGATCGAGTACCGCATCCGGCACGCAGTCGGGGCGCGTCCCAACGCATAACCCGACGATACTGGCCTGGCTAACCGCCTGCTGATACATCGAACGCAGCACCTGCACTTCAGCAAAGGTGCTGGTATAGGCCTGGAAATAGGCCAGATAGCGTTTCGCGCGATTGACCAGATGCGCCTGATGCTCAAGCTGCTCGGCAATAGAATGGTGCTGCTGTGCTTCATCGGCAAACGAGGCAACATTGCAGAAAGTACACCCGCCACGTCCGATGGTGCCATCACGATTTGGACAGCTAAAGCCGCCGTGAAGCGTGAGTTTATGAACCTTTTGCCCGTAACGGCGAGAAAGATCCCCACCAAACATATTGACTAATTTCTGTAACTGCATAATCTGGTAGACCGCGCCTTGAAAAGAGGCCAAAGCCTGCCATTTTTTGCCCCAGTCGGCGATGACCTGGATCAATCGCCCTGGCGTGCTTTTATTCATTGCATAACAAATCAAAATAATCGAAATTTCATTCATTCAAAATGAAATTACTTTTCCTTATATCCGACTGTTTTTTTTATCTTCTTATACTCTCAGCATAAAAACAGTATCTTTAAGACGCCAAAACTCCAAAAACCAGCATAAAATGCCAAGCATAGCGATAAACAAAGGGAGGACGGGGGATATACAGCCTTTCTGACAGTGAGACAGATCACACTTCGCTCCCCATCCCCCTTGCGTTAAATCAATGTAAAAAAGCCTTAAATTTCAACATATTCATAAAGTTAATCGCCCTATAGCACATTTTTGCATAAATAAGATTGCCATTTGACCTGTGTGTGGATTCCCGATAACGTGGAAATCCGCTGGAAGCTTTCTGGATGAGCAGCCTGCTCATCATATTTATGCAGTAATTGAGATTCCCTCTGAAGCAAGTCCTCAAACTTGTTTGACCTATGCGAAAAGGATAAAGAGGGCGAATGCGAGGTAAGCGTATGACACGCAAACCCCGTCGCCATGCTCTTGGTGTGCCCGTGCGCAACGGTCCAGATGGGAATCCCGCAGAGCCTGGGGAGGTTCACTGATATGTTGTACGATAAATCCCTTGAGAGGGATAACTGTGGTTTCGGCCTGATCGCCCACATAGAAGGCGAACCTAGCCACAAGGTAGTGCGTACCGCCATACACGCACTGGCCCGCATGCAGCACCGTGGCGCAATTCTAGCCGATGGTAAAACCGGCGATGGTTGCGGTTTGCTGTTACAAAAACCTGACCGCTTTTTCCGCATCGTGGCGCAAGAGCGCGGCTGGCGTTTAGCTAAAAACTATGCCGTCGGCATGATCTTTTTAAATAAAGACGCTGAACTGGCTGCGGCTTCTCGTCGCATTGTCGAAGAAGAATTACAGCAGGAGACCCTGTCGATTGTCGGCTGGCGCGACGTGCCGACCAACGAAGGTGTTCTCGGTGAAATCGCCCTCTCCTCCCTGCCTCGTATCGAGCAAATTTTTGTCAACGCCCCTGCGGGCTGGCGTCCGCGTGATATGGAGCGCCGCCTGTTCATCGCGCGCCGTCGCATCGAAAAACGCCTCCAGGACGATAAAGACTTCTACGTGTGTAGCTTGTCGAACCTGGTCAATATCTATAAAGGTCTGTGTATGCCGGCGGATCTGCCGCGCTTTTACCTGGACCTGGCGGACCTGCGTCTGGAATCGGCCATCTGCCTGTTCCACCAGCGCTTCTCCACCAATACCGTACCGCGCTGGCCGCTGGCGCAACCGTTCCGCTACCTAGCGCATAACGGTGAAATCAACACCATCACCGGCAACCGCCAGTGGGCACGCGCACGTACCTATAAATTCCAGACACCGCTGATCCCTGACCTGCACGACGCCGCACCGTTCGTTAACGAAACCGGCTCCGACTCCAGCTCAATGGATAACATGCTGGAACTGCTGCTGGCTGGCGGGATGGACATTATTCGCGCCATGCGTTTACTGGTGCCGCCGGCCTGGCAGAACAACCCGGATATGGACCCGGAGCTGCGCGCGTTCTTTGACTTTAACTCCATGCACATGGAGCCGTGGGATGGCCCGGCGGGCATTGTTATGTCCGACGGCCGCTTTGCCGCCTGTAACCTTGACCGTAACGGCCTGCGTCCGGCGCGCTACGTCATCACCAAAGACAAGCTGATTACCTGCGCTTCTGAAGTCGGGATCTGGGATTATCAGCCGGATGAAGTGGTTGAGAAAGGTCGCGTCGGCCCTGGCGAGCTGATGGTTATCGATACCCGCAGCGGGCGCATTCTGCACTCCGCCGAAACCGATGACGATCTGAAAAGCCGCCATCCGTACAAAGAGTGGATGGAGAAGAACGTCCGCCGTCTGGTGCCGTTCGAAGACCTCGCAGACGATCAGGTCGGCAGCCGCGAACTGGACGATGACACGCTCGCCAGCTATCAGAAACAGTTTAACTACAGCGCCGAAGAGCTGGATTCCGTGATCCGCGTGCTAGGTGAAAACGGTCAGGAAGCGGTCGGCTCAATGGGTGATGATACCCCGTTTGCCGTGCTGTCCAGCCAGCCGCGCATCATTTATGACTACTTCCGCCAGCAGTTCGCGCAGGTGACTAACCCGCCGATCGACCCGCTGCGTGAAGCGCACGTTATGTCGCTGGCCACCAGCATCGGTCGTGAGATGAACGTCTTCTGCGAAGCCGAAGGTCAGGCACACCGCCTGAGCTTTAAATCGCCGATCCTGCTGTACTCCGATTTTACCCAGCTCACCACCATGAAAGAGGAGCATTACCGCGCCGACCGCCTGGATATCACCTTCGACGTGACCGAAACCACGCTCGAAGAGACCGTCAAAGCATTGTGCGATAAGGCGGAACAGATGGTGCGTAACGGTACGGTGCTGCTGGTGCTCTCTGACCGTAACATCGCGAAAAACCGCCTGCCGGTTCCGGCACCGATGGCCGTGGGCGCAGTGCAAACGCGCCTTGTAGAACAAAGCCTGCGTTGCGACGCCAACATCATCGTTGAAACCGCCAGCGCCCGCGACCCGCACCATTTTGCTGTCCTGCTCGGCTTTGGCGCGACGGCCATTTACCCGTATCTCGCGTATGAAACGCTGGGACGGCTGATCGACACTCAGGCGATTGCCAAAGATTACCGGACCGTGATGCTGAACTACCGTAACGGCATCAACAAAGGTCTGTACAAAATCATGTCCAAAATGGGCATTTCGACCATCGCCTCTTACCGCTGCTCGAAGCTGTTTGAAGCCGTTGGTCTGCACGATGATGTCGTGGCGCTGTGCTTCCAGGGCGTGGTCAGCCGTATTAGCGGCGCAGGGTTTAGCGACTTCCAGCAGGATCTGCTGAACCTCTCCAAACATGCATGGCTGGCACGTAAACCTATCAGCCAGGGCGGTTTGCTCAAATACGTCCACGGCGGCGAATACCATGCCTACAACCCGGACGTGGTGCGCACGCTGCAACAGGCGGTACAAAGCGGCGAGTACAGCGACTATCAGGAATATGCCAAGCTGGTCAATGAGCGTCCGGCGGCCACGCTGCGCGATCTGCTGGCGATTACGCCTGGCGATGAAGCCGTAAGCATTAGCGAAGTAGAACCCGCAACCGAACTGTTTAAACGCTTCGATACCGCAGCTATGTCCATCGGCGCATTAAGCCCCGAAGCACACGAAGCGCTGGCCGAAGCCATGAACAGCATCGGCGGCAACTCGAACTCCGGTGAAGGCGGTGAAGACCCGGCGCGCTATGGCACCAATAAAGTGTCGCGCATTAAGCAGGTTGCTTCCGGTCGCTTTGGCGTAACTCCGGCGTATCTGGTCAACGCCGATGTCATCCAGATTAAAGTCGCTCAGGGCGCGAAACCTGGCGAAGGCGGTCAGTTACCGGGTGATAAAGTCACCCCGTACATCGCCAAACTGCGCTATTCGGTGCCGGGCGTGACGCTGATCTCCCCGCCGCCGCACCACGATATTTACTCTATCGAAGACTTAGCGCAGCTGATTTTCGACCTCAAACAGGTCAACCCGAAAGCGATGATCTCCGTGAAGCTGGTTTCCGAACCAGGCGTTGGCACCATCGCCACAGGCGTGGCGAAAGCCTATGCGGATCTGATCACCATTGCTGGCTACGATGGCGGTACCGGCGCAAGCCCGCTCTCCTCGGTGAAATATGCGGGCTGCCCGTGGGAACTCGGTCTGGTGGAAACCCAGCAGGCGCTGGTCGCTAACGGTCTGCGTCACAAGATTCGTCTGCAGGTTGATGGCGGTCTGAAAACCGGTGTCGATATCATTAAAGCGGCGATTCTGGGTGCGGAAAGCTTCGGCTTCGGTACCGGTCCAATGGTGGCGCTGGGCTGTAAATACCTGCGTATTTGCCACCTGAACAACTGCGCAACCGGCGTGGCGACTCAGGATGACAAACTGCGTAAGAACCACTATCACGGCCTGCCGTTCAAAGTGACTAACTACTTTGAATTTATCGCCCGCGAAGTCCGTGAGCTGATGGCGCAACTGGGAGTGAAGCGTCTGGTGGATCTGATTGGTCGTACCGACCTGCTCAAAGAGCTGGAAGGGTTTACCGCTAAGCAACAGAAACTGGAGCTGTCTCGTCTGCTGGAAACCGCCGAACCGCATCCGGGTAAAGCGCTGCATTGCACCGAGAACAACCCGCCGTTTGATAACGGCGTGCTGAACGCTCAGTTGTTACAGCAAGCGAAACCGTTTGTCGACGAGCGCCAGAGCAAAACCTTCTGGTTCGATATCCGCAACACCGACCGTTCTGTTGGCGCGTCGCTGTCGGGCTATATCGCGCAAACGCATGGCGATCAGGGGCTGGCGTCTGACCCAATCAAAGCGCACTTCAGCGGTACCGCAGGCCAGAGCTTCGGCGTGTGGAACGCGGGCGGCGTGGAGTTGTATCTGACCGGTGATGCCAACGACTATGTCGGTAAAGGTATGGCGGGCGGTCTGCTTGCAGTGCGTCCTCCGGTTGGCTCTGCTTTCCGTAGCCATGAGGCGAGCATCATTGGTAACACCTGTCTGTATGGTGCCACCGGTGGCCGCCTGTTTGCCGCGGGTCGTGCGGGTGAGCGCTTTGCAGTACGTAACTCCGGCGCAATCACCGTGGTTGAAGGTATTGGCGACAACGGCTGCGAATATATGACCGGCGGCATCGTCTGTATTCTCGGAAAAACGGGCGTCAACTTCGGAGCGGGTATGACGGGCGGATTCGCCTACGTGCTCGATGAAGACGGTGAGTTCCGCAAACGCGTGAACCCGGAACTGGTAGAAGTGCTGAGCGTGGACTCGCTGGCTATCCACGAGGAACACCTACGCGGTTTGATTACCGAGCACGTACAGCATACCGGCTCTTCACACGGCGAAGAGATCCTGGCTAACTGGCCAGCATTCTCGGCGAAATTCGCGCTGGTAAAACCAAAATCCAGTGATGTGAAAGCACTGTTGGGTCACCGTAGTCGTAGCGCAGCAGAGCTGCGTGTGCAGGCGCAGTAAGGGGTAGCAGCAATGAGTCAGAACGTATACCAATTTATCGACCTGCAGCGCGTTGATCCACCTAAGAAGCCGCTGAAGATCCGTAAGATCGAGTTTATCGAGATCTACGAGCCGTTTTCCGAAGGTCAGGCCAAAGCACAGGCAGACCGCTGCCTGTCCTGCGGTAACCCGTACTGCGAGTGGAAGTGCCCGGTGCATAACTACATCCCGAACTGGCTGAAACTGGCGAACGAGGGGCGTATTTTTGAAGCAGCAGAACTGTCGCACCAGACCAACACTCTGCCGGAAGTCTGTGGCCGCGTGTGCCCGCAGGATCGTCTGTGTGAAGGATCCTGTACGCTGAACGATGAGTTCGGCGCAGTGACTATCGGTAACATCGAGCGCTATATCAACGATAAAGCATTCGAAATGGGCTGGCGCCCGGATATGACCGGCGTGCGTCAAACCGACAAGCGCGTGGCGATCATCGGTGCCGGTCCGGCAGGCCTGGCCTGTGCTGATGTGCTGACCCGTAACGGCGTGAAGGCGGTGGTATTTGACCGCCACCCGGAAATCGGCGGTCTGCTGACCTTCGGTATCCCGGCCTTCAAACTGGAGAAAGAGGTCATGACCCGCCGTCGTGAAATCTTCACCGGTATGGGCATTGAGTTCAAATTGAACGTGGAAGTGGGCCGCGATGTACAGCTTGACGATCTGCTGAAAGATTATGACGCCGTGTTCCTTGGCGTAGGTACCTATCAGTCGATGCGCGGTGGGCTGGAAAACGAAGACGCTTCCGGTGTGTTTGATGCCCTGCCGTTCCTGATCGCCAATACCAAACAGTTGATGGGCTTTGGCGAAAGCAGCGACGAGCCGTACATCAGCATGGAAGGCAAACGCGTCGTCGTTCTCGGCGGCGGCGATACCGCGATGGACTGCGTGCGGACCTCGGTTCGCCAGAACGCAGCACATGTCATCTGCGCTTATCGTCGTGACGAAGAGAACATGCCGGGTTCCAAACGCGAAGTGAAAAATGCGCGTGAAGAAGGCGTCGAATTCCAGTTCAACGTCCAGCCTTTAGGCGTGGAAGTGAATGCCAACGGTAAGGTATGCGGTGTGAAAATGGCGCGTACCGAAATGGGTGAACCGGATGCGAAGGGCCGTCGCCGTGCGGAGATCGTCGCCGGTTCCGAACACGTTGTTCCGGCAGATGCGGTGGTACTGGCATTTGGCTTCCGTCCGCACAGTATGGAGTGGCTGGCAAAACACAGCGTCGAACTGGATTCTCAGGGCCGCATTATTGCTCCAGAGCGCAGCGACAACGCCTTCCAGACCAGCAACCCGAAAATCTTCGCCGGTGGCGACATCGTGCGCGGTTCGGATCTGGTGGTCACCGCGATTGCCGAAGGTCGTAAAGCGGCAGACGGTATCCTGAACTACCTGGAAGTGTAATACAGCCTCTTAAGGCATCTCATCTGCCCTGGTGGGTGAGATGCCAAATTCCTGCCGCAATACCGCCAAACCTGCCGATTAAGCCAGTCTGACAACACGTTTAGTAAACAGGGCAATTAACCTTAACACCCCAAACAGATCGACATCATGAATAATAACCATGTAAAAATCAGACGAAAACGTTTGCTTTACGTTGAGAACTGTATATTATGCGGCGGATTTTTTGGGCAAAATTCATGGAGGCGTTGTGTCGCAAGACAACAATTATAGCCAGGGCCCCGTCCCTCTGGCGGCGCGAAAAGGCGTAGTTCCACTAACATTTGTCATGTTGGGACTCACATTCTTTTCCGCCAGTATGTGGACCGGTGGCACACTCGGTACCGGTCTTTCTTATAATGATTTCTTCCTGGCAGTTCTCTTCGGTAATCTTCTCCTCGGTATTTACACTGCATTTCTCGGTTTTATCGGCGCAAAAACAGGGCTCTCAACCCACCTTCTGGCACGTTACTCATTTGGTGTGAAAGGTTCATGGCTTCCCTCTCTGCTGTTAGGCGGCACACAGGTAGGCTGGTTTGGCGTTGGTGTGGCCATGTTTGCTATCCCGGTTGGCAAAGCGACGGGAATTGACGTCAATATCCTGATTGCGATTTCCGGTCTGTTGATGACCCTGACCATCTTTTTTGGCATCTCAGCGCTGACCGTTTTATCTATCATCGCCGTGCCTGCCATCGTCGTACTTGGCAGCTACTCCGTCTGGCTGGCAGTGAGCGATGTCGGCGGTTTGGAGCATTTAAAAGCGATAGTGCCGCAAACGCCGCTGGATTTCTCCACCGCACTGGCGCTGGTAGTCGGCTCGTTTGTCAGCGCAGGGACGTTAACCGCTGACTTCGTCCGTTTTGGCCGCAACGCCAAAGGCGCGGTGCTAATCGCCATGGTGGCGTTTTTCCTTGGCAATTCGCTTATGTTCATCTTCGGCGCTGCGGGCGCGGCTGCGGTTGGACAGGCGGATATCTCTGACGTGATGATTGCCCAGGGACTGCTGCTGCCCGCGATCATCGTTCTCGGCCTGAATATCTGGACCACCAACGATAATGCGCTGTACGCATCGGGCCTGGGATTTGCCAATATTACCGGCCTTTCCAGCCGTACGCTGTCAGTGGCTAACGGTATTATTGGCACACTGTGCGCACTGTGGCTTTACAATAACTTTGTCGGCTGGCTGACATTTCTGTCGGCAGCGATTCCCCCGATTGGCGGGGTGATCATCGCCGACTATCTGCTGAACCATCGCCGCTATGCCGACTTCAGCAAAGCGCAATTTATTTCCGTAAACTGGATAGCGATCCTGTCCGTTGCACTGGGCATTGCCGCAGGTCACTATATTCCCGGCATCGTGCCCGTCAATGCCGTACTTGGCGGCGTATTCAGCTATATCCTGCTGAATCCACTTTTCAATCGCAGCCTTGCTAAATCCCCGGAGGTCAGCCATGCAGAATAATAACATCACCATTCATCAGGCACGTTTACAGGGACGTGAAGGATTATGGCAAATCACGATTGAAAACGGACGCTTTAGCCGTATTGAGCCTCAAGACGCAGCGACGTTACCACAGGGTGAAGTGCTTGATGCTGAAGGCGGTCTGGCTATCCCACCGTTCGTTGAGCCACATATCCATCTGGACACTACACAAACCGCGGGCGAGCCGAGCTGGAATCAGTCTGGTACGTTGTTTGAGGGCATTGAACGCTGGGCTGAACGTAAGGCAATGCTCACTCACGAAGACGTCAAAGCGCGCGCCATGCAGACCCTGAAGTGGCAGATGGCCAACGGCATCCAGTATGTCCGTACTCACGTTGACGTTTCCGACCCTACGTTGACGGCGCTAAAAGCCATGCTGGAGGTGAAGCAAGAAGTCGCTCCGTGGGTAGAGCTACAGATTGTCGCGTTCCCGCAAGAAGGCATTCTTTCTTATCCCAATGGTGAAGCGCTCCTGGAGGAAGCCGTGCGTCTGGGCGCCGACGTCATTGGCGCGATCCCGCACTTTGAATTCACGCGTGAATATGGCGTAGAGTCGCTGCATAAGATTTTCGCTCTGGCGCAAAAATACGACAAACTTATCGACGTGCACTGTGACGAAATCGATGATGAGCAATCCCGCTTTGTTGAAACCGTTGCGGCACTGGCACATCGCTACAATATGGGCGAGCGCGTGACCGCCAGCCATACCACGGCGATGCATTCCTACAACGGCGCGTATGCTTCCCGTCTTTTCCGTCTGTTGAAAATGTCCGGCATTAACTTTGTCGCAAATCCACTGGTGAATATTCACCTGCAAGGACGCTTTGACACTTATCCTAAGCGTCGTGGTGTTACGCGCGTCAAAGAGATGCTGGAAGCGGAGATCAACGTCTGCTTCGGTCATGATGACGTCTTCGATCCGTGGTACCCGCTGGGCACTGCGAATATGCTGCAGGTGCTGCATATGGGATTACACGTGTGCCAACTGATGGGATACGGACAAATTAACGATGGGTTGAACCTGGTCACCAGCCACAGCGCGAAAACCCTGCACCTGCAGGACTACGGTCTGAACGTGGGGAATTCTGCGAATCTGGTGATTTTGCCTGCAGAAAATGGGTTTGACGCGGTTCGTCGCCAGACGCCTGCCCGTTATTCCATTCGTCATGGTCGAGTCATTGCCGAGACGGTCCCAAGCCAAACCACACTGCATCTGACGCAGCCAGAAACGGTGACGTTTAAGCGCTAGGTCGTTACATTCCATGTCGGATGGCGTAAGCCTTGCCATCCGACACAGTCTCTCATTCTCAAGCTTGTAATAAGCTGGCGCGGACTTTGATCACCACTTTTTTGATGTCCATCGGGGCCTGCACCACACAACCCGGTTTATGCGGCTCGCCCGGCATAAAAATCACAAATTTTCCCGGCTTCAGTACCATAGCCTGTTCATCGGCAATCTGGCTGCACAGCTGATAATCATCCTCGATGTGCATCTCTTCACAGTGACGAGCAGAATCGGTCATCCCGAACAGAATCCGTTCTTCGCCGGACAACAGCATCTGAATATCAATGTACTGCTGATGCAGCTCCGCTTTCTTATGCTCTGGGCTCTGCGTTGTAAATTGCATGACATTCATAAAAATATTCTCGCCCTGCAACGTGTAGCGCCCAGGCGTCTTCTCCTGCGGATTCGCCGCAATGGCAAGCGTTAACGCCTGCTGCAAGACCGGATGTAATCCGGCAGAAGGCAGTGAATTCAACGCATCTGATATCATCATCATTCTCCCTGGGCCAACAGCGCGGCCCCCAGTAATCCAGCGTCATGACGGTAATGCGCCGCCAGCAATTCCACGTGATAGGCCAAAGGCTCTTGTGCCAGATAATGTTCCACCAGCGCCAGATACCCTTCAGCCAGCCCAACGCTGCCGCCAATGACCACGCACTGGCAATCGGTCGTGGCCTTCACATCGGCAACAAGCCTTGCCAAAGTACGCGCCGAGCGATGGATCAACCGGCTTGCCTGCTCATCCCCCTGCCCGGCACGGCTAAAAATAGTTTTGGCGTCGCATCCGGCAAGCGCGCCTTCGGCAGCCGCCGCTATTCCACGACCGGATGCGATCGCCTCAACGCAGCCCACACGCCCGCAGCCGCACATGGGTCCATGAGGATCGGCCAGCGTATGTCCCAGATGCCCAGCCAGACCGCCGACTCCGGTCAGCAGTTTCCCACCGCTGACGATTCCCCCGCCCACGCCTGTGGAGACGGTAATAAACACCAGATCGCGGTACTCACCACCAAGCGCATGGTACTCAGCCCACGCCGCTGCCTGTGCGTCATTGACGGCCAGCGTCGGCAGGTCGGTGATTTGCTCCAGCGTTTGTGTCAGCGGAAAATGCATCAACCCGCCGAGGTTATGCGGATTCAGCGCCAGTAAAGCCCCCTCACGGATAATCCCCGTCGAGGCGATCGCCACCCGATTAGCACGCCCCTGTAGCGGTGCAACCAGTGTTTGTAACGCGGCGCGCAGCGCTTGCGGCGTTTTACTGGCAGGCGTCGGCAGTTCACGCCGCTCGCGGACTTGCTGATTGTTCGCTACCAGCGCGGCAGCCAATTTGGTGCCGCCAATATCAATCGCCAGTGTGGTCATGACGCCGCCTCATGCATCGTAGTGGCGCTCTGTAGCTCAAAGAACGACATATTCTTCCCTTACGGCTATTGCCCGGTTCAGCACCGGGCAATTGGATTAACTTTTGGATTTCACCATGGTGCTTTTGTCACCGCCGAACGGCACGGCCCCGCTAAACGGTCGACCATCGATGGCGTCATGCGTACGTAACGCTTCAGGACGCAGCCAGCGCTGTACGCGGGACGGCATATCGAGACCAATCAGCAGGATCACCACAAATGTCAGGCCGAAGGAGAGCGATCCCAGCGCGGTGCCCAGATCCAGACGTTGGGCAATCAGCGCGCCGATGATCGGTGCCAAAGCCCCGCCCAGTGCGCCCACGTTATAGGTGAAGCCCAATCCCGCCGCACGCTGATCGGTATCGAAATAGCCGCCAATCAGTTTTGGTAAGATCCCGGAGATCCCCTGGCCGAGCATTTGTTGGAAAAACAGCAGCAAACCCAGTACCCAGACGTTTGAACCGCCTATTGCAAACACCGGAATAATCAGCAACTGCGAGGCCAGCAGACTGCAGACATAGGCTTTACGCGTGCCCAGCCAGTCACCAAGAAAACCGCCGACGCAACAACCGACCGCCGCACCAAAGCCACTAAAGAAGAGCACTCTGGCCACCGTGGAAGGATCGTACAGCAGTTCCGTTTTCAGATAGGTTGGCAACAGCGCCTGAATCGGCCACGAGTACAGGAAGGCAAATAGCACGACCACCATCAGCATCACGCCCGTCGGCCAGCGTTTCCCGCTGCTTTGCACCATAAAGCTAATGAAGATAAAGGCGCATATCAGTCCCAGGACCGCCACGATAGCCGCATTTTGCAGGTTGCCAGCAAAGCAGAACCACAGCGCAGTTGCAGCGGCGAGCGTCATCAGAATATTAATTACCCGATGCTCGCCCCGGTAGAGAATGTCCACCATCGTGCGCACTGGCGCTTTGCCTTCGTGTTTTTCTTTCCAGTCTTCCGCTTCCGGAATATTTTTACGCAGCCAGAGGGCGAAGATAATTGGCAGGATGCCGATGAAGAACAGCGCGCGCCATCCCCAGACCGGGACCACCAGACTGTAGACCTGGGCGGCGATCACGGCACCAACGGAAAAGCCGGAAATCAGGAAACCACTGGCTTTGTTTCGCAGATGTTTAGGCCAACTTTCAATAACATAGGTTGCGCTGGAACCATACTCACCGGCCATTCCCATACCGATAACCAGTCGGGCGATAAACATGGTGGTGTAGCCCGGCGCAAAGCCGCAGGCCAGCGTCCCCACGGAGAACAGAATGATGCTGGTGACCATCGCCAGGCGGCGTCCGTAACGATCGCCCATGGCCCCCAACATTAATCCGCCAAACCAACGGGAGATAAAGGCGGCCGAGATCAGACTGGCAGCCTGCACCGTCGTCAGTCCGAATTCGCCCTGCACTTCTGTCAGCACCAGGGCGATTAACACAAAATCGAAACCATCAAGCAAATATCCCAGCCAGGCGGCGGAAAATGCCCGCCATTGTGCCCGATTGAGATGGCGATACCACGGGATGTTCTGGGTAGAAGTACTCATTTTACTCTCCCGACGATTTTTGTTGTTGTGCCGGGTACTGGCTTTGCCCTACCCGGCCTACGGTCGAAAATCCAGGCCGGGCAAGCGAAGCGCCCCCGGCGACCCGTGATTACGCCTTTTCCGCCAGCAGTTGGTTTGCCAGCGCTTTCAGTTCCGGCAGATATTGTTCATCTACCGGGGCAAAGGGTTTACGGCACAGTGGGACAGAAACCACATCCATATAGTGCAGTACCGTTTTCAGGCCGCGGAACACGCCAACCTTAATGAGCAGATCGATAACCTTATTGCACTCAGTTTGCAGCTTTTGCGCCGTGCGGATGTCGCCTTCTTTGAGCGCTTTCACAATTCCCTGATAGCGCCACCCCATGATGTTGTAAGTGCTACCGATACCGCCATCTGCACCCGCCAGCAAACCAGAAGCAAAGATCTCGTCATAACCGTTATAAAGCACCAGATCGGGATGAGCGCGGCGGATCTGTTCCATCTGATAGAGATCGCCGGAAGTTTGTTTCAGCGCGCCAACGCCAGGTAGCGTCACCAGCGTGTTGATCTGATCCAGAGTCAGTTTTACGCCGCTCAGCGCCGGGATGTTATAGACCACCATCGGCAATCCATTAGCTGAATCAATAATTGCGCGGTAGTGGTCGCAATGCTCTTCAAAGCTGAACGGATAGTAAAACGGCGTGACGGCCGAAACTGCATCAAAGCCGTAACGATGCGCGGCGCTCGCCAGCTGTTGGCTTTCTTCGGTGCTCACCGTGCCAACATGAGCGATCAGCGTCACCTTGCCTTTCGCTTCTTCGGCCACAATTTCCAGCACCTGCTCTCTTTCAACGCGGTTTTGGACAAAGGCCTCACCCGTTGAGCCACCGACATAGAGCCCATCGACACCCTGACCAATGTTGAAACGCACCAGGCGGCGCAGACTCTCGATGTCCAGTCTCTGTTGGTTATCGAATGGGGTTAACAACGCTGGCATTACGCCTTTTAAATCTCTTGCCATAACGACCTCTGACGATGATTAGTGTTATCTGACTACATACCTTTATACCTGTTATACCAGATCAAATAAGCAGCAATACAATACAGAACGCTTATAGTGCGATCTACTTCACTAAACACTTCATCCTTCGAGCCGCCTCTGCGTTAGCTGCGTTCGCTCACCCCTGTCACATAGTTATCTATGCTCCAGGGAACTCGCTCTCTTGCCGCCTTGATGCAACTTGAATGATTTTGTGTTTAAACGATCGTCGGGATCGCGATCACTTACGCAACTTTTTACTTTTGCTGAAGGCATGCCAGGTCGCGGAAACGCTATTGAGGTGTTCTTGCAGTGCGCGGTCAGCTTCTTCAGGATCGCGCTGGCGAATTGCGTCGACAATCGCGATATGCTGCTGATAACTCACGTTGTTGTGCTCATACAACTCTTGATCGGCGACGGTCGGACGGGCGGCAATCAGCCAGTCTAACAGCGCAACATGGATAGCCATAAAGATAGGATTGCCCGGGATCTCAGCCAGTACACGGTGAAAATCAACGTCCGAGCGGATGAACAACGTATTGTCATCGAGCGACTGGCTGTTGATCTCCAGTGCTTTAGCCAGTCTGTCGATTTGCTCATCTGTCGCATGTTCGGCGGCGTATCGTACCAGGCTGGATTCAAAGAACAGTCGCAACTGCTCGAAGTGGGCAATGCCGCCGGGATGTGCGAGGAAATCTTTCGCCATACCAGACAGCTCGCTGATGATGGTATCAGCTGAAGGACGCGAAACGCGGGCGCGCTCGCCGTTGTTGATTTGTACCAGACCTTTGCGTTTTAACGCGGCCAGCGCTTCTCGTACAGAAGGACGGCCCACGTTAAAGAAGGCCATCAGCTCCCGCTCAGACGGCAACTGTTCGCCCTCGCCAAACTCCCGACGACGAATCATCTGCTCCAGTTCTTCTTCAACCATTTCAGACAGTTTTTTACGCGCCAGCGGGCGGCTGCGTAAGCTGCGGCCAATGGTGGATGGAGAGTCTTCAGCTTGCGAATCAAATGCGTTCATAGGGTCCATTCAGCTAAGTCGTGGTGACAAACAACAGCGGGTTTATCCTAACACAGGATCGAAAGCAGGGTGAAATGATGGACGATCTGATCCGGCTGGCCTATTGATAATATACGTAACAGCAATATTATTTTAAGCGAGTATCTTCTGCCTCATTTTAATTGAATCGAGTTAAACACCTTCATGAAAATTATGAATATGAACGTGATAATTTATCATAACCATCTATTTTATAACGATAAATAATCACACCATCGAATTAAAAATAAGATATTCACTCCATAAAAAATGCCCAGAAAAATATAACATCCGTTTTGACAGCAGCGTTATTACCGGATTTATCTTCTTCTCTGACATGGAGTGAAACAATGTTCGGCATCATTATCTCTGTCATCGTTTTATTAACGATGGGTTACCTGATCCTCAAAAACTACAAACCGCAGGTCGTGTTGGCCGCCGCCGGGATCTTCCTGATGATCTGCGGCGTCTGGCTGGGCTACGGCGCATTGGTCACTAACGACAAAAGCAGTGGCTATCTACTGGTCGATATTTACAATGAAATTTTGCGTATGCTCTCCAACCGCGCGGCCGGACTGGGGTTATCAATCATGGCGGTGGGCGGTTATGCCCGTTATATGGACAGGATGGGGGCCAGCAGAGCGATGGTTAGCCTGTTAAGTCGCCCGCTCAAGCTAATCCGTTCCCCCTATGTAGTTCTTGCCGCCACCTATGTGATTGGTCAGATCATGGCGCAGTTCATTACCAGCGCATCCGGGTTAGGTATGTTGCTGATGGTGACGCTGTTCCCAACGCTGGTTAGTCTTGGCGTGAGCCGTTTATCCGCTGTTGCGGTCATTGCCACTTCGATGTCGATTGAATGGGGCATTCTGGAAACCAACTCTATTTTTGCCGCGCAGGTCGCGGGCATGAAAATCGCCACCTATTTCTTTCAATACCAGTTGCCCGTCGCGTCGTGTGTCATTGTCGCCGTCGCCATTGCGCATTTTTTCGTTCAGCGTCAATTTGATAAAAAAGCCGCACCGGAAAGTAACGGATTTGCGGAACAAAAGACGCTGGAAAACGTACCCCCGCTCTATTACGCCATTTTGCCGGTGATGCCGCTGATCCTGATGCTGGGCTCGCTTGCTCTTGCACAAATGGGGCTAATGAAAGCTGAGTTGAATCTGGTGGTGGTGATGTTAATGAGCATGACGCTGACTATGTTTGTTGAATTCCTGCATAAACATAATCTGCGCGAAACGATGGATGATGTGCAGGCTTTTTTTGACGGCATGGGGACGCAGTTTGCCAACGTTGTCACCCTGGTGGTCGCCGGTGAAATCTTTGCGAAAGGGTTGACGACTATCGGGACTGTCGACGCCGTAATAAAAGGCGCAGAGCATTCCGGTCTTGGCGGTATCGGCGTGATGATCATCATGGCGGTGGTCATCGCCGCCTGCGCGATCGTCATGGGGTCAGGCAACGCGCCGTTTATGTCTTTTGCCAGCCTCATTCCGGATATTGCCGCCGGGCTGCATATTCCTGCCGTAGTAATGATTATGCCGATGCATTTTGCCACTACGCTTGCCCGCGCAGTGTCACCCATAACCGCTGTAATTGTCGTGACATCGGGTATTGCCGGCGTATCGCCCTTTGAAGTGGTAAAACGTACAGCAATCCCGATGGCAGTAGGATTTGTGGTGAATATGGTAGCCACCATCGCGCTGTTTTATTGATACCAAAGCCAGAAAACAGAACAGGCCCGAAAGGGCCTGTTTTCTTATTTCACTATTTATTTCACTACGCGCAGCGCTGGACGCCCACCGCGAGGCGGTGGCGGAGTATCATCCGGATCGTTGTCGTCGCCATTATCAGGTTTATCGCCATCAATGACCGACATGACCGTTTCACTCTCAAAACCAGACGCGTCGTTGTCGTCATCATTTAAGCTGGCAACATCTTCGTCGTAGGCGGCTTCCGGTTCGAACATCGTACCGGCGCCATTTTCACGTGCATAAATTGCCAGAACGGCAGCCAACGGCACAGACACCTGACGCGGCACACCACCGAAGCGCGCGTTAAAGCGCACTTCATCGTTAGCCAGTTCCAGGTTGCCCACCGCACGCGGTGCAATATTCAGAACAATTTGCCCGTCACGCGCATATTCCATTGGAACCTGCACGTCCTGGAGCGTCACATCCACCACCAGATGCGGCGTGAGCTGGTTGTCCAGCAACCACTCATAGAACGCGCGCAGCAGATACGGACGGCGTGGTGTTAGCTGTGGCAAATCCATACAGGTTAACCCCGGCCCAGACGCATTTCACGTTCAGGCTCAGTCAGAGAAGCCAGGAAAGAGTCTCGTTCGAAGACGCGAGTCATGTACCCTTTCAGTTCTTTCGAACCTGCACCGTTGAATTCAATACCCAGCTGCGGTAAACGCCACAGCAGCGGCGCCAGATAGCAGTCTACCAGGCTGAACTCATCGCTCAGGAAGTAAGGTTTCTGGCCAAATACTGGCGCGATCGCCAGCAGTTCTTCGCGCAGACGCTTACGCGCGACTTCGGCTTCAGATGCAGAACCGTTCACGATGACGTTCATCAGCGTGTACCAGTCTTTTTCAATACGCTGCATGTACAGGCGGCTTTCACCACGCGCAACCGGGTAAACCGGCATCAGCGGCGGATGCGGGAAGCGCTCATCCAGGTATTCCATAATGATGCGAGATTCCCACAGGGTCAGCTCACGATCCACCAGTGTCGGTACGCTCTGATTCGGGTTGAGGTCGATCAGATCCTGAGGTGGATTGTCCTTCTCCACATGCTCAATCTCGAAACTAACACCTTTCTCAGCCAGCACAATGCGGACCTGATGGCTATAGATGTCAGTAGGACCAGAAAACAGCGTCATTACCGAACGTTTGTTGGCAGCGACAGCCATGAAAACCTCCAGGTATATTCAGAATTTTTACTGCTACCAGCCACTCAGTGGCCAGCCAGAAGTGATGTCACCCAGACTCGGGAAAGTCATTACTGTTCAAAATACAAACAAAAAATGAACGATACCGGACATTTGGGCAGAAAATTGGATGATAGTTTACCAGATTTTGTGACCTTTGTGGTGAGTCGATTCTTGAAATGGGGAAAAAGAGGTGGCAATCAGCGGATTACCGTGGATCTGAGGCGAGAAATAACGATAAAAAAACCCGCCGAAGCGGGTTTTTTCGCAAATTGTCGTCTGCCGAAGCAGAGTACAATTAACGTTTGGAGAACTGAGGACGACGACGTGCTTTACGCAGACCGACTTTCTTACGTTCAACCTGACGAGCATCACGGGTAACGAAGCCAGCTTTACGCAGTTCGCCACGCAGGGATTCGTCGTACTCCATCAGAGCGCGGGTGATACCGTGACGGATCGCACCAGCCTGACCAGAGATACCACCACCTTTAACAGTGATGTACAGATCCAGTTTCTCAACCATGTCGACCAGTTCCAGCGGCTGACGAACTACCATGCGGGCAGTTTCACGACCGAAGTACTGTTCCAGAGAACGTTGGTTGATTACGATTTTACCACTGCCCGGTTTGATGAAAACGCGAGCTGCGGAACTTTTGCGGCGACCAGTGCCGTAGTATTGATTTTCAGCCATTGCCTATAATCCCGATTAGATGTCAAGAACTTGCGGTTGCTGTGCCGCGTGGTTGTGCTCGTTGCCAGCGTAAACTTTCAGTTTACGGAACATAGCACGACCCAGCGGGCCTTTTGGCAGCATGCCTTTAACCGCGATTTCAAGCACACGCTCAGGACGGCGAGCAATCATCTCTTCAAAGGTCGCTTGTTTGATACCACCGATGTGGCCGGTGTGGTGATAGTACACTTTGTCAGTACGCTTGTTGCCGGTTACAGCAACTTTGTCAGCGTTCAGAACGATGATGTAATCACCGGTATCTACGTGCGGAGTGTATTCCGCTTTGTGCTTACCGCGCAGGCGCAGAGCCAGTTCGGAAGCCAGACGGCCCAGAGTTTTACCGGTCGCGTCAACAACATACCAGTCGCGTTTTACGGTTTCTGGTTTAGCTGTAAAAGTTTTCATTAAAAGCTTACCCAAATAAATAAGTTACACGTTGGTGAACACCCAAACGTTTTGTCAGTTGAGGTTCACACGACATTGTCCAGCAAACCTACCCCTTCGAATAGCCTATGCCGGCGCATAGAAAGTTTTGGGAAAAAAACTCTCTCGTAACGTGGGGTCGCAAGATTATAGAGAAGTCAGGGTCAAAGATCGACCCCTTTATGTGATTTGCGGCAGGTTTAACCGGCTAAATGTTCCCGCTTCAGATACTCTTCGCTTTGCATCTCCTGCAAACGCGACAAACAACGCTGAAATTCAAACTTCAGACGCTCGCCCTGATAAATTTCATAGAGGGGTGATGCCGCACTGACCACCAACTTGACGTGGCGTTCGTAGAACTCATCCACCAATGCGATAAAGCGTCGCGCTTCACTCTCCATCAGCGGGGTCATGACCGGCACATCAGACAACAGCACCGTGTGAAACAGACGCGACAGCGCAATATAGTCATGCTGACTCCGGGCATCGACGCAGAGCGTGGTAAACGACACCGCCAGCGTTTGGTTTTCGACGGCCAGGGTTTGCATCGGACGATGATTGATCTCCAGCGTTGGCGCATGTTCACCTTTGGTTCCCGCTAATGCCAGCCAAAGCTTATCCATCTGCTGGCGGGTTTCCTCATTCAATGGCGACAACCACAAATGCGCCTGCGTTAAGGTACGCAGACGATAATCGACGCCGGCATCGACATTCATGATGTCACAATGCTGTTTGATGGCATCAATGGCAGGAAGAAAACGCGTGCGTTGCAAACCGTTGCGATACAGCTCATCTGGCGGAATATTGGAGGTCGCCACCAGCGTAATACCGCGGGCAAACAGCGCCTTCATCAGGCCGCCAAGCAGCATGGCATCGGTGATATCAGAAACAAAAAATTCGTCGAAGCACAGCACGTCCGTTTCGGCCTTAAAGCGGTCGGCGATGATTTCCAGCGGATCGCTCTGCCCCTGTAAGGCAGTAAGCTCTTCATGCACGCGCAGCATAAAACGGTGAAAGTGCAAACGCTGTTTACGTTCGCCCGGCAGGCTATGGTAGAACAGATCCATCAGCCAGGTTTTTCCGCGCCCAACTCCGCCCCACATATATAAACCACGCACCGGTGCGTTGATCGGTGACTCACGCTTGCCCAGCAATTTACCAAAACGCGCCATCAGTCCACTCTCCTGCGGCGCAGGACGTGCTAGCGTTGTAAGCGCCTGGAAAATTGTTTCCAGTCGATTCACGGCTTCGAGTTGTACGTTGTCGGGTTGATGACTGCCGTCGTTGAGGGCTTGCTGGTAACGCGATGTCGGGGAAAGGCTTTGCATGATGTTATTGTTATTCCTTGAGAATCGATGTGCCGTCGCTCACGGTTGACGAAAAAAAGGCCGTTCTACATTACGTGATATAAACACGGGATTCCACTTCTACGGGATTAGCGGTTATAGTGGCATAATCAGGCGCAGGCATGGAGCCTAAAGCCAACACCCTACGGAAACACAAGACAACGGGAGATGTTCATGACCTGGGAATATGCGCTAATTGGGTTAGTCGTCGGTATCATTATTGGTGCTGTAGCCATGCGTTTTGGTAATCGTAAATTACGCCAACAGCAGGCATTGCAGTACGAACTGGAAAAAAATAAAGCTGAGCTGGAAGAGTACCGCGAAGAGCTGGTGAGCCACTTTGCCCGCAGCGCTGAATTGCTGGATAACATGGCGGATGATTATCGTCAGATTTACCAGCACATGGCGAAAAGCTCCAGCAACCTGCTGCCGGGTATGTCGCCGGAAAACAACCCGTTCCGTAACCGTCTGGCAGAGTCTGAAGCAGGCAACGATCAGGCGCCGGTTCAGATGCCACGTGACTATTCTGAAGGGGCATCCGGCCTGCTGCGTAGCGGCGCAAAGCGCGACTAACCGCACATCGTTAAGAAATTTATTGGGCGCAGCAATTGCGCCCTCCGCTTCTCTTCCTGTCCCAGCTATTATTTAGTCGTTAGCCGCATTGTGACCTAACCGAAAATTCAATAACATCAACCTGTTTTGAATCATCTTCCGTTTACTCAAGGTACGAGAGCAGGATCCATGAAAAAACAAACCCAGCTGTTGAGTGCATTAGCGTTAAGTGTCGGGTTAACTCTCTCGGCGCCATTCCCGGCCGCAGCGTCTATCCCCGGCCAGGTTCCCGGTCAGGTTGCGCTTCCCAGCCTCGCTCCGATGCTGGAGAAAGTGTTACCTGCAGTGGTGAGCGTAAGGGTTGAAGGTACTGCCACTCAGGGGCAGAAAGTCCCGGAAGAGTTCAAAAAGTTTTTTGGTGATGAACTTCCCGATCAACCGTCACAACCCTTTGAAGGGCTGGGCTCAGGGGTCATCATTGACGCAGCCAAAGGCTATGTTCTGACCAATAACCACGTTATTAATCAGGCGCAAAAAATCAGCGTTCAGCTTAATGATGGCCGTGAGTTCGACGCTAAGCTTATCGGCAGCGACGATCAGAGCGATATCGCACTGCTACAAATTCAGCACCCCAGCAACCTGACGCAAATTGCCATTGCTGACTCCGATAAACTCCGCGTGGGTGATTTCGCGGTGGCTGTGGGTAACCCGTTCGGTTTGGGTCAAACAGCCACCTCCGGCATTGTATCTGCCTTGGGTCGCAGTGGGTTGAACCTGGAAGGTCTGGAAAACTTTATTCAGACTGACGCCTCTATCAACCGCGGTAACTCCGGCGGCGCATTGCTCAACCTGAACGGTGAGCTGATCGGTATTAACACCGCGATTCTGGCCCCCGGCGGCGGCAGCATCGGGATTGGTTTTGCAATCCCGAGCAACATGGCGCGCACGCTGGCACAGCAGCTGATGCAGTTTGGTGAAATCAAACGCGGTCTGTTGGGTATCAAAGGCACCGAAATGACCTCGGATATCGCCAAAGCGTTCAAACTGGACGTACAGCGTGGCGCGTTTGTCAGTGAGGTTCTGCCTAACTCCGGCTCCGCAAAAGCAGGGGTGAAATCAGGTGACGTCATTACCAGCCTCAACGGTAAACCGCTCAACAGCTTCGCCGAACTGCGTTCACGCATTGCGACAACTGAACCTGGGACCAAGGTCAAACTGGGCCTGCTGCGTAACGGTAAACCGCTCGAGGTTGAAGTCACCCTCGATACCAGCACATCATCGTCCGCCAGCGCAGAGATGATTGCGCCTGCGTTGCAAGGGGCCACGCTCAGCGACGGTCAGTTAAAAGACGGCACCAAAGGCATCAGAATTGATAACGTAGAAAAAAGCAGCCCTGCCGCACAGGCCGGTCTGCATAAAGATGACGTTATCATTGGCGTTAACCGCGATCGCGTAAACTCAATCGCCGAAATGCGAAAAGTGCTGGAAGCGAAACCGTCGATCATTGCTCTGCAGGTGGTGCGCGGTAACGAGAGTATTTACCTGCTCCTGCGTTAACGCATGCAACCGGACATCAGCCCCTCGTGTGATGTCCGGCAAACTCGTGATATGCTGCTGCCGTTCCCTTTATTAATGACGCCGCCATCATGTTTGTGAAGCTTTTACGTTCGGTCGCGATTGGTTTAATCGTCGGCGCCATCCTGCTGGCCGCGATGCCCTCTCTGCGAAAAATTAATACGCTTACCGCACCGCAGTTCGACAGTGCAGATGAAACGCCTGCCAGCTATAACTCGGCGGTTCGCCGCGCAGCGCCTGCCGTTGTGAACGTTTATAACCGCAGTATGAACAGTACCGCGCACAACCAGCTTGAGATCCGCACGCTCGGCTCAGGCGTTATCATGGATCAGCGCGGCTATATCATTACCAATAAGCACGTCATTAACGATGCCGACCAAATCATCGTCGCATTGCAGGACGGCCGCGTATTTGAAGCGCTGCTTGTGGGGTCTGATACGTTAACCGACCTTGCGGTGCTGAAAATCAACGCCACTGGCGGGCTGCCAACAATCCCAATTAATAACAAACGCGTGCCGCACATTGGTGACGTAGTACTCGCCATCGGTAACCCGTACAACCTTGGGCAAACCATCACTCAGGGGATCATCAGCGCCACCGGTCGAATTGGCCTGAACCCGACAGGACGGCAAAACTTCCTGCAAACAGATGCTTCCATCAACCACGGAAACTCCGGCGGTGCGCTGGTCAACTCACTGGGTGAATTGATGGGGATTAACACGCTGTCATTTGATAAGAGCAACGATGGCGAAACCCCGGAAGGGATCGGTTTTGCCATTCCGTTTCAGTTGGCGACTAAAATCATGGATAAGCTGATTCGTGACGGGCGCGTGATTCGTGGCTACATCGGTATCAGCGGTCGCGAAATTGCACCACTGCACGCTCAGGGCGGCGGGATGGATCAAATTCAGGGGATTGTGGTTAACGAAGTTTCCCCGGATGGTCCGGCAGCACAGGCAGGCATTCAGGTTAACGATCTGATTATCTCGGTCAATAACAAACCGGCGGTGTCTGCGCTGGAAACGATGGACCAGGTGGCAGAGATTCGACCAGGTTCAGTTATCTCCGTTGTCGTGATGCGTGATGACAAACAGTTGACGCTGCAGGTAACGATCCAGGAATACCCAGCCACCAATTAACGTCACGTCTGGCGGCCTACTGACCATAAAAAAACCGGAGCATGTTGGCTCCGGTTTTTATTAGGCGATATCGTAGAGAGTTAGTACGTAATGCCTGATGGCGCTACGCTTATCAGGCCTACAAATACACGCAGGCCTCTCTCGCGTTACTTAACGAACTCTTCGCCCAGAGTAATATCTTTTTTCAGCGTATCCAGCATGCCTTCCAGCGAGCTTTGTTCAAACGCGCTCAGCTTGCCGATAGACTGACGCTCTTCTACGCCGTTTTTACCCAGCAGCAGCGGCTGAGAGAAGAAACGAGCATACTGGCCGTCGCCTTCAACGTAAGCACATTCAACCACACCTTTTTCGCCGCTCAATGCGCGAACCAGGGACAGGCCGAAACGTGCAGCAGCCTGACCCATAGACAGGGTTGCAGAACCGCCACCGGCTTTGGCTTCCACAACTTCAGTACCCGCATTCTGGATACGTTTAGTCAGGTCAGCTGCTTCTTGTTCGGTGAAGCTTACGCCAGGAATTTGTGACAGCAGTGGCAGGATGGTCACGCCAGAATGGCCGCCAATAACCGGAACTTCAACGTCGCCTGGTTGTTTGCCTTTCAGTTCCGCAACAAAGGTGTTGGAGCGGATGATGTCCAGCGTGGTCACGCCAAACAGTTTGTTCTTATCGTATACGCCTGCTTTTTTCAGCACTTCTGCAGCGATAGCAACGGTAGTATTCACCGGGTTGGTGATGATACCGATACACGCTTTCGGGCAGGTTTTAGCAACTTGCTGCACCAGGTTCTTCACGATTCCGGCGTTGACGTTGAACAGGTCGGAACGATCCATACCCGGTTTACGTGCGACACCCGCAGAGATCAGTACCACATCAGCACCTTCCAGTGCAGGGGTAGCATCTTCGCCGCTGAAGCCTTTGATTTTCACAGCAGTAGGGATATGGCTCAAATCAACGGCCACACCAGGTGTTACTGGAGCGATGTCGTACAGGGAGAGTTCTGAACCTGAAGGCAGTTGGGTTTTTAACAGTAATGCTAGCGCCTGACCGATACCACCAGCAGCGCCGAGGACTGCAACTTTCATCCTAAACTCCTTATTATATTGATAAGCAAAATGTCTATTGCTCCGCGGCGGCGACCTTAATTCACAAATCCAATGAATACAACAACCACGCGTCAAGAATGCGTAGTCACGCAAATTTGGCTTTTATGCATTTAACTTACGTAAAATAAAACCTAAGTTACGTAATTCAAAACCACCCACACAGTAGAGCAACTTTCCAACAGGTGCTGACAATATACCCTACCCGCCTCTCAAAACAACATCAATTTGATAACATTTAATTTACTTTTAACCTTATTTGCGAGCCGTGACACAGGCATGTTTCTTGATAACGAAATTTGATAAAATTCCGCTCTTTCATAACATTATTTCAGCCTTGAACAAGGCAGACTGTTTGCATAAAAATTCATCTGTATGCACAATAATGTTGTTTCTACCGCCATATTACGGGTGACTTATGCGAAGCTCGGCAAAACAAGAAGAATTAGTAAAGGCGTTTAAAGCGCTGCTTAAAGAAGAAAAGTTCAGCTCTCAAGGCGAAATCGTCCTCGCGTTGCAGGATCAGGGCTTTGATAATATCAATCAGTCCAAGGTTTCACGCATGCTGACCAAATTTGGCGCCGTGCGTACCCGCAATGCGAAAATGGAAATGGTGTACTGTCTTCCGGCGGAGCTGGGCGTACCCACGACCTCCAGCCCGCTGAAAAATCTGGTGTTGGATATCGACTATAACGATGCGGTCGTGGTTATTCATACCAGCCCTGGCGCTGCTCAGTTGATTGCACGTCTGCTGGACTCATTGGGGAAAGCGGAAGGTATCCTGGGTACGATTGCAGGTGACGATACCATCTTCACCACCCCAGCTAAGGGTTTTACGGTAAAAGATCTGTACGAAGCCATTCTGGAACTGTTCGAACAAGAACTGTAATACCGCCTCCCCGTCGCCTCGCGGCGGGGGAAAACACTCTCTTTTCATCCCCCTCCTTCTCTTTTCCACTGCTATTGATTTAACAAATGGTGCGTTTAACCATCAAAACACATTCACATGGTGAATATGCAGCCTTAAAAACGCACATTTTGCAAAACAAAGCATCTACATGATTTAATTAAATTTATTTTGTATAAGCTGTTTGAAATGCTCTTTTTAATTCCATTGAGTTATAAAAAATCATTTTCTTAACACTCAAAACCCAGTGAAACAATTAGCGTGGTATTAATTTATTGAGTGATTAGTGTATACTTGATTTTGTGATGAGGGTCACGAAACACAGACCCCCAATAAAAGAATTCGACGAGGTAAATATCATGAAAATCAAAACTACTATTGCAACCTTAAGCCTTCTTTCTGTTCTCTCCTTCGGTGCAAGCGCCGCGGTTACTCAGGTGAACTCACAAGAAGCACAGAATCTGCAATCCATCGGTAGCGTCTCCGTCTCTCAGATCGGTAGTTCACCAATGGACATGCGTCAGGCCATCGCCGCTAAAGCTGAAAAAGCAGGCGCCAGCAGCTATCGCGTCACCGAACTCCGTGAAGGTGCTCACTGGCACGCTACTGCAGAACTCTACAAATAAACCCTCGTCGTCTAAGTCCGACGACTTGCCCCCGCCTGCCGGGGGCTTTTTTATGTCTTACATTGAGTGACGAACGTTAAAACGCAACTGCCCTTCCAGCTCTTCTTCCGCTTCATCGAACAGTAAAATCAACGCGCCGTATCGCCTGCGCAGCTTGTCCGGTAAATGGACAAATTCAATCTCCAGCGGCAGCGGCAAGACTTCCCCGATCACCACCTCCCACAGAGAATCCAAATCAACCACCTTTTCCCGGGCCAGACCGAATGTGCGCGTGAACTCGCGGTAGAAATCGCCCTGATCTTCTATCTCGTCAAAATCAAATGTATAGATGTTCATCTATAGCCACCATCCCGACGCCAGCTACTCTACAGACCGCCAATATCCAGGGGTCTCTCGCATTTTCAGGTAAGTATAGCCATAAAAAAACCGACGCTTTTAGCGTCGGTTTTCAACTCTTAATTACTGACCAGCGCATGCTGGTATTTGTGCAGCATCCCACTGAGTCGTTTTACCGGCTCGGTCACCTGCGGCGGTGCTTGCCAGATGATTAATTTCTCCTGGTAGACCTCGAGCTCCTCCAGTAACTGGCTAAAGTAGCGTCGGCGCTTGTCGTCATTTCCTGCTGAAATTACGTGATCGGCAGTACGACGAAGCTGACGATGGAATGCGGATAGATCCTCGTTTACCGGTACCGGTGCATCACGCAGGCGCTGATGCGCGATAATCATCGTCAGCGCCAGGCGAAACTTCGCCAGATCGCCGGGAAACTTGTTCATCAGTAAAAACAGCTGCTGATAAAGTGCCGGAAGATGATTTTCTTTACGACGGACTACATTGGTGGTCATTGCTGAAACCGCCGCCGAAACAAACTGGTTGAGCAATACGCGGCCTGTTCTGTCACGAGAGTTATCACGCACCAGCAGAATGACGATAAACGCCAACACGCAGCCAACAATCTGCCCCAGCGCACTATCAAGGAACTGGCTAAAGTGGAAGGTCATCGGGTTATCCAGCACAATGATATTAATGGTGCTGGCCAGCGCCCCCATCGATCCCAACCGTCGTTTCTGTACCTCAATCCCCAGAAAGAATCCCAGCACCGCCAGGCTCAGGCACAGTAACAGCATGCTTTGTTGCGTATTAGGGATAATCACCAGGAAATAGAGCGCTCCGAGCGGTAACGCTGCCAACGTCCCATAGATAAAGTCTATCGCCACCATGCGAGGATTTGGCAAACGCATTGCCAGCGAGGTGACGACCGCAATCATCACCATTGCACCGCTGCCGGAAGTCCATCCGGTCCATAGCCAGAATAAGGTCCCCAGCACACAAGAAAGCGTGGTACGCCAGAAGTTAACCATCGCATGATGACGCTCGGCAGACTCCACTTTCACCACCGGCTCACCTTGCAGGATCTCTTCTTCCGTAGCGCTAATCTTGGTATTACTCACCACACCACGTTTGAGCAGCAGGTAGCGCGTCGCCGCACCTGCCCAGCTATAAATCGTTACCGGTGTTTCACGTTCGCCAGTCCAGACAATAACCCGACGCATCCGCTTCAACTGTTTGTGGACATCCTGCACCGTTTCAACCGGCGTATCGAACAACTCGCGGAAGGTGTCGGTGATAAGTTCCGGGCGGGTATTTTGAATAAGGTAAGTTTCACAGGACTGAGTAATGAGCGTGAGCGACAGCGTGTTTAATGCTTTGAGTCTGCGATTAGCACGCACCCAACGTGAAGACTCCATATTGAGGTTGCTGCGCATGCCCTCCAGCGCCGCCGTTCGACGGACTAAATCGCCCCAAGCTTTATCCACGACCTCGCTGTCGCCGTGCTTAATGCACAACTGCATCAGTTGATATTGCGCCACCAGCAGGCTGTCCAGCTCAACATCAATCTCTTGTTTTATCGAACGAGGAGAGAAAAGCAGATCGGCCACAATGGCACAGACAATCCCCATCACAATTTCACTGCAACGTTCGAGCGCAAATTGTGGCGTCAGCAGCGGTTCAGCCTGAATGGTAATGACGATGATCAGCGCCGTATAGCCCGAAAGCCCCCAGGCATAGGAGTTCTCGATCTTCACCAGTGACGAGATCCAGGTACAAAAACCGGCCCAGATACAGCACACCAGGATCATCAATAACGGAGCGCGGATCATACTGATGATAATGATCAGTCCGGCAATACAACCGATAAATGTCCCGACAATACGCAGCATGCCGCGATAGCGGATAGCCCCTGAATAGGGTTCCCCACCCGCAGCAAAGGCCGGGCCTGCCGCCACAATGGCCGCAGTCAGTACCGCCCAACGCGGAGTCTCAAGTTGGAAGTGAAAACCAACGAACAGCGCCAGTACAATCGCGCACGCCAGTTTTACCGCAAAGCGGATATGCTGGTTGGCAATGGAGAAAATACCCATCACGATTAACCAAACTCGCGCAGGCGGTGCGCCATTTTACGGAAGAAGGACTCCTGGCTTGCATCACGGTCCTGCTTACCGGTAATGACAACGGTAGCCGTTGTCCCGGCAGGCCACAGAGTTCCCTGCTGTTCATCAAGGCGGATTCGCACCGGTACACGCTGCGCCAGGCGCACCCATTCCAGATTTGAATCAATGGTCGCCATACCTTTTGCATCCTGCGTACTGCTGGCATTTGTTACCCCCGCCGCCACGCTATCAACGGTGCCTTTTAAGACATTATTACTGCCCAACGGGGTGATCTCAGCGCGATAACCAGGGCGAACGCCTTCCAGTTTCGTTTCTTCCATATAGGCCAGCACATAGAAAGAATGCTGTTTGACCAGTGCCACCGCTGTGGAACCACGCGTAATAAATTCGCCGCTATAGACGTTCAGGTTAGTGACCCAACCGTCTGCTGGTGCGCGAATGACGGTACGTTCCAGATCTAATTTTGCCAGGTCGCGGGTCGCTTGTGCTTTCGCAAGCTGGTGTAATACGGTTTGCAGGACGTTGTTTGACTGGTCAATCTCTTCACGAGACATGGCCTGCACGCCAAGGCGGTTACGACGTCCAGCCTCCTGGCGTTTTTCCTGGGCCAGAACCTGATAATAAGAAACATCAGCTTCGGCCTGCTCAAGGGCTTTCTTGTAGCGTGGCTGATCGATGGTGAACAGAATCTGATCCTTTTTCACCAGTTGGTTATCATGGACGTTAACGTTGGAAATAAGACCCGCAACATCCGGCGCAATAGCGACAACTTCCGCGCTGAAACGCGCATCACGTGTCCATGGCGACTCGGTGTAATACACCCATGCGCGAAAAATAGCGATGAAGGCCAGAATGACCAGTACGAGAGTCGTGGCCGTACGGGAGAGTTTTTTTGTTAGTGTTTTCACTTCAACCTCAAACGAACAGGCGCGTTATTAAATAGAACAGGCAGCAATACAGCGCGGTGTTAAACAGAGCCGGATGCCAGACAAAATCATAGATGCCGGTTGGAACCAGCATCCGGCGCACCAGCCAGAAAATCGCCAGTGACAAAAGTAATTCGAAAAAAATCGGTGGGAAGGACAAACCAAACACCACGATAACGGGAAACAGACTCATGTTGACCTTGGTAACTTAAGAGAGTGCAGGTGATAGATTTTCTAGCGTATGTCACCGCAGAGAAGGGCAAGGATGAGCCAGGCGAGAGCGACATAGCTGTTATTTGAATAATAATATATTAACGTAACTGTTATGCTGTTATCTATATTATGTGATCTAAATCACTTTTAAGCCAGAGTGAACAATGGAACGATTAAAACGTATGTCGGTGTTCGCCAAAGTCGTCGAACTGGGCTCCTTCACCGCCGCCGCAAGACAGCTACAAATGAGCGTTTCATCGATAAGCCAGACGGTCTCTAAACTGGAAGATGAGCTACAGGTCAAGTTGTTAAACCGCAGTACACGCAGCATTGGGCTGACCGAAGCTGGTAAAATTTACTATCAGGGCTGCCGGAGAATGCTGCACGAAGCGCAGGATGTTCACGAACAGCTTTATGCCTTTAACAACACGCCCATCGGTACGCTGCGCATTGGTTGTTCTTCAACCATGGCACAAAATGTCCTCGCCGGATTGACTGCGACCATGCTGAAGGAATACCCCGGTCTGACGGTAAATCTGGTAACAGGCATCCCGGCACCGGATTTAATCGCCGATGGTCTGGACGTGGTCATCCGCGTCGGTGCGTTGCAGGACTCCAGTCTGTTCTCGCGTCGCCTGGGCGCCATGCCGATGGTGGTCTGCGCGGCTAAAAGCTATCTCGCACAGTTTGGTGCCCCGGAGAAACCCGCCGATCTCAGCAACCACTCGTGGCTGGAATACAGCGTGCGCCCGGATAATGAATTCGAGCTTATCGCTCCGGAAGGAATTTCCACCCGCCTGATCCCAGAGGGTCGTTTTGTGACTAACGATCCGATGACATTGGTGCGCTGGCTGGCTGCGGGTGCAGGCATTGCCTATGTGCCGCTAATGTGGGTGATCAATGAGATCAATCGTGGCGAAGTGGAGATCCTCCTTCCCCGCTACCAGTCGGATCCGCGTCCGGTCTATGCGCTATATACCGAAAAAGACAAACTGCCGCTCAAGGTCCAGGTGGTGATTAACTATCTGACGGAGTATTTTGTCGATGTAGCGCAGCTTTTTCAGGGGATGTACGGCCGGGGAAAAGAGAAATAAAAAGAGTATTGGCCGGATAAGGCGTTGACGCCGCGTCCGGAAAGATGCCCGATAGCGCTGGTGCTTATCGGGCATACATCATGATGTTATGCAGTACCACCTACCGTCAGGTTATCCACCTTCAGCGTCGGCTGGCCCACGCCCACCGGCAGGCTCTGCCCTTCTTTACCGCACACACCAACCCCGTTATCCAGCTTCAGGTCGTTACCTACCATCGAAATCTGCTGCATCGCTTCGATACCAGACCCAATCAGCGTCGCGCCTTTCACCGGTTTGGTTACTTTACCGTTTTCAATCAGATACGCTTCAGACGTCGAGAACACAAATTTCCCGGAGGTGATATCCACCTGGCCGCCGCCGAAGTTAGGCGCATAAATGCCGTATTCAACGGATTCGATGATTTCCTGCGGCGTGGATTTCCCCGGCAGCATGTAGGTGTTGGTCATACGTGGCATCGGCAGGTGCGCGTAAGATTCACGGCGACCGTTACCCGTTGGCGCGACGCCCATCAGGCGCGCGTTCAGTTTGTCCTGCATGTAGCCTTTCAGAATACCGTTTTCGATCAGCACGTTGTACTGACCCGGTGTGCCTTCATCATCAATAGCCACAGAGCCACGACGGTCCGCCATTGTGCCATCATCCACAACGGTACACAGTTCCGACGCCACCAGCTCACCCATGTGACCGCTGAATACCGAGGTACCACGGCGGTTAAAGTCACCTTCCAGACCATGACCGACCGCTTCATGCAGCAGAACGCCAGGCCAGCCAGCGCCGAGTACTACCGGCAGCGTACCAGCAGGCGCTGCTACCGCGGACAAATTAACTAACGCCATGCGTACGGCTTCTTTCGCCCAAGCGTCAGCACGGACTTCACCATCAAGGCCGCCAAGGAAATAGTCATAGCCAAAACGACCGCCACCACCGCTGGCACCGCGCTCGCGCTTACCGTCCTCTTCGACCTGGACGCTTACGGACAGGCGTACCAGCGGGCGAACGTCAGCGGCCAACGTACCGTCGGTCGCTGCTACCAGGATCAGTTCATAAACACCGGTCAGGCTGGCGGTTACTTCCTGGACGCGTTTGTCGGCGGCACGGGCCACGCTATCAACGCGACGCAGAATATCCAGTTTCTCTTCGCGGCTCATGCTCTGTAACGGATCAACCGAAGTGTAAAGCGCCTGATGCTCAACCGCTCCCAGCGTTTTTACTTTGCCGTCACCGCTGTCACGCACGATAGTACGGGCAGCATGAGCACTTTGCTCCAGCGCCAGCAGGCTGATCTGGTCTGCATAGGCAAACCCTGTTTTTTCGCCGCTGATGGCGCGCACGCCAACACCCTGATCGATATTGTAAGAGCCGTCTTTAATGATGCGGTCTTCTAAAACCCAGGATTCGTGATAGCTCGACTGAAAATAGAGATCGCCGTAGTCAAGACGGCGTTCGGCCAGTTGGCCCAGAATGGCAAACAGATCCTGATGTTTCAGGCCATTCGCCGCTAGCAATTGTTCACTTACCAGGTTCAGACTCATCGTTTTGGTTACTCATTTAATTCTGCCGGATGGCGGCAAAAACGCCTTATCCGGCCTACGTTGTTAGGCTACTGTAGGCCGGATAAGCGCTGCTCCATCCGGCAATACTATGTACTGAGATTGGGGCAATTACTTGCCCCCGTCAAATCATTGCTGGCTTTCTTTGCGCGGCTGACGCAGAACTTCGTTAATCTGCGGTTTATCGACCGGACCGGTGATGCGATAGCGCAGAATCGAAACTTTGCTCCATAATGGTCCCAGAACCTTACTGGCAGCAAACACCGCCGCACCGACAATCGGGTTGACAGCAAACGCAGCGGCAACCCCTACGGTGGCAGAAATTTCAGGCGCGACAATGGCTTCCATATCCAGCTCCCGACGGACCAGGTTCACTGAGCCTTTCATCGCAATGTCTGCCTCCAGACCATCCACCAGTGTGTCGTCGGTATGCATCACACCATCTTTGATCCACGCCGTGCTGCGAATCGAGTCGAAATAGAAACCTTCACTGAAGGTATCGCTAAAATCAAAACGCAGTTTACGTAGCAACGCATCAAAGCTCAGCAGTCGCAACAGTTGCCCCGCATGCCCGGTACTGAGTTCGGTAAGCTCACCTTTGCCCAACCGGGTACGCAAAATCCCATTCAGCGAAGCTTCGTCCGGATCCCATGGCGGGTTACGCCAGTGCAGGTCATACTCCACGTTGAACGAAGAATTACGAATCGGGGTCGATACGCCAAAGAAACTGGCAGCGGAGTCAATTTTACTGCCGCTCAGTTTACCCTTCAGTGACGTTCGCTCTTTGCCCGGCGCATTCACCCACACGCCATCGGTGGTCAGTCTGGCAAAGCCCGTATCCAACAGACCGTTGCTCAACGTTAGCGTGTCGCCTTTAATTGCTACATCGGCATCAATGCGCCCATATTTCTGTCCCCACATCCAGCACTCGGCACAGCGTAACTGAAGGTCCGGCCAGCCGCGGAAGCTGAAGTTGTCCACGGCGGAAAACGGCGAGGCTGATGTGTTGCCCGGTGACGCTTTCGCCGCGCTGGGGTTGTAATAAAGATACTTAATATTGGCCAGCCATGGCGCATTATTGCGCATCGCCAGCGTGGCATTAATTTCACGACCCTGCGCCTGCACGATGGAGCCATTGCTCGCAGGCTCAGACACAATACTCAAATTATTCCACTGCTGACCGCCCAGGGATAATGATGGCGTACGCACGGTGATGCGTTGTGGGAAGTTGGCATTAGTGCCAACGTTATCCGCTGCGCCTTTCTGGAACAACGCCAGCCATTGCGCGCCATCCATAGGGGGAAGATTAAGCTCAATGCCTTGCTGATCGGGTAACGCGGGCACAGTACGGCTTTCCGACGTCCAGATAGCGCGGTCAAGCGTCAGTTTCTGATTCAGCAACCAGCGGCTGTTAAAGTGGTTCTTACTGCCAGCATTGCCGGTCAGTTCAAAGCTGCGCAGATTACCGTTGGCCTTAACATTCACCGGCAACGCTTCACCGGGCGCTTTATTCAGCGGAGCAGGTAAGTGACTACTTACATTCTTCAGGTCACCCTTTAGCTCAATGTCGTAGGTCGGCCCGGCATGATACGGAAGATCGATACCCACTTTGCCATTCCACGCCATGCTGCCGCTTAAGGCGTCGTTGACCTGCGCCGGTAAAATCCCCATGCGGGTTGGCTGCCAGTCGCCTTGCAGGTTCACGGCTACCTGATAGGCTTTCGCCCCTTCGGTGGTGGAGAAGTCGACGTTCAGCGGCTGATTAAACCAGTTCGCCGTCATCGGCTCGCTCTTCAGATCGCCGTTGATAAAGCTGAATTTACCATTCAAATTCTTCAGCGTGCTGTCGAGTGGTTTAATAAACAAGCTGTTATTACGCAGGTTGACGTCGCCTTTGGCGGTAACCAGCGAGCCGTCTAGCGGAATATCAAGATGTAAGCGAGCATTCACATCACCGTCAATTTGCAACTGTTCCAGCGTGGCGCCGAGAGAATCCTTCAACGGAGTCTCATCAAAATAAGGTCCAACCGCCTTGCCTGGCCCGTTGATATCGGCATCAATCAGCAGCTTTTCTTTTGCATAGTCGGGAATATTAGCCGTCAGGTTGCTGGCCTTCACGCCGCCTAGATTGACGCTATCCGTCTTCATCCACAGGCCATCGTTAATGAAGTTTAGTTCGATATTAAGATCGGTTAGCGCAGGCCAGTCGGGCTGGAAAGCAAATTTCGCATTGCGTAGCGGCACCAGGACCTGAAACTGCCCTTCATTGTGCAGATACGGGAACAGATTCGGGTTACCGCCATACACCAGCGTGGCGTTATCCGCTTCGCCGCCCTGAATAGCGCCGCTGAGGTAGTCAACCAGATCCTTACCCATCAGGTTTTCCGGGAAATAGCGCCAGGCCTGGGAGCCATCGTCGGTGCTGATACCGGCCAGAATGCCCAACCATGGCTCATCATCAGCCGGTTGCAGATAGCGAAAACCACCGCGCGCATGTACCGCTTTCGCTTTAACATCAATGTTGCGCCCGTCTAACTGGAAGCCTTTATCATTCTTCAGCCAGCTTAGCGTCGCCACGCCGTTCTCTATTTCCAGCGGCGCGCGGAAGACGGTTTCATACGGCATTTTGGCTTGTTTCATGGAGGCGGTAAGCGCCCCATTTTCAACGCTGCCCGCAAGCGTACCGGAGAAATGTTCTGCCCCCGGCAGCAGCTTCCACTGTTTCCAGGCCAAATCGGTCCACGAGGACAGGAAGCGGGTTTTTTCTGTCGCCTGTAACGGGATATCCAGCGCAAGCACATCTATTTTGCCGCTGGGTTGCGTGGCCCGCCAGATATCACCCAGCGCAGGTGATAACCGGGACGCCATCGGACGCAGTCCTTCTAACCCGGCCAGTTCCAGATTACTGGCGCGAATGCGTAGCTCATCACTGCGTTTGTTATTCTCGCCACCGACTTCCTGCTCGGGGATCCAGGCCAGTGTTAATGCCCCGCTCGGCCAGGGCTTATCATCCATGGTGATACGCGTATCGGGAATAGAGAATTGCCAGCCCGGCTCTTCACGGCTGATGTGCGCCGTCAGATTATCGACGGAGAGCGTGTGCGTACGATTTTCACCCAGCCAACTAGCTCCGCCTTTTTTCAGCCAGACATCGCCACCAGAAACGACGCCTTTGCTGATCGTCATCCATGCTTCCAGGCTAAAACGCGCGGTTTGTAGCGCGACATTATCCTGCATCCATTTGCCCAGCCACGGTTTGACGTCGATGTCGTCTGCCTGCAGCCAGACTCGACCGTTATTCAACAGCCCTTCGTCATCACGCAGATCCATACGCACCTGCATAATGCCGTGCTGTCCGGTCAGGCTGGAGAGGCTGACCTGACCCTCGGCGCGATGCCGATTTTTACCGTTCAGCCAGGTAAGCTGGGGGATCGCCAGTTCAGCACGTTGACCTGAGAGGGTTATAAAGCTGATATGGCTGTCGCGTAGATCGAAATGATCAAACTGACGCAGGAAGAGATCGCTGAGATGGCCGGTTTCAATCCCATCTCCGCCTTCGCTGCGCTGGATAGGAGTATTGGTGCGCAACTGCAGTTGCCAGAAGGTGAGATCGCGAAACTGCCAGCGCATGTGCAGCAAACTTTGCCAGACATCCAGCGCCAGCGTGACGCGTTTTACCGAAAATTCTCCCCCATCTTTCAGCTGCGCATGGATATTACGCGCTTCAAGCGTAGGACCGAAATTTTGCCAGCTGGCAGAAAGCTGGCTGGCGGAAACAGGCAGACCAGTGGCGGATTCAATCTTGCCAAGAATGGCCGGACGCCAGCTATCAAGATGAGGTAACGCAAGGCGCAGTCCACTGACCAGCAGCGCTGCGATGACAACGAATGCGGCTCCAGTGAGCAGTAAAATCCCCGGCAATCGCCTCACGCGCCTCTCCTTGTCTACCAAAAAATATGACTCACACCCCTTGAGTGAATATTGCCGGATAACGGCGCTTGCGCCTTATCCGGCCTACATGCGCGGGTGCCACTACACGATTTACATCATGACGACGTCGAACTGCTCCTGGTTATACAGCGGTTCGATTTGTACTTTGACCTGTTTGCCGACAAAGATCTCAACTTCCGCCAGCGCATGTGACTCTTCACCTTTCAGGGTTTCAGCCACTGCCGGAGAGGCATAAACCAGGAAACGATCGGAGTCATATGCATGGTGTACGCGCACGATTTCGCGCATGATTTCATAGCATACGGTTTCCACCGTTTTCACCGTACCACGCCCATGGCAGGTCGGACACTCGTTGCACAGTACATGTTCCACGCTTTCACGTGTGCGTTTGCGCGTCATCTCCACCAGGCCCAGCTGTGAAAAACCGTTAATGCTGGTTTTTACGCGATCCTTGCTCAGAGCCTGCTCCAGGGAGTGCAGCACCCGGCGACGGTGATCTTCATTATTCATGTCGATAAAATCGATAATGATAATACCGCCGAGGTTACGCAGACGCAGCTGACGAGCAATGGCCTGCGTTGCTTCAATATTAGTATTAAAGATAGTGTCGTCGAGATTACGATGCCCAACAAACGCGCCAGTGTTGATATCCACGGTGGTCATCGCTTCGGTTTGATCGATGATCAAATAACCGCCGGACTTCAGCTCAACTTTGCGTTCCAGCGCGCGCTGGATTTCATTCTCAACGTCAAAGAGATCAAAAATAGGCTGTCGCCCGCTGTAATGTTCCAGCTTGCTGGTCATCTCGGGGATATATTCCGCCGTAAATTCCAGTAACGCCTCATAGGTCAGACGGGAGTCGACGCGGATGCGGTCAAGCTGCGCATCGGCAAAGTCACGCAACACGCGCTGTGCCAGTGCCAACTCACCGTACATCTGGTAGCGCGTTTGCGGGCGCTTTTTACGCTCCATGACTTTCGTCCAGACGCGCTTCAGGTAGGCAGCATCCGAGGCCAGATCCTCTTCGCATACGCCTTCCGCCGCCGTACGAATGATGAAGCCGCCCTGCTCATCGCAGTAATCCGCCACCACTTTTTTCAGGCGTTCGCGTTCGGTTTCGCTTTCGATACGTTGGGATACGCCAACGTGCGAAGCACCCGGCATAAAGACGAGATAACGGGAAGGTAGCGTGATGTCCGTCGTCAGGCGTGCGCCTTTAGTTCCCAACGGATCTTTTACCACCTGCACCATCAGATCCTGACCCTGGCGCACCAGTTCAGAAATGTCGCGTACGGTGAACTGTTTTTGTTCTTCACCCGCCACGCATTCGGTGTGCGGCATGATGTCAGAAGCGTGAAGAAATGCGGCTTTATCCAGTCCAATATCTACAAAAGCCGCCTGCATACCCGGAAGTACACGACTTACACGACCTTTGTAGATATTGCCTACGATTCCGCGTCGCGCCTCACGTTCAATATGAATTTCCTGCAGAATACCACCATCGATGTAAGCCACCCGAGTTTCCGATGGCGTTACGTTTACCAACAATTCAGCCGTCATGTTTATCCCTTTTCTCACGCAGTGCGTTAAAATTGGTCAGCAACTCATACGTTTCTACCAGCGGTAAGCCGACTACGGCGTGATAGCTGCCATTTATCTTCCTGACAAAACAGCCACCCAACCCTTGAATACCGTATGCACCTGCTTTATCCATTGGTTCACCGCTGGCAACATAGCCCGCGATGTCCTCATCGGTTAGTGCTCTGAATGTCACTTCCGTCACTACCAGGCAGTCCAGACTGTGCTGGCGATCGGCCAGTGCCACGGCCGTCATAACTTGATGCGTTTTGCCCGACAGTTTGCGCAGCATTGCTGCGGCATGGTCGGCGTCGTGCGGTTTTTCCAACACTTCGCCATTAAGGATAACGATGGTATCCGCACCCAATACCGGCAAATCGCGCGGGGTCAGCGCTACGCCAGTCTGCGCTTTTTCGCGCGCCAGACGGGAAACGTACTGCTGCGCGCTTTCCTGCGGGTGCCGCTGTTCTTCAATCCCAGGGACCAGTCGTTCAAACGTAACACCAAGCTGAGCGAGCAACTCCTGACGACGTGGAGAACCTGAAGCAAGATACAGAGTATTCATATCAACCTTATTGCACCGCAAACTGCTGACGGACTTTACGCATCAGTAAGAATAGCCATGGCCAAAGCACACCATTCACTACACTACTCCAGAACACTTCAGGTCTGAAAGAGACGTTGATCACTAAAAACTCGGCCCAGAAAACAATAATATCCACGACCAGTGATAACAACATGACCACCAGCGCCTGTTGCCAGAGCGCGAGGTTTCGGAATAGCTGGAATTTCAACGCGACCAGATAAGCAATGATACTCATCGATAATGCGCGCACGCCAAGCGTGGAGCCGCTGATGAGATCCAGTATGGCACCCACCACAAATCCCGTGCCCACATTTACGCGATGCGGCAGTGCCAGGATCCAATACAATAAGATGAGCAGCACCCAGTTTGGCCGGAAAACCAGAATGTCATCCGGCCAGGGCATGACTTGCAGCAACAGTGCAATAAGGAACGAGAGCCAAATCACCCAACGTCCCTGGCTACGATAGCTTGCCACTTACTGTCCTCCCGGCTTACGCGGAGCAGGTTGTGGCGGCGTGGTATCTGCGGGCGCTGGAGCCACGCCTGTTGCAGGTGCTAGCATTGGCGCAGGCGGTCCCATGGTATCTGGTGCAGGCAGAACTTGCGGCATCATCTGCATCAGACGTTCATTAGCAACGCGGTGTACTTCTTCCGGCGTCATCGGGTTTGCGCCATTACGATCGGCACCCCACAACAGCAGCAGATAGCGCAGACGCTGCAGACCCGCAGTCGGGCGAGCCTGAATCACGGTATAAGCACGCTGAGTGTCCAGCTTAACGGAAGAAACAACAGCAACCGGATAACCTTCAGGGAAACGTCCACCCAGGCCCGAGGTGACCAGCACATCGCCAACGCGAATGTCGGTGTTAGCCGGCAGGTGTTCGAGCTGAAGATCGTCGGTGCAGCCGTTACCCGCAGCGATCACGCGGATATCGTTACGCAGTACCTGAATGGGCAGCGCATGCGTCGCATCGCAAATCAGCAGCACGCGGCTGGTCAATTTAGCCACCGCCACGACCTGACCTACTACGCCTTTGTCGCTAATAACCGGCTGGCCTTCGTAGACGCCGTTAACGCTCCCTTTGTCGATCACAACCTGATCGCTGTAAGGGTCATTAACCGTTGAGATGACCTGCGTCACCATCTTTTGTTCGTCCTGACGCAATGGCGATCCCAGCAGCTCACGCAAACGCGCGTTCTCCTGTTTGTATTGCCCCAGCATCAGCAGTTCGCTGTTTTTCAGCAGCAGTTCCTGACGCAACGCCCGGTTTTCAAGTTCGAGTTGGTCACGCGAAGCCAGCGTTTGCGACACGCCGTCGAGTAATTCACGAGGACCATTTGAGATAAAGTAGAAAGGACTGACGGCGGTATCCATGTACGTTCGGATTTGACTAAACGTACCCAGGCGGCTGTCGGCAATAATAACGCCGAGCGCCACCAGCACCGCCAGAATAAGGCGAATCTGTAGCGACGGGCCACGGCTAAAAATTGGCTTCATAGTCTATGCGTATTCTCGTATCAGAGCGGAAGGGCAACCCGCGGGGGCTACCCAACCTGCATCCGATTACTCTTCGCTGAACAGGTCGCCGCCGTGCATGTCGATCATTTCCAGCGCCTTGCCGCCGCCGCGCGCCACGCAGGTCAGCGGATCTTCAGCAACAACAACTGGAATACCGGTTTCTTCCATTAACAGACGGTCAAGGTTACGCAGCAGCGCACCGCCACCGGTCAGCACCATACCGCGTTCGGAGATGTCAGACGCCAGTTCCGGCGGGCACTGTTCCAGTGCAACCATTACTGCGCTCACGATACCGGTCAGTGGTTCCTGCAGGGCTTCCAGAATCTCGTTAGAGTTCAGGGTAAAGCCGCGCGGAACGCCTTCAGCCAGGTTACGACCGCGAACTTCGATTTCGCGTACTTCGTCACCCGGATAAGCGGAACCGATCTCGTGTTTAATACGTTCTGCGGTCGCTTCACCGATCAGTGAACCGTAGTTACGACGAACATAATTAATGATGGCTTCATCGAAGCGGTCGCCGCCAATACGGACAGAAGAGGAGTAAACCACGCCGTTCAGGGAGATAACGGCAACTTCAGTGGTACCACCACCGATATCAACAACCATTGAACCGGTTGCTTCAGAGACTGGCAGACCCGCACCGATCGCGGCCGCCATCGGCTCTTCGATCAGGAAGACTTCACGAGCACCTGCGCCCTGAGCGGATTCACGGATCGCACGGCGTTCAACCTGAGTTGCTCCAACCGGTACACACACCAGTACGCGCGGGCTTGGGCGCATGAAGCTATTGCTGTGCACTTGCTTGATAAAGTGCTGGAGCATTTTTTCAGTCACGAAGAAGTCAGCGATAACGCCGTCTTTCATTGGGCGAATTGCAGCGATATTGCCCGGCGTACGACCCAGCATCTGCTTCGCATCATGACCTACTGCAGCCACGCTTTTCGGCGAACCGGCACGATCCTGACGAATGGCCACAACAGAAGGCTCATTCAATACGATGCCTTGTCCTTTTACATAAATAAGGGTATTCGCGGTACCCAGGTCAATGGACAGGTCATTGGAAAACATGCCACGAAATTTTTTCAACATACTAAGGGATAATCCTGAAAGCTGGGGCGGAAAACAAAATCCGCTTACTTTACCAACCACACGCAGCAGCGACAAGGCGCAAAAATCATCTGCTACGGTGAAAATTAGTGCAGTTCGTTTCCTTTGTTACAAAACCGGCCTGAGTCCATCAGGGCTGAATAAATCAGCAGCACTCCTCGCTTTTGTTTGCAACCTGTCAAAGGTCATTCACCTGCATGTTTGCTGTTACAACCTGGCGAGCAGGCAAGCACACCCCCAGAAGGCACAGCGCGCGTTATTCTACGTGAAAACAAATTAAACGGCAGGTTAAACCGAGTATCTTTGCGAATATTTTTTCACGTTAGTGTCAAGTGGTTGTGATGCGGCAAAAAAATCCCCTTGCCCACCTGCAACTCCGCGTTCTGTCAGCGTATGCCACTCACTACGCGAACGTACGCCCGTGGCGTAAACCTGCGTGGGTGTTCCCGAACAGGCCTCCACCAGGCTTTGAACCAGAAGCTGATTTTCCGTTCGCTTATCAATGTTCCTCACCAGACTTGGATGAAGCTTCAATAACTCAACGTTAAGCTCTTTGATCCAACTGGTGCTCACCAGCGTTAACCCCGCCTGCGTAACGGCAATACGCACGCCCAGCGCATTCATCAATCTGATAACGGGCTGTAACCGGCTGATATGTTGACAGACATCTGCCTCAGCAAGTTCAATAATTATGCGTTTGCGTAATGATTTTTCGCACTGCATCAGCGTATCACGCAGCCAGCGCTGAAAACGTGGACGAATAAGCGATTCAACCGTTGTCTGCATCGCCAGATTTTCCTGCGGCCAGTAGCCCAAAAGCAGGATCAGACGGCTTATCTGCAAACGGTCATATTCTTCTGCCAGACCAAATTGCAGGACCATCGGCATATATTCCGCCGAAATGACCTCTTCGTTGCCATCAAAAATACGGCACATCAACTCCCGATGGTGCACCCGGCCTTCGCGCGTTACCGCAGGCTTTTGATAAATTCTTGGCCCACCCCGGCTGAGCATCTGTTCGATCAGCGTTCGCCAGCGTACATTGCCCCGACCTTTTTCCGGCAGCGAGTCATCATAGACCGACCAGCTATTTCCGCCCTGCAATACCGAATTCCGGGTGGCGGCTTCGGCATGATCCATTACTTGCTCCGGCGACTGACCGCTGCGGCAAACGCAAATGCCAATATGAACCATATCGGCACGATCGATCATTTTATTAGCCGGAAGTGCATCTACCGCTTTTAATAATTGCCCGGCGATGCTTTCCGCCTCTTTTAGAGTACGGTGCGGCAGCAGGATAGCAAAATCGCTACGGTGGTAGCGCGCCAGCAACGCGCCCGGATAGCGCGTCATAAAAGTCGACAACAAATTGATCAGCGTCGAGATTTGTTCTTCCGCGAGGGTGATTCCCCAGCTATCGCGCAGCAGCGTAAAGTCCGGCAGGCGCACCATCATCACGACGCCATGCGAGCCTACTTTTTCCTGATCTTCCAGCAGCGTGGCCAGTTGGTTATCAAAGAACAAGCGGTTGCTTAGCCCGGTTTTTGTATCCTGCGCGACATAGGAACGAATCAGCGTATCCAGGCGGCTGCGTTGCTCGCGGGCATTTTGAATTTCAGTCAGCAGCATATCGAGCGCACTGCTGGTACGCGCAGGCCATTCATAGACCGTTCCCCGTACGTTCGGTCCACGTTCGCCGTTCAGAATACGCGTAGAACGGATCTCCAGCAGCTCCTGACCCGAAAGCTGGCGCTGAAGCCAGCGCACAGACAAAAAGAGCATCAGAATAATGAAAGCAATGGCTATCGTGAGCGGTGCGGTGGTCAGTAGCGAATGGAAATAGTTACCCATCGGATCCTGATAAACCAGACGCAATGACATACCCGGATGCTTGACCAACGGTACGGTAATCTCGCGGTAGAGATTGTTTGTCCCTGCCGGTCGGTAGCTGCTGGTCCGTGAGTGGTCATACACCACGTTTTCGCCCTGCAACAGTTCGATGCGCACGATATCAACAGAAACCATCAGTTCATCTATTTGCGGAGTTAACGCAACGACATCTCTGGAGACCAGATGCGTATCAATCGCCGTCGCGACTGCATGAACGCGCGTGGTGAACTTATATTGAATAGCGTTGTAGAAACTCAGCGAACAGCCGATCAGAGTCACGAAGATCGTTAACCCGGTAAGCAGCGTGACAAAAGCTGAAAATTTCGTCGTTAATCGCATCCTTGTGTTAACTCCGACAGTTATGAAACAGGCCTGAAAGTGATAAATCGACTCTAAAATGCAAAACTGACCACAAAATCCGCCAATTTATACAAACTGTGAGGGCATACTACCAAATCAGGTATATCTGGCAATTTATTGCGCAGAATCGGCATCATGTTTTGATTAGCGAGTATAGTCTTCATTATTAATTTTCCAATCCACTATACGAATTGAGGACAGGTTATGCAGGCTTTGATCTTAGAACAGCAGGACGGAAAAACCCTCGCATCCGTTCAACCCCTCGACGAAAATCAGCTACCGGAAGGCGATGTGACGGTGGATGTCCACTGGTCAAGCCTGAACTATAAAGACGCCCTGGCTATCACCGGCAAGGGAAAAATCATTCGTAATTTTCCGATGATTCCTGGTATCGATTTCGCTGGTACCGTGCGAGCAAGCGAAGATCCCCGTTTTCATGCGGGTCAGGAGGTTTTACTGACCGGTTGGGGCGTAGGTGAAAATCATTGGGGTGGACTGGCAGAACGCGCACGCGTGAAAGGCGACTGGCTGGTTGCGTTGCCAAAAGGGCTGGATGGACGTAAAGCCATGGTCATCGGTACCGCTGGCTTTACCGCCATGCTTTGCGTCATGGCGCTTGAAGATGCAGGAATTCGTCCGCAAGACGGTGAGATTGTCGTCACTGGCGCCAGCGGAGGCGTGGGCAGCACGGCCGTTGCGTTACTGCATAAGCTGGGTTATCAGGTTGCGGCGGTTTCGGGTCGTGAAAGCACCCACGACTACCTGAAAAGCCTGGGCGCTAACCGCATTCTTGGCCGCGATGAATTTGCTGAATCTCGCCCGCTGGAAAAACAGCTGTGGGCTGGCGCGGTGGATACCGTTGGCGACAAAGTTCTGGCGAAAGTCCTCGCGCAGATGAACTACGGCGGCTGTGTTGCCGCCTGCGGCCTGGCGGGCGGTTTCGCTCTGCCAACCACCGTGATGCCATTCATTCTGCGTAACGTTCGTTTGCAAGGAGTGGACTCGGTGATGACCCCGCCGGCACGCCGTGCAGAAGCCTGGGCGCGTTTGGTTAAGGATCTGCCGGAATCGTTCTATGCTCAGGCTGCAACGGAAATTACGCTGGCGGATGCGCCGAAGTTCGCCGATGCCATCATCAATAACCAGGTGCAAGGCCGTACGCTGGTGAAGGTGAAGTAACAGACTCTGGCGCAGAAATTTACACTTAATTAACGAAATTTCGCGGCACATCTACAGACTCCCTGCCATATTAACTACGCGTCCCCTGTCAGTTATGACGCGTAAGCCGGGAGTCTGTTATGAAGAAATTACGTCCATTTACAGAAGCCGACGTCACTGACGAGTCGGCTTTTTTTATGCAGCGTCGCCATGTACTGAAAGCATTAGGGATCAGCGCAGCCGCGTTGTCTTTACCCCACTCTACGCAGGCTGACCTTCTGAGTTGGTTTAAGGGTAATGACCGCCCGCCCGCGCCTGCGGGAAAGCCGCTTGATTTCAGCAAGCCCGCCGCCTGGCAAAATTCGCTTCCTTTAACCCCAGCGGATAAAGTTTCTGGCTACAACAACTTCTATGAATTCGGTCTCGACAAAGCGGATCCGGCAGCCAACGCGGGTAGCCTGAAAACCGATCCGTGGACATTAAAAATCAGTGGTGAGGTCGCCAAACCACTCACTCTCGATCACGATACCTTGACCACCCGTTTCCCGCTGGAGCAACGGATTTACCGCATGCGCTGCGTGGAAGCCTGGTCAATGGTCGTGCCGTGGATTGGTTTCCCGTTACATAAACTGTTGGCGCAAGTGGAACCCACCAGCAATGCGAAGTATGTCGCGTTCGAAACGCTGTACGCACCGGAAGAAATGCCAGGGCAAAAAGATCGCTTTATTGGCGGCGGGCTGAAGTATCCCTATGTTGAAGGGTTACGCCTGGATGAAGCGATGCACCCACTCACACTGCTTACCGTGGGGGTTTATGGTAAGGCCCTTCCGCCACAAAATGGCGCGCCCATTCGCTTAATTGTGCCGTGGAAATATGGATTTAAAGGCATTAAGTCGATCGTGAGTATCAAACTCACGCGCGAACGCCCTCCGACAACCTGGAATCTGGCCGCGCCCAATGAATACGGGTTTTATGCCAACGTGAATCCGCATGTCGATCATCCCCGCTGGTCCCAGGCCACTGAGCGTTTTATTGGCGCTGGCGGTATTCTGGACGTACAGCGTCAGCCCACGCTGATGTTTAACGGCTATGCCGAAGAGGTTGCGTCACTGTATCGCGGACTCAATTTGCAGGAGAATTTTTAAGTGCGACTGACCGCAAAGCACATTACCGGGCTGAAATTTTGCCTGCATCTTGCCGGTTTTTTGCCGTTTATCTGGCTATTTTGGGCGATAAATCACGGCGGTCTGAGCGCGGATCCGGTCAAAGATATCCAGCACTTTACTGGTAGGACAGCTCTGAAATTCTTGCTGGCAACCTTGCTGGTCTCTCCACTCGCGCGCTACGCTAAACAGCCATTATTGATACGCACACGTCGCCTGTTAGGGCTATGGTGTTTCGCCTGGGCAACACTGCATTTAACCAGCTACGCGTTACTGGAACTGGGCATTAATAATCTGGCGTTGTTAGGGCGGGAATTAATTACGCGGCCTTATTTAACCTTGGGCATTGTCAGTTGGGTCATATTATTCGCCCTCACCTTAACATCCACGCAGGCTGCGCAGCGAAAGCTGGGTAAAAACTGGCAGTCTTTGCACAACTTCGTCTATCTTGTGGCGATCCTGGCACCCATACATTATCTGTGGTCGGTAAAAATTATCTCCCCTCAACCGATTATTTATGCAGCGCTCGCTGCGGTGCTATTAGCGTGCCGTTACAAGAAGTTTCGCCAGTGGTGGCGGTAGTTTCACGATATGTGCAGTGCGTTGCAAAACACGGACGATCCGATTTTCTTTACATGTTAACGGTTGATTATCTTCCCTGATAAGACCAGTATTTAGCTGCCAATTGCTACGAAATAGTTATAATGTGCGACTTTGCTATCCCCGGTAGCGTTTTTAAGGCGCTGAAAGGGTGACAATCGCATATTGAAGGTATATTTTGTCTTTTACCCGAAAATGGCAGAAGATAGCCGCACAATGACTAACAAGTCTGGCAATCTCACTTAATGGCAGCAGCACCCAGTGCAGCGCCTGAGATGCGTGGCATCTTGTCACTCACTGTTATAAAAATGCTATACAGACGGCGGTAAAACGCCTGTCACAATCTCACTAAACAAAGAGTACGGAACCCACTCATGGATATTCGTAAGATTAAAAAACTGATCGAGCTGGTTGAAGAATCAGGCATCTCCGAACTGGAAATTTCTGAAGGCGAAGAATCTGTACGCATCAGCCGTGCAGCGCCAGCTGCAAGTTTTCCGATGATGCAACAGGCTTATGCTGCACCAGTGATGCAGCAACCAGCTCTGTCTAACGCTGTCGCACAAACTGCCTCTCCAAGTATGGAAGCTCCGGCAGCAGCGGAAATCAGTGGTCACATCGTACGCTCCCCAATGGTTGGTACGTTCTACCGCACCCCGAGCCCGGATGCTAAAGCGTTCATCGAAATCGGACAGAAAGTGAATGCGGGCGATACCCTGTGCATCGTTGAAGCCATGAAAATGATGAACCAGATCGAAGCCGACAAATCCGGCGTAGTTAAAGCGATCCTGGTAGAAAGTGGTCAACCGGTAGAATTTGACGAGCCGCTGGTCGTCATCGAATAACGAGGCGAACATGTTGGATAAAATTGTTATCGCCAACCGCGGCGAGATTGCCCTGCGTATTCTTCGTGCCTGTAAAGAACTGGGCATCAAGACTGTCGCTGTGCATTCAAGTGCGGATCGCGATTTAAAACACGTATTGCTGGCGGATGAGACGGTCTGTATCGGCCCGGCTCCGTCCGTAAAAAGCTATCTGAACATCCCGGCTATCATCAGTGCCGCTGAAATCACCGGCGCGGTGGCAATTCACCCGGGCTATGGCTTCCTCTCTGAGAACGCCAACTTTGCTGAGCAGGTAGAGCGTTCTGGCTTTATCTTCATCGGCCCGAAAGCCGACACCATCCGCCTGATGGGCGACAAAGTGTCCGCAATCACCGCGATGAAGAAAGCGGGCGTACCGACAGTCCCAGGCTCTGACGGCCCGCTGGGCGATGACATGGACGCTAACCGCGCTCATGCTAAACGCATCGGCTACCCGGTTATCATCAAAGCTTCCGGCGGCGGCGGCGGTCGCGGTATGCGCGTCGTGCGCAGCGATGCCGAACTGGCACAATCCATCTCCATGACCAAAGCGGAAGCAAAAGCCGCTTTCAATAACGACATGGTCTACATGGAGAAATACCTGGAAAACCCACGCCACATTGAAATTCAGGTGCTGGCTGACGGTCAGGGTAACGCAATTTATCTGGCAGAACGTGACTGCTCCATGCAGCGTCGTCACCAGAAAGTTGTCGAAGAAGCACCAGCGCCAGGCATTACCCCGGAACTGCGTCGCTACATCGGCGAGCGTTGCGCCAAAGCGTGTGTTGATATCGGCTATCGCGGGGCGGGTACTTTCGAGTTCCTGTTCGAAAACGGCGAGTTCTACTTTATTGAGATGAACACCCGTATTCAGGTTGAACACCCGGTAACCGAAATGATCACCGGCGTTGATCTGATCAAAGAGCAGCTGCGCATCGCAGCGGGCCAACCGCTGTCCATCAAGCAGGACGAAGTTGTGGTTAAAGGCCATGCGGTAGAATGCCGTATCAACGCCGAAGACCCGAACACCTTCCTGCCAAGCCCGGGTAAAATCACGCGTTTCCACGCGCCGGGTGGCTTTGGTGTGCGTTGGGAGTCTCATATTTACGCAGGCTACACCGTACCTCCGTACTATGACTCAATGATCGGTAAGCTGATCTGCTATGGCGAAAACCGCGACGTCGCTATCGCCCGTATGAAAAACGCATTGCAGGAACTGATCATCGACGGTATCAAAACCAACGTTGACCTGCAGATCCGTATCATGAATGACGAGCACTTCCAGCACGGTGGAACCAATATCCACTACCTGGAGAAAAAACTCGGACTTCAGGAAAAGTAAGCGTGCGTTAACCGAAAAGGCCGGAAATTCCGGCCTTTTGTTTTTCTCCCCTCCCGCACGTGCCATAAGGTACAATCCCCGCTTTCTTTATCCACAAGGGACAAAAAATGGACGCTCGTTTTGTTCAGGCCCATAAAGAGGCGCGCTGGGCGCTGTGGCTAACCCTTTTATATCTGGTCACATGGTTAGTGGCCGCTTACTTACCAGATTCAACGCTGGGTTTTACCGGCTTACCGCACTGGTTCGAAATGGCCTGCCTGCTAACGCCGCTGGTTTTTATCGTGCTGTGCTGGGCGATGGTGAAGTTTATCTATCGCGACATTCCGTTGGAGGATGACGATGCAGCTTGAAGTTATTTTACCGCTGGTCGCCTATCTTCTGGTGGTCTTCGGTCTCTCAGTTTATGCCATGCGCAAGAGATCGACCGGTACCTTCCTGAATGAATATTTCCTCGGCAGCCGCTCCATGGGCGGCGTCGTGTTAGCGATGACGCTAACGGCAACCTACATTAGCGCCAGCTCGTTTATTGGCGGTCCTGGTGCCGCTTACAAATACGGACTGGGATGGGTGCTGCTAGCGATGATCCAGTTGCCCGCCGTATGGCTCTCATTGGGAATTCTTGGTAAGAAATTCGCCATTCTGGCACGCCGTTATAATGCTGTTACCCTCAACGATATGCTATTTGCGCGCTACCAGAGCCGCCTGCTGGTATGGCTGGCGAGCCTCAGCCTGTTGGTCGCGTTTGTCGGGGCAATGACCGTACAGTTTATTGGCGGCGCACGTTTGCTGGAAACCGCAGCGGGTATCCCCTACGAAACCGGTCTGCTGATTTTTGGCGTCAGCATCGCGTTATACACGGCGTTCGGCGGCTTTCGCGCCAGCGTACTGAACGATACCATGCAGGGCATGGTGATGCTGATTGGTACTATCGTTTTGCTGGTCGGCGTTGTTCATGCTGCCGGTGGCCTCAGCAATGCGGTGGTAACCCTGCAGACTATCGATCCTAAACTGGTCTCGCCGCAGGGCGCTGATGACATTTTGTCACCCACGTTTATGACCTCATTCTGGGTGCTGGTATGCTTTGGCGTGATTGGCCTGCCGCATACGGCGGTGCGCTGTATCTCTTATAAAGACAGTAAAGCGGTACACCGCGGCATTATCATCGGCACCATCGTGGTGGCGATTCTGATGTTTGGTATGCATCTGGCGGGCGCCCTGGGACGGGCGGTAATCCCTGACCTGACGGTACCGGATCTGGTAATCCCTACGCTGATGGTCAAAGTCCTGCCGCCGGTCGCTGCCGGGATCTTCCTCGCCGCACCTATGGCTGCGATTATGTCGACGATCAATGCCCAATTGCTGCAAAGCTCCGCTACGATTATTAAGGATCTGTACCTGAACCTTCGCCCGGAACAGCTGGAAAACGAAACCCGGCTGAAACGCATGTCGGCAGTGATTACCCTGCTGCTGGGCGCGTTACTGTTGCTGGCCGCCTGGAAACCGCCAGAGATGATTATCTGGCTTAATCTGCTGGCGTTTGGCGGGCTGGAAGCCGTCTTCCTGTGGCCTCTGGTGCTAGGCCTCTATTGGGAACGGGCAAACGCGTCAGGCGCATTGAGCGCGATGATTGTCGGCGGCGTGCTTTATGCTCTACTCGCCACCTTTAACGTTCAGTTCCTGGGCTTCCACCCAATCGTGCCCTCGTTACTGATAAGCTTGCTGGCTTTCTTGATAGGCAACCGTTTCGGTTCCGTCGTCCCGCAAGCCGCCATATTGACTACTGATAAATAAAGAGTTTTGCCATGCCATGGATCCAACTGAAACTGAACACGACCGGTGCCAACGCTGAAGAGTTGAGCGATGCGCTGATGGAAGCGGGCTCCGTTTCCATTACTTTCCAGGATACGCATGATACGCCGGTATTTGAACCTCTGCCGGGCGAGACTCGCCTGTGGGGTGATACCGACGTTATCGGCTTGTTCGATGCAGAAACCGACATGAAAGAGGTGGTTGCCATCCTGGAACAGCATCCGCTGCTGGGTGAAGGCTTCGCGCATAAAATCGAACAGCTCGAAGACAAAGACTGGGAACGCGAATGGATGGATAACTTCCACCCGATGCGCTTTGGTGAGCGTCTGTGGATTTGCCCAAGCTGGCGCGATGTCCCGGATGAGAATGCTGTCAACGTGATGCTGGACCCGGGTCTGGCGTTTGGTACAGGCACGCACCCCACTACCTCTCTGTGCCTGCAATGGCTGGACGGTCTTGATCTTAACGGTAAAACGGTTATCGACTTTGGCTGCGGCTCCGGCATTCTTGCCATTGCGGCACTGAAGCTGGGTGCGGCGAAAGCCATTGGCGTGGATATCGATCCGCAAGCGATTCAGGCCAGCCGTGATAACGCCCAGCGTAATGGTGTTTCTGAGCGTCTGGAGCTTTATCTGCCGAAAGACCAGCCAGAGGCGATGAAAGCCGACGTGGTGGTCGCCAACATTCTTGCTGGCCCATTACGTGAACTGGCTCCGTTAATCAGCGTACTGCCCGTTGAGGGCGGTTTGCTGGGGCTTTCTGGTATTCTTGCCAGCCAGGCGGAAAGCGTCTGTGAAGCCTATGCCGATCTCTTTACGCTCGATCCGGTTATCGAGAAAGAAGAGTGGTGCCGCATTACCGGCCAGAAAAAATAATCCCTTCCGGCGTGGTTATCTGACCACGCCATTTTCAGACAATTGACCAGCATACCGACACTTTCCTCAGCGATATAATAATCAATTGATTTTGTTATTTTTTATATTGATTTTCGTTGAGTAAACGTATGCGTTTCAACTGTTTTACAACAACTTTGCTGGCAGCATGCATGATGCCACTGACCACGCTGGCCGTACCATGGGGATATACCGAAGAAAACGGCCCCGCACGGTGGGGAGAAATCAGCAAAGCGTATGCAACGTGCCAGACAGGCATAAACCAATCCCCCATAGACATCCAGACCACCACAACCAGTAAACTCGGTCTCCCCGCGCTGAACATGCAGTACGTCGATGGCCCAACTAGATTTCGGAGCATTAACCATACGTTGCAGGCAACGATGAGTAGCTACACATCTAATTCTATTGAAATTGATGAAACGCTTTATTATTTAAAACAATTTGATTTTCATGCCCCGAGCGAACATACCCTCAACGGTAAAACCTATCCGCTGGAGCTGCAGCTGGTCCACAAAAATCAATCCGGAGACATCGCTATCGTGGCGGTTATGTTTGACATCGGCGAGCCAAACCAGGCGATTCAAAATTTGTGGGAGTCCTTTCCAACCATGGAGGACAGCAGCATGGCCGTCTTCTCGCCGGTCGATATCCACCAGCTTTTACCCGACAATAAAACCTACTGGCGCTACCGTGGTTCGTTAACAACACCTCCCTGCACCGAAGGCGTCACCTGGACTATCCTGAAAACGCCTGTTGCTCTTTCTGCCGAACAGATGGATAAATTCCACTACATTGTTGGGGCGGCAAACAATCGCCCGCTGCAGCCGTTGAATGAACGCAAGATTACGGACAGCTATTCTGGGGATACCGAGATCCTGTACTAAAATGAGGTAGCGATCACACAATGACGAGGTAATTTGCTGATTAATTCAGCAGAATATCTTGTCAGTACCGTCTGCAGCTGAAGAAAAAATGAGAAGTTACGCAAAATTATATGTGTATATAAAATCGACACATTTTTATAATGCGATGATTTATATGATTAAATATTTTCATGCGTTCACATTTACGGCAATTCATTGATCCACCTCAGTGGATTGGTCAAAGTTTGGCCTTTCATCTCGTGCGAAAAATGCGTAATATACGCCGCCTTGCAGTCACAGTATGGTCATTTCTTAACTCATGCGCATCGGACAATACCAGCTCAGAAATCGCCTGATCGCAGCACCTATGGCTGGCATCACTGACAGACCATTCAGGACGCTGTGCTATGAGATGGGAGCAGGATTGACAGTATCCGAGATGATGTCTTCTAACCCGCAGGTTTGGGAAAGTGACAAGTCTCGTTTACGGATGGTGCACGTTGATGAGCCAGGAATTCGCACGGTGCAAATTGCCGGTAGCGACCCTGTTGAGATGGCCGATGCCGCACGTATTAACGTGGAAAGCGGCGCCCAGATTATTGATATCAATATGGGGTGTCCGGCTAAAAAAGTGAATCGCAAGCTCGCAGGTTCAGCCCTCTTGCAGTACCCGGATTTAGTGAAATCGATACTAACCGAGGTCGTCAATGCAGTGGACGTTCCTGTCACACTCAAGATTCGCACCGGCTGGGCTCCGGAACACCGTAACTGCGTAGAGATTGCCCAACTGGCTGAAGACTGTGGCATTCAGGCTCTGACCATTCATGGACGCACCCGCGCCTGTTTGTTCAATGGAGATGCTGAGTACGACAGTATTCGGGCAGTTAAGCAGAAAGTTTCCATTCCGATTATCGCGAATGGCGACATTACTGACCCGCATAAAGCCAGAGCTGTACTCGACTATACGGGGGCGGATGCCCTGATGATAGGACGTGCAGCTCAGGGAAGACCCTGGATCTTTCGGGAAATCCAGCATTATCTGGACACTGGGGAGCTGCTGCCCCCGCTGCCTCTGGCAGAGGTGAAGCGCTTGCTTTGTGCGCATATTCGGGAACTGCACGACTTTTATGGTCAGGCAAAAGGGTACCGAATTGCGCGTAAACACGTATCCTGGTATCTCCAGGAACACGCTCCGGATGACCAGTTTCGGCGCACATTCAACGCCATTGAAGATTCCAGCGAACAGCTGGCGGCGTTGGAGGCATACTTCGAAAATTTTGCGTAAACAGAAATAAAGAGCTGACAGAACTATGTTCGAACAACGCGTAAATTCTGACGTACTGACCGTTTCTACCGTTAACTCTCAGGACCAGGTAACTCAAAAGCCCCTGCGTGACTCGGTTAAACAGGCACTGAAGAACTATTTTGCTCAATTGAATGGTCAGGATGTGAATGATCTCTATGAGCTGGTACTGGCTGAAGTAGAACAGCCCCTGTTGGACATGGTGATGCAATACACCCGCGGTAACCAGACCCGTGCTGCCCTGATGATGGGCATCAACCGTGGTACGCTGCGTAAAAAACTGAAAAAATACGGCATGAACTGATACTAATCAGTTAAATGTTTGTTTTAAAAGGCGCTACTCGGCATGGGGAAGCGCCTTTTTTATTGACGTCACACGGGAGGCTTTGGCGATGAACGCGAGATGTGAACCTGTCTATTTTGGCGATGAATCTAAAAAGATAATCCTGGGTGACGCGCTAACTGAACTAAAAAAACTGCCGTCTGAAAGCGTCGAACTCATTTTTGCTGACCCTCCTTATAACATCGGGAAAGACTTTGACGGGATGGTGGAATCCTGGGACGAAGAGGCCTTTCTGGCGTGGTTGTTTGAGTGCATCGACGAGTGCCATCGCATCCTCAAACCACACGGCACCATGTACATCATGAACAGTACGGAGAACATGCCGTACATCGACCTCAAATGCCGCCCGCTTTTTACCATCAAGAGCCGTATCGTGTGGTCATATGATAGCTCGGGGGTACAGGCCAAAAATTACTTTGGTTCGATGTATGAACCGATCCTGATGATGGTCAAAGATCAGAAAAACTACACGTTTAATCGTAATGATGTTCTGGTTGAAGCTAAAACGGGCGCTAAACGCGCGCTAATAGACTACAGAAAAAACCCGCCGCAGCCCTACAATCAGAAAAAAGTGCCGGGCAATGTCTGGGAGTTCCCACGCGTACGCTATCTGATGGACGAATACGAAAACCACCCCACCCAGAAACCCAAAGCCCTCCTGGAGCGTATAATTCTGGCGTCCTCAAACCCAGATGACAAAGTACTGGATCCGTTTGCCGGCAGCTTCACCACCGGAGCTACCGCCGTGGAATTGGGTCGCAAGTTTGTCGGGATTGAGATCAATACTGAATACGTAAAAATGGGGCTCAGAAGACTGAGTATCGGTTCTCATTTTTCAGAAATTGAGCTTGCCAAGGTGAAAAAACGTAAGACAAAAAACCTGTCTAAAAAGAGTCGATTGACGGCAAAGAGTGGCGCTCTTTCAACAAAGTAAAGGCATTGTAAGTCTGCTTTTCAGCTTAAAAATTTCGTGTATATTCCCTGCACGCTTGGGCATGAATACACAGGGTTTAGGAATGATTCGCAAGTATTGGTGGCTGGTTGTTTTTGCGGTCTTCGTTTTTCTTTTTGATGCGCTGCTCATCCAATGGATAGAGCTGATGACAACAGAGCACGACAAGTGCCGGAATATGAACTCAGTGAATCCCCTAAAACTGGTCAACTGCGCCGATCTCGACTAGCACCGTCGACAGCCGTCAGGCCCTGGCGGCTAGACTACCCAACCTGGTTTTCACTCTGCATTAATTGCATTACGCAGCCGTCCGGGCTTAACATTTTTAATACATTATCAACTAATGCTGGCGCTTGCCCATATAGATCATAACTCTCTGGATTCATTAACCAGTTTTTTATTATTCCGCTAAAGCTACCATGCAAAATAATGATGATAACGTCTAAATCCAAGCTGGTGGCAATCAAATTTTCATCTATGCATCGTTGGAGAGAATCGCGAATACTTTGGTGGCTGAGACCTATTTTATCGCGAATGGCCTGCTCTGATATCATATCTTTATGGAATTCGCATTTATGATATAAAATCTGCATTAATGCCTGCTGACGAGGGTTCTCCGCAATATATTGTAATCCCACCACAAATTTTTCACGCAGTCGCTGTAAAGGGTTATCACCCCAACGACCAATAAGCTTGTCCTGAATAAGATCGCGTAAAGGAGGTTGTTGTAACCATAACTCATTAAACAATTGAGTTTTATTTTCGAAATGCCAATAAAGTGCACCCCGTGTCACATTGGCGGCATCCGCTATGTCGTTTAGCGTCGTATTACCTACGCCACGTGCGGCAAACTGTACAATCGCCGTTTCCATCAGGTGCTGTCGCGTTTTGAGGGCATCCGCTTTCGTTTTTCTGGCCATGATTCCGACTATCTGGATTGGAGTAGAGAATGATTAACTTTCTTATCTAATATTTTCGATCTGGAACAAATGTATCACTTAGCGTTTATTTAGACGAGGTCTAAAGTATTTAATTGCGGACATTACACACGAATAGATAAAACAAATAACAAAAACAAATATATTCACCATTCAGATGATCATTTCAAAATGTATTTATCAGCATCATGGTGTTGCTATAAATATCACAATGAAACGGTAGCTGATTAATCTTTTTTTGCTTTTATGTGCCGTGAACCCCGCCCATAAATAAGTATTGCTTACATCGCAAGCTAATAATTTGTAGGATAGCCAACTATTATTTTTTCTTGTGCGCGTTATCACCCCTATTGTTACTCGGTTAATAACGAGCGTTCGGTTTTTTAAGGAATAGAAATGACGAAAAATGCCAGGTTTTCACTCCTGCCCTCATTCATCATCATCTCCGCTGCATTACTCGCCGGTTGTAACGATCAGGGAGAAACACAAGCACATCCCGCAGAGCCGCAGGTGACTGTCCATGTCGTCGAAAAGGCCCCTTTAGCCGTGACGACCGAATTACCCGGACGCACCACAGCATTTCGTATTGCAGAAGTCCGTCCTCAGGTTAGTGGAATTGTACTTAAACGGAATTTCACTGAGGGAAGCGATATTGAAGCCGGGCAGTCACTTTATCAGATCGATCCCGCGACTTATCAGGCTGACTATGACAGCGCCAAAGGTGAACTGGCGAAGAGTGAAGCGGCGGCTGCAATCGCGCATTTAACGGTGAAACGCTATGTGCCGTTGGTTGGCACCAAGTACATCAGCCAGCAAGAGTACGATCAGGCAATTGCTGATGCTCGTCAGGCCGATGCCTCCGTGATCGCAGCAAAAGCGGCGGTCGAAAGCGCGCGTATCAATCTGGCCTACACCAAAGTAACATCGCCAATTAGCGGACGCATCGGTAAATCCAACGTCACCGAAGGTGCATTAGTCACGAATGGCCAGGCTACAGAGCTTGCTACCGTTCAACAGCTCGATCCCATTTACGTCGACGTGACACAGTCCAGTAACGACTTTATGCGCCTCAAACAGTCCGTTGAACAAGGGAGTCTGCATAAAGACAGCGCCAGCAGTACTGTCGAACTGGTGATGGAAAATGGTCAGTCATACCCGCTAAAAGGCTCTTTGCAGTTTTCTGATGTGACGGTTGATGAAAGCACCGGCTCAATCACCCTCAGAGCCGTATTCCCTAACCCACAGCACACGCTGTTGCCGGGCATGTTTGTGCGCGCACGCATTGATGAAGGCGTCCAGCCGAATGCCATTCTCGTTCCGCAGCAGGGGGTAACGCGTACTCCTCGCGGTGATGCCACCGTAATGGTCGTTAACGACAAGAGTCAGGTTGAGTCTCGCGCAGTCGTTGCCGCACAAGCTATTGGTGACAAGTGGCTCATCAGCGAAGGCCTGCAACCGGGTGACAAAGTTATCGTGAGCGGCTTACAGAAAGCACGTCCAGGCGTTCAGGTTAAAGCAACCGCCGATACCGAAACCCCTGCCACGAAAGCCCAATAAGGTAACCGGACATGGCTAACTTTTTTATCAGGCGTCCTATCTTTGCCTGGGTATTGGCTATCATTCTGATGATGGCGGGTGCTCTGGCAATCATGCAACTGCCCGTGGCACAGTACCCGACCATTGCGCCTCCTGCGGTCGCCATTTCTGCCACCTACCCTGGTGCAGATGCACAGACGGTTCAGGATACAGTCACACAGGTTATCGAACAGAATATGAATGGTATCGATAACCTGATGTATATGTCCTCCACCAGCGACTCGGCCGGGAGTGTGACTATTACACTGACTTTCCAGTCCGGTACCGATCCCGATATCGCGCAAGTGCAGGTGCAAAATAAACTGCAGCTCGCCACTCCGCTACTGCCGCAAGAAGTTCAGCAGCAAGGGATCAGCGTCGAGAAATCCAGCAGCAGCTTTTTGATGGTCGCGGGTTTTGTCTCTGACAACCCACAAACCACACAGGATGACATTTCCGATTACGTCGCCTCGAACGTTAAAGACTCAATCAGCCGTCTGAATGGCGTGGGTGACGTGCAGCTGTTTGGTGCACAGTACGCCATGCGCATCTGGCTGGATGCAAACTTATTGAACAAATATCAGCTCACGCCGGTTGATGTGATCAATCAGTTGAAGGTACAGAACGATCAGATTGCCGCAGGTCAGTTAGGGGGGACGCCTGCATTACCTAACCAGCAGCTGAACGCCTCTATCATTGCGCAAACGCGACTGAAAGACCCTGAAGAGTTCGGCAAAGTGACGTTACGCGTGAACAGCGATGGCTCGGTTGTTCACCTGAAAGACGTCGCGCGTATCGAGTTAGGCGGGGAAAACTACAACGTCGTGGCGCGTATTAACGGTAAGCCTGCATCCGGCCTTGGGATCAAGCTGGCAACCGGGGCAAACGCGCTGGATACTGCTAACGCGATTAAAGCCAAGCTGGTTGAACTGCAGCCATTCTTCCCACAGGGAATGAAGGTGGTCTACCCGTACGACACGACGCCGTTTGTGACCATCTCCATTCATGAAGTGGTAAAAACGTTGTTTGAAGCGATCGTGCTGGTGTTCCTGGTCATGTATTTGTTCCTGCAAAACATCCGGGCAACGCTCATTCCAACCATCGCCGTACCTGTCGTATTGTTGGGCACATTTGCCGTGCTTGCTGCGTTTGGCTACTCAATAAACACCCTGACGATGTTCGGCATGGTACTCGCCATCGGTCTATTGGTCGATGATGCGATAGTGGTGGTGGAAAACGTAGAACGCGTGATGATGGAGGATCATCTGCCGCCCAAAGAGGCGACGGAAAAATCCATGTCACAAATACAGGGAGCACTGGTTGGTATTGCCATGGTGCTGTCTGCGGTATTTATCCCGATGGCCTTCTTTGGCGGTTCAACCGGGGCTATCTATCGGCAGTTTTCCATCACCATCGTTTCCGCCATGGCGCTTTCAGTACTGGTCGCGCTGATCCTGACTCCCGCACTTTGTGCAACGTTGCTGAAGCCCGTATCAGCTGAACATCACGAGAAAAGAAGCGGTTTCTTTGGCTGGTTCAATGCCAAATTCGATCACAGCGTCAATCACTACACCAATAGCGTCAGCGGTATTGTGCGTAAAACTGGGCGTTACCTGGTCGTCTACCTGATAATCGTCATCGGGATGGCTGTGCTGTTTATGCGCCTGCCAACCTCCTTCCTGCCAGAGGAAGATCAGGGCGTCTTCCTGACGATGATTCAACTTCCTGCAGGCGCCACGCAAGAGCGAACCCAGAAAGTGCTGGATCAGGTCACCCACTACTACCTGAATAACGAGAAAGCCAACGTCGAAAGCGTCTTTACGGTTAACGGCTTTAGCTTCAGCGGCCAGGGGCAAAACTCAGGGATGGCGTTCGTCAGCCTCAAGCCCTGGGAAGAACGTAGCGGTAACGAAAATAACGTTGAATCAATTATCGCCCGCGCTACCCGAGCGTTTAGTCAGATTCGTGATGGTCTGGTGTTCCCTTTCAACATGCCAGCCATCGTTGAACTGGGTACCGCAACCGGCTTCGACTTCGAGCTGATTGACCAGGGCGGGTTGGGGCATGCTGCGTTAACGCAAGCGCGTAACCAACTGCTGGGCATGGTTGCCAAACACCCTGACCTGCTGGTTCGTGTGCGTCCAAACGGGCTCGAGGATACCGCCCAGTTCAAGCTGGATGTCGATCAGGAGAAAGCGCAAGCGCTTGGTGTCTCACTGTCTGATATCAACGAAACTATCTCAGCTGCGCTAGGCGGCTATTACGTCAATGACTTCATTGACCGTGGCCGCGTGAAAAAAGTGTACGTACAGGCCGATGCCAAATTCCGTATGTTGCCGGAAGACATCAATAATCTGTATGTTCGTAGCGCCAATGGCGAAATGGTTCCGTTCTCCACGTTCAGTTCCGCAGACTGGATCTACGGCTCACCGCGTCTGGAGCGCTATAACGGTATGCCTTCTATGGAGCTGCTGGGAGAAGCAGCGCCTGGCAGAAGTACCGGTGAAGCAATGGCGCTAATGGAAAGCCTGGCGGAAAAACTGCCAAACGGTATTGGTCATGACTGGACGGGGATGTCCTATCAGGAACGACTGTCGGGTAACCAGGCTCCTGCGCTGTATGCCATCTCGCTAATCGTTGTCTTCCTTTGCCTTGCCGCATTGTATGAAAGCTGGTCTATTCCTTTCTCGGTGATGCTGGTTGTACCGCTCGGTGTTGTGGGCGCATTGTTAGCAGCATCACTGCGTGGGATGAATAACGATGTGTATTTCCAGGTTGGCTTACTAACCACAATCGGCCTCTCGGCTAAGAACGCCATCCTGATCGTCGAGTTTGCCAAAGACCTGATGGATAAAGAAGGCAAGGGGTTGATTGAAGCGACGCTGGAGGCATCGCGCATGCGTCTTCGTCCTATCCTGATGACATCCCTGGCCTTTATTCTGGGGGTTATGCCTCTGGTTATCAGTCACGGTGCAGGTAGTGGTGCGCAGAATGCGGTCGGTACAGGTGTTATGGGAGGAATGCTGACCGCAACATTGTTGGCTATCTTCTTCGTCCCCGTCTTCTTTGTTGTCGTAAGACGGCGTTTTAGTCGGCACAACGATTAATTTGTAAAATAAAGGCGTCTACGGACGCCTTTTTCACCCATGTTACGCCTCTTTATTTATTAATAAGATAGCCATTTATTTCATTTAAAGCATTCCTTTAAACGCGCCCGCGACCTTTCTTTTTATCCATTATTTTTACAATCCACATGAATTGAGATTATTCCTCATGTCAGTCCTTTTTTAAGAAGTGGTAAAATAATCGCCGAGTTCGCAGATGGCTTAGCGTTTGTCTTTGCTCTATTAGCGAAACGCTTATTTTTGAGGTAACACCATGAAAAGATTAATATCCGTTGCACTGCTTACCGCATTCCTGGCTGGCTGTGCACACGATTCTCCTTGCGTACCTGTATACGACGATCAGGGACGCCTGGTTCATACCAATACCTGTATGAAAGGCACCACCCAGGATAACTGGGAAACAGCCGGGGCCATCGCCGGTGGTGCTGCAGCCGTTGCCGGACTGACGCTTGGGATTGTCGCCCTGACCAAATAAATCATCTTAAAAGCGCGGTTATTACCGCGCTTTTAGCAATAAGCATAAAATCTGCATATAAGACAAAACGTTGCTTAATAGAACCTGACATGTAATAAAATTATTATAGATTTCACTCACACATCCGCGATTTGAAATTAGCATTTTTTCTGTTTTTCGTAACACCACATTTTCTTTTCATTATTCTCACGCCATTAATATTAACGCCAGAAATCGTTATCACGCGTCCTGTCTGATTTTTAAATTTTTTGCGCCGAAATGTGGCTTACGTTTCAATTTTGCACCACTTCAGGGCGCTGCATTTATTTTTTCCTGTCTACACTCTGCATATTGCGTCGAATAATCAGGCGCAAAAAACTGGCACTACCTTTGCTTAAAAGAGTATGGCCAAAGCCACAGACAGGTAAAAGACGTTTTCAGAACGTTTCCATAACAATAATTCCTCCACACAGGATGCTCTATGAAAAAGATGATAATCGCCAGCCTGGCTGCGGCCGGTGTGCTGCTTGCTGTTGCAAATCAGGCACATGCCGGCGCAACACTTGATGCCGTAAAGAAAAAAGGGTTTGTGCAATGTGGGATCAGCGACGGCTTGCCTGGCTTTTCTTACGCCGATGCAAGCGGCAAGTTCTCGGGTATTGATGTTGATGTATGTCGTGGCGTTGCCTCCGCCGTATTTGGCGATGATAGCAAAGTAAAATATACCCCGCTCACCGCCAAGGAACGCTTTACCGCATTACAGTCTGGTGAAGTCGACATGCTCTCTCGTAATACCACGTGGACCTCTTCTCGTGATGCCGGTATGGGCATGTCCTTCACTGGTGTAACGTATTACGACGGCATTGGTTTTCTTACCCACAATAAAGCAGGCCTGAAGAGCGCTAAAGAGCTGGATGGTGCAACGGTCTGTATTCAGGCGGGAACCGATACCGAACTAAACGTGGCCGACTACTTTAAAGCCAACAAGATGAAGTACACCCCCGTCACCTTTGACCGTTCGGATGAATCAGCCAAAGCTCTGGAATCTGGACGTTGCGATACGCTGGCTTCCGACCAGTCTCAGCTGTATGCCCTACGCATCAAGCTGAGCAATCCTGCGGAATGGATCGTCCTGCCAGAAGTTATTTCTAAAGAACCTCTGGGACCTGTCGTACGTCGTGGGGACGATGAGTGGTTCTCCATTGTTCGCTGGACGCTGTTCGCCATGCTAAATGCGGAAGAAATGGGTGTTAACTCGAAAAACGTCGATGACAAAGCGGCTAATCCAGCAACACCGGATATGGCACACCTGTTAGGTAAAGAAGGGGATTATGGCAAGGATCTGAAGCTTGATAACAAATGGGCCTACAACATTATCAAGCAGGTTGGTAACTATTCGGAGATCTTTGAACGTAACGTTGGATCGGAAAGTCCGCTGAAGATCAAACGTGGACAGAACAACCTCTGGAATAACGGTGGCATTCAGTATGCGCCACCGGTGCGCTAATGCGTAGTGATGTAACGGGCGCCGCAACTGCGGCGCTCAGCCCAGAGTCATAGTTACTGAGGTTTTCTTATGTTCCATCGCCGCTCAACCGTAAAAGGATCGTTATCCTTTTCTAACCCTGCGGTCCGCGCCTGGTTATTTCAAATACTCGCCGTCATTGCGGTTATCAGCATTGCGGTCTATCTCATTCATAACACGATAAATAACCTGAACAATAGCGGTATTACCTCGGGGTTTTCTTTTCTCGATCGCAGCGCCGGATTTGGCATCGTCCAGCATCTGATCGATTACGAGCAAGGCGATACGTATGGTCGTGTCTTTGTGGTCGGCCTGCTCAATACGCTGTTAGTTTCAGCACTGTGCATTGTTTTCGCATCAATTCTCGGTTTCTTTCTCGGGCTGGCACGCCTGTCAGATAACTGGTTATTGCGAAAGCTCTCGACGATCTACATCGAAACGTTCCGCAATATACCGCCGCTGCTGCAGATCTTCTTCTGGTATTTCGCCGTATTACGTAATCTGCCCGGCCCACGCCAGGCCGTTAACGCGCTGGATTTGATGTTCCTGAGTAACCGGGGGCTCTATATTCCGTCCCCGCAAATGGGAGAAGGTTTTTTTGCCTTTTGCACCGCTGTCGTTATCGCTATCGTCGTCACCATCGGATTATTTCGCTTCAACAGAATGCATCAGACCAAAACCGGTCAGCAACGTCGGACCTGGCCCACAGCTCTGGCGTTGATCGTACTTTTACCGGTGATTTCACAGTGGATGTTTGGCGCTGCGCTTCACTGGGATATTCCCGAGCTCCGTGGTTTTAACTTCCGTGGCGGTATGGTGCTTATTCCTGAACTGGCGGCACTAACTCTGGCGCTTTCGGTATATACCTCGGCATTTATTGCAGAAATTATTCGGGCGGGCATTCAGGCCGTTCCTTACGGCCAACATGAAGCCGCACGCTCGCTGGGTCTGCCAAATCCGGTGACGCTACGCCAGGTAATCATCCCACAGGCGCTACGCGTCATCATTCCCCCACTGACCAGCCAGTACCTGAATATCGTCAAGAACTCTTCTCTTGCAGCCGCCATTGGCTACCCGGACATGGTTTCACTGTTTGCCGGCACGGTACTCAATCAAACAGGGCAAGCCATTGAAACGATCGCCATCACCATGTCGGTATACCTGATCATCAGTCTGAGTATTTCTTTGCTGATGAATATTTATAACCGCCGTATTGCACTGATTGAGCGCTAAGGAGCCATGATGACAAAAGCACTGCTGTCTCACCCCTCGCGCCAGCACAGCAATCCGGCAAGCCGCTGTCTACTCTGGGTGCATAAAAACCTGTTCTCCAGTTGGTCAAATAGCCTGCTCACCCTGCTATGCGTATGGCTGATTTGGTCATTTCTCCCGCCACTGTTGAACTGGGTATTCTTTCAGGCCAACTGGGTCGGTTCTACCCGGGCAGACTGTACCAAAGCCGGGGCCTGCTGGGTGTTCATCCATGAACGCTTCGGGCAATTCATGTATGGGCTTTATCCACACGATCAGCGTTGGCGTGTAAATCTGGCCCTGATAATTGGTCTGGTTTCTATTGTTCCGATGTTCTGGAAAACCATTCCCCACCGAGGCCGTTATATCGCCATCTGGGCAGTCATATATCCGATTGTCGTCTGGTGGCTGATGTACGGTGGTTTTTTCGGGCTTGAACGCGTAGAAACCCGGCAGTGGGGTGGATTAACACTGACGCTTATTATTGCATCCGTGGGGATTGCAGGCGCGCTTCCATGGGGTATTTTACTGGCGTTGGGACGTCGTTCCCATATGCCAGTCGTGCGGATTTTATCCGTCATTTTCATTGAGTTCTGGCGCGGTGTACCGTTGATTACCGTTCTGTTTATGTCCTCGGTCATGCTTCCTCTGTTTATGTCCGAAGGAACCAGTATCGACAAGCTTATCCGGGCGCTGGTCGGCGTTATTCTTTTCCAGTCGGCCTATGTCGCAGAAGTGGTTCGCGGAGGGTTACAGGCCCTACCGAAAGGTCAGTATGAGGCCGCGGAATCACTGGCGCTAGGGTACTGGAAAACTCAGGGGCTGGTCATTCTTCCGCAAGCCCTCAAGCTGGTTATCCCGGGTCTGGTTAACACGATTATCGCCCTGTTCAAGGATACCAGCCTGGTCATCATCATCGGTCTGTTTGATCTCTTCAGTAGCGTGCAGCAGGCAACTGTGGACCCTGCGTGGCTGGGTATGTCGACAGAAGGATATGTTTTCGCTGCACTGATTTACTGGATCTTCTGTTTCAGTATGTCGCGTTACAGCCAGCATCTGGAAAAACGTTTTAACACCGGGCGTACACCGCACTGAGGAATTTATGAGCCAATTATTAATGCCGTCTACCGACGTGATGATTACGCTGGAAAACGTCAACAAATGGTACGGACAGTTTCATGTCCTGAAAAACATCAACCTGAAGGTAAAACAGGGAGAGCGCATCGTATTATGCGGGCCTTCCGGTTCGGGTAAATCGACAACTATCCGCTGTATTAACCATCTGGAAGAACATCAGCAAGGACGCATAGTAGTGGATGGGATTGAGCTCAATGAAGACATCCGCAATATTGAGCGCGTCCGACAAGAAGTTGGCATGGTCTTTCAGCACTTTAATCTCTTTCCTCATTTAACTGTCTTGCAAAACTGCACGCTGGCGCCTATCTGGGTGCAAAAGATGCCGAAAAAAGAGGCTGAAGTACTGGCAATGCACTACCTTGAGCGGGTCCGCATTGCCGAACATGCACATAAATATCCCGGGCAAATCTCTGGTGGACAACAACAGCGCGTGGCCATTGCACGCTCGCTGTGTATGAAACCCAAAATCATGTTATTTGATGAACCCACATCAGCGTTGGATCCTGAAATGGTAAAAGAAGTGCTGGATACCATGATAGGTCTGGCGCAATCGGGCATGACCATGCTATGTGTAACCCATGAAATGGGCTTTGCCCGCACAGTAGCTGACCGGGTGATCTTTATGGATCTTGGCGAGATTGTGGAACAGGCACCACCGGATGAGTTTTTTGCTCACCCCAAATCGGAACGCACTCGCGCGTTTTTATCGCAGGTTATTCATTAAATATATATATGCCGGATACAGTTCCGGTGGATTTCCGCGTATAAATGCAAAAAGGCCATCCGAAAGGATGGCCTTTTCACTTATTTGATGTCTGGCAGTTTATGGCGGGCGTCCTGCCCGCCACCCTCCGGGCCGTTGCTGCGCAACGTTCAAATCCGCTCCCGGCGGATTTGTCCTCCTCAGGAGAGCGCTCGCCGACAAACAGCAGATAAAGCAAAAGGCCCAGTCTTTCGACTGAGCCTTTCGCTTTTATTTGATGTCTGGCAGTTCCCTACTCTCGCATGGGGAGACCCCACACTACCATCGGCGCTACGGCGTTTCACTTCTGAGTTCGGCATGG